>JBMNGH010000001.1:0-433680 GCA_050949725.1 Tepidanaerobacteraceae bacterium
TCGGCAGGTAAAGGCAGAACGGGCATGGTCGATTCCTTTTAGAATAAAAGAGATTATAGGAAGCTTTAAGGTGGATGATTTAGCCAGCGTATCACTGGAGGAGTACAAGAATATTTTTAGTAAAAATGTTTTGCATAGATTTAACGACACAATGGCGGAGGTTTTTTATTCCGCTGTTCATGATATCAAAGTAAAATATAATGGAGATGCTTCACGAATATGGAGCAACAATCCCAGCAGCGCGAAAGTAGTTTATGAATTCTTGCAGTTTAAAGGAAGCGGCAAAAAAATTGCTACAATGGCGGCCAATATTCTTGCTAGGCAATTTAATATCTCATTTTCGGATTATTACTCAATTGACATATCTCCGGACGTACATATATTAAGGGTAATGCGACGGACAGGTCTGGTTGACAGTAACGCTGATTTAGATTCAATCATCTATAAGGCGAGAGAGTTAAATCCTGAGTTTCCTGGGATTATAGATTTCTCATGCTGGGAGATTGGGCGAACCTGGTGCAGACCGAGCAATCCGAATTGTAATGGATGCATTATCAGTTCTGAATGCAAGAAGGTAGTACAAGATTAGGAAAAATGAATTTGGAACAGCTAAGAGATATAACTGCGTATGAAGCTGTTAAATTAATCTGTGGAATCCCCTTGACAAAGTCAGTCTAACATATTAGACTAAATTTAGTCTAATATATTAGACTGGAGGTATGGTTAATGGAGAAAGAACTGAAGCTCAGCAATGCGGATTATCGTTTGCTTTCGATTGTATGGGATTCGGAGCCTATCGCTTCGCCTGAGTTGTGCAAATTGGCGGAAGCGCAGCTCGGCTGGAAACGAACTACAACCTACACCGTATTAAAGCGGCTCTGCGACAAGGGCGTTTTGCAGAATGAGAGCACAATTGTCACTTCAAAAATTAAGCGCGAGCACATTCAGGCAGTTGAAAGCCGCCAGATTGTCAGCCGGGTCTTTGACGGCTCGCTGCCGAAGTTTATTGCAGCCTTTCTGGGAGAGGAAAAAATCAGTGATAACGAGGCAGAACAGATCAAGCAAATTATTGATGAGTACAGGAGGCGAAAGTAATGGTAGAAGTGTTTTTGAAAATACTCAATATGAGCATTACGGCTACCTATGTGCTAATTGCTGTACTCATCCTGCGCCTGCTGTTGAAACGCGCGCCAAAGCGGATATCCTATATGCTCTGGAGCGTTCTTTTATTTCGGCTTGTCTGCCCAGTTTCATTTTCATCAGCCTTCTCTCTTTTTAATTTTTTTAATGCGCCTGTTGCAGATAGCGGAGGAATTGAATACATTTCAAAGGGCAATGGGCTTACGGTTGTACCGCAGATAAGCTCCGATGCTGGCTATTTTGGTAAAACGGTTAGTCCGGTGGTTACTCAGGCTGCGGAGACAACAAGCGTCAATCCAATGCAGGTATTCTTATCTATCGGCGCCTGGGTTTGGCTTGCCGGTATGGCTGTTATGTTGATATACAGCGTTGTTTCCTACCTACGGCTCAAGAGAAGGGTTTCAACGGCTACTCTGCTGAACGGCAATGTTTTTGAAACCGAAGAGATATCCTCTCCTTTTGTGTGCGGTTTCTTTAAGCCGAAGATCTACTTGCCTGTTGGAATCAATGAAACGGAACGTGAATATGTTTTGCTCCATGAACGGACTCATATTCTTCGAAAGGATCATATCATCAAGCCTATAGCGTTTTTTGCCCTGTCCGTCCACTGGTTCAATCCACTTATGTGGTTGGCCTTCTGCCTGATGAGCCGCGATATGGAGATGAGCTGTGATGAACGAGTGGTGTGCGAGCTTGATCACGAGGGAAAGGCCCGGTATGGCGAGACCCTGATGCGGCTGGCGATAAAACGTCCCATTGTAGCTGGAAGCCCGCTAGCCTTCGGCGAAAGCACAACGAAAGGCCGGATTAAAAATGTGCTTCACTATAAAAAGCCGGCGTTTTGGCTTGTATGCACAGCGGTGCTTGTAGTGGCTGTTGGGGTGGTATTCCTGCTGACAAATCCGACGCAGTTCCTTAAGCTTCCAGACGAGGATTCCGTTTTGTCCGTGGAAATGGAACAGTTCAATGAGGGTGTGAGCGTAGGGCCTGTAACCTTGACAGACAACACCGATGTAGAAATGGTTTTGTCAGCTTTATCCGGGGCGAAAAAGACACTGCGTAAATCAGTAAACGATACTCCAACGCAGAAGAATTACCTCATAATAAGACTTATTCTTGAAGAGGAGATGAGAAGGCTGTGTTTGTATTCGGAAGGCGGCAGTTACTATATTGAAGAGCCGTATGCTGGGGTGTATAAAAGTAACAGGTCTGCGAGTGTTGAAATATACAAAATATACGCTGCAAATGTAAATATGTTACAGAATATTAAAGATGTGCAAGACAGCAAGTCGAAGGATGATGTTTTTAATATATCTGATGAAGAAAATGCTGGAGATAATCTTGAAAACAAATATTTACTTTCAAAAGAAGAGATTATTCAATTAGTGAAAAGTATTGATCCATATCAATTGAAACCTACAATGTCACCAAAAGAAATATACGATTTAAGGAAAGAAATATATGGTGAAATACCTCAAGACAAGGTTCACAACTTTATTTTTGCAATTGAGTCTAGTGCAACACAGCTTTCGGGAATTGTAACGGACAATCGGTATCTTGATTTAGTTGATAAAGACCATCCAAGATGGGATGCATATGATAAAAACAACTTATTTGGCGTTGCGGATGTTCTTGCGGGAATTGAAATATACATAGAATATCCGCCCCTATTGGATGATATCGATACAGCAAAAACACTGTGTATTGAGGGACTTGAAGAACGGAATATATTGAAGATAATTGATGCAAACAGAATTCTCCAAGATTTATCCAGACATTTTATTCATGTGCCATACCGGGGAGAGGGAGAAGAAAAAGTAGATTATGCTGATATGCATAACATATATTTTAAAGCGACAAAGACCCTTGAAGGCTCTCACAATTTATTAAGTGATTTTGATTAGGAACTTATTTAATAAAGCGCAATATCGTTAATTGATTTGAAAGGAAGTGAATGAGCAATATAATGAATAATAATATACTAAATATAGACAGAATGAATAATTTTATTGCATCATCAACACCAAGAATAATTTCGAAAATATGGCAATTTACAAGCGAGATTATCTGGTGGTGGATGGGTATTCCGTCGATAGAAGCAATTGATGATATCCAGACTAAAATTCCTGAGTTGAATGAGTTTATAGATTTTGATGCAGCTCGAAGCAGGATACCAAAAATTCCCAAAACAAATAATAAATCTATACGGTGGGGCGATGTCAAATTTGAAGTTTTTTTTCCTGAATTAATTATTGTAAGAGATCGATTTCAAGAAGCCTTTATATCAGTACAACCAGGCATAGAAAAAACAGAAGCCTGGTTGTACCCTTCAGCACTAGAAGCAGGTGCAAATGCTGATTTGGAGGCCCTTATTTATTTTAGAAGTCAAGGAGAAACAATTACTTCTCCGACAGATATAAGTGAAAACTGGAGACATTGGATATGCACTGATGTTGAAAGAGACTTTTTGCTTAATAAAAATAGAAAAGATATAATCAAAAAAGCTAAAAAGAAAGAATTGTCATTGTCAGAGATTACTGATTTATTTACTGAATCAAATTACTTTCCAAATTTCTTAAGTGCCAGAGATGAGGAAGAGGATTTTATCACAGCGACTTTTTTCAGAGCAGTTGAATGGCTTCAATTGGAAGAATTCAGCCCTTGGGTCAACGCTTATGCTCTTGAAGTATCCACATTGTATCAAGGCGGAGTTGATCCAATATATTCACTTTATCCATTATTCTATTTCTGTAGGTCGGATCTTTTATTAAGAAAAACATCAAAATTTGGTTTAGAAGCTCTACTTTATGGAATATGTATAGGAAAAGTTGATACTTCTAAGCCCTGGAAAAGATATTGGGAAGATCCAGATAAAACTCAAAAAAAAGTTACTTTTGTTGATTATATTCCAACAGCCAGCATAATTGCTTTTGCTTGGCAACGCATTAACCCAACTAATATAAATAAGGATGTTTTGGATCAAGCTTTATTGTTGCTGTTTCAAACTCAATTAATATCTGGCGCGTGGCCACTCATTTCTCAAGATACGAAAGGAGACATTTTATCTACCTGCTTAGCAATGACTGCATTGGCTGTGCTTAAGCCAGTGGGATATCAACGATATATTGAGAAAGCCAAAGAATGGCTATTAAGTCAGCAGAATGAAGTTGGATGTTGGTACATTCAAGGTGGACCTGCTGTTATGATAAATATATTATGTCTTGAAGCTATAAAGATGGCAGAAGGCGATAATCAAATCACTTACAGGGTTCAAGAACATCAGATTGATAACACTCCGAGCACTACCAGTATTAGAAAGCAAACAGATAAATACATTATTTTTTGTGAGGGTAATTCGGGGGGAACAAAAAATAAAAATTTTGATGAGAAGTGTTACACAAAAATCTTTTCAATGGAATTTCCTAACGCAGTATTTTGTTCTGTTGGATCTTGTAAAGATATCGAGACAGAAGAGAAACTGTTATTCGAAGTAATAAAAAAAGTGAACCCTTATCACATAATAATAAAGCTAATAGATAGAGATGATAGAAGCCTGGAAGAAATCGAAGAGCTCAAAATGCAAGGCATAACGGTATTATCTTTGCGTACACTAGAGTCTTACTTACTTGAAGATGAGATTATTGAAAAGTTATGTATGGTTTGTAATAAATCAGAAAAAACAGACGAAATTAAAGCAATCAAAGCTGAGGCATTAAAAAAGTCCATAGAGAGAGGGAATCCTATAGATGACTTAAAGTCTGCGGCTGGTTTATTTTTTACTGAGACAAAGAAAGCTCTTGGGCTAATAAAATGCGGAAATGATACAGTATCTTTTTTGCGTGATACAATGGCTCCGTTAATAACACAAGAAACAAAAACTTACAAATTGCTTAGGAAGGATATCTTTGGAATTTGATATGTTTCCATGAACGTAAAAGTTCTCGAAAATGAGCAAAAACCCGTTGACATATTCCCGAGAACGCAAGGTTAAAAAAACAACCAAAGACATCAATCCAATTGGCTCGTTCCACGTTGAGTGTATAATAATGATGACAAATAGTGGTTTGAAGGGCAAATAAGGCAGGTCAACCACTATATGTAGTGGTTTTGAAGCGAAAATAGGGCAAAAATCGGGCTAAAAATGTGCATTTTTTGGCCCGATTTTTTAGGGGTTTTTATAGATGACATAGGGATTTTTGATGGTGGCTCTTTGATAATAGAAGATTGTTTATCTTAAAAATGGTAGGTACTAAAAATATGGAGCGCCAAGGCAAAAGGCTGGTATTGAAGAAATGACTGATTTCCTTAACAAGCAGACGAATGAATTGCAGGAATGTGATGATCAATTAGTAAGGCTTATTGAAAAAGTAAAAGTTTTTGATGATAAGCTGATCAAATCTGATGTTGAAATAGATTTATGAATATAAGGTAAATATGAGTGCCGAATAGTTATTAAACATAAAAAACCGTATCTAAAAAAATCTATAGATTAATGGATGCGGTTTATTTTCGAGCCTATTTATCTGTAATTCTATTGGCACAGCTAACCTCTATATAATACTTGGCTGTATCTTCCGGTGTATATATCATTTTATTATCAATCCACCATTTTACTGTTTCTGCAAAGCTGCCTACGAGATGATTTAAAACGAAATCAGCAGGGGCGTTCATTTTTATTTCATTAAGATATTTTGAGAATATCACTGTAAGGTAATCTTTAAAATATCTCATAAATAGTTCGCCGCTTTCGGATGATAAAATACCCACGATATTCGTTTCACTGTCCTTCAAATGATGGAGGATATGTGTGAGCTTCGCTTCGAGACCGTTGTTTCCGCCCGAAAAGTCATGGGTCTTTTCCGACATAAGTTCATCCGCAAATACATGGTTGAAGATATCAGTGCACAGGGCTTTCAGTAGGTCGTCTTTTGTTTCAAAATGAGCATAAAAAGTGCTCCGCCCAATATTTGCTTCATCGATGATCTCCTGTACGGTTATATTTCCATACCTCTTATGTTCAATCAGATTGCTGAATGCCTTGAAGATAGCATCTCTTGTTTTCTGTTGCCTTCTATCCATCATAATTCCTCCCGTACAAATTAACTCAAAATGTTCAGTAACTTACATACTGACTGTTTTGATTATTGAATATCACATTAAAGAATCATATAATTATAACGAACACCATGTTCAATAACATATAAATTGTACCATTGTTTAAAAGACAATGCAACGAGGGGTTTTATATAATGAAAAGATTAAACGATGTTTTAGCCGGAGTCCCTATGACAATTGTGGGTGGCGTGTTTTTGATCGCAAGCCTGATTCTTATATTGATGAAAATAGAAGTTCCTGTTGACCCAGCTTGGGCTTCGGTTATTATCTCAGGAATTCCACTTCTATATCTGGCGATATGGAGAATTATCAATAACAAGGGTATGAGCAAGATATCTTCGGCACTCTTAATTTCCATAGCCATGATTGCAGCCGTTGCCATCGGTGACGTCTTTGCTGCTGGTGAAGTTGCATTTATTATGGCAATTGGTGCGATTCTGGAGGAAAAAACCGCCGAACGATCCAAAAGGGGCCTAAAGGAACTTATCAGTCTTGCTCCGCAACAAGGGCGTCAGATTGATAATGGAAAAGAAGAAATGATAAACGCAAAAGAAATCAAAGTGGGTTTTATTCTGAGAGTTCTTCCTGGAGAAATAATTCCTGTTGATGGAAAAATAATAAGTGGAAATACATCAGTCGACCAATCGATTATGACTGGCGAGTCACTGCCCGTGGACAAGGAAGTCGGTGACAGTGTTTTCTGTGGGACTATCAACCGTTTTGGTGCAATTGATATGGAGGCAACTCATATTGGTGAGGATAGCTCTTTACAAAAGCTTATTCGAATGGTTCAAGATGCAGAAAATAGACAAGCCCCAATTCAGCGTATCGCAGATAAATGGGCAACTTGGCTTGTACCAGTAGCTTTGTTAATTGCCGTTGTTACGTATTTCGTTACTCAGGACATCGTTCGTGGTGTTACAGTATTGGTTGTGTTTTGCCCTTGTGCTTTAGTTCTGGCTACGCCCACTGCCATTATGGCCGCTATCGGTCAGGCCACCAAACACGGGATCGTCATCAAATCCGGTGAAGCACTGGAGAATATGGGCAAGGTAGATACAATAGCTTTCGATAAGACCGGTACTCTTACATTCGGAAAGCTGGAAGTCAGTGACACTATATCTTCCAAACCAGATATGGAAGAGAATACACTTCTCACTTTGGTCGCTTCAGCAGAGGCCCGCAGTGAACACCCTTTAGGAAAGGCAATAGTCGCACACGCTAAGGATAAAGGTATTACTCTGATAGATGCTGAAGGGTTTCGCATGGAGGCTGGCAAAGGAATTTATGCCAATGTCTCTGGTCGTAATCTGTTCTGCGGTAGCGAGAAATATTTAATAGAAAATGGAATTGACATCCCAAAAAAGGTTAGTGATACCCTGGATACTTTGCGCAATCAAGGTAAAGCTTCGATTCTGGTAGCTGCAGACGGGCTTTGCGTGGGTGTGATTGGTCTCTCCGATGTACTACGCTCTACAGCGAAAGAGATGGTCGCTGAGCTGAATGAAATGGATACACAGATTGTACTTCTCACTGGTGACAACCGCAGAACGGCTGATTATTTTGCAAAGCAAGTGGGCATTACCTCTGTGCGGGCAGAATTACTACCTGAGGAGAAGGTGCAGAATATTGTTCAATTGCAACAGCAGGGTAAATCTGTCTGTATGATTGGAGACGGTGTGAATGATGCTCCTGCTCTCAAGACGGCATCTGTAGGTGTAGCAATGGGAGCCATGGGTAGCGATATTGCTGTGGATGCCGCTGATATTGCCCTAATGAGCGATGATATTTCTAAAATTCCGTATCTGAAACGACTTTCTAATGGGACAGTCCGAACCATAAAATTCAGTATCTCCCTGTCCCTATTTATCAATTTCGTGGCAATTTTAATGTCATTTATGGGATGGTTAACCCCTATAACAGGTGCGTTGGTTCATAATGCAGGATCGATATTTGTAGTACTGATTGCAGCATTGCTGTATGATAGAAAATTTGATTAAAGTAGAATTAAGACAGTATCCTTTCGATTTACCCAAAATTGAAAGGATACTGTTTCTTATGTTGTCCATGCCGTCTTTAGTAGAGGCTGTCCACAATCTGCGACTTTTCCTGTTAATGGATTGACATATACTACGAATCAAATGGATCTGAAGTTAAACAAATCGCGCAAAAACACTGTCATTCTTGGTGGACGATTTGCTAATTCTGATTGTAGTAGCGGGAAATGTCAAAATTGACAATTAAAAATTTAAAGCCACATTTCATCAAAAGTCGAAAATGATTCCCGGCGAGTTGGTAGAGGACAATGTTGGGTATGACCCAGGCGGCGTTTTTAGCGGATATTATAGGTGCTACAATATTGTTTGTGCTTGGGATTTGCGGAGATACGTTCGGATTGTCTTATGAATTGATTTCTGCAATATGTTATGACCCATTTAGCAATCCCCTGGCAGTTGTAATAATTACGGGCTCTATATTGTTATCGGCCGCATTGATTTTTTTGTTTAACTATAAATTTGTATTTAAAAACCATATTCAAGAAAATATATTGAGATTTAAGATTGCGCTTACCATTGCTATTGTCACAGCACCATGGACGTTCCTATTGCCTACCAAGTGGTTTTATTAATTCAAGTAAAATATTTGTTTCCCCAAAATTCTTATGTTATATCTGAAAACGATAAAATGTTGTTGGCTAAAGAATAGCGCTTGTATTGCCCTTGGATTCAGATAAATTCTACAGGTTATTTTTATATCCTGTAGGAAATTTTTTTATCTTTGATTGCGTTGCCGGGTGGGGTTCTTATATATTTTTTGCCTATTGTATAAGGAACTAGTGGCAAAAATCCAAAGTAAACATATAATGTTACTAGAAAACAACAATTAAGAGAAAGGAGTGTTATTATGGCACATTTAGATAAAGTCATGAAAGACCTGGAAAAGGCTGGTGAAAAACTGGCAGAAATGCTCAATGAGAAGGAGGAACCTATTCCTGATACTGAGTCAGAGTTTGCAACAGAAGAGGAAGAACTCTCAGATGTTCAAGAGATGGGAGAGTATGATGAGAGCTCTACTTCATTTAAAGAAGTAGAAATCCGTGAGTGTGAATGTGATGAAAGCGATGGAAATGAATCTACACCACCTCCGTGCAGCAGGATTGCCAGATTTAATTGCATAAGGCCTATCCCTGAGGGGTTAAGGTTGGATCGTGTTAAAGATTTTAGAGTTGCATATGATCCAACGAATTTGAGGGTCTGTGTAGAAGAAACAAGCATAAGTGTAGCACCTCCTCCCGGTTGCCCAGATTTAACTCTCACTGTTTTTGCTGTTCGAGTTGTTGGATGCATTCCAGTTAGCATCAGTGCACTGGCTTTCAAAGGCCGCTGTGGCGTAAACCTTGTTCACAAGCGGTCCGACGACAAAAAGGTAGCTCTGTGCTGTGATACTACTGTTTGCGTAGACAATATAATTTGTTACAGAGGGAATCGAGCTCAGGCAGAAGCGGCAGCAGCGGCAATTGAGAGGCAACTAAAAGGGAAATTCTTAAAACCTCAAGGCGAATTGACTATGGACGACAGTGAAATCCAACATAGGCCAGATCCGTGTGACGCAGTTTCATTACTATTTGTGGTAGGTCGCATTTTTAGAGTTCCGATTGATACAGTTGTCGATAAACCTAAGATTTTGGTGTTTTCAGGCGCATTCAAATTGCCGAACTGCCCTCCTGTAAATACTATAGTGTAGGTTTCTAAACCAAAGACCCGCTTTTGTATACAAAAGCGGGTCTTTGGTTTAGAACCTAAAGAGCCTATTACATTATTCAATTATTTCTGCAGCCTTGTGCAATAAGTTTTCAGGCATCTCAATACCCATGGCTTTGGCAGCCTTTAAATTTATTATTATATCTGTTTGATGCTGTGATTCAACCGGCATATGCTGAGGTTTAGCTTCTCCTGATATTATTTTCAGTGCCATTTCTCCTGTTTGCTGCCCTAATTTATAGTAATCAATACCTATAGTTGCTACAGCGCCCCTCTCAACACTGTCTTTTTCTCCGGCTACTACCAAAATCTTATTTTCTTCAGCCACCTGGATAACTGCCTCCAGGGCAGCGACAACAACATTATCGGTCGGCACATATATGGCATCAACTTTGCCTACAAGGGACTTCGCCGCTTGGGACACCTCGTTTGTGTTTGTGGCCACTGCTTCGACGATGTTAAGGCCCAGTTGTCTGAGCCGCCTCTTTGGCTAAATCTACCTGAACAACTGAATTTACTTCACCTGTGTTATATATGACCCCGACGTTTTTTGCTGAAGGTTTGATATCTTGAATCAGCTTTACTTGTTCTGCTACAGGTGCCATATCCGTGGTGCCCGTTAGATTAGTATCCGGTTTATCCATGCTTTTGACAAGACCCGCGGCAACAGGGTCTGTAACTGCTGTAAACAAGACTGGGATCGAAGTATCTTTGCTTGTATTTGCTACGGCTTGGGCTGACGGTGTCGCAATAGCCAAAATCAGGTCATTGTCGTCACCTACAAGACTTTTTGCGATATTGTTCAATGTGGGCATATCACCTTGGGCGTTTTCATAAGTTATGTTCAGGTTTTCCCCTTCTTTATATCCGTTTGAAGCTAGAGCATCAAGAAATCCTTTACGTGCGGAATCCAAAGATGGATGCTCGATTATCTGCACGATACCTATATTTAGCTTAGAATCGGTTTCCTGTACCAACGTATCTTCATTTGAATCTATAGGACCATTTGAACTGCATCCTGAAAGGATTAAAATGCCAACTATTATTATCCATAGGATTTTTTTCACCTCTAAAACCTCCCTAATTATCAAGGTAAGACTTTACACAAAAATAATTTGTAGTAAACTATAGTTGTCGGATTGTTTTTCGGTTGAAATATCAGTTGCCGCTGGTATTTCAACCATTTTTCATTACATATAGGTTTTCATCACCCCCGTAATTTTTTATTTATTCAACAAAAAAGCCTCTCATCCCTATGAAGGGACGAGAGGCTCGCGGTACCACCCTAATTGGTCTAGTTTTTACTAAACCCACCTCAACAAGGTACGAGGTGCTCATTCCACCTTTATACCCGCTTCCTTGTATCGGCGGAAGCTCCGGCACACCTACTAACCTTAAGGCATTCAGCGTACAGCTCCAGGGGGAACTTCAAAAGGCCTCTTCATACCGGCTTTCACCTATTCCGGCTCTCTAAAAATCGGAGTACCAGTTTACTTTCCCCTGTCATAGCCTAATATATAATCTTATATTGAATCTTATTCTAATGTCCCTTTTCCGATTTGTCAATAGGAGAAAAAAATATTTTTTAGTTATTCTTTTCTCCTTATATTATCTAATGCAAGTTAATGCAAGTGGTGATGTTTATTTCCCGTTTTTTCATATTGCCAAACGCTGGTTTATATGTTATATTCTTAATAAGTCGTTATCCTTACCAAAGAATAACGACTTATTGTGAAACAACATGGTTCCCGGGACCCGGCAGCAATTCTTTGATTGCGTCGCCGGGTGGGGTTCTTTAGCGAAGCGCAAGGTTCCCGGGACCCGACAGCAATTCTTTGATTGCGTGTCGGGTGGGGTTCTTATTAAAATTGGGGAGGTTTAATTATGGTACATAAAATTCTACTTAAACCTTTTGTTGTTGCTATTGTATTTATTATTTTAATTGCAGGATGTGGAGGCGACTCATCGATACAGGCTGTTGAAGATTTTGAGGATCTAGGTAATGGAGGTGTGAGGATTGCAATAGGAGAGCCAAATTCGGTACCTGCAGGCAGTTATGCGATGAGGATTTTGGACAATCTCACGGATGAGAATGAAAGCTTGAAAACAGCAATCGAGAACAATATTGTAACAGAAGAGCCAAACGTAAGAGCGGTGCTTGATAAGGTTACGTCAAAGGAAGTCGATGCCGGGTTTGTTTATCTAACAGATGCCTTCACTGTGAAGGAAAACGTAGAAATAATAGAAATTCCTGAAAACATTCAGGTTACAGCAATTTACCCGATAGGGATCCTGAATGAAAGCAATGATGCAGAACTTGCAAAGTCTTTCGTGGATTATGTTATGTCTAAAGACGGAATGGCGGTACTTGAAGACTTCTGGTTTACACCCGTAGGTAATAGAATTGATTTTAATCCAAAACGTTTTGACGGAAAGTCTCTCGTTGTCTATGCAGCGGCGTCCATGACAGATGCGTTTGAGGAAATAGCCGAAAATTTCAAAGCAACCACAGGTGCAGAGGTAAAATATAAATTCGCATCCTCAGGATCTTTGAGACAACTTATTGAAAATGGTGCGGTAGGCGGTGAAGCAGGAGCTGACGTATTTGCCTCGGCAAGCCTTGAACATATGGAGGCTTTAAAAGAAAACGGATTTATAGAGGATTTCATTACTTTTACACATAATAAAATGGTGATTGTTGTTCCTAAGTAAATCCGGGGGTATATAAATATGCAAAAAGTGTTCAAAGTTATTCTTGCAGTTATTTGTATTATTGCTGCTGGTTTAATAATAACCCCATTTATTGCCATATTAGTCAAAATAAGGCCGGTACCGTTTTTTAGAGCTCTGATGTCAAGGGAGGTTTTTTCTCCTCTTTTGTTAAGTGTTTTTACATCGACTATATCGACCTTGATTGCACTAATCCTTGGCATTGGGGTTTCATATGTGCTGCATTTTAAAAAAATTCCGCTTGTTAAAGTATTTAGCACAATAGTAACTTTACCCATGGTGCTTCCACCTTCTGTTGCGGGATATATGATGTTAACTGCATTCGGTAGGTACGGCCTTGTCGGGAGATATTTGACACGTATTGGGTTCAATTTAATGTTTAGTGTATATGCGATCATAATAGCTCAGATTTTTGTCATCTTGCCTTTTGTAATAAATTCAATCAGGTCCTCTTTTGAAGATATAGACTCTAATTATCAAAAGGCGGCTAAAGTGCTTGGGGCAACAGAGTGGTACACGTTTAAGCATATAATACTCTCACTTTCAAAGACAGGTATTTATACAGGCATGGTGCTTGCCTTTGCACGAGCCATGGGTGAATTTGGTGCCACCATGCTGGTTTCAGGATTAAATGAAACAATGACAATAGCGATATATAAAAACGCTATGTCAGGCAAACGCATGGAAGCCGATGTGCTTTCGGTTATCCTTGTTGTCGTCTCCTTTGGAGTGTTGTTTGCTGTAAGGACCATAAACCATAGATCTACCCTGCGATATAGCAAGGGGAAAAATTAGGTACATGATCTTACCGGGCGGTGATTAATTGTGGCATCTATTACCTTACATAATGTTTCGACATCTTATTGTCTAAGAAAAGTAAATTTAGAGGTAGCAGAAGGGGAATTCATGGTTGTTTTAGGACCGAGTGGTGCAGGTAAAAGCACTATATTAAATGCTGTTGCAGGTCTGATATCATATACGGGTAGTGTTTACATAAGCGGAAAAAACGTGGACAAACTAAGTCCGGAACAAAGAAAAGTCGGTTACGTATTTCAAGACTTATATCTATTTCCACATATGACCATTTTCGACAACACCGCATTTGGCTTGAAGGCAAGGGGAGTTAGCCGATGTCAAATCGAGCAGAGGGTTTTAGAAATACTTGACTATTTAAAGATATATAATCTTAAGGATAGATTTCCAAACTCTTTAAGTGGAGGAGAGAAACAAAGGGCGGCTTTAGCGCGAGCATTGGTGCTGAAGCCCAAGATTATGCTTATGGATGAGCCACTTTCAAGCGTGGATTATAGTTTGGCAAAATACCTCAGAATGGAATTTAAAGATTTGCAAAAAAGGCTTGGCTTCACTACCATTTACGTTACCCACAACTTCAATGAAGCCAGGGAAATGGCCGATAAAATTGCTGTCATAGTGGACGGTAGAATAATGCAGGTGGGTGAAACAAGGAAGGTGTTTTCCCAGCCTGTCCCAGAAATCCGTAATTTTATTCCTTTTCCGAATCTGCTGGATTGTGAAGAATATGAAATGATTACACCCGGCCTAGCAAAGGCAAAGTGTAATGGATTGACCTTGCTTGTACCTTGGGAAGGAGAATTTATAGATAAGATTTCAATTCTGCCAAACGATATATCTGTTTTCAGGTTTTCTCCTCCAGGTCCCAGTATCAATCGCTATCAAGGGCAAATAGTAAAAATATATGAACAAGGTCTCCTGGCAAATTCTCTAATAAAGCTTGGCGATAATGTCTTGCGTGCGGAGATTCCAAAGGAATTGCTCAGAACAGAATGCCTCAAAGTCGGTGACATTGTCTGGGTAAAATTTAATATGAGAAAAATACAGGTTTTTGGAAAGAATCAAGAAGTCAGCCAGTAGCATTAATATTGTTACCATTTGACACTAATAATTTAGAAAAAGGCATTGCAGGAAAAATCAAAAGTGTGTAGAATAATTAAGTAAGTATAAGATACAATAGGCAGAAATTAGGACCTATTTATTGTTGCCGTCATTATGCCTGGCTCAACATAACGAAAATTCTGCAAAAAGGAGGAGTCTATATGTATTTATTAAGAAAAAGATGCAGTATTATTTTGTTAGTCATTGTAATATTTACTGCTCTAATCCTTACAGGCTGCGGTCAGGCTCAAAAACCGGAGGAGGAAGGTGGAAATGATAAGGAAAATATCTCTCCTGAAAACACTGAACTGATATTGTCAACAACTACAAGCACACAGGATACAGGTCTGTTAGATGTACTTATACCCATATTTGAGGAACAAACAGGTTACAAGGTAAAGCCCATAGCTGTCGGTACCGGCCAAGCACTCGCTATGGGAGAAAAGGGTGATGCCGATGTTATGCTTGTCCATGCACCGGCGGCTGAAATGGAGCTTGTAGAAAAAGGAGCTGCAATAAACCGACAGCTAGTAATGCATAACGATTTTGTAATTGTAGGTCCTAAAGATGACCCAGCAGGAATAAGACAATCAAAGAACCCGTCAGAAGCCTTAAAGGCCATAGCAGAAAAGGAAGCCTTATTTGTATCAAGAGGGGACGACTCAGGAACACATAAAAAGGAATTGCAGCTGTGGAAAGAAGCCGGAATTGAAAATCCGGAGGGCAAATGGTATCAATCTACAGGCCAAGGTATGGGAGCTACTCTTGATATCGCTTCAGAGAAATCAGGGTATACACTCACAGATAGGGGCACGTATCTTGCAAAAAAAGAAACACTCCAGCTTGAGGTATTAAATGAAGGTGATATTTCCCTGCTTAATATCTATCATGTTATGCAGACAAATCCTGAGTATGTTGAGCAAAATAATCCGGATGTGGCACGTATGATCAATGCAGAGGGAGCAAAGGCTTTTGTAGATTTTATGGTTGATGATGAAACACAGCGTATTATTAAAGATTTTGGAAAAGACAAATTTGGAGAACCATTGTTTACACCTGATGCTGGAAAAGATGAGGCGAATTTGGGAAACTAAAAGTTGAATTTTGAGGGATTATTCAGTTGGATACAGTAGTAGAAGGTTTAAAAAAAGGTTTTATCCTGCTTTTCACATTAGATAAAGAAGTAGTACAGATTACACTGTTTACTTTAAAGATAACAGGGACTGCCACGCTGCTAAGCCTGGTGATAGCAGTTCCACTGTCACTTTTGCTAGCCATGAGAGAGTTCCCGGGGAGAAGGTTTATAGTCAGCTTAGCAAACCTGGGTATGGGTCTTCCCCCAACGGTTGTCGGGCTATGGGTAAGTCTTATGCTCTGGAGAAGCGGTCCGTTGGGGCAACTCAGGATAATGTACACACCGACTGCTATAGTAATCGCTCAGGTAGTGATTTCGGCACCTTTAATTTTGGCTCTTTCAACCGCTGCGTTGCAGCAAATAGACCAAAAGATGAGGTGGCAAATAATGGCGCTTGGAGCGACGCCGCTGCAGATGATGTTTATTATGGTCAGAGAGGCGCGATACTCTCTCTTAGCAGCAGTGATGGCCGGCTTTGGCGGGATTATTTCCGAGGTCGGGGCGGCTATGATGGTTGGCGGCAATATTGATGGTTACACTCGTGTGCTGACGACCGCAATAGTTTTGGAAACGAGCAAAGGACATTTTGATATTGCATTGGCATTAAGCTTTATTCTTCTAGTCCTGGCATATGCCGCAACCTTATGGCTTACACTAGTCCAGCAGCGGAGGCATAAGAATGTATATTATTGAGGGACATGATTTACAAATAAAGACTAGAGACAGGACAATTCTTCAGGTTAAACGCGTTAAACTTGAGCAGGGCAGGGTCTTTGCTGTCATAGGGCCGAATGGTTCAGGTAAGAGCACACTCCTTCGAGTACTGGCACTGTTGCAGAACCCACAGAGGGGGACAATTTATTTCAAGGGCAAACCGGTGGACAAAAAAGCCAAGATACCGGTACGCCGTAAAATGGCGGTTGTGTTTCAAGAACCCCTTCTTCTTGATGCTACAGTTAGGCAAAATATAATGGTGGGCCTAAATTTGCGCGGAAAAGATAAGATCACAGCTAAAAAGAAGGCTGACTTTTGGTTGGACAGGTTAAAGGTATCCCATCTTTCTAGTAACTGGGCACGTACCCTTTCAGGAGGAGAGGCTCAGAGGGTAAGCCTTGCGAGGGCTTTTGCCCTGGAACCTGAAGTGCTGTTTTTAGATGAACCGTTTTCTAACCTTGATACACCTACGCGTGAGGATCTATTAGTTGAACTGAGTGAAATTTTACACAACACTGGTGTCACAACTTTTTTTGTAAGCCATAACTTTGAGGAAGTACTGTTTTTGGCAAGTCATGCAATGGCCTTGCTCGACGGTTTGCCGATACAAGAAGGACATCCTCGAGAGCTCATGAATAATCCTAAAAGTACTGAGCTAGCAAGAATCATGGGTGTACCTGAGTATAAGAAAAAGATATTTAAGACCATTTAAGATTTTAAAAAAAATTTAAAGTCACCCCCTTATTTCCCGGGATATTTACTATCCCGGTTTTTTATTATATAATTGGTTAGCCCCGAAAAGATGGTGAGGATAAATGTGGTCAGCCTTGATTGAACTGGTTGAGTGGACAAAAGATTTTTTTATGCAAAACGGTGCCTTTGGCCTATTTATACTTGCCTTTGCTGAGGCATCATTTTTTCCCATTCCTCCTGACGTAGTTCTTATTCCACTTTCACTGATCTCGCCTAAAAATGCTATTTATTATTCATGTATTACCGCAGCTTCATCAACATTAGGAGGGATATTCGGGTATATTATTGGTGTCAGGGCAGGCAGACCGCTTTTATTGAGATTTGCAGGAGGTAAAAGGTTTAAACAAATAGAGAAGATGTTTGGTCGATACGGCGGTTGGGCTGTTGCGATAGCGGGGTTTACACCCATACCGTACAAGATTTTCACTATAGCGTCAGGCGTATTCCGCATGAAGATAACAACTTTTACCATAGCTGCATTGTTGAGCAGGAGTATCCGATTCCTAATTGAAGGCACTGTAATAATGGTGATGGGTGAAAACGCTCTAGTCTATATAAACAAAGTATTAGGCCCTGGCTCTTTTATTTTCATTGCTGCTGCAGCGGCAGCCTATTGCTTAATGAAAAAAAAGAAAATAAGTATGGATTTAAGCAATTTGAATATAAATAATTATTGGAAGAAATACATAAAACGTTTTGGCAAATTTGGTGTAAATTTGGTTTCTGGTTTTATTCTAGCAATATTTTTTGGGCTTCTCTTTTTTAAAATCGGGTTGGATTCTTCGGCTAGATGGCTGCGTATTTTCGATAACAAGGTTTTATTGGCAGTCAAATCACTAAACGTGCCGGCTATATTTCATACAGTCAGAGTTATCAATTTTTTGTTTCAGCCTCACCTAATAATAATTATACTTGTTGCAATTTTGTTTATCGCATGGAAAATTGGAAGGCGAAAGCTGTTTTTGTTTATGACGATTATCAGCATGAGCGGAAGTTTCTTAATCCAGTGGGGTTTAAAGCCGCTCTTTCAGCGGCCGAGAATATCACCTTTCGAAGAGGGCTTAGCTTTTCTTGAGTACGGGTTTCCGAGCGGGACCATGCTCGTCTCAACCGCTGTCATCGGATATATCGTGTTCTTATTAACTCATTCAAAGGTTATAAGTGGGAGTAAGCCATTTATTATTATGGCAGCGCTGATTATACTATTTCTGATAGGCTTCAGCAGGGTTTTTACAGGTGTAAGTTTTCCAACTGATGTTATCGCAGGCTTCTTAATGGGAGCTATATGGGTAATTGTATGTGTTCTTACAACAAACGCATACGAATAAAAACAAACATAAAAAAAATCAAAGAATATATTGACTGTTTAGTGAAGGGACTTTATAATTAAAATCAGAACTGACCGGTCGGTCGGATGCATATAATAACCATTAGGAGGCAGATCCCATGATTACAAAGGTCTTCAATATGAAGTACATAATCTTACTCCTTGTTATTTTGTTGATTGTTTCAGGTTGTGGTGAAACTACACCTCAGGATCAAGAGGCAGAAGAGAAAGCTGTAGCGGTAGAGGTAGAGTATTCCCGAGAAGAAGACCTGCCGGAATACCAATCCTTTCCCGGACAGGTCAGCGCGGAAAATGAAATTGGCCTTAGTGCTAAAATGGGCGGAAAGGTTGAAGCAGTATTAGTAAAAGAAGGGGACGCGGTCAAAACCGGTCAGGCTCTGATAAGGCTTGAACAAAAAGATGTACTATCTCAGTACAATCAAGCCAAAGCAGCTTACAACGCAGCGCTTGCTCAACTAAAAAGCTTAAAAGAAGGGCAGCTTCCTCAGCAGGTTGCACAGCTTAGGTCGAGTTTGAACCAGGCCGAGGCAAACTATGAAAATGCTGAGGAGAACTTTGAGCGTATGAAAGGCCTGTTAGAACAAGGGGCTATTTCCCAGCAGCAATTTGAAGGGGCCAAACTCCAGTATGAAGTCGCAAAAGAACAGTATGAATCTGCTAAAACACAGTTAGAACTGACGCTAGAAAAAAGTATGCCTGTAAGCATTGAAGCAGCAGAGGCGAATGTAAAACAAGCTGAGGCTGGCCTTTCAGCTGCACAGACGGCGCTCGATAATACTGTTGTAACTTCCCCTATTGACGGGACTGTAGGTTTGGTTAATGCACAGGTCGGGCAGCTATTAAGCCCCGGTGTTCCAGTTGTTACTGTTGGCAATATGAAAACTGCTGAGGTACAGGTCGGTGTTACTGAAGAAAACATAGGACCATTAAAAGTAGGCCAGGAGGCGGAGGTAACAGTTGATGCCATTCCTTCTCCATTCAAAGGCAAAATTTCAACTGTAAGCCTGTTCAGAGATCCGATGACTAAACTGTATCCTGTGAAGATAGTTGTGCCTAACGAAAACGGGCTTTTGATATCCGGCATGTTTGCTAGGGTTAAATTGCTAATTGCATTTCATTCTCAAGTAATCACAGTGTCCGAAGAAGCTGTAATTGATTACAACGGTACAAAGGTAGTGTACTGTGTTGAGGAAGACGTAGCAAAGGCATATCAGGTAGTAACTGGTCCCTCATCTATGGGAAGGATAGTAATTAAAGAAGGTTTACCAGCTGGAAAGAAAGTGATTACCGCCGGACAGCATATGTTGGAGGACGGTGTTAAAATTAAAGTAGAAGAGGGGGTTGACGCAAAATGAATCTCCCGAAATTCTCGATAAAAAGGCCGGTCACAATGCTAATGATAATAGCAATTGCCTTAGTTTTAGGGTTTATCTCATTTTCTAGACTTGGAATAGATCTTTTTCCGAATTTTGTTTATCCTGGTGCAGTTGTTATGACCGATTATAGCGGTGCATCTCCAGAAGAAGTCGAAAGCATTGTGACCAAACCGATTGAGTCTATTCTTGCTACTGTGAATAATGTAAAAAGAATCCAATCATTCAGCACAGAAGGCTCTTCTACTGTAGTCGTCGAATTTGATTGGGGTACAAACATGGATATTGCTTCACTTGACATGAGAGAAAAAGTGGACTTGCTAAAGCCTTATCTGCCCGATGATATTGGCCAGCCGATGGTCATTAAATTTGATCCGTCTATGATGCCTATTATGCAGGTGGCAATATATGGTGGAAATGATGTGACTCAGCTAAAAAGAATTGCAGATGATTTCATTGTAAACAGATTGAAGAGGTTGGAAGGAGTTGCAACAGTCGATACTGTAGGGGGAAAAGAACGGCAGATAAATATAGTGGTTGATCCTGATAAACTTGCATTTTACGGTCTGAGCATGTCACAGATTTCGAATAAGCTTATGATGGAAAACTTGAATTTACCCGGCGGCTCTGTAAAGCAAGGGGGAATGGAGTATGTCATAAGGACTACTGCTGAGTTTAAGGATATAAAAGAAATCGAGGAACTTGGGATTCCCCTTCAAACAGGAGGTATTGTGCCGCTTAAAAATATTGCGAGAATTGAGGATGGCCATAAAGATATTTCAACAGTTTCTCGATATAATGAGGAACCGAGCATTGCCTTGATAATTCAAAAGCAGAGCAACTACAATACTGTTCAAGTAATAGATAGAATAAAAAAAGAACTTTCAATTATTGAAGACGAAATTCCAGCACAGATATTTTATAAGCCGGTCATGGACCAGGCGGATTTTATAAAAAAAGCGGTAGGAAATGTTGGCAATGATGCTGTGATAGGCGGCCTTCTGGCAATGCTGATCATCTACTTATTCTTGAGAAATGTCAGGAGCACTTTGGTAATTGCCTTGTCAATACCAATATCAATAATAGTAACCTTCATACTCATTTATTTTAACAAGCTCACACTAAACATCATGTCATTGGGAGGGCTCGCCCTGGGTGTAGGTATGCTTGTGGATAATTCCATAGTTGTGCTTGAAAACATATTTAGGCACAGACAGGAGGGAGAAGATCCAGTATTGGCGGCAGTATCCGGCACAAATGAAGTCAGTGCTGCTGTCACCGCATCAACCTTAACAACTGTAGCCGTATTTTTACCTATCGTGTTCATTCAGGGTATAACAGCGCAGTTTTTTAAAGAGCTTGCACTTACTGTAACTTTTTCTCTATTATCCTCACTCATAGTAGCTTTGAGCGTCGTGCCGTTTTTTTCGTCAAGGTTTGTAACCCAGCCTTTATCAGATATCGGCGTTAAGGCTGTTAAATTCAATAAAGACAGCCAAAATGGTAATGATAGCGGTGAAAAGAAGTTTAACATACTTTCTGCTCCACTTAACGTTTTTGGTAGATTTTATAGCCGTCTTGAAAAACGCTACAGTAATGTGTTGAAATGGTCCCTAGAACACAGGAAAATAGTCGTTATAGCGTCTGTAGGCTTATTCATTTTGAGTTTGGTTCTAATACCTTTTGTTGGATTAGAATTTTTGCCCCGTTCTGATGCGGGAACGATAAACATATCTATAGAAACACCTGAAGGGACACATCTTGAAGAAACCGATAGGTTTGCATTTATTATTGAGGAAAAGTTGAAGGGCATTCCGGAAATAGACGGTGTGCTCACAAGTGTAGGTTCTTCTGTAACCGCGATGAGTATGGGAGGAGGAAAAAACACTGCAAGCATTGTTGCAAATCTAGTGCCTCTTTCCGAACGGAATAGAAGTTCAGAACTTGTTGCTGAAGAGATAAGGCAGTTTGCAGAAGATATCCCAGGAGCCGAAATAAGGGTAAGTGAAAATAGCAGTATGGATTTCGGGAGTATGCTAAAACCCATATCTGTATCCATAAAAGGAGACGATTTTGACATTCTCAGGTCAATCTCTAATGAGGTAATGCAAATAGTAAAATCAGTTGAAGGAACCCGTGAAGTTGAGAATTCAATGGATGAAGGATCTCTTGAACTGGTTATTAAGGTGGACAGGGACAAGGCCACATTATACGGCCTTTCAAGTGCGATGGTGGCACAGACAGTACGTTCGGCAGTATCAGGGAGTATCGCAACAAAATACAAAGTTGCAGGCAGCGAAATAGACGTGATGATTAAAGCCGATGAGACCTTGATAGGAAATGTCGAACAACTAAAAAGCCTGTTGATACCATCTCCGACAGGAGCACTTATAACACTTGGAGATGTGGCTGAAATA
Organism: Tepidanaerobacteraceae bacterium; assembly: GCA_050949725.1. Lineage (GTDB taxonomy): Bacteria > Bacillota > Thermosediminibacteria > Thermosediminibacterales > Tepidanaerobacteraceae > JBMNGH01. Next base: position 22,401 of record JBMNGH010000001.1, read on the forward strand.
AACAGGGCGATCGGCCCAGCGACAATTAATAGAGATGACCAAACCCGTGTGGTGACGATATCGGGTGCGGTTGTTGGAAGACCTGCTGGCCAGGTCAACAGCGAAATAGAACAAAGACTTAATGAAATCTATCTTCCGGAAGGCTATAACATAGAGTTTGGTGGAGAACAAGAGCAAATGACAGATGCATTTGAAGATCTTTCCCTCGCTTTTGTACTCGCAATAGCACTCGTCTACATGGTCATGGCAGCTCAGTTTGAATCATTATCGCAACCCCTTGTCATTATTTTTACCGTGCCACTGGCCATAATAGGTGTAATCGCAGCGCTGCTTATAAGCGGAAGGAGTTTGAGCATGCCGGCGTTCATAGGCGTGATAATGCTTGCCGGTATTGTTGTCAACAATGCTATAATTCTCATAGACTTTGTCAATCAACTGAGAAGTAGAGGTATTGACCGAAAAGAAGCGATAATTGAGGCTGGGCCCCTCAGGTTAAGGCCTATTCTAATGACGACGCTTACAACGGTTTTGGGTCTATTACCGATGGCACTTGGCTTAGGTGAAGGGGGAGAATTGAGGGCCCCTATGGCAACTGTCGTCATAGGCGGTTTGGTTTTTTCCACGGTCCTGACACTCGTTGTTATACCGGTTATTTATACACTGTTTGAGGATTTAGGCAAAATATTTAAGAGGATTAGAAGGAGGAGGAGGTCACATGTCACGTAAAAGAGCAGTCCTAAAGGTATATGCACTTATAGTCACTATAAGTGTCATAGCATTTGGGTCAGTTGGCTTAGCTCAAGATAAAAATGAAGAGGCGGAAAACAAGATATTGAAATTGTCCCTTCAGGATGCATTAAAGATATCGGAACAAAATAATTCACAGGTTAAACTGTCCATGCTTGAACTTGAAAAGGCTCAGCTTGCCAAAAAACAGCTTGAATACAGTGATAAGAAGGCAAAACAAAAGGAAGAGGATCTCAAGGAATTACTAGATGAGTTAGGGAATAATCTTCTACCGCCTGACGGAATGCCTGATAATTCTGCAATCGGTACGTTTAGCACATCAGATTTTGAGTATAAATATACAATGGAGCTTGGAAAAAAAAGAGCGGACTTGGCCGTGAAGATGGCTGAAAAAGGTATTGATGCGACATTGAGAAACATAAGGTTTGGCGTGGAGGCGGCATACTATGCTGCACTTTCAGCAAGAGACAATTTGCAAATTATGGAGAACGCACTCGACAGGCAAAAGGAAATACTAAAAATTAGTAAAGCAAAGTATGAGTTGGGGGCATGTGCAAAGGCAGAAGTCCTGGATGCAGAGGTTCAGGTGGCAAATGCTGAAACATCCTTGTTACAGGCACAAGTTGAAAAAGAAAAGGCATACATAAACCTAAAAAAGCTCTTAGGGTTCGATATGGGACAGGAAATCGAATTAACCGATGAATTTGAATTTCAACCACTCGACGAAAAGGTAATGCTTGATGACCTTATTCAAGAGGCAAAGGAAAACAGAATTGATATAATTTCTGCCGTAGGATTGTGTGATATAGCACAACTCGATTTTGAACTTACAAGCAAGGTTTACCCTTCGAATACGTTTAATTACAAACAAAAGGAATACGACCTAGAAGAAGCCAAGGTTAAAGCGGAAGACACAGTCAATTCTGCTGAGGCAGAAATAAGACAGACCGTACTTGATTTAGATAAGGCTGAGGCTAATATTCCTCTACTTGATAAAACACTTGAATCTGCGCAAGAGAGCTTCAGACTTGCAAAATTAAGCTATGAAGCCGGCCTTTTGAGAAGTGTTGACGTTACCGCCGCAGAACAAGGGCTAAGACAGGTAGAGCTTCAGAGAAGCCAGGTGATATATTCATATAACCTGATGCTGCTGAAATTAGAAAATGTCGCATATATACCCGTATCTAATTTTTCTTTATAAGATATTTAGGCCTGTTAAAGCACTTCATTAAAGGTTTTGAGGAGTTGATTTGTTAATGGACAGGCATTTTTTAACGAGGGACCGGAAAACCGAACGCAGGGATTCGATCATACTGGCTGCACATGAGGTATTTACAAAAAAAGGATTTCACCAAGCGAAGATGGAGGAAATCGCAAAAAAAGCCGGTGTCGGCAAAGGCACACTGTATGAATACTTTGAAAGTAAAAAAGACCTGTTTTGCGGGATGGTTAAACAATGGATGATATGGTATTTTGATACAATTGGCCAAGCAGCACTGGAGGGTGAAGATTTTAAACAAAAACTGAATAACATGATGACTGCACATATGGAATTTGCTCTTCGGTCACAAAACCTTATCAATATGATGTTAAACGATTATATTCACATAAGCCGGGACCTAAACAGATGGATGATCGATAGTCGAACGGATGTTGTAAATCTGGTTGAAACTGTAATGAAGCAAGGTGTAAGAGAAGGCAAAATAAGGGATGTAAATGTTCGGCTTGCTTCCTTAGTATATCTTTCAACATGGACTATTTTTATATTTGAAAACTGTATAGAAAGAGGAAAATCAGACATATGTCAGACCAGAACACATGTCATGGATATTCTTTTAAACGGAATTGTAAGAGATGGATATAATCCAGTTTAGTTTCATATTACAGTTTTATTACAAATAACAGTTGCCCCCTCAATTTCCATATTATACTCGATATTATATGATAGATAAAAGATGGCATGTTCCGGAATAATGCTGAAACAATTAATTGAGGAGGGTTCTATGAAAAAAGGCGTAAAAACATATGTTAGTATTATGCTGGTAATAATCCTTTTGTGCACCTTCGTAACACCTCTTGCATTTGCTAAAAATGACAATGGTAGAGGTAACGGGAAGTCAACTTTAAAAATAGGCTTTTATGATGTCGATCAAACAGTTGAATGGGCTAGATTTGCTATTGATAAGATGTTTGCAAAGGGTATTATTAAAGGCTATGGGAATGGTATTTTTAGGCCCCAAAGCAGTGTAACTCACCTGGAAGCAATTATTATGGCACTGAGAGTGATGGGTTGGGAAGATGAGACTGAACAAATTAAGGATTTACCTTATGGGGTAAAAGGGATCAGGCTTTTGTGGGATGGTGGTTATTACTACGTTGCAGTTGCTTTAAACAAGGGCATAATAACCTTGGAAGAGCTCAAGGGCTTTAATCCGAATCAGGCCGCCAAGAGACACGAGGTCGCAAAATATGTTGTTAGGGCATTGGGCATGGAATCACGGGCTAAGAGACACATGGATGAAAAACTTCCTTTTAAAGATAGCAGAGCGATACCCAAGGATGCGGTCGGATACGTTTATGTAATAACACAAGAATTAGGGCTATTGGAAGGCTACAATAATTCGTTCCACCCACAAAAATCTATTAGCAGGGCTGAGATGGCTGTCCTCATGAACAGGCTTGACGATTTTGTAGAAGATGACGAGAAAGGACAAGACAACCAGCTTGTCGGAACAGTAAGAAGGGTTGATGTAGAACGAAACAGGATCACTATTTCAAGAGAAGATGGAAACAAAACTTATGAAGTCATGGAGGGTGCGCCTGTTTATATCAACAGCAAGTATCGTGAATTAGAAGACCTGAGGCAGGGCGATGAGGTAGAGTTGGTGCTTGGAAGTGAGGGAAAGGTGATTTTTATACAAGTAACTAAGGTATCGGATAGGGTAACTGTTACTGTTGAAGGTCTTGTTACAGACGTTGATACGAAAAAGGAAACAGTTTCGGTTTTTACAACAGAGCTTAAGGGGAAAGCGTTTGTGGGTATACTTGCTGAAAATAATATTTCGGGCAGACATTACGAACTAACGACCGAACATGAACGCTTTGTTTTGACTGGCGATACAGATGGATTAGATGATTATTTGGGTAAAAAGATAATTGTCATCGGAGAACCGCGGGATGTACCCAATATATACATGAGGGGCGAATTGCTTGATGTAGAAAAATTCTACGAAGCAAATGCGAGAAACACCGTGGAGTTTGACATTGATGATGGTGCGAGTATTGCTATCGATGGTAGACGAAAGACTCTCAATGACATCGACCCAGGAGATTTTGCTGAAATTCGAGCTGTAGATGGGGCTGCAATTAGCATAAAAGTCACAAGTTTTGAATCCATAAAAGGAGAAAGAGAAAAGGACAGGGAAGAATCTGAGGAACTTGTTAAAATAAAGGGTAAAATACGCTCTTTGTCTCTTGACCCTTCACGGATGAGAATCAAGATAGAAAACTCAGACGGAAGATTTACGTATCAGATAAGTGATGATGTCCGGCTTAATGGCATCGACGATCTGAACGAACTTGAGTTGGGCTTACAAGTAGAACTGAGGATTAGAGATAACCAAGTTGTCCGGATAAGTGTAGACGACTAGGAAATAGACGAAAGCTAAAGGGGCGTGAGGCGCCCCTTTAGCGCTCTTAAAGGATAATTTGGCAGGGTATTTACTAAAGATATAATGTTTACCTTTAGTATTATTTAGTATTACAAGGAGGATATGTACCCTTTCTGTAGAATATAAAAACAAAGACTTCTAGAAAAAGTCTTTGTTTGAAGTATTTTCATTAAGAAAAAAGGGTGGAGGGAGAAGATGAAAAGCTCAAGAGACTTAAAGAAAAGAGTAATTGTGATTTTAACCGTTTTGGCTGTGATTGCTTCTTTTGTCACACCAGTATTTGCAGGCAATTTAACATTTACTGATTTGTCAGACTCAAAATATGATTGGGTAAGGCCTTACATAGAAAAAATGAATTTAATGGGTCTTATTAAAGGCAAAAGTGATACATCTTATGCCCCAGATGACTCGGTGAAGAGGGCAGAAGTTGTCACTATGTTGGTCAGGCTTTTAGGTCTGGAGGAAATGGCTGAAGGTAAACAGCTTCCCGCTTCATTCCCTAAGCCTTATTCGGTTCCCGAATGGGCAAGGGGCTATGTCGCTCTTGCTGTTGAAAAAGACATAATTACTGGAAATGATCTAAAGGATTTTAGAGCCGACGATGCTGCAAAAAGATATGAGGTGGCAGTTTTTGCCGTGAAAGCACTCGGTTATACACATGAAGCTGAAAGCAAAAAGAATGTCAATCTATCTTTTAGTGATATATACGATATTCCACTCGACGACTCAGGGGCTTGGGCATATATTGAAGTAGCTGCAGAAAAGGGAATAATGCAAGGGTTCCCCGGAGGTACTTTCAAGCCTAATGACAAAATTACTCGGGCACAAATGGCAAAAATGCTCGACAATCTTTTAAAACTTGTTCACTCCGACGATCTGAAAAGCGGGACAGTACAGGATGTTACTACAATTGCTCTCCCTTCCATTACTATAAAAAAGCCTGATGGAACCTTTGGCACGTATAGTGTAAGTAATTCCACTTCGATATACATAGAAGACGAAAGCGGCAACTTGCAGAAAAAGACATTAAATGATATTAAAACAGGGGATAATGTAAACATCATATTAGGTGAAAGCAATACTGCTGTCTTTATAGAACGTGTTACAAATACATCTGTCTCAGAAGGCACCTTGTTAAATGGCATAATATCTGAGATAGACGTCTCCAGAAAACTAATAACCGTTAAAAAAGTAGACGGACTTGATATGGTATTGTCGGTAAAACTTGATGCACCCATAAAACTTGATGGAAATTCAGCATCGTTAGACGATTTGACAGTGGGGCAGCATGTGAAACTCATCGTTACAGGATCAGATGTATTAAGTATTGAAGCCCAACATATAGACAAGCAGGTCAATGGAATTATTAGAAGCATTATATCCACATCGAATCTCATTGTGGTATCCAATGAAGACACATCAGAAAATGAGACATACAGTGTGGCCGTCGGAGTAGATATCGTAAGAGATGGTAAGCCGGCAGTTTTTTCGGAGCTCAAGGTCGATGACATGGCCCAATTGTCGATTGTAAACAGTAAAATCATAAAGATAGTTGCCCAAAGCGCACAGACAGAATTAGAGGGAACAATAACCGATATCAGCCTGGCAGCAAAAAACCCTGTTATCACAATTACTGATTATTCCGATGATAAAACTTCAAATAGCTGTGAAATAGATGAGGATGTAAGAATCAGAAAAAACGACAGGTCTGCCAGTTTAAAGGACCTGAAAATAGGGGATTATGTAACGATTAATTTGCAACACGGCAAAGCTGTCAAAATCACCGCTAAAAGTGTAAAGAGAGATGTCAGTGGAACGATAAAGGAGATCATGTTATCAGATAAATCAAAAGTTACAATTATAGATGAAGATAATAAAGAGCATGATATCCTAATAACATCTGAAACAGATATATATAAAGACAGGAAACGTATAAGCGTGTACGACTTACGGATAGGGTATTATCTGGAGGTTGAAGCTGAAGGGGATGAAGCAGTTTATGTTGATGTCACCACAAAGGAAGTTCAGAACATAATTCGTGGAATTGTACAGTATAAACACGACGATATGGACGTTATAGTGATATCAATTAAAAGAGATGATGGCAAAAGCGACACCGTAATTGTAAGGTACACGAAGGACACTGTTATCAGGAAGGGCACGAAAGATATCAGTATAAGGAGTGTCGACGAAGGTGATGAAATAGTAGCCATTGGTGCTTATGATGCAGGTCTGTTTCACGCAGATACAATTATTGATATGACTGTTTTAAATTAGCAACTGGACGACAGACCAAATGGGCCTGTCGTCTTTTGTATACTTGAAAACATTTTTCGTATTTCCCGGGAAATCTTGACGAAAAAAAGGATATTTGGGGTCAATATAATAAAATTTTTCACAATCCAATAAAAAGGGCAGGAAATTGCAGATGAACATAGAATATTATGAAAAATAGCTTTTTTCTCGTCACTAAAACATAGCATTAATATAGATATAAAGTGATACTGGGGGGGACAAAATGTATACGTCACAAAAGACGGTTATGGTTGTGGACGACCAGGTGTCTATAAGGAAAATGATTAAGGAATTCCTTCTCATTACCGGTTATGAACCTTTTGAGGCATCAGACGGGATGGAAGCCCTTGATCTTGCCGTCCGGGAAAAACCTGATATAGCTTTGGTTGATATAAACTTGCCAGGAATTGATGGTATTTCACTTTTCAGATGCATGAAAAAAATTTGTCCAGAATTGATGGCCATATTTATGTCAGGGTCTTCCGATATTTGGACGATTAAGAGGGCAAATGAAGAAGGAGCGGTTGATTTCCTCATTAAACCATTCGATATTCTCGAGCTTTTAGACATATTAAATAATTGCAGCGCTTCAAGAATAGCATCGAGAGGAGAAAAAAATGGAATTAGGTGTAAAATATGAACCGGATAGTTATCGTAAGCTGTTACAAGCATTGGAAGATGTACTAACGAAAGATATGTACATGCTCATCAAAGATCCTCCATATTTCATAAAAGAAGGCAACCATAAAGTTTTCATTAATAAACAATTTGACTATGAAGACGGGCAATATGTCCCATACGTATACGATGTCAATACGTCTTTCTTAAAGGATCCGAATGGCCAGGTATCGGTAGTAGTATGTTATGAAGACTTAAACAGTTCTTTACAGGTGAAGGAAACGCCTAGCTCTGATATATCTAGTGCATTAGACGAGCTCGCCGCAGCTGCGGTACACGAGATTAGAAATCCCCTTTTTTCAATTAAAGGTTTTGCGCAGCTTTTAGAAAGCAGTTTTGAATCAAATGACAAGAGAAGGGAATATACTCATTTAATGGTAAGTGAACTCGACCGTCTCCACAAATTGCTTGACGAGTTTTTAGTCTTTATGCAGGAAAATAAAAGCAAATTTACTACAGTTGACATTAAGCAGATTATTCAAGAGACGACAAGCCTTCTCGGGCCTCAATTTGAGTCAAAAAAACTGTCAGTCCATGTAGATATTGAAGATAACATGCCTGCAGCTAAAGGCAGCAATGAACAGTTAAAGCAGGCGTTACTCAATTTGCTTCTCAACTCAATAGATGCCACGGAGCCTGAAGAGAGCATAGAGATAAAGGCTTTTGCTCAGAGTGGCAAGATACATATCAGCATTAAAGATGAGGGGACAGGCATCGGAGATGAAATTGCATCCGATGTGTTTAAACCCTTCTGCACGACTAAAAAAAAGGGAACTGGTCTTGGCCTGTACATAACCAAGAAAATAGTAGAAAACCACGATGGAAATATTTTTTTCAAATCCGAATCAGGTAAGGGTACGACCTTTTTTTTGGAACTTCCGGCTGTCAAATAGCTTTTATTTTTGTATAGGGAGGAATTTCGCTTTTTTTATTGAATAAATAAAACATGATTTATCGGTTCGAACCCCTTTTTTGGTGGTGATATTTTGATTGATGCAAAGTTTTTTTTAGCTTTTTTAGGACGCAGCTCATATGATGTGAAGATGGTTGAGGTCAACCTGTTTAAGATGTTTGATGAATGTGTGCATAATGGTTTGTTGGCCATTCAGAAAGCGAAAACGGGTGTAAATTTGAAAATATATTGTGAGTGTTGCGGGAAACATCATTTGTTCAACTTTTCCCTGAAGTCTTTAATAAATAAAAGGGAATATCATATTTATTGCCCTGAATGCAACTTGGAATTGGCCTGTCTTGGAAGAAAAACAGATGTAAAAAAGATTGTTGAAATGCATAAAAAAGAAGTTGAGAACATCATCAAAGAAATGGGACTTGAAGACTTCTTTGAAAATCCATTTGTCATATATGACTTAATAAATTATATACACGACCTTGCGGAAAACAGGAAGATAATTTGCCAATGTGGGAGCCGTGATATTAATGCGAAGTTCAAGTTTGATAGAATCGAACTCATATGCAAAAAATGTGGTGGAATCAGCCCTTTAAAGGCAGGTAGCTACGAAGATCTTGAGACAATAAAAAAAATGGAATCAATAGTAATCAATACCAATCATGGAAGGAATAAGGTCATAAAATATTGACTGTAAAAGGTATAAATGATATAATTACTAGCAAAAGGCAAATCCTCCTCGGTGTATCTATAAAAAGGAGACCCTTGCTTAAGTGGTCTCCTTTTTTAAGAAGCCATTTCATTTGCTAAGCTTTTTGAATATTTTAGCGTCATTTGTGTATAATTTGATTGAGATCATCTTAAAAGCCCCCATTTAATAAGCTTTCAATGTTTTTCCCCATTACTTATTCTATTGTTTAAAAAAACTTGAAAATTGATGTTTTTGATGTCGTCAGACTGTTCAGAAATTACAAGAATAGGAAGTGAAGATTTGCATATTAGTGAACTAGAAAAAAAGACTATGGTTGAGTTGCAAGATATTGCAAAGGAAAAGAAAATACAGGGGTATTATAAATATAGAAAACGAGATCTTATTCTTAAAATCGTGGAATCTATGGCGGATGATCCAGGGGATGCGCTTGCAGAGGGTGTTCTTGAGGTTCTTCCGGATGGATATGGCTTTTTGCGCATAGAAAACTATTTACCTTCAGATGAGGACATTTATATTTCACCGTCTCAAATTCGCCGGTTTCACCTTAGGACAGGAGATTTGATATCTGGAAAAATAAGGGCTCCAAAGCAAGGTGAGAGATATAGAGCGATTTTAATGATTTCGAGTGTGAATGGCCTTGATCCCGAACACGCAATCGGCAGGTTCCATTTCGATTCTTTGACACCCATATTTCCCCAGCCCAGATTAACACTTGAGAGCAATCCGACAGACATATCGACACGGATAATAGATATGATTGCACCTATAGGAAAGGGGCAGCGTGCTCTTATAGTGTCACCACCGAAAGCTGGAAAGACCTTAATGTTAAAGAGTATAGCTAACAGCATTTCTCACAATCATCCTGATGTAGAGCTTATAGTGCTTTTGATTGATGAGCGACCTGAGGAAGTTACCGATATAAGAAGGTCTGTCAATGGTGAGGTTGTTAGCTCTACATTCGATGAGCTTCCTGAGAACCATATCAGGGTCGCTGATATGGTGCTTGAACGCGCTCAGCGATTAGTAGAAAGCAGAAAAGACGTAGTTATTTTGCTTGACAGTATAACCCGGTTTGCACGTGCTAACAACCTTGTAGTCCCTCCCACAGGTAGGACTCTGTCAGGTGGTCTTGATCCTAGCGCCCTGCATAGACCGAAGAAGTTTTTTGGTGCGGCACGAAACATTGAAGAAGGTGGAAGCCTTACGATTATCGCAACAGCACTTATTGAGACAGGAAGCCGTATGGATGATGTAATATATGAGGAGTTCAAAGGAACGGGTAATATGGAAATACATCTCGACAGAAAATTGGCGGAGCGGAGGGTTTACCCGGCTATAGACATAAAGAAGTCGAGTACTAGGCGTGAAGAGTTACTGCTTTCTAAAGAGGAGCTTGAGGCTGTGTGGGTCTTGAGGAGAGCACTTGTATCACTCGATACTGTTGAAGCAGCTATGATTTTAAGAGATCGGTTGAAAAAAACAAATAGCAACCGGGAGTTTTATGAAAACCTCGCTTCAATGGTAAATGAAATGCATATTTCATAGTTTAAACTATGTATCCCTTTGATTTTAGTTTTTGTATGTGTTCTATTAGCTTTTGCTCAAGGTCGATATCATAATTTTCTTCAAGCACAAACATCATCGATACTGCCACTTGAGCCACATCCAAAAGCTCACCTGCCATTTTATCGACGACTTTTTTTTCATCCAACAGTACCTTTTCACCACTTTGTCCGCGAAATTTACCTATTGCTTGTGCCAGTTCGCCCGCTTCTTCCATGAGCTTCAGAGCCGTCGATTCCAATGTCGGTGTAAGGCCGTTGAGTTTCGGCAGGCTTATAACTTTATAGTTATTTGTAGTCTGACCTTTCATAACTATAACATCCTCTCGTTATTTTTAGTTTGGTTTTTATTTTCGTTGTAATTTTGGTTTTGATTGGTCTGACTGCATCGAATTAGTCGGGAGGCCACGAAGGTAAAAAAAGCGGCCACGAAGATCCGGGTGGCCAGCAATAAGGAGCCACTTGCGCCTATTGCTGTAAATACTAGCGTGTCCTCAAAAACCGAGTGGGCAGATACCAAAAAATAGGTGACCAAGTACAAATCCCTTTTCGAAAGATTGTCTTCTTTAGCTGTTTGCATTATTATTCCCGCACCGTATGCCAATCCAACTAAAAGTCCTACAACAATGGGAAGCCCAGATTCTTTTTTCATGCCGTATATTTTTGCTATTGGGGAAAAGAGTGAAGCCAACTTATCGAGCAGTTTCAGGTCCTTTAGTATTTCAATTCCAAGCATGAGGGGGATTACGATGACAGCGATTTGTTTTAATGAGTTAAGACTTCCGATAGCAGCTTCTTGTAAAATATCCAACCACACTTTAATCACCTTGTCTTATGCTCATAATATGAGATTAAAAGCAATGCCTGAGACAGCGGCTAGGCCAACCCTCACCGCTATTACTTTTGTGCAGGAAAGTCCTACCTTTCTTGATATCGCCGTTTCAACAAGTAAATTGTGACAAAAGGATAGCATTATTGCAATAATAGTTATTTCTTTGATAGATAAAGACAGGGGGAGCATAGCACCTACTGCCGCGTAAAGATTAACAAAAAGGCCGAGCACAATACAGACCGCTGCCTCTCCCGGGAGACCAAAAAAACTCATGACTGGTGCAAAAATATCTGAAACCAAGTTAATTATTGATGTATGTTTTAAAAAAGTTACGGCAAAATATATTGGAACGATAATTTTTCCAAGCTGCCAGGTGAATTTCAACCCAGCCTGCAGGCCCCTTTTGACTGTATGTAAAGAAAGGCTTAAATGGCTCATGATCTAACAGCTCCAGTCCAAGTATGAGGTGATTAACATCAGTGATAATTATAACACACAAATGAAGTGTACGGAACTGACTTATTATTGATTTAAAAATTGCATGCATGTAGATTATTATATGATAAAATTATTACAAAATATGAGGAGGTTTTACGCTTGAAAGTGCATGTCGACCAAGACCTTTGTATTAGCTGTGGCTTGTGTATTGACACCTGCCCGGCAGTCTTCGACTGGAATGATGACGGAAAAGCCCACTCCACTGTCGACGAAGTGCCTTCTGATGCGGAGGACGATGCGAGAGAAGCTCTAGAAGGATGCCCAACTGAAGCGATAAAAGAAGATTAATCGTAATGACAAAAAAAGGATTTTCCTTAACGGGGAATCCTTTTTTTGTCTAATTTATTGTCAAAGAAGGAGTTTTTGTATTTATGTAGAATTAGATAATAAAAGAATTATGAAACAATATACCATAATACGAAACAAGGAGGCTTATTTATGGAAAAATTGAAAACTCTACAGCGAATCGTGGATTCCGGTATTGTAGCAGTTGTCAGGACAGAGAGCGCCGAGAAGGCTCTGAAAACTGCTGAAGCTATTAGACAGGGTGGAATAGAAGCAATAGAAATTACGATGACGGTTCCGGGAGCAGTCGATGCAATTCGCGAGCTAAAAAAGGCATATTCTGGTGGAGAGATAATCGTTGGTGCAGGGACCGTATTAGATACAGAAAGTGCAAGAGCCGCTATGTTGGCGGGTGCTGAATTTTTTGTAAGCCCGCACTTCAATCCGGATTTGGTTAAAATGTGCAATCGTTACCAGAAGATAAGTATGCCCGGAGCAATGTCTATAAAAGAGATAATTGATGTAATGGAATCGGGTGCGGACTTTGTCAAGTTTTTCCCTGGAAGCGCTTTTGGTCCGTCTATTATCAAGGCAATAAAAGGTCCTCTTCCTTATGCCCCATTAGTGCCCACAGGTGGGGTTAGCCTTGAAAATGTCGGGGATTGGATTAAAGCGGGATGTGTAGCAGTAGGAGTTGGAGGTAGATTGACAAAAGGGGCAAAGACAGGTGATTATGAGGATGTAAAGATAACGGCAAAAAGATTCATAGAGGCGATAAGAGCTGCAAGAGGCTAGTTAAGTACTTAAATTGCGGAATTATTTTATCTTATTAGAGATCCAGAAGGAGGAGTTATTTTATGCCTAATAAAATTGTCACATTTGGAGAAATAATGTTAAGACTTACACCACCAAACTATTACAGAATTGTCCAAACCAACTCTTTTGATGTTACTTTTGGAGGTGGTGAGGCTAATGTGGCTGTTTCGTTATCTAATTACGGTGAAGATTCATATTTTGTGTCAAAAGTTCCAGACAATCCGATTGGTCAGGCATGTGTAAACTTTATTCGCAGGCATGGGGTTAAGACCGATTATATTTCAAAAGGTGGTCAGCGTCTGGGAATTTACTACAATGAGATTGGAGCATCCCAAAGGCCCTCTGTTGTCATTTATGATAGGAAAAACTCGTCTATAGCCGAAGCCTCACCTGAAGAATTTGACTGGTCAAAGATTTTTGATGGTGCAAAGTGGTTTCATTTTACCGGAATAACTCCGGCACTAGGTGACAATATGGCTGAGGCATGTCTTAATGCTGTAAAAACCGCAAAAGAGATGAATGTAACGGTAAGTTGTGACCTTAATTATAGGAAGAAGCTGTGGTCGACCGAGAAGGCCAAAAAGGTCATGACGGGATTGATGGAATATGTTGACTATTCAATAGGGAATGAGGAAGATGCTGAGAAGGTGTTTGGTATAAAAGCTGGCACATCCGATGTATCAAAGGGAGAACTCAGCCATGAGGGATACAAAGATGTAGCGAAACAGCTTGCAGATAAATTTTCGCTAAAGGGTGTTGCCATAACACTGAGAGAGAGCTTTTCCGCTTTCGACAATGGATGGTCTGCTATTTACTACGACGGAAATCAGTTTTATAAGTCTAAGCGATATCAGATTCACATTGTCGACAGGGTCGGCGGAGGGGATTCTTTTGCCGGTGGGCTAATTTATGCAATCTGCAATGGATATTCAAAACAGGATGCGGTAGAATTTGCAGTGGCAGCTTCCTGTCTAAAGCACAGCATAGTCGGTGACTTCAATCAGATGACACTCAAAGAAATAGAAACACTTATGAAAGGCGATGCTTCTGGAAGGGTTCAAAGATAAGATCGTACTATAGGACTTCGAACATGAGTTCGGAGTCCTTGTTATTGGTGCGCCCGGCATGGGCGATAACTTGGCGGTGAAAGTCCGCTGTGGGCTTGGCAGTGGGAACCACTAGCCAAAGGCAAGAGTGTTACTGTGAGGTGAGATCCAAAGGAAGTTTAAGACAAAGTCTCGGTTTTTATGATATAATTGCACTCAAATACAGGTAAGATTAAATAAAATAAGGAGAAGAAGGTATTGAGCGATTATAGAGTCATATCGGGTAAAACAGATATCTATGCTGTCATAGGCGACCCTGTAATCCATTCTCTGTCACCGGTTGTTCATAACGCTGTATTTCAACATGAGAAGCTTGATAAGATTTATCTTGCACTGAGAGTCGATAAAAAAGGTTTAAAGCTTGCGATAGACTCTGTTCGTCTTTTTGGTATTAAAGGGCTCAATGTCACTATGCCTCTAAAGGAAGATGTCTTAAAACACCTAGATTACCTTTCTCCTGAGGCTGAATTGATCGGTGCTGTAAATTGTGTGGCGAACTGTGATGGTGTTCTAAAGGGTTATAACACTGACAGCACAGGTTTTTGGAGGTCTCTTGAGAAAATAAGTGTGGGAGGGCAGTCCGATAAGGTTTTTATATTTGGTGCAGGTGGGGTTTCCAAGGCTATCGCCACTAAAGTTGCGATAAGAGGAGTTGAAGTGGTCTACGTGACGAACAGAACTCATGAGAGGGCGGTTGTTCTTGCAAACAAGCTGCGGTGTTTAAAAAAAACCGATATAAGAGTTGTGGAATGGAACCCCGAAAGCTGGCGAAAGGTAATCGGTGAATGTCACATTATCGTAAACTGCACTTCGATAGGTATGAACAACAGAGGGGACCTTGCACAAATTGTACCATGGCAAGAGATAAGAAACGATGCAATAATTTATGAGACGATTTACGAGCCGTTTGAGACCAATTTTATTATAAAAGCCAGAGAGCTACAGCTGAAAGCTGTTGGAGGAATAAATCTTTTTATACATCAGGCATGTGATTCATCAAGGATCTGGACATGTAGGGAACCCCCGTATAATGTAATAGCAAAGGCCATTCGTAATTATATAAAGAAGAATAATGCTATTAAACATTGGTATATCAGTTCTCATCACAGCTCAAATCGTTTCGATTAAATTAAAATAAAGGACTTTTACATGGTGATGTCGAATATTATTACAATATAAAAAGTGTGGAACTAAATACCATATTACGAAACTTATTCGGGACCCGAGGTGAAGTAATGTTGGCAGATAATAACGTACAATCAGTTGAAAGAGCTGTAAAAATACTAGAGGAAATGGCCAAGGAGAATGATGGGTTGGGTGTTACAGAGCTTTCCAGGCGACTTGACCTCCACAAGAGCACAGTATACAGGTTGTTATCAACCCTTGTTACTGTCGGTTATGCGGAGCAAAATCCTGAAACAGAGAAGTATCGGCTTGGCGTGAAGCTCCTATACCTAGGAGGGGTAATACTGGAAAGAATGGATCTGAGAAACGAGGCTCATGATTTACTCAAGCAGCTTTCCCAAGATGTCAATGAAACTGTCCACCTAGTGGTGCCTGATGGAGACCAAGTGTTGTATATTGACAAAATTGACACCATGAAGACTATCCGCATGTATTCACAGATAGGGCGACGAGCGACCTATTATGCATCAGCAGTTGGCAAGGCTATTCTCGCTTATTCTGATGAGAAATATGTGGAAAAAATAATATCTCAAGGCTTAATCAGGCGAACTCCAAATACTATAACAGACCCGGATGAGTTAAAAAGGTGTTTGTCTCAGATAAGGTCTAACGGTTATTCTATAGATGATGAGGAAAACGAGGAAGGCATACGCTGTATAGGAGCCCCCATTTTCGGTCATGCCGGAAAAGTAATAGGTGCAATCAGCGTATCAGGGCCTATCATGACTGTAACCAAAGAAAAAACACAAATCCTTGCCGAAAAGGTAAAGAAGTGTGCAGAACAGATATCTATAAGAATGGGATGGCGTGAGCAATAGTGATGGTTAAAGATATGACCGGAGATAATTTAGAAAAGCATTAAGGGCAGTAAGTAACTAGTCTTTAATGCTTTTTTTGCTTGTGCGTCATTTTAAATATCGTCATTAAAATACAAGATTTGCGCACGTATTGTGCATGACCTGAATTTTCGACAACTTGTCGAATATTTTCCCGATAGTAGCTATAATTTGGCACCTTAAAAACAAATCTCGTCAGTCGAGAGGCCAAATTGGCCAAAAATGTATCATTTTTCTCGGACAAATGTGAAACAAACACAAAAAACATTATCTTAACATCTCAACAGAACTTTAATGCTTGTTTTTGACTGTGCCTTTCAATGGCCAACTGTATAAGCGTATCTACAAGCTTACTATAAGAAAGACCGGTAGCCTCCCACATCTTGGGGTACATACTTATCTTGGTAAATCCGGGTATGGTGTTGACTTCATTTATGTAAATTTTTCCTGAAACTTTACACAATAAGAAGTCTACCCTTGCCATACCAGTGCATCCAAGGGCCTTAAATGCTCTTACAGCTAGATCTTGGATTTCCCTTGTGTTTTCATCTGACAGAGGTGCCGGCACTAATAGTTTTGATTTACCGCCATCGTAGTATTTTGCTGTATAATCGTAAAACTCACGGCTGGGTATTATTTCTCCGGGAAAAGATGCTTGTGGCTCGTCATTACCTAGAACTGAACATTCAATCTCCCTTGCGGTTATAGCCTGTTCAACCAGTATTTTTAAATCATAATCAGCGGCCAGCATTAATGCGGATTTTAATGTTTCCCTGTCGTGTACTTTTGTTATACCAACACTTGAGCCGAGATTTGCAGGTTTCACAAAGCACGGATATCCGAAAGAATTTTCAATTTGTGATGCTATTGAAGGGAGCCGGTGCGGCAAATCGTTTTTGTAAAATACTCTGTATTCGACTACAGGAAGGCCTTCTCGCTCTAAAATTTTTTTGGAAAAAACCTTGTCCATACATATCGCCGATGACGCAACGTTGCAGCTCACATAAGGTATGTTCATTAACTCAAACAGCCCCTGGACCGTACCGTCTTCCCCTCTTGGACCGTGGAGGACTGGAAAGATTACATCAAGACGGTGTTTGGTTTTATGGTCATTTTGGAAAGTGATAATACACTTGGAATCGGCATCAGGTGTTAAAAACGCAGGAGCTGATTCTTTTAGCCATGTTCCGTCCTCGATTTTTTGAATGTCCCCCATGAAAACGTGCCATTTTCCATTTTTTGATATACCGATCGGTATAATTTCGTATTTCGATTTATCCATGGCCCTAATTATTGACGTCACTGACATAAGTGAGATCTCATGCTCACCCGATTGGCCCCCAAAAAGAACCCCTATTGCCAATTTATCCATAAATATAGGCCCCCTTTTTCTTATCTCCTCATAACCGTCAAGATAACATATTACAAATATACTATTCATTATAATATACTATATGTGTTTTGTCCTGTATACGAAAAGTTTTTTAATTTGACAAAAAATGTATAAAATAAATATCAATTTAGGACTTTACAAATTTACCATACTAAAGTATAATAAATTATAAATTAAGAGAAGAGGGGAATAACCGTGAACAAGAAATATTTACAAATTATAACTTTAATACTAATATTAACTTTAGTAGTGGTCGCTGCTGCAGCCTGTGGGCAGCAAGAGTCAAACACTGCCCCTGAGGGTGAAGTCGAACAGCAGAATGAAGATCAGTCAGATAATGGTCAGGATGTAGATGATTCATTGGAAAGGGTTATGAATGACGGTAAGATCAGAATAGGTTTAGATGATGCATATCCTCCCATGGCCTTTAGAGATGACAACAATGAACTTATAGGATACGACATAGATCTTGCTAATGAAATTGCTAGCAGAATGGGGATTGATATTGAGTGGGTTCCATCGGAATGGAGCGGCGTAATATTAGCATTGACTTCAGGTAAATTTGATTTGTTGATGTCCGGATTGAGTATGACTAAAGAGAGAGCGCAGGAAATAGATTTCAGCCCGGCGTACATACTGCAGGGTCAAGTCGTAGTAGTAAAAGAGGGAGAGGACTCGATAAAAACCAAAGAGGATTTAAAGGGCAAGGTAGTCGGAACACAGCTTGGCAGCACCGGTGAAAAGGCTGCTGAGAAGCTCGAAGAATTAAAAGAACTCAAGAAATATTCTAAGTACACAGAGGCGTTTTTAGATCTTTCCAATGATAGAATTGAAGCAATAGTCGTAGACGAGGTTGTCGGAAGACACTACTTGACAAAACGGCCGAACGAGTTTAAAGTACAGTTTAGTCTTGTCGATGAACCGGTGGGAATAGGTTTCCGCAAGCAGGATAAGGCACTTCAGGAAGCTGTTAACAGTGTTTTGAAAGAAATGACAGAAGACGGTACAACAGCTGAAATTTCTGAAAGGTGGTTTGGAGAAAATATATCGGTGTTTGAAGAAATCTCTTTTGAACAAGAGATTCAGGACGAAGAATAGATATATTTAAATACAAGATTAATGAGAAAATTATATGTCTTGCCCTTTGATATTTCAAAGGGCACAAATTTGTTTTTTAATGATAAGATGAAATCAGGGTGAGGAAATGGACTTATCTTACATGCAAACACTGATTCCAATAATGGGATTAGCCTCGATCATGACGATTGAGTTAACTATATTATCTATAATTTTCGGCACTGTTATAGGCCTAATAATTGCTTTGATGAAAATTTCTTCCATACGTGTATTTTCTTTCACAGCCAGTTTTTATATATTCGTCATAAGGGGTACCCCGTTGCTTCTCCAGCTTTTTGCAATTTATTACGGGGGGCCGTCGATAGGTATAAACTTAGCTCCTTTCGTTGCTGCCGTTTTGGGAATGAGCCTCAACTGTGCCGCATATGTTGCGGAGATAATAAGGGCTGGAATTCAGTCGATTGACAAGGGGCAGATGGAGGCAGCGAGGGCACTCGGAATGACTTACGGGCAGGCGATGAGAAGGGTTATACTTCCCCAGGCGTACAGGCGGCTCATCCCCCCGATGGGTAATGAATTTATAGCACTTTTGAAGGATTCGTCCCTTGTTTCATCTATAGCAATGGTGGACCTCATGCGAACAGCCCAACAGATGTATGCTAACTCATTTAAACCAATCGAGGTTTTTACCCTTGCAGGTGCTTATTATCTTCTGTTAACGACTGTTTTCACTCTTGTTTTCGGCAAAATGGAAAGGAGGTATTCGGTTTATGAGTAAACAAAAAGATATTATTATGTCTATACAAAACCTTTCCAAGAGATTTGGTAAATTAGACGTCTTAAATAACGTAAGCATTGAAATATCAAGAGGTGAAGTTGTAGTAATAATAGGTCCAAGCGGTTCCGGTAAGAGCACGCTTTTGCGATGTATAAAAAATTTGGAAAAACCTGAATCAGGGGATATATTTCTATCTGGCAAACCTCTTGAAGCAAAGGGTAATATCATTGCTCAGCAGGAAATCGGTATAGTGTTCCAGAGCTTTAATCTATTTCCTCACATGACAGCCCTTGAAAATGTTATGGAAGGGCCTGTTACAGTTAAGAAAATACCTAAAAATCAAGCCCGTGAGATTGCAGAACAAATCTTAAAGAAAGTAGGATTGGTAGATAAAAAGGATGAGTACCCGTCAAGGCTTTCCGGAGGGCAAAAACAAAGGGTTGCGATCGCGAGGGCGTTGGCAATGAATCCCAAGGTTATGTTATTTGATGAGCCCACATCTGCACTTGACCCCGAACTTGTCGGTGAGGTGCTGTCAGTCATGAAGGAACTTGCCAAAGACGGCATGACCATGATAGTTGTAACACACGAGATGGGCTTTGCAAAAGAGGTTGCCGACAGGGTGGTTTTTATGGATGAAGGGAAAATTTTGGAACAGGATTCACCTATGGCATTTTTCAGTTCACCTAACCACCTGCGCACAAAAAATTTCCTCAAAAAGATAATAGCGATGTAGAAATGTGAACAACTTGTCTGCACTTTAATCCAAATCGATAAAATTATAAACTTTTAGATTTATTAAAACTAAATAAACATAATTGTGTCATAATTGGAAATTATTCTTGACAAACAACTGCTATTCTGATAAAATCTAACTTAACTAATATAAATCAATCTTGAACGCTGAATTCTTTCGATTAGAAAGAAGCGGGGGACCCAATATTGGGGTGAATCCCCTCCAATGATGTTAGAGTGTCTTAATCGATATTCTAATTAGAAGGGGTAGGGTTACACTCTTCGGCCCGAACCCGTCAGCTAACCTCGTAAGCGTGGAAAGAGGAGATTGATAGTAATGAGTGCAAATTATTTGAGTATTCACTCAATGCTATGGTTATCTCCATAGCTTTTTTGTTTCACAATAAAGAATATATCACAAAGGAAGGGGTGTTACCGATGAAGAGTCGTACTGATGTGCGTTACGCGGTGATAGGTGCAGGTAATGGAGGGCTCGCGATGGCCGGATATCTTGCATTAAGGGGGTATTCAGTAAACTTATATAATCGAAGCATTAACAAAGTGAGGTCACTTATAAAGGATACTAGAATAGTGTTGCACGGTGCGGTTGAAGGGATCGGGCACCTCAACACAGTGACGTGTGATATACGCAAAGCTGTGGAGGATGTTGATATTATTATGGTAACAATACCGGCCATAGGTCATTATAGTATTGCAACAATGCTGGCACCGCATTTAAAGGACGGCCAGATAATAGTATTAAATCCTGGCAGGTCTTGTGGAGCACTTGAGGTTTATGAGACCATTAGGCGTTTTGGATGTGAGAAGGATGTTATTGTTGCAGAGACGCAGACCTTCATATATGCGTGTAGGGCCACTGGGCCGAATGTCGCAAAAATATTTAGTGTAAAGAAAGAGGTGTCACTTGCCGCTATTCCGGCAACTTGTACTAACAATGTTATAAGACTCCTTTCAGGGGCATATCCCCAGTTTACGGCTGCGGTAGATGTGATGGAAACAAGCATGAACAATTTTGGTGCAATATTCCATCCGGCTCCTACACTTTTAAACAGCGGTCATATTGAAAGAGGTCAGTCTTTTGAATACTATCTCGAGGGTATAACACCATCTATTGGGGAGATGCTCGAACGTCTCGATGCTGAAAGGATTAAAATAGCGAGGGCACTTGGAGTAAAGGCAATTACTGCCAGGGAGTGGCTTGAGGAATCTTACGGAGCAAAGGGAGATTCAATTTTTGAAGCAATCCAAAATAATCCTGCATATAAAGGCCTGACGGCTCCAAGCGGTTTGAATACCAGATATATTTATGAAGATGTTCCATGTAGCCTTGTGCCTTTTTCATCACTAGGGGCAAATTTAGGAATTGATACATCTGCTATCAATACCATTATCCACCTTGCCAACTTGATGACAGGAAGAAATTTCATGGAAGAGGGCAGAACAGTAGAAAAGTTGGGGCTAAAGGACATGGCTCCATCCCAGATACATCACCTTGTACAAACTGGATTAGTCGAGAAGAAGAGTACTTTTGAGGAAGAGGTGGTTGCATGAAGAAGATTATTGCCGGTACTATTGGAAATTGTGTACATGTTGCAGGCACAGTGAATTTTCTTTCGCTTGCAGAAAGGGAAGGTTATCAAACAAAGTTTTTAGGGGCAGCCCTTACGGTTGATAAGCTTTTGGATGCTGTTAAAGAAGAGATGCCGGATATTGTCGGTGTGAGTTATAGGCTTACTCCAGAGCCGTTAAAGGCAATATTAGAAGAACTGAAGGAAAAGATCCAACTTTTTGGAATGAATAATATAAAATGGGTTTTTGGGGGTACAGAGCCGACTTCAATAGTTGCTGAACAAAGCGGAATATTTTCGGTCATTTTCAACGGTGTAGAGGATTTAGAAGAAGTAATCGCCTTTTTAAAGGGAAGAAGACTGTATGAGACTGAGCAATATTCCTCAGACCTGATATCACGTATAAAATCAAAATACCCTTACCCGATTTTACGGCATCATCTCGGGTTACCAACACTTGAAGAGACAATTGAATCTGTAAAGAAGGTAGCCGAAGCGCGTGTGCTCGATGTCATCTCTATTGCACCCGATCAAAATGCGCAGGAGTACTTTTTTGAACAGGACAAGATGGATCATAGATTGGACGGTGCCGGTGGTGTTCCGGTTCGTTCTAAGAGCGACTTTGAAGCAATATACGAAGCATCTCAAAGAGGCAATTTCCCGCTTCTCCGTTGTTACAGTGGTACTAAAAACCTTATATCATTCGCAAATATGCTCAACCAGACAATTAAGAATGCATGGTGCGCAGTACCTCTCTGCTGGTATAACATTTTGGATAAAAGAGGGCCTCGTGCTGTAAGAGATTCAGTTCGTGAAAATCAACTTGTCATGAAGTGGCATGGTGAACGGGGTATTCCCGTTGAGGTAAACGAATCACATCATTGGAGTTTGAGAGATGCTCATGATGCAATAGGAGTTGTTACTGCTTTCTTAGCAGCATATAATGCAAAAAAAATGGGTGTAAAAGATTATATTGCTCAGTTCATGTTCAATGTGCCGCCTTCAATGTCTCCAGAAAAAGACTTAGCTAAAATGCTAGCAAAAATAGAAATGATAGAAAGCCTACAAGATGATAGCTTTACGGTTTATCGCCAGGCGAGGGCAGGGCTTGCGAGCCTTCCTTCAGATCTTTACAGTGCGAAAGGCCAGTTGGCAGCTTCCGCATATCTTTCAATGGCAATAAGACCACATATATATCATGTTGTAGGCTATTGTGAGGCACATCACGCGGCAACGGCAAAAGACATAATTGAGAGCTGCAAGATAGTAAAAGGGGTTATAAGAAATACCCTTTTGGGCACTGTTGATGCAACAATTGACAAACAAGTACAACATAGAAAAAATGAACTTATTAAAGAAGCAAAGATAATACTTGATGCCTTAAGATATCTGAACAAAAAAGTAGATGATCCTTGGGCAGATGCTGATACAATTGCAAGGGCCATAGAGTTGGGTATTCTGGATGCTCCACATCTCAAGGGCAATCCGGCAGCTTGTGGGAAATTGGTAACTAGAATGCATAAAGGTGCTCTTTATGCATGTGACCCGGAACAAAATAGATTATTAAGCGAGGAAGCTCGAATAGTAAATATTTTAAGTCAGTACAAAGATAAAGAAGAAGTAAGTGCATAATGAAATCTCTCCTTATATTAAGGAAAAGGGTTAATCCCAAAAGGATGTTTGGGAAAACCCTTTTTTTATCTGCCTGCTTTTTTCGATTTTGATAAACTTCTTATGGTCAAAGATTTTTATACAAATTAAAGCATCTGACAACTTGTATTTGGCCATTGTTTTTGTTACAATTTTTCCTACAGGTGTAGCTGCAATAAATACTTCATATGGAGGTCTATTATATGCTTGTTAATCTGAGCCCGTATGCGCTTAAATTAGGTCCTTTTTCTATACACTGGTATGGTGTTTTCATGGCTATATCCTTTCTAATAGGCGCATACTATCTTTATACAATGGCGAGAAAAAGTGGCATAGAAGAGGATTTTATACTCAACTTATCGATTATAATTATTATTGCAGGAATAATTGGGGCAAGATTGATATTTGTTATTTCCAACCATCCCGAATGGTTTGTAAGTGACCTGCCCAGGGTCTTCAAAGTATGGGAGGGGGGGTTGGCATGGCATGGCGGTCTGCTTGGCGGTTTTTTGTCAGGATGGTATTACAGTAAAAGGCATAACATTAATCCGAACGTCATTGCTGACTGGACTGTAGTGGGTCTATCATTTGGGTATATAATCGTGCGCATTGGAAATATTTTCAATCAAGAAGTTTTGGGGAGAATGACTCAGTTTGCATTTGGCCGTTGGCCGGCACAGTTGATCGGCTCTTCGATAGGCGTAATATTGCTGATCAGATTTTTTTACCTATGCAAAAAAAATCTTCCTCCAGGTTATCAGTTCTGGTCTTTTATTTGGTACCACCAGCTGCTTAGGGCCTTTATAGAGGAGACGGTCAGGGAAAACCCATTAGTCTTTATTGAATACGTTAATCCTCGTCTCGGCTTAGGTTTTTTCACCCCAGCGCAGGTTGCCACTCCATTTGTACTGGCATTTGCGTATATAATGTATAAGAGAACAGGAGGTACTAGGCATTTCTTGACTTGATTTGTCTTTTGCGCTATATTTATTGTAAATGATTTTATTTATTCGTGTGCGCCTATAGCTCAGTGGATAGAGCACCGGCCTCCGGAGCCGGGTTTAGCGGAGGTTCGAATCCTCCTAGGCGCACCATTTGTGTACAAAGGCAACAAACTAACGATTGCATAAGAACTAACGACCAAGCCGCAACCGCTCCAAATCCCCTTGCCGGCTCCGAGAAAACATAGTCATCATAACTGGCGCTTTTTCATTTCATGTGTTTTTCGACAATAGAAAAAAAGCCCTTTAATTTAGGGCCTGTCATGAATACCAAGATGCTCTTTTAAGGCAGATTGAAGCACCTGTGAAAAGTTAACTCCAGCTTTTTCAGCTCTCGTATTTAACCAGTTAGGTATAGTTAATGTTTTTTTAATGGCACGACTATCGTTTAAATTACGATATTCTGTAGTGTCAACCGAAATAAGATTTACAAATTCTCCTTCTTTACAGGTTACGTCAAATATATTGGAAGCCGGAGGAATAGGCTCATTTTTATCTTCTGCATCACATAGCCACATTGATATAGCATCTTGAGCCATATCTAAAGCATCTAATAAGTTTTTGCCTTCTGTCATACAGCCGGGTAAATCCGGCACCTTAATAAAATAGTGGCCATTTTCAAGAGGTCTAAATGTGGCAGGATATACATACTTTATTTTTCACAAACATTACATTATAGTTACATTATGGTTAAATAACCATAAATATATTGAAAGCAAAGCCTTTATAACTTATAATTTGTATAAGTAATAAGGGCTTTTTTGGTGATAAGCCTGATTTATTATTTTTCGAAGTAAGACCAAATATTGAAATAGAGGGAGGGGAAGCATGTTAAAGAAATCATTTATCCTACTGTTAGTACTTCTGTTGATTTTGCCGGTCGGCTTTGCATTAGCTGAAGACGAAGGCATCAAACCTAGCCCAAATGCGGAAGCCATTATTAAGGTACTGGAGAATGTAGGATTGGATGTATCATCAGACGAAGGTCTTTCGCGAGGAGCATATGCCGTGGCGCTCTGTTATGCGGCAAATATTCCGGAAGCTGAAGTTGAGACACTTCCTTTTGCAGATTTGGGTGGTGATGAATGGTATTTGGGAGCCGTGGGTGCACTGCAACAGAAAGGTATTCTAAAAGGGTTCCCTGATGGAAAATTGTATGGTGATAATGACATTACCGGAATTGAAGCTGCGGCGCTTTTGGCGAGGACATTCGGTGTGATGGAGGGACCGGATACTGATGTTGAGCTAGAAGGCTTACAAAAGGATCATTGGGGTTATACGCTTTACGCATGGCTTGCAAGTGAAGGCCTGACATTAGACGATGAGCTTCTTTTAGCGCCGATCTCAGCCGAAATGGCAGCAAAATTTTTGGAAAAAGCATTTTACACAGCTGAAGAGGCCAGGTTTATTATTGATATGAGCAATAGAGCTAACGCTGAAGTTAGTTCATTAAAACTTAAAGGACAATTGTATATAAAAATCCAAGTGGAAGGCGAAGATGGCCAGACCCAAACGATTAAACCCACTGCCACATTTAACAGCGAGTATTCCAAAGATGGTATTATCCATCAGACTGTTAAAACTATCATTCCAGGCAACGGGCCTACTGTTGAAGTTGAACAGTTCATAGACAATGATTATATCTATACCTGTGCGCAAGATGAAGTTGGAGAAAAAACATGGTTTAAGATGAAAAACCCTGTCCCGCAGGTTTTTGACCAAAGTTATTTATCACAGCAGCAAAATTTGATAAAGAGCATAAAAGAAGTTGTGCATTATAGGATTATTGAAAAGGAAGTCTTAGAAGATAGAGAAAAATATAAGATTGCGCTTTACTCTAGAATGGATGACTTTTCAAAAGTATTTGACATGATAGGTTATCTAAGCTCTGAAGAAAAGCAAAATCTTATTGAAGCAAATCAGCTACTAAAAGACATTTTTATTCGAGGCTTGTTTGAAATCGATTCCAAAGATTATTTCGTGCATAATGCAAACCTAATAATAACAGCTGACATGGATAGTGGCAAACAGCCGGAAAGCCGGCAAGTTATTAAATCAATTGTAATAGACGCATTTTATGAATACTATGACTACAATGTTGAGGTAGATGTAGAAATACCTGCTGAAGCTTTAAAAGCTGAAGAAATCGTAGTTGAGTAACAAATGTGTAATAATTCGCAAAAGGGGAAGAGGAGATGAAGAGGAAAGTAAAATTATTTAATAAAATTATATTGTTTACTCTGGTTGCTATGTTTGTTATGGTTACTCCAGCCTCAAGCACATACGCTTTAACCCAAGATATAAAAGTCGTATTAAACGGTCAAAAAATCGAATTTGATGTCAAGCCAATACTGATAAATAACCGAACAATGGTTCCGTTTAGAAAGATTGGGGAAGCTCTTGGAGCTGCAGTACATTGGGAACAAGATACCAGAACAATAAAAGCGTATAAGGGTTCCACTTCTGTTACATTAAAAGTAGGAAGTCCCACGGCTTATATTGATCGAAATCCCGTAAAACTAGATGTTTCACCTGTTATTCGAGATGGTAGAACACTTGTTCCTCTCAGATTTTTCGGCGAGGCCTTTGGGGCAAAAGTAGCATGGCGACAAGATACCCGCACAGTTGTCATTGATACCGGAGAAAAAATATCCAAGCACATTATGGGCTATTACTATTCACAGTCATACGATGATTTTCTAAACAATTATGACAAATTGTCCTCAATAGCCCCAAAATGGTACACTTTAGACCAATACGGAGACGTTACGGATAATGACACTTCTAGGTGGATTATGACACCTCAAGGTTATGAAGATGTGTTAAAATTAGCCCGTCAGCAGGAAATAAAGGTACATATGCTTGTGTTTGAAAACAGTGCTGAAAAGCTGGGGAAGGTTATGGCCACAAATGAGTCACGTAGCCGTCTAGTAAATCAAATAATTACTATTGTGGATAGAGAAGGATATGATGGGGTAAATATAGATTTTGAGTACCTGAGGGCATCTGACAGAGACAGGTTTAATCAGTTTATAGAGTTGTTATCAAAAAATCTTCACTCAAAAGGCAAAAGCCTGAGCATATCTCTGCCCGTCAAAACCGAAAAAACGGACTGGTGGCCAGGATATGACTATGAAACTCTGGGAAAGCACAGCGATTTAGTTGTCTTAATGGCATATGACAAAAATCCGGCATCACCGGAACCGCAAGCTGGGATCAATTGGGTTGAAGAAATAGTTGACTACACGGTTGCAAGAATTCCCGCACAAAAGATCGTGCTCGGCATAGGATATTATGGCTATGACTGGTATGATGGAGGGAGAAATACCATCCTTCCGGCCAAAAACAGTATGACTTACGGAGGTATTGTTTTTGCTGATGAACTTGTTGCAAAGCGCGGCTTAAGATTAAATATTGATGAAAAGACGGGGATGTTATACGGCACTTACACGGATGAAAATGGAACACATCATCAGGTCTGGATGGAAAGCGATTATCTAGTTGACCTCAAGGCAAAGTTGGTAATAAGGAAAGGTCTCAAGGGAATTGCATTGTGGAGACTCGGTTATAGCACACCTGGTTTTTGGAAAGCAGTTGAGAACAATTTTATCCGAACCAGATAAAGTAAGGAGCCCCAACTCGGGGCTCTTTTTTGGCGCAATCATTTCATTGCAAAATGGTTGCAAATGTGATATAAAAAAAACTGTAACTTGGAGTTTTTAAGCTATTTTTTATTTGACAAGCATTTTGTCATAAGGTAAGGTGGTGTTATGCGCACTATTGCCCTTGTGGGCAGGAGTGGTACAGGAAAAAGCCACAAAGCACAAATGGTTTCAAAAGAATGTGGAGCAGACTTGATTATTGATGATGGATTACTCATTTCTGGTTACCAAGTTGTGGCGGGGATATCGGCAAAAAAGGAAAAGACGAGGCTCTCAGCTACCAGGAGGGCTCTTTTTCAAGATCCCTTACATGCTAAGCAGGTTTATGACAAGATAAGAGAATTCAATCCACAAAGTATACTGGTCCTGGGCACTTCAGAGGCAATGATAGCGGCAATTTGCAAAGCGCTTCACATACCTTTGCCTGAGGAGAAAATATTTATTGAAGATATCTCTTCAGATAAAGATATAAAAATCGCCCAACATGTCAGGAATTTTGATGGAAAACACGTCATTCCGGTACCAACCCTCGAAATAAAAAAAGATTTTTCTGGATACCTGCTCGACCCTTTGAAGATCTTTTATCGTAAGGGAAAATATGTTGAGGAAAAATCGGTAGTAAGGCCGACTTATAGTTATCTCGGAAAATATACAATATCTGATACTACTATTAGCCAGATTGTCCAATATGCTGCCCAAATGGTACCCGGTATTTCGCCTGGAGGCAGGGTGATCGTCGAGAATCACCCCGGCGGAGTTGTTCTCAATATTGAAGTTGTTGTGGAATATGGAGTTCCAATAAGGCAACTTCTTGAAAAGGTACAGTCGGATGTTTCTAAACAGGTTGAATACATGACTGCACTGAATGTATTGAGGGTTAATGTAACAGCAAAAAAGTTTTCATTTAAAGAGGTCGAAACTTAGAAAGCTTGATGTTGGGCTTTAAATATGGGCTATTCTAAATAACTCAAAATAATTTTAGAGGTTTTTAATTTTTTTTGTAGAATAATTAAATTATTGCATTTTTCGACAAAACCTATGGAATAAGGAAGGGTGACATAATGAGCTGTTCGTGCAAAGACAAATGTAATTCAAGCCGTGTGGTGCAGAATATCGATCTTAGTTTACTTGACCCGTTATTCGAAGAATATTCGGGCCAAAGCGGTAGTTTAATCAGTATATTGCAGCGTGCACAAGATATTTATGGATATTTGCCGCTTGAAGTGTTACAACTAATAGCTGACAAAACGGGTAACAAGCGGTCGAAAATTTATGGTATTGCAACATTTTATGCTCAATTCAGGCTGAAACCCGTTGGCAAGTATATAATACTTCAGTGTCAAGGGACAGCGTGCCATGTTAATGGTTCCGAAGAAGTCAAGAACGCTCTGTGTGACGAGCTGAGTATAAAATCCGGTGAGACGACTGAAGACGGCCTTTTTACACTTGAAGAGGTTGCATGCCTCGGTTGTTGCAGCCTTGCTCCAGTAATGATGATTAATGGAGAAACGTATGGCAAACTAACACCGGAAAGTGCGAGAAGAATAATAAAGGATATAGTAAGGAATGAAAAAGCTGAGTGAGGAGGGGGCTTGGAATGAAAATTAGAATTGGTCTCGGTAGCTGTGGTATGGCTTCCGGTGGAAATAAAGTCATGGAAAAAATAAAAAAAGAGTTAAAAGACAGCGGTTCGGACGTGATTGTAGAACCCACTGGTTGCATTGGGCTGTGCTTTTATGAACCGATTGTAGATGTTTTGGACGGCGATGAGGTCTATACTTACGGAAATGTAAGCCCGGAAATAGCAAGTGAAATAGTAAAGACTCACGTTTTAGAGGGAAGACCCTTGGAACAATATATTATTTCTAGAAAATCAAATCCATTACCTATGCTGGCAGCCCAAAAGAGGATTGCCTTGAAAAACTGCGGCAGAATTAATCCTGAGAACTTAGACGACTATATCGAGCAACAAGGATATGCTGCACTTAAGAAAGTTTTGAACGAGATGTCAGGTGATGATGTCATACAGGAGCTGAAAATTGCAGGGCTCAGAGGTAGAGGAGGAGCAGGATTCCCGACTTGGTTCAAGTGGGATGCGGCGAAAAAATCTGCCGGAGATGTGAAGTACATTGTCTGCAATGCGGATGAAGGCGACCCAGGAGCATTTATGGACAGGAGCATACTTGAAGGAGATCCTCACTCTTTACTTGAAGGGATGGCTATAGCAGGATATGCTGTTGGCGCAAAGGAAGGTTATATTTATGTCAGAGCAGAATATCCACTCGCTATTAAAAGGCTGGAACTTGCAATTTCACAGGCTAAAAGCAGGGGATTTTTAGGAAATGATATTTTAAATTCCGGATTTGACTTTGATATCAAGATAAAAAAAGGGGCAGGCGCCTTTGTGTGCGGGGAGGAAACCGCTCTGATTGCATCTCTTGAGGGTGAGCGTGGTATGCCTCGGTTAAAACCGCCATTCCCTGCACAATCCGGATTTTGGGGCAAACCTACTAATATTAACAATGTTGAGACATACGCCAATGTGGCGTGGATAATAAACAATGGCGGCAATGCTTTTGCAAAGCTTGGTACTGAAAAGAGCAAAGGGACTAAGGTCTTTGCGCTTGCTGGCAAGATAAAAAGAGGCGGCCTCGTCGAAATCCCCATGGGCATGCCTTTGAGACAAGTCATATATGATATCGGAGGCGGAATCAAAGAGGACAAAAGCTTCAAAGCTGTCCAAATGGGGGGACCTTCAGGAGGGTGTATACCAGCAGAATTACTCGATACGACTGTTGACTATGAGTCTATTACTAAAACCGGCGCAATTATGGGATCAGGTGGTATGATAGTAATGGACGAAACAACATGTATGGTAGATATGGCCAGATTCTTTCTTGACTTTACATGCAAAGAATCCTGTGGAAAATGCACTTACTGTAGGCTAGGCACAAAACGGATGCTTGAGATATTGGAGAAGATTACCAATGGAAAAGGTGAAGACGGTGATATTGAGCTACTCGAAGAGCTGGCAATGAGTGTCAAAGATGGTTCGATGTGTGGGCTGGGTCAAACAGCTCCAAATCCAGTTCTGACGACATTGAAATACTTCAGGGATGAATATGAAGCACACATAAAGGATAAAAAGTGTCCTGCAAAGCAGTGTAAACCGCTTTTGACTTATTTCATAGTTCCTGATATATGTGTGGGATGCGGTTTATGTGCTAAAAACTGTCCTTCAAATGCAATAAGCGGAGATAAGAAAAAGCCTCATGTAATAGACCAGACAATTTGCATAAAATGCGGCAACTGTTCTTCTGTATGTCGCTTCAATGCAGTAAAAGTGGAATAAAGGGGGAATGAAGATATGCAGGAAATAAGAATTAATATAAATGGCAGGGAACTTGTTGCAGTTCCAGGGCAAAACATCTTGCAGGTTGCACTGGAAAATGGCATAGATATTCCTCATTTATGTTTTGATGAAAGGATTAAACCTTATGGTGGTTGCGGTCTGTGTATAGTTGAAGTTGAAGGAAATCCAAAACTTGTAAGAGCCTGCTCTACACCTGTTAAGGATGGAATGATCATAAAAACTGAAACCCCGAGGACCGAAACAGCACGCAAGATGGCCCTCGAACTTATAGTCTCAGATCACAGGGGAGATTGCAGACCTCCTTGTGTATTGGCATGTCCCGCACACACCGACTGTCAGGGGTATGTGGGACTCATTGCTAACGGGCAATACAAAGAAGCCGTCGCGTTGATCAAAGATAAACTTCCACTTCCTGCGAGTATAGGGAGGGTTTGTCCACATCCGTGTGAAGAAGAGTGCAGAAGAAACCTTGTAGATGAGCCTGTGTCAATAGCAGCCTTAAAGCGGTTTGTTGGAGATATAGATCTGAAGACGGGAGGGTTTATCCATGATAAGAAACCTAGCACCGGCAAAAAAATTGCAATAGTCGGTTCCGGTCCGGCAGGGCTTACGTGCGGATATTTTCTCGCACGGGAAGGACATGATGTTACTATTTATGAAGCAATGCCTATGCCGGGAGGCATGTTGAGATATGGTATTCCCGAGTACCGTCTCCCAAAAGATGTACTTGATATGGAAATAGAGCTCATTAAAAAAATGGGTGTAGAGATAATTACAAACAGCAGGCTGGGTAGTAATATATCGCTCGATAACTTGCGAAGAGAAAACGATGCGGTTTTTCTTGCGATCGGTGCTTGGAAGAGCTCGTCAATGCGCTGCAAGGGTGAAGATGCTAAAGGTGTCCTTGGAGGGATCGATTTTTTAAGAGAGGTTACATTAAATCATAGCGTCAGACTGGGCAAAAAGGTGCTGGTTGTCGGAGGCGGTAATACCGCTATGGACGCTGCAAGGACAGCCGTCAGACTGGGTGCAGAAGAGGTAAACGTACTTTATAGGCGTACCAGAAATGAAATGCCTGCAGAAGATATAGAGATTAAAGAAGCGGAAGAAGAAGGAGTAATATTTAATTTCTTAGTAGCACCCCTGGAAGTTATCAGTGATGAAAACGGTTTAAAGGGTCTTGTATGTCAAAAAATGCGTCTGGGTGAACCGGATGCTTCAGGGCGAAGAAAGCCCGAACCGATCCCCAGTGAACGACAATTTTTCGAAGCCGATACGGTCATTGCGGCCATCGGTCAGCAGGTCAAAGCAGATTATATACATGGACTTCAGCTTTCAAAATCTGGTGCGATCAAGGTCAATGAAACGACATTTGAAACCAATGTGCCCGGCGTATTTGCTGGCGGAGATGCCGCAACAGGTCCTAAAATCGCCATTGAAGCTGTTGCACAGGGTAAAAATGCTGCAGAAGTTATAGACAGTTTCCTGCGCGGGGAAATAAAACCTCATGTGGAGCCTTTTGTCGTGAGGCAAGATGATTTGACAGAAGAAGATTACTCCGATAGGGAAAAAGTGCCCAGAGTAGTTATTAGGAACATTGAACCGTGCCAAAGAAAAGATAATTTCCGTGAAATAGCTTCAGCATATACCGAAGAAGAGGCAAAACGCGAAGCTTTAAGATGCCTTGAGTGTGGCTGTATGGACTATTTTGAATGTAAACTGTACAAGTATATCAACAAATACGGTATACAGCAAGACCGGCTCAAGGGTGAAAAACACAAGAGGTACGATGAGGAAGACCACCCGTTCATTGAACGGAACCCAGATAAATGCGTTTTATGCGGTCTTTGTGTGAGGGCATGTGATGAAATCATGGGTGTTTCGGCCCTGGGTCTTGTTGATAGAGGATTTGAGACAATCGTTAAACCCGAATTTGCATTTCCTCTAAAGGAGTCTTCCTGCATCTCCTGTGGTTTGTGTGTTGATGTGTGTCCTACCGGTGCGTGTATTGAAAAAACAGCGGTTTCAAAACCCCTACCGGTAGAACTTGAGAGCACCCATACGGTTTGTTCTTTCTGTGGTGTAGGGTGTAATACAATAGTTGAAAGCAAAGGCGATTTAGTATTTAGAACGATTCCCGACAAAAAGGTCGAGGAAGGGTTGCTGTGTGTGCGCGGTAAATTTGGTTTAAATCACGTGAATGATGTAAATCGCATCCAAAAGCCGCTCGTTAGGATAAATGGCGAGCTTTGCGAGTCTTCATGGGACGATGCGATTATGTATACAGTCAAAAAGCTGCAATCGGTTGCTTCCAAATATAGAAAGGGCAGCACTGCAATTATTGCCTCACCCAGATTGAGCAACGAGGAAAGCTTTATGCTTCGTAAGCTTGGAGAGCAAATCGAAACAAGTCATCTAGGCTCTTTCACACTCGATTCTGCACCAGTGGTCAGCAACGTATTAGGCTACGAAGCTTCTACAAACAGTTACGATGAGCTATACAGGACGGATGTCATTTTAGAGATCGGCAGGGTAGCTGAAGAACACCCAGTAATGGGCATCAAATTAAAGCGTGCTGTTGAAGAAGGCAGAAGGCTTGTATCAATCTCACATGAAAAGACCAGGTCGAGGCAATGGGCCTCACAAGCTGTCAGCCCGGCAAATGACCTTCAATTTTTCAAAGAGGTAATCAAAGCCTTGTTTGATATGGGTTATGTGGATGATCAACATGCCGCAAAGAATGCAGACGGCCTCGAGGAACTGAAAAAATCTGTTGAGCACATTGAAGTGTCTGCTGATGCAGCCAATGTTGCGAAGCTATACGGCGAATCTAAAAAGGCAATGATCGTTGTGGATGAAAACACAGTCACACCTGAAGCCATACAATTACTCGCAGATATGTGTGTGATTACCGGTAAAATAGGAAAGCCTCGGACCGGTATCATAATTCTTAAGAGCAAAAACAACAGCCAAGGTGCTTGGGACATGGGCATTCAAAAAAGCGGTTGTGAAATATTGAGTTTGATCAAACAGGGTCAAATAAAGGCCGCTGTCATTGTCGGCGAAGACCCGGTTGCGGTCAATGCAGAGGTGCAGGATGATTTGCACAACTTAGATTTTATAGCGGTTTTCGATATGTTTAGGACAAAAACGAGCCAAAATGCACATGTGGTCTTTCCGTTAGTTAGCTCTGCTGAAACCGACGGGACTTTTACCAGGTCTGACAGAAAGATACAGAGAGTATTGCCAGCATTAAAGCCTTTGACAGGTGTGTCTAATTTTGAACTTATTTCTAAATTACTCGGCCGTTTAGGTGTCAGATACGGGTCATTGGATGAAGTATGGGAACAGATCTCCAGAGAAATCCCTGAGTACAAAGGATTTTCTGCCTATAAACAAGAGATGTACTGGCCGAATACAATAGATAATAATTTAGGCGAGCCTGTACTGTACTCAAAACAATTTGCAACTCCTGACAAAAAAGCAAAGCTTTTTATTCATAAAGATGGCAGGTCATTAGCTTTTAGGCAAAAACCAAAATACGATACCGTTGAGCTATATTTTGACCAATTTTTAAAACAAGAATCCTTGGAAAAAGTATTGCGATAGTAACATGAAAGAAATCGTCAAAACTTAAACTAAACTAACAATAGATGTGAAGTAGTAATAAAAAGCCCCTTTTTAGGGGCTTTTTATTTTTACATTATATGATAAAATGTTGATAGGACTTCCTTTTTAAGGGGGAGTATATTACACCAATGGAGAGACCGAACATGAAAATTGGAATTCCAAGAGCACTTGCGTATTATGCGTATTACCCTTTTATTAAGACGTTCTTTGAAAAAATAGGTTTAGAAGTAATAGTATCAGGCCAGACAACAAAGCAAATTGTAAACGAAGGAGTACATGACGCCATTACAGATGCATGTGCTCCGATAAAACTGTTTCATGGTCATGTGAAAGATTTAATTGGACGGGTCGATTACGTTTTTGTTCCCAGGATTGTAAGCATTGATCGTGAAGCAACATTTTGCCCTAAATTCCTTGGGCTTCCAGATATGTTGTCTTGTTGTGTTCCAAATTTTAAAAACATGTTTGAATTAAGGGTCGATATAAGAAACAGCAAATTTAGGTTGTTTTTGTTATGCTTGAATGTTGCAAAACACTTTAAAGTAGGATTTTTCAGGGCTTACAAAGCATATCTTAAAGCAATGTCAAGCTTTAAAAACCATATATATCAATTTTTGCAGGGGGGTATTCCTCCCTTAGGTATAGTTGGCCAGCGAAAAAACACAGATATAAAACTAGCTGTGGTCGGCTATCCATACATAATATACGATCCGTATCTCAGCCTTGACCTAATCACAAAACTTGTTAATATGGGCGTGTACGTATTTACGCCCGAAATGATACCAAATAGGGAAAAACAAAAGCAGGCGAAAAAGCTAAAAAAGACACTGTTTTGGACCTTTAGTAACAACATTTTGAGGACCGCCTATCATTTTCTTGATAACAACTCAGTAGATGGGATAATTCATGTGACCGCTTTTGGTTGCGGGCCGGACTTTATAGTCGATAAAATAATGGAACTGGAAGCCAAAAACCGAAACATACCTTACCTTACTATAACAATTGATGAACACACAGGTCAAGAAGGTTTAAATACCAGGCTTGAAGCATTTGTAGATATGTTAAGGATTAAAATATCAAGGAAAGAGGCGGCTCTGGCATGAGAAGGGTTTCTTTTCCATATATGGGCACTTCATACATACCGTTTGCAAAACTTTTGAAGGCGTTTGGCAACGAGGTTATTACGCCACCGCGACCGACTGCTGAGACCATAAGTTTTGGAACCAAATATGCACCGGAATTTGCATGTTACCCTTTCAAAATCGTCTTGGGTACTTATGTTCAGGCACTTGAAGCGGGTGCGGACACGCTTGTTTCCAGCGGTGGGGTCGGACCTTGCAGGGCTGGGCTTTATACAACGCTGCAGGAAAAAATTTTAAAGAGCATCGGTTATGATTTTGAGATGATTACACTTGAGCCCCCGGGAAGGCATCTCAAGGAATTAATAAATAGCATAAGAAAGCTCATAAACGCAAAGCTTAGTTTATGGGATTTTGTTAATATAATCAGAGTTGTATGGAAACAGCTGGTACTTTTGGACAAAGCCGAAAGGTTGTCGCATAAAGTGAGACCTGTTGAGGTCAATAAAGGTGAGGCAACAAAAACGTATAGAAAGTGTGTCAGATTGGTGGAAAAAGCGAAAACTTACAGGGAGCTTTTAGAAATAGACAGGGAGATCGACATATTGTACGCTAAAATAGATAAAAAGGATTATGACCCCATAAAAATCGGTATCGTAGGTGAGATATACGTGCTCTTGGAGCCATCCTCAAACCTTGAGATTGAGGAGATGTTAGGGGAACTTGGTGTATATGTTGAACGATCAATGTTTCTCTCCGGTTATACCATATCAAACGCACTCATGGACCTATTCCATATGGCAGGCGAGAGGAATGTCAAAAAGATTGCATCACCTTATTTTAAAGAAATGTGTGGGGGACACGGTCGTGAATCTGTGGGAAATTCTATATTATTTGCAAAGAGGGGTTTTGATGGGGTAATTCAATTGTCTCCTTTTACGTGCATACCCGAGATTGTTGCAAAAAGCATATTGCCTAAGGTTTGTAGTGAGCATGGCATTGGTTTTCTGACTATTTCGCTTGACGAACAAACCGGCAAGGAGGGTCTGAGAACCCGAATAGAGGCATTTGTAGACCTGCTCGCTGCAAAAAGGGCTAAATCAAAAGCACTTTACAAACAAACGAAACTGCTGAAGGAGATGGCTTGAAATGGGATACTATTTAGGGCTGGATGTCGGGTCTGTTAGTACAAACCTGGTTATAATTGATAAGAAGGGTAATCTTCATGAAAATATATATATACGGACACAGGGCAATCCCATAAAGGCAATACAGGAAGGTTCAAAAATGCTGTCTTTTAGAACTAAGAAAAAATGGGATATAAAAGGAGTGGGCACTACCGGCAGCGGCAGATATCTGGCATCTGTAATAATCGGCGCCGATGTGGTCAAAAACGAGATAACGGCCCATGCGGTGGCAGCTTTAAGAGAAGTACCTAATGTCCAAACGGTTATAGAAATAGGTGGTCAGGACTCCAAGATTATTATATTGCGGGACGGTGTGGTTACGGACTTTGCCATGAATACCGTCTGTGCTGCAGGGACAGGTTCTTTTTTAGACCAGCAGGCCAACAGGTTGGACATTCGTATTGAAGATTTCGGCAACTATGCCCTAAGTTCTAAAAATCCGGTCAGAATTGCGGGCAGGTGTGCTGTTTTTGCTGAGTCTGATATGATACATAAACAGCAGCTCGGTTATAAGACCGAAGACATCATCCGAGGTCTTTGTGAAGCATTGGTCAGGAATTACTTGAACAATGTGGGCAAGGGCAAGGATATCAGACCTGTAGTAGTTTTCCAGGGAGGGGTTGCCGCAAATGCCGGCATGAAAGCAGCATTTGAGCAAGAACTCAAGCAGGAGATATATGTGCCCAAGCATTATGATGTAATGGGGGCAATTGGAGCGGCGCTGCTGGCAAGAGATACCCAAATCGAGCACACCAAGTTCAAAGGTTTTGGCATTTCTGAAGTGAATTATACCGCTGATAGCTTTGAGTGCAACGGCTGTCCTAATCACTGTGAAGTTGTCAATATAAAAATGGAAGGCAAAGTGATAGCACGTTGGGGCGACAGGTGCAATAAGTGGAAGACGATTGATAACCACGCCGCTTCGTAATATTCTCTTGACTTTAGCTTGTAAAAAAATATGTAGGAATAAGGATGCACTATTGTAGGGGTTTGCCTGCCTTGACGAATAGGGGACTGCGAATTTTATTAACTCATTCGTTCTTAACCTCCTGCTGAAATTATTTTAGATTTACCGAGTTTACCCAATCGATAATATCCCGAAAATCTGTAAACGGCTTTGCCGGAATATGATTTTCTCTACAATATTGAAGCAACTCATTTTTTGCAAATGTTATATCACATTTCTCAGCCGGGCATCTATCAGAATGTCCGTCACCTATGTATACGGATATTCCACTTTCCGGTTTTAGCTTGCGTATTATTTCGGTTTTGCATACACCGCACAATTTGCATGATGCCGATGTATAAGGGCAGTTTATGTCAAAACATTTCCCCTTTATTATGAGTGAATTCGAATAAAACGGGACATTTTTTATATCGTACTTATCAAAGATTGTATTTATGTTAAAATCGTAACCGTCGCTCACCACATACAAATTGTAGCCGTTTTCTCTGCATAGATTTAAAAATGGTATAAAGTTGTCGTCTAGTTGTATGTTGTCATTTAAAAAATGTTTTACGGCCTCCTCATCAGCATCAAACATTTTAAAAGTTCGGCGTGCACACTCCTCTGTGGATATAGTCCTTTCTTTCCACATCTCATCTAAGGCTTCCCAATTCCCTCTAGAAAATTCTTTTGCCATGGCATTACAGGTATCCTGCTTTGTAATAGTGCCGTCAAAGTCCACGAAAAAGGTAATCACAAAACATTTCCTCCCTATTTATTGTTAAAGAAAGGATCTCAGTTATTTAAGTATTTGTCATAACCCAGAGATTTCAGTCTTTCTGCCTTTGCCTCCACTTTTCGTTCCATTTCTTTTTTGTAGTTCTTTACCAGTTCCCTAATCTCAGGGTACTTAATTCCCAATATTTGAGCAGCTAGCAAGGCTGCATTTTTTGAGTTGTCAATTGCTACAGTTGCAACCGGAACACCTGTAGGCATCTGAACTATGGATAATAGAGAGTCTATGCCGTTAAGGCTTGAGGTTTTAACGGGAACACCAATAACCGGCAAAGGGCATAGAGAAGCAATTACACCCGGGAGGTGTGCTGCACCGCCAGCACCTGCTATGACCACTTCAATTCCTCTGTTTTCAGCTTCTTTTACGTATTTAAACAGCTTTTCCGGCGTTCTGTGTGCCGAAATGATTGTTATCTCATAGTTGATATGAAACTGTTCGAATACTTCTGCAGCACCTTTCATTACCGGAAGATCCGAATCGCTTCCCATTATTATCCCGACACTAGGTTTGTTGTCGAACATTTAATCCACCTCGTTTATTTAAATTTTTATTGAGTTTACTTAAATGAACATACTGAGGCATATTTATATGATACTAAGTCCGGAATATTTGTCAAGACAAAAACAAACTAAAGCCAGGCCAAGGGAGGTAACGGTTCTCGGGTATAAAAAAAACGGCAGACTGTGTGAATACCATCTAAAAATTACAAACTATATATCCCTAGTCTTTTAATTACATTTCATTTTTATTAACTCTAAGAGCAAGGAGAAAACTGGCTTATACAAGTGCTAGTTTTCTCCTTGCTCTCAATCTCTTAAGTAATTCTTTTTCTGTTTGGCTTGGCCTGCAGATGGTTAACTATCGATACAATTAAATAAGTGTACCTCGCTAACCACCGGCAGGTGTTAATATTCTTTCCCGAATAATTACGCTTATGTTGATAATTTATTGGAAATAGTTCCACATAAAATCCATGTTTTAAACAATATGCAAAATGGAATATTAAACTTAAAGGGAGTGTGATTTTACAATGAGAGCGATGTGGCGAGGATCAATAAGTTTCGGTCTTGTAAACGTTCCGGTGAAAATGTTTGCTGCTACCGATAAAAAAAGTCTCAACTTCCGACAGATTCACAGAGAATGTGGGACTCCCATTAGGTATGAAAAGATGTGCCCAAACTGCAACCGTAAGGTGGAACAAGAGGAGATCGCCAGAGGATATGAGTACGAAAAAGGAAAATACGTAATAATTGAAGAAAAAGACTTGGAAGGACTTCCTGATGAATCAACACGGTCAATAGATATAATCGATTTCGTGGATCTAATCGAAATAGATCCTATATATTATGACCGCTCATATTATTTAGGTCCTGAAGAAACAGGCCATAAGGCCTATGTGCTCCTCAGGAAAGCCATGGTGGAAGGGGGTAAAATTGCAGTTGCCAAAGTTGCAATAAGATCGAAGCAAAGCCTTGCCGTATTGAGACCTTATGGAAGTGCTCATATAGTTATGGAGACCATGTTCTACCCGGATGAAGTCAGGAATTCTAAAGAAATATCAATAAAGTCAGATGTGAAATTGCACGATAACGAACTAAAAATGGCTGTGCAGCTCATAAGCTCTCTTTCTACTAATTTTGAACCTGAAAAATATACTGATGATTACAGAAAAGCCATGCTCGACATTATAAATGCAAAAGTCGAAGGAAATGAAGTAAAGACGGCAGTTGTCCGCGACGAAAAAGTTGTAGACCTGATGGAGGCCCTAAAGGCAAGTTTGGATCTTGCGGAAAAAGAAAAAAAGAAAGAGGCAAACAAACAGGCAAACAAACAGGACAAAAAGGGCAGAAACAAAAAAAAGGCTACAGTATGATCACTTTATCTTATCAAAAGGCATGATTTTTTTTATTACAGGATGCCGTAAAAGGCCTTCATCCGTAAAATCGGTGTACTCAACCCTCACCCCATAGACCGGTTGTACCCATCGCAAGGTATTTGTTTTATTCTGTTTTGGAGGATTTATAAAAGGGCATGAGTCGGTAACTAGTGTGCAAAGACAGTTGAACAAAGTTTTTGCCTGTTCATTAGTCATTCCGGTGGCTGCATTGCCGATATAAAAGAGTTCATTATTTTCCTTGATTCCCAGCAGCAGGGATTTGATTTGGGTATCATCAGCCAGAAAGCCGCCGATTGAACACGAGATTTGTCGCCTGTTTTTAACCTTGAGCCAGGAGCCGCTCTTTTTACCTATTTCATACAAACTGTCGAGTTTTTTTGCGACCATTCCTTCGAGACCTTTTTCAATTATCAATGAATATAGTGATGTTCCTTTTTCAATAAAGGTGTCCGTTACGACAACGGGGTCGCAAGGATTTATGGTAGATTTCAATAAGTGATCCCGCCCTTGGAAAGGGTGGTCTACAAGAATCCTGTCGTCTAATAAGATTATGTCAAACACTATATATGTTACCGGGATCAACCTCATAAGGTATTCTATCGTCATTTTGTCACTTGCCCTGTCTCTGCGCATCAATTGTTGAAAGTTCGGCTTGCCGTCCTTTAAATTAATAATTTCACCATCCAATATGATTTCATTTTTGGAGAACATGCCTGAAAGTGCGTCACATATTTCAGGGTATTGCTTTGACCGTGCATTTTTTTTCCTGTTGAACAACTCACATTTCCCATGTTTTATGTGGGCCAGAATTCTCGTTCCGTCCCATTTGATTTGAAATCCATAGTTTTTGTCGTCAAACGGTCTCGGATAAGTTTTTGGTTCCATTGGATAAAAAGGTTCAAAGAGGCTTAACATAAATATCACCCGGATTTATTTTCCCCCTTTTTGAATAAAAAATAGGTGATTCAACTTTTTAAAACTTTCCATGTTGTATCTAAGGAGGATTTCTGGTATTCTTGACAAATATTTTATATTAGAGGTATGTTAAATGCAGAACATTGTAATAGACGAAAAGGGACTTAAACTTACAAATTTGACAAAAGTACTCTGGCCTGATGATGGTATCACAAAAGCGGATTTTATTGATTATTTTGGACGCATATCACCATATATGCTGCCATATCTCAAGGACAGGCCGATTGTTTTTACCAGGTACCCAGATGGAATCTATGGTAAGTCATTTTACCAAAAGAACGTTCCTGACTATGCCCCTTCATGGCTGAAGGTTGTGCAAATAGAGTCAGGAGATGGTAATATAACCAGATATGCTTTAATTGACGATGTGCAGAGTCTGTTGTGGGCTGCAAATCAAGCAAGTATAGAAATTCATCCATGGCTCTCAAGAAAGGATGCAACAGGGCATCCTGACTTTATTGTGTTTGATTTTGATCCTATGGAAAATACGGGATTTCAAGATGCGACGAAAATTGCCCTTGCCCTGAACGAAATTTTAAAGATTGAAGGGCTAGTGAGCTTTCCCAAAACATCCGGAGCCACGGGATTGCAGGTATACGTGCCAGTTGTCGAGAAAAAGTATACTTATGAACAGACCAGATCTTTTGCATACTTGTTCTGCACAGTTCTTGAAAAAACCTTTCCCAAAATAGCCACATTGGAAAGGGATATACGAAAACGGGAAGGAAAAGTGTATCTGGATTATCTTCAAAATGTAGAAGGGAAGACAATAATTGCCCCTTATAGCCCCAGACCGAGGCCGGGTGCTCCTGTATCGTGTCCTATCACATGGAATGAATTAACATCAGGGCTTGTGCCCGACATGTTTAACATGAAGAATGTATTGGAAAGGGTTGGCAAAATGGGAGACCTTTTCGAAGGTATGTATAAAACGAGACAAAATATTGATAAATGGTTAAAATAACTGTTAAAACCGGAGGGAGACTTTATGGCAAGGGTTCTTGTTGTGGGTGGAGGGCCTGCGGGGCTCTATGCATCGATTAAGTCAGCAGGCAGCGGATTTAACACAACCCTATTGGAAAGAGATAAAATAGGTGGAGATATCAGATGTGCAGAAGGTTTTTTTGATGTTATGAAGCTTCTTGGCAAGCCAAAAGCAGGGGTTAGGTTTAAGGTTGATAAAATAATCATCAGGGCGAAATCCACATATTATTTTGATGCAAGGCGATTGTATCTCTGGATGATAGATAGACAAACATGGCAGAGAGAACTTGCAAAAACCGCAAGACAGAAAGGTGTGAAAATTGAGGAAAATACGAGTATTAGTCCATGTGAATTGAAGGACGCTCAAAAACGTTATGACTATATCATTGATGCAAGTGGAGCTCCTTCTGTCACCTCCCGTTTATACGGGTTTTCAGAATTTTACAGAGAAAATTCCGCAAAAACTGTACAGTACGTGGCAAAAGGGGATTTTAGTTATTTGGGTAAAAACCTGAAGGCTGGGTTGATTCCTGAATTGTGGGGGTATTATTGGGTTTTTCCCAAAGGTGTTGATGATGACGGAAGACATACAGCAAACATCGGTGTTGGGAATTTTAATCCATCAAGCCGAATAAGCCTTTGGGGACTGCTTGAATATGCCTTGAGGAGAGAAGGCATTGACAGAGAAAGTATCGACATTATAAAAACATTTGGTGGAATATGTCCGACTAGGATGCCGGACAAACTTGTATACGACAATATATTGTTGGCAGGAGATGCCGCAGGCCTTACATCACCTCTGCACGGGGGCGGCATTGACATGGCTGCTATAAGTGGAATTTATGCTGCTCGAGCTTTAAAAGAAGGTGTTCAAACATATGATAAAAACCTTCGCGGGTTATTAAAAGAAAGGTTACAATTTGAAAACTTGCTAGCTCAAGTCTGGGCAAAGAAAAATTTTGATGAAATGGACAGACTTATAAACAAAGTCAGCCATTACAAGATTAACAAAGTGTTTTTCAATCCAAAGTTCATGAACAAACTTTTGATGA
Source organism: Tepidanaerobacteraceae bacterium (assembly GCA_050949725.1). Taxonomy (GTDB): domain Bacteria; phylum Bacillota; class Thermosediminibacteria; order Thermosediminibacterales; family Tepidanaerobacteraceae; genus JBMNGH01. The sequence continues at coordinate 66,335 of JBMNGH010000001.1, forward strand.
GCCGAATACAATCCCTTCTGAAATAATGGCAATTAAAAAGATCCCCACCCGGCAACGCAATCGAAGACTGCTGTTGCGTCCAGGGAAACTTGTTGTTTCACAATAAAAATCCTGCGGTAACAGAAACTTCCGCAGGATTTTGCCATATTCACTTTGCTCTTGGTTCCATACGACGGGTGATTTCTGCCAATTCATTTGAAAAACTGGAAATAGGTTTTCCGGCTTTTATTCCTTCAGCTATTTTCCTCAACCTTGTTATGAGGTTGGGATCTGTCGTGACACTTGCTGCCATTATTATGCTATCAGCTCTTTTGACCCTCTCGGCTACTTTTTGTTTTATCTCATCTGTCTTATTAGTTTCGACATCTGGTTCGATCTCAAGTCCTACTAAGGCAGTTGAACCTGAAACGACTACTGAAGCAGATTTGACCCCATCTACTCTTTCTGCAGCATTAGCTAGCTTTGTTGCTATTGTGTGGGCTCTAGGGGTTGTGTCTTGAGCAGGAGCAGGTGATCGATCAGGGGTCATTGGTGAAGGTGCCGGTTTTCTACTCACAGAGCAGCCTCCAATAATGATTAATAATACAGTCAACATCATTAAAATAACCAAAAATTTCCTCATTTTTTTCCCTCCTTAATTTTTATAATGAAAAATTTTTTTGTTTTTATACTGTAAGTTTTAGGGGGCAACTGGAATTCGTTTACCAATTTTTTTTTAGTGATATAATATATCATGAGGTGGTATTTGTGTTCGAGCTTTTTGCTCATATTGCCCGCTATATATTCATAGGCCTGATTTATTATTTTATGTATAATTTTTTAAAAGTTATGATAGTAGACTTAATGAAGGGAAAAGAGGAACATCGGGATTCAGGATATTTATTGCTCGATGATGATGGTATAGAGTACACATTATATAAAATGAATACAATCGGAAGGGCACAAGATTCTGATATAGTGCTCAATGACCCTTATCTCTCAAGTAAGCATGCCCTTATTTATAAAAAGGGAAGCAGGATGCTGATCCAGGATTTGCATAGCAAAAACGGGACATTTGTAAACGGCAAGAAAATAAAAAAACCAATGGTCCTAAAAGACGAAGATGAGGTAGTAATCGGGAGCAGCAAGCTATTATTTTTGAGGAGGGAGACCGGTGGACTACAGGATGCAGGAGATATATAACAAAACAATAAGCATTGTGGCACTCATATGTATTATAGGTTTTTTACTTCTTTCACTTAGAGACGGTCATTTTTCACCTGTTGTGTTGTATGGGACCCTCGCTTTTATTTTGATAATGTTTGTTGGATTTTTTTTGACTAGTGCCGTTTTCAGCGGTCAGGACTCATCATTTATCATTTTATCTTGCTTTATCTCAGGGTTGGGGCTCGTAATGTTGTACAGAATAAACCCGGACCTTTATTTAAAACAGATATCATGGTTTGGCATAGGTGTCATATTATTTATTTTGAGTACACTTGCGACCAGATACTGGATTAATTTAAAAATAGATCCGGTATATTATTATACAGTTACTTTGGTTCTACTCGCACTGCCCATAATCTTCGGGGTTGAAAGAGGTGGTTCTAAAAATTGGATTCAACTTTTCGGTTTTACATTTCAACCATCAGAACTTGCAAAGATTTTATTTGGGCTTTTTCTAGGAGGCAGTTTAAAAGACGGGCATGTAAATAATTTCCTATTTTTTTCAATACAAGTGATCACTACGACTGGCCTGATGGTTTTGGCGAAAGACCTTGGGGGTGCCTTACTATTTTTTTTAACGGCGCTTGTTATTTTATTCGTTTCTACCTCTCGGTATGACTTTACTGCAATATGGGGTGTCCTCCTTATTGCCGCTAGCTTAATTGGTTACTGGCTCTTTCCTCATGTGAGGGTAAGGGTTGAGGCATGGTTAAATCCATGGCAGGACGTTCCGGGCAAAGGATACCAGATAGTGCAGTCACTGCTTGCTATGGCTCAAGGAGGCTATTTTGGGACCGGCCTTGGATTGGGATATCCTGAATACATCCCTGCCGTAGCAACTGATTTTATTTTTTCGGCTTTTTCTGAGGAGTTCGGCTTTCTGGGGGCAAGTGCAATTATAGTTACTTATTTTTTACTTGTGTATAGAGGTATCAGGGTTTCACTTGCTGCTTCCCGTAACCAATTAAAGCTCATTGCACTCGCAATAACCACAATGTTTGGATTCCAGATATTCACGATTATCGGTGGTGTTATAAAACTAATACCTGTGACAGGAGTGACTCTTCCATTTATGAGTTATGGCGGTAGCTCTATGGTAATGAGCTTTGTATCCCTTGGGATATTAAACGGTATATGTATTATGTCAATTGGAGATGGAGAAGATGAACAGGCTCGATAGAAACATTAAACTTGTATTTGTATTGTTTTGCATTCTGTTTACCTCTCTTATAGTATATCTGACCTATTTTATGGTATATGAGAGGGATCGGCTTGTTCAGAGCTCATATAACAGAAGATTGTGGGAGCAAGAGGAAAAGGTTACTAGAGGAACCATATATGATGCAAAGGGAAGACCTTTGGCAAAGACCGAGATTGAAGGCGGAGAAAAGAAAAGATTTTATATGGGCAAGGATGCTGCCGGGCCGTTGATAGGTTATAATGATAGGAGATTAGGTAGGGCAGGCCTGGAGAATTTGTTAAATTCTGAGCTGCTTGGATTATCTCAAAAGGATCCAATGACCCTTTTAAGACAGCAGATTTTAGGTGTATCAGACCGAGGAAATGACGTTTACCTAACAATCGATTGGGAGCTGCAGGAGTTAGGATACAAGTTGTTTGGAGGAAAGAGGGGTGCCCTTGCAGCCGTTGATCCAAAAACAGGGGCAATACTGGCTTTAGTGAGTTCTCCCGGGTTTGATTCATCTCAATTATCCCAAAAATGGGATTCTGTTGTCAATGATCCTGAAAAGCCGCTGATAAACAGGGCAACTCAGGGTCTTTATCCTCCTGGCTCTAGTTTTAAGATAATAACACTTGCGGCTGCCCTTGCAAATGTTCCTGAAATAGAAGACAAGGTATATTATACTCCCGGATATGTAAAGGTAAAGGGAAGTATAATTCGGGACTACGAAGGTCTTGAGCCGGGAGACTATGATATATCAAAGGCTTTCAGCCTTTCCAGCAATTCGGTTTTTATTCAGATTGGACAGGATGCGGGCCGGGAAAATATTTATAAAATGGCTGAATCATTTGGATTCAACAGTCCAATCAGGACAGATCTTCCTATAGCAATAAGTAAATTTCCCGAACCGCCATTGTTAGGCGGAGAAGTTGAAGTTGCAGAAGACTCCATAGGTCAAGGTAAGATTCTGGCAACACCTTTACAAATGGCTCGTGTTGCTGCGATTGTTGCAAATCAAGGAATGCAATTAAAACCATACATTGTTAACAAGATAGTATCGCCTATCGGCAACGAAAAGATATTTCAGCCTTCTAAAGAATCCGGCCGTGTTTTAGATCATTCTATTGCTGAAAAGATAAAGTGGTACATGGTTGATGTGATTACTAACGGCACTGGAAAGCCTGCTAGAATTAATGGCGTTACAGTTGCGGGAAAGACTGGTAGTGCGGAAAACCCTCACGGTAAAGCTCATGCATGGTTTGTGGGATTTGCACCAGCGGAAGAGCCTGCGATTGCCATTGCAGTGATCGTTGAAAATGTCGGCTCAGGAGGGGCCAACGCCGGCCCGATAGCACGTGAGGTGATGTCAAAATATTTATCCCAACGCTAAATTCCACATTAGAACAATATGTTTGAAATAACGCAGTAAATAATACTGTATTGACAAAATAACTGCGGTTAATATAAAATTCGTACATTGGGGCGAGAAGTTAGACAAACTGAAGAAGTTGCACAAACTGGGGGAAGAAAATTGAACAAAAGTCTTTTAGCAGATGGAGCATTGCTTTTGGTTACCTTAAATTGGGGCTTAAACTTTGTTTTTACGAAAGATGCTTTAACAGATATCACACCATATATGTATCTTGGTCTTAGGTTTTTATTGGGTGCACTGCTGCTGATACTAATATTTCACAAGCAGCTCAAAACAATATCCAAGGAAGATATAAAAGGGGGAATTGTCTTAGGGCTGATCGTATTTTTGGGATTTTTGACACAGACGGTGGGACTTACCTACACGACACCTTCAAAATCGGGGTTTATTACCAGTAGTTATGTTGTAATGGTACCTTTTGTTGTATTATTTTTAAGCAGGGTTTTCCCAGGATGGCACCAATTAGTCGGTGCAGTGATAACATTTGTGGGTATTGGAATAATTACCTTAAGTCAAAATATTACGGTTAACCCTGGGGATTTATTAACCGTTATATGTGCGGTATGCTTCGCTTTGCAGATCGTTTTTACAGAGCGATGCGTTAAAAAAGGTAACCCCATCAATATCGCCATAGTCCAGGTTTTGGTTATCGGCTTAATAGCATTGGCAGCTGCCATAATTACCGAGCCGATTCCGCAAAGTTATGATCCTGGGGTATGGGGTGCAGTTATTTATGCCGCAGTTGTATGCACAGCAGGTGCTTTTGCAGTACAAAATACAGCTCAAAAATACACTACTTCCACCCGCGCAGCTGTTATCTTGTGTTTAGAGTCGGTTTTTGCCGGAATATTTTCCATTCTACTTTGGGGTGAAAAGCTGAGACCGAAGACGCTCTTAGGATTTCTTCTCATATTTTTAGGGGTATTAATAACAGAAATCTTTCCACTCATAGCTAAAAGAACAGACGCTAAGGAGTTCAATGCAAGCACAAATTCAAGCCATTAATGCTCTGCAGGATACTTGTCATGTAAATAAATTTGTAAGATATTTGTCAGTAAAAAAATAAGAGAGCTCGCATTTACCAGCTCTCTTTTTATTCACCCAGGTAGGCCTTTCTTACCTTTTCATTGTTGAGAAGGTTATATGTGGTATCCTCTATTACGATTGTTCCAGTTTCTATTACATATCCTTTACTGGCGATTGACAGAGCCATATGGGCGTTTTGTTCGACAAGAAATATGGTAGTTCCCTCTTGGTTAATAGTAGTAATGATATTGAATATGTTTTCAACGATTTTCGGAGCCAGACCCATAGAAGGTTCGTCAAGGAGTAATAATTTAGGGCGAGCCATTAGAGCCCTGCCTATAGCGAGCATTTGCTGCTCGCCACCCGAAAGCGTTCCTGCTACCTGTTTTAATCTGTCTTTAAGGAGCGGAAAAAGTTCAAAGACCCTTTCCATGTCTTGCGTGATCTCCTGTTTGTTCTTGTTCAAGTAAGCCCCAAGCCTTAAATTTTCCTGTACAGTCATTTTAGGGAAAACCCTGCGTCCTTCTGGAACCATAGCTATTCCAGCTTCGACTATGTCCGCAGTGGGCTTGTTAGTAATATCTTTACCTTGAAAACTAATTTTTCCTGACGTTGTATTTACCAAGCCACATATGACTTTTAAAGTGGACGTCTTTCCTGCCCCATTTGCCCCTATTACTGTGACTATTTCACCGGGTTTGATTGAAAGGGAAATGCCTTTTAAGGCCATTATATTGCCATAATGTGCTACAACATTGTCGAGAATCAGCATTCTATCTATCCCCCTTGGTGGCATTGTCCCCTAGGTATGCTTTAATGACCAACTCATTTGAGCGAACTTCTTCCGGGGTACCATCCGCTATTTTTTTTCCGTAGTCCAGCACCATGATGCGCTCAGATATTCCCATGACCAATTTCATATCATGTTCTATTAGTAGAACCGTTTTGCCCATATCATTCAGCTTATCGATGAGATTAATTAGTTGATTTGTCTCTTGGGGGTTCATACCTGCAGCCGGTTCATCAAGTAGTATCAATTCTGGATCTGTCGCCAAAGCCCTAGCCATTTCCAGGCGGCGTTGAGCACCGTAAGGCAGGTTTTTAGCTTTTTCGTCACAGACCTTGTCTAGTCCTACGAAATTTAACAGTTCCATTGCCCTGTCTCTGACCTTTTTTTCTTCTTTTTTTACGGCATCAGACCAGAGAATGGCCCCAAACACACCTGTTCTCGTACGGCAGTGCTGCCCGATTATAACATTATCGAGGACGCTCATCTCGCTGAATAGCCTAATATTTTGAAAAGTGCGGGCTATGCCCATTTTAGTAATCTCATAAGGCTTTTTATTTTTTATTTTGTTTTCCTTAAAAAGTATTTCACCTCTGGTTGGAGGATAAACCCCTGTCAAAAGGTTAAAGAGGGTTGTTTTACCCGCACCGTTAGGGCCGATCAAACTCAGGATTTCCCCAGCCTTTATGTTGAAGTCAACCTGGTCAAGTGCTGAAAGGCCGCCGAACTCCATTGACAAACCTTTTCCTTCTAGTAGAGTCATTCTTCCTGCCCCCCCTTCTGTGCCTTATTGCCAGGTTTTAGCCTAAAAATATTTAAGGCTGGCATGATTTCCTGACCTAGAATACCCTGAGGACGGACTATCATAACTATTACGAGAAGGAGCCCATAAAGCACCATTCTGTATTGAGATATTACCGGTGATACAGACCTTAAAAACTCAGGTAAAACCGTTATTATAAAGGCACCTAAAATTGCCCCGTAAGTATTTCCCATACCACCCAAAACAACCATGCATAGGATTTCTATTGATTTCATAAAACCAAAATTAGTCGGGTTTATATAACGGAACAAGAAAGCAAAAAGGCAACCAGCTATTCCGGCATAAAAGGCACCAATTGTGAATGACAAAATCTTGAACTTTGTTGTATTAATACCCATCGCTTCTGCTGCAAGCTCGTCTTCGCGGATTGCAATAAAGGATTTGCCTATACGTGATCTCATTATCCTGTTTAATGAAAAGATAACCAGGATTAATATGACGATAACGGTATATATGTTGGTTACTTTAGGAATTCCCCTAAGCCCCATAGGTCCCCCGGTAATCTTTAGATTAAGGAAAATATTTTTCATTATCTCGCCGAAACCCAGTGTTGCAATTGCGAGGTAGTCCCCTTTGAGCCTCAGTGTGGGTATACCGATTATTAATCCAAAAATCGCTGCAACGCATGCGCCGAGCAAAAGAGAAACCAAAAAAGGTAAATTCAGGTTAAGCACGAGAAGTGTTGAAGTATATGCTCCTATTCCCATAAATGTAGCATGGCCAAGTGAAAGCTGGCCCGTATATCCTGAGACCAGATTTAAACCGATCGCCAATATCGAGTTTATCCCAATAACCGTCAATATCTGAAGATAGTATGTGTTCAAGTCTGTTCACCTACACTTTCTCCTGGGCCTTTTGGCCCAGGAGGCCGGTCGGTTTTAATAAAAGTATAAGTATCAAAACCGCAAAGGCTATTGCATCTTTGTATTGAGACATGTATACAGCTCCGAGCATTTCAACCAAACCGAGTATCAATCCACCGAGCATTGCACCGGGGATAATGCCTATTCCTCCGAGCACTGCAGCTACAAAGCCCTTTAACCCAGGGAAAAACCCCATCATCGGATCAACAGAGTTGAAGTACACCCCGACAAGCACACCGGCAGCTCCGCCTAAAGCAGAACCAATTGCAAAAGTGAAGGATATTACCTTATCAATTTTTATTCCCATAAGTTGAGCGGTCTCTTTATCTTGAGCTGTTGCCCTCATTGCCATACCTATTTTGGTTTTCTGTATCAAAAAATGAAGCCCTATCATGAGTGCTATGGATGTAACAAGAATTAAAAGCTGAAGCGAAGATAACCTGAATGCAGTCCCCACTTCAATTGTAGAGATGTCTATGTTAGCAGGAAAAGCCCTGGCTTGGGGTCCTGCCAGCATAAGAGTCAAGTTTTGCAAAAATATTGATACACCGATTGCACTTATAAGTGGAGCAATCCTGTTGGCTTTTCTCAATGGTTTATAAGCGGCTCTTTCTATAATAACACCTAGTAGGCAAGAACCGATCATGCTCCCGATCAGAGCAACAGCGAACGGCAACTTGTATACTGTGACGAATATTAATCCCAAAAAAGCACCTGTCATGTATATTTCACTATGCGCAAAATTTATAAGCCCTAGGATACCATAAACCATGGTATATCCTAGCGCAATAAGTGAATACGTGCTACCAAGTGTCATGCCGTTAATTATTTGTTCTAAAAACATCGTGCCCATTCCTTTCTAAAGGGAAAGTCAATGGACGGTTAGTCCATTGACTGCAGTCATTAAACGATTACCTTATTTTTGTAAATTTACCACCATCTACCTTCAGTATGATTATATCCTTAAGGGCATCGCCGATTTCTGTGAAGGAGGTGGTTCCCGTGATACCCGGAAAGTCTTTGGTTTTCAACATTTCCTCCTGAAGAGCTTCTCCACCCTGACCGCCAGTATTCTTCAATGCGTTAAGTAAGATTTTGGCTGCATCGTAAGCCTGTGCAGCAAACATGTCAGGCTCTTCATTAAATTTTTCCTTATAAGCACTTACGAAATTCTGTACATTTTCGGATGGGTCATCACCAAAAAATCCTGCGGTAAAGATTGCGCCTTCTACTGATGAACCGCCCAACTCCAACAATTTGGGAGAATAGAAACCATCTGCCCCTAGAAGTTGAACGTCCAGACCCTGATCCTTTGCCTGCTGTGCAATTTTTGATGCCTCAGTATAGTAGCCAGCGATGTAAAGGGCATCCGGATTATATCCCTTAATCTTCGTTAGCTGTGTTCTAAAATCACTTTCATCCTGGTTGTAAGTTTCTATGTCGACTACTTCGGCAAGTTCTTTTGCCTTTGCTTCAAATGCATCTTTTAGTGAGAGACCATAGTCGTTGTTGTGGAACATAATAGCAAATTTTCCTAGCCCCAGTTCAGATACCGCATATTCTGCAAGCTGTATTGCCTGAACCTCGTCGGATAGGCAGTTTCTGAAAATATAATCACCTATTTCCGGCACTCCTGTAGCGGTTGAAGATGGTGAAAGCATTACAATTTTAGCATCATTTGCAATCGGCCCACCTGTCATTGTCTCTGAACTGAGCACCCCGCCGATTATAGCTGTTACCTTGTCTTGCTCGATCAATTTCGTTACGGCGTTTGCGGCTTCTGCCTGATCTCCTCGTGTATCTTCGGCTAAAAATTGTATCTGTTTGCCATCTATTCCGCCCGCATTGTTAAATTCATCGATTGCAACTTCCACACCGTTTTTTGTACTAATCCCATAAGTAGCGGTATTTCCGCTTAAAGGTCCTACGTTTCCGATCTTGATTACTTCTCCGCTCGTATCCTGAGAAGAATCATCTGAACCGGCAGATTCGGTTTCACCCTGCTGGCCGCAGCCTGCTACTGCAAAAACAAATAAAACTGCAACTAACATTATAGCTAATGTTTTAGAAAACTTAAACATGAAAATCCTCCCTTTGAAAAATGTTTTTTGTCCGACAGGAACGTTTTTCATTTTTTCTAAAATATATAATAATAGGCAGATTCCTTTAATCACCCCCTGATATAAAAGCAGGTCTGACTCTTAAAAAAAAGAGTGAGACCTGCCGCTAGAGTGTTTTGTACTCACGGTGTACTAGTAAAAACTAGCTGTACCACTCGGACCAGACGCTAATGTTACACACAGCCGGAACCCTAGGTACACTCCCACTGTGAAAGACTTAATTTTAAATTACATAATATTATAATCGAATTTGCCTGAAATGTCACTACCGAAAACGCGATTTTTAAAAAAAACGGTTAATTTTTAATCAGGTTCATAGCATAATATAATTGGGCTTCTTTACCATATTGTTAAGTAAGTTACTATTATATTAATAATAAGTTCATTTTATGATATAATTAAATCCTAAATCACGTTTCATGTAAAGAGGTGGTTATTACTGATTTAAACTTTGTTTATGGTAATATACCTCAACTTTGATTTTTATCACATGGACGATTTACTGTAAAAGAATTTAGCCGGTAACATGACTATGGTATATAAATTACATAATATAATTCGGAGGAGACACAATTGGCCCTTTTTAATGTTTTGGACGTAGAACAGGCAAAACTGATTCTTAAACGACATTTGACAGACTATGAAAGAGAATCCGAGTTTGTAGACCTATTAGCAGCTTACAACAGGGTGTTAGCTGAGGATATAGTATCAGCAGAAGACGTGCCGGGCTTTTCAAGGTCTACGGTGGACGGTTTTGCAGTTAAGGCTTCGGACACTTTTGGAGCATCAGAAACACTGCCAGCTATTTTAACATTGGCGGGAGAAGTAAAAATGGGTAAAAGAACAGAGGTTGTAGTTGAACACGGCAAGGCCGTTAAAATACCTACTGGCGGTATGCTGCCGAAGGGTTCTGACAGCGTCGCTATGCTTGAATACACACAATTATTGGGCGATAACACCTTATGCATTGAAAGACCGGTTGCACCTAAGGATAATGTGGTTTCTAAGGGAGATGATATAAAAAAAGGCAGTATTTTATTAAAAAGGGGGCATACCATTAGACCTCAAGACTTAGGGGCAATTGCAGGGATAGGCAGGAGCAGTGTAAGGGTTGTGAAGCCTCCCGTAGTTTCGGTCATATCCACGGGTGACGAGATAAAAGACCCTGCTGAAGAAATTTCGCCGGGGGAGATTAGGGATACTAACACTTATGCTCTTTGCGGTCTTGTTCACAAATGGGGTGCGGACGCAAAACCGATTGGAATAATAAAAGATGATTTTACTGAACTTCAGGCTGCGGTCAAGACGGCACTTAACACAAGTGATATTGTGTTGCTGTCAGGAGGGAGCTCTGTAGGAACAAAAGACCACACGCTGAGTGTGATTGAAAGTTTGGGCAAACCTGGTGTTCTCGCACACGGGCTCGCGGTCAAGCCGGGAAAGCCTACTGTAATCGGAGTAGTTGATTCGAAACCCGTAATAGGGCTTCCGGGCCATCCAGTATCCGCAATGATTATATTTGAGCTTTTAGTAAGGCCGCTTATATCATTGTTTTTAGGTAGACCGGAAGATTTCGGTGGGACTAAAATATTAGCCAGAATTTCTCGAAATATATCGTCTGCTGCAGGCAGGCAGGACTTTATTCGTGTGAAGCTCGAAAAAAGAAATGAAGAGCTTTGGGCCATACCGGTCTTAGGTAAGTCAGGCCTTTTATCTACAATGGTGGACTCGGACGGGTTGGCTCATATTCCCTCCGAAAGGCAGGGTTTTGCCAAAGGTGATAAAGTAGTAGTTGAACTATTTTAACACAGTGCTAACCAGCCCTGTGACTCCCGCATTTGTAAAAGGGGGGTGTCAAGGGACGGCCAAGTTCAGTGTTTCAGTAGGGGTTGAATCCCCAACTGAAATGAAGTTTCATTTAAAGAAAGAGGTTATACAATGAAAAAACGTAACATTTATCTCGATAACACGCCATTAAACCGGGCAAGAGAACTATTTTTTGGGAACTTAAAGAGAAAAAAAATTTTAAAGATCGTTGATGTAGAGACAGTCGATGCAGTACAGTGTTTAGGACGCATTACAGCAGCTCCTGTTTATGCAAAAATTTCTTCACCACATTACCATGCTGCGGCAATGGACGGTATAGCTGTTTCATCTGCTGTCACCTTTGATGCCGATGAAAAGAATCCCGTAACCCTAAAAGAAGGGACTGATTTTTACTATATAGATACCGGGGACCCCTTGCCAAGCGGAACTGATACTGTAATAATGATAGAGGAAATACACCCATCGGAAGATGGGAAAGTTGAGATTATAAAGTCTTACTCTCCATGGCAAAACGTAAGGGGAATCGGTGAAGACATAGTGGAAACAGAGCTTATCGTTCCTGAAAACCACTGCCTGCGTCCTCAAGATCTGGGAGCTGTGATCGCAGGTGGTCATACGCAAATTGCTGTCAGAAAGAAGCCTAAGGTAGCAATAATTCCTACTGGGACAGAACTCGTTTCACCTGGTGAAATTTTAAAACCAGGTGATATAATAGAATACAATTCTGTAATGCTTTCTGGTTATGTAAGTGAATGGGGTGGAGAGCCCTTGGTGATGGAAAAAGTGGCAGATGACTATGAAAAAATAAAGGCGACTATACAAGAAGCACTCACAAAAGCGGATGTGGTTGTCATTAATGCCGGATCCTCGGCAGGGTCGGAAGATTACACGTCTTCGATAGTAGAAGAATTAGGGGAACTTTTTGTTCACGGCATCGCCATAAAGCCCGGAAAGCCGGTAATACTTGGTGCAATAAAAGACAAGCCGGTTATAGGTATACCGGGGTATCCGGTTTCTGCTGCGCTTACTATGAATCTTTTTATAAAACCCCTTTTATTCAATATGCAGGGAATACCGATGCCCAGTGCCGAATTTGTCGATGCAGTTTTGTCGCGCAGGGTTGTTTCATCAATAGGTACCGAAGAATTTATCAGGGTAAAACTGGGTAAAATTGGGGACAAGATAATTGCTTCACCGCTTACGAGGGGAGCAGGCGTCATAATGTCAATGGTCAGGGCTGACGGAATCGTAAATGTACCTGCAATGAAAGAAGGATTTGAATCCGGAGAAAAAATCAGGGTTGAACTGTTAAAATCTAAGCAGGATATAGATAATACCGTTACTATAATAGGCAGCCATGACGTAACCCTTGATTTACTAGCGAATGAAGTGAAAAAACACCATCCTGAAATGAATCTTTCATCAGCTCATGTAGGTAGTATGGGAGGTATAATGTCACTAAAAAGAGGGGAGGCGCATATGGCGGGAATGCACCTGCTCGACCCGGAAACCGGTGAATATAATGTGCCTTATATTAAAAGGTATCTTGCGGAAATAAAAGTCGTACTCGTAAATCTGGTGTACAGACGGCAAGGATTGATTGTGGCCAAAGGGAACCCGAAGGCGATCAAAGGTATCAGTGATTTAAAACGGAAAGATGTGCTTTTTGTAAACCGTCAAAGAGGTGCGGGTACAAGATTGCTGCTCGACCTTAAGTTGTCAGAATTAGAGATAAGCAGTGATGAAGTAAGAGGTTATAACCGTGAAGAGTATACTCATATGGCTGTTGCTGCAGCAGTTGCAGGTGGTAGCGCAGATGTGGGTTTAGGTATACTTGCCGCTGCAAAGGCACTCGATCTGGATTTCATACCCATTTCTTCCGAGCGTTATGACCTTGTGATTCCGGAGGAATATTATAATCTAAACTCTATCCAAAAAGTGCTCAAAATAGCTGTTAGTGATGATTTCAAGAGAAGAGTTGAATCTTTGGGCGGATATGACACCTCAAAGACAGGCAGCGTTATACATGTTTAGGTATTATTAACGACTAATCCGGAGAGGAGCTTATTTATGAGAGATGCAATCGGCAGAGACATCAATTATCTTCGAATTTCAATTACCGACAGGTGTAATTTCAGATGTATTTACTGTATGCCGGAAGAAGGCGTGCCAGACAAATCCCATAGCGATATCCTAAGACTTGAAGAAATTATCCAGTTTGTTAAAGCCGTACTGCCGTTAGGTATTAATAAAATAAGGATTACCGGAGGGGAACCCTTAGTCAGAAAAGGAGTAGTCGATTTTATTAGCAACGTAAAATCAATTGGCGGCATAGGTGATTTATCAATGACAACGAATGCCTCACTGCTTTCGCCGATTGCGAGGGATTTAAAAAGTGCCGGGCTCGACCGTGTGAATATAAGCCTTGACAGCTTGAGATCAGAAAGGTTTAAAATGATTACCCGCAGGGACATGCTATCAGACGTCTTTGAAGGCATAGATTCTGCAATAAAAGCAGATCTCACTCCTGTCAAAGTCAATTGTGTTGTAATGCGCGGGTTTAACGATGATGAAATAGGAGACTTTGTCAATCTAACTCGCGATTACCCGGTTTATGTGAGGTTTATTGAGCTAATGCCCCTAGGAGAAAGCGTATTAGATGAGCGTTTTGTTTCTGTAGAAGAGATAAAGCAACACATTGACCTGGAGCTTGAGGAGACAAATGTAAGCGCTGGTGCCGGTCCGGCACGATATTATAAAGTAAGAGGGGCTGCAGGAGCCGTTGGTTTTATTACACCGATCAGCAAACATTTTTGCAGCTCATGTAATAGAGTTCGGTTAACCGCTGATGGCAAGTTAAAACCCTGTCTTGAATCAGATATTGAAATCGATATAAAAAATGCTTTAAGAGAAAACAAGGGTAAAAAAGAGCTTCAAAGGCTGTTTAAAGAAGCACTTATGTGCAAACCCGTTTGTCATCATATGAATTCACATAAAACGGCCGAACACACAAGAATGATGTGGCAGATAGGAGGCTGAGTATGAAATTTACACACTTTAATGATGAAGGAAGAGCTCGAATGGTAGATGTTGGGACGAAACCCGATACCGAGCGGGTAGCTGTTGCAGTGGGATTTGTACAGATGAAAGCCGATACACTTAAGATGATAACAACTCAGCGGGCGAAAAAAGGTGATGTGCTGGCCGTCTCGCAAGTCGCCGGAATAATGGCGGCAAAGCAAACCTCACATATTATACCTATGTGCCACAACATTTTTTTGACAGGTGTAGATATAAAATTTGAGATTTACGAAGAGCAAAACACAATAGGCGTTGAAGCCCACGTTTCTACTTCCGGGAAAACGGGTGTGGAGATGGAAGCGCTGACAGCTGTTTCTGTAGCATGTCTTACAATATACGACATGTGTAAGTCAGTTGACAGAGGTATGATTATTAAAAACATACAACTTGTGAAAAAGAGTGGGGGCAAAACCGGAGAATTTATTAAAGAGGTGGAATTACCATGGAAAACATAAGAGCCGTTTGTAAGAGCGAGCGAAAAGCAGGGAATTCCACTGTTCGAGATTATATAAAGGCAGTAATGAGCGGTTTTGCTTTTCCAGGAAACAGTATTGAGGTGATAAAGGCATGATTACAATAGGTATAATTACAGCAAGCGATCGAGGAGCCCGGGGAGAGAGGGAGGATCTTAGCGGTAAAGTAATATCTGAAACAGTAAAAACTATTGGCGCAAATATAATTGATTATCGTGTCGTTTCAGATAACCTTGAAGATCTAAAAGAGGCACTATTGGATATGTGTCAAAAAGATATAGATTTAATCCTTACCACCGGAGGGACGGGTTTATCTCCAAGAGATAATACCCCGGAGGCTACTGCCTCAGTAATAGAAAAAGAAGTACCGGGTATACCAGAAGCTATGAGACAAAAAGGTCTTGAAAAAACTCCACATGCCATGATATCCAGGGCCACGGCTGGTATTCGAGGAAAGACATTAATCATAAACCTTCCGGGCAGCCCTAAAGCCGTCAGGAAAAACCTTGAGGTTATACTTCCGGCTATTCCCCACGCCATAGAAGTTTTAAAAGGCCGTGTTACTGATTGTGGAGGCTGATAGCATTTAAAATTTAATATACCCTACTAAAAATGTTTGAATAATTTGTTACAGATGGGAAAATACTATTATAGGTATCAAGTGCTAATATATGACAAAGCTAACAAACTGTTGAAAATACAAGTATTAGCTAGTATGATTGCAAAATAAAGAGTAATTATATAATATTATCAAATAATCAACATTGACAGAAATTGATTTTGAAAGGATGTTTGTTTATTATATAACTTGATATTAGCACTCACCGACCGAGAGTGCTAACAACCTAACAAATAAAGGAGGGGTATAAATGAACATTAAACCTTTAGGAGATCGAATTGTAATCAAAGTGCTGGAAAAAGAAGAAAAGACGAAGGGTGGTATCGTATTACCTGATACTGCTAAGGAAAAACCCCAGAAGGGAGAAGTTGTTGCTGTAGGAAGCGGAGAAATTATCGACGGGAAAAAGGTTCCCTTAGAAGTGAATGTGGGGGATAAAATAATATTCTCAAAATACGCCGGCACTGAAGTTAAAATGGACGATGAGGAATATCTCATTTTAAGGCAAAGTGATGTTCTTGCCATAATACAATAAATAACAGTCAGGGAGGGATTTTAAAATGGCAAAAGACATTAAGTTTAATGAAGATGCCAGAAGATCACTACTCAAAGGTATAGATAAGCTTTCAAATACAGTTAAGGTAACCTTGGGTCCAAAGGGTCGTAATGTTGTCTTGGATAAAAAATTTGGCACACCCACAATAACAAATGATGGTGTGACTATAGCAAGAGAGATCGAGCTTGAAGACCCATTTGAAAACATGGGTGCTCAGTTGGTCAAAGAAGTTGCAACAAAGACCCAGGATGTAGCAGGAGACGGGACGACCACGGCAACACTGCTCGCCCAGGCCATAATACATGAAGGCATGAAAAACGTTGTTGCAGGGGCGAATCCCATTATCTTGAAAAAGGGTATTGAGAAGGCAGTCAACGTCGTAGTAGATGAGCTGAAGACTTTCAGCAAACCTGTTGAGACAAAAGAAGCCATTGCACAGGTTGCCTCTATTTCTGCAGCTGATGAAGAAATCGGCCAGCTAATCGCTGAGGCAATGGAAAAAGTAGGTAAAGATGGTGTCATAACAGTTGAGGAGTCTAAGGGCATTGGGACAACACTTGAGGTAGTAGAAGGAATGGAGTTTGACAGAGGTTACATATCTCCATATATGGCAACGGACACAGAGAAGATGGAAGCAGTTCTGGATGATCCATATATACTCATAACAGATAAGAAAATATCGAGTGTCCAGGATCTCCTGCCAGTCCTTGAGAAAATAGTTCAACAGGGTAAAAAGCTCCTGATCATCGCAGAAGACGTAGAAGGTGAAGCCTTGGCAACATTAGTTCTCAATAAGTTGCGCGGCACACTCACATGTGCAGCGGTAAAGGCCCCTGGATTCGGCGATCGCAGAAAGGCAATGTTGGAGGATATAGCCATTCTCACCGGCGGACAGGTCATATCAGAAGAGCTCGGTATAGATATAAAGACTGTCACTGTTGATATGCTCGGCCAGGCCCGCCAGGTGAAAATCGACAAAGAAAACACCACTATAGTAGACGGTATGGGTTCAAAAGAAGATATCCAAAAACGCATCGGTTCAATCAAAGCTCAGATTGAAGAGACAACATCGGACTTTGACAGGGAAAAACTTCAAGAGCGCCTAGCCAAACTTGCTGGCGGTGTTGCTGTAATTCAGGTTGGTGCGGCAACCGAGACTGAACTAAAAGAAAGAAAGCTGCGCATTGAAGATGCTCTTTCTGCAACAAGAGCTGCTGTTGAGGAAGGAATTGTTCCGGGCGGCGGAACAGCATTTATAAATGCCATAACTTCATTGGATAAATTGAATGTAAACGGCGATGAAGAAATCGGTGTTAATATAATTAGGCGGGCACTTGAAGAGCCTGTAAGGATGATTGCTGAAAATGCAGGATTTGAAGGCTCAATCGTTGTAGAGAAGCTGAAAAAGAACGAAAAAGGCGTGGGATTTGATGCCCTCCAAGCAGAATATGGAGACATGATAAAGAAGGGTATTGTCGACCCCACAAAGGTGACGAGGTCTTCCTTGCAAAATGCTGCAAGTATCGCATCAATGGTTCTGACTACAGAAGGTGTAGTAGCAGATATCCCAGAAAAAGAGAAAACACCTCCAATGCCGGGTGGTAGCCCCGACATGATGTATTAATCCGATGATATCGCAGAGCGTAAATTAGGTACAAGGCGTGAAAATCATCCCAAGTAATAAAGTATACTACAGAATAAAAAAGGGTTGAGAGGGATATGTATGTATCCCCACCTCAACCCTTCTTATGTCCCGGAAACTCTTATGTCCCGGAACTCTTATGTCCCGGAACTACTAAAGTTATTAAAAATCTGACCGTAATTTGAAATGATTAGTAAAGGATAGACACTCCATTATGAATCGATAGTTATAGCTTGGTTAATTTAATGTATTTGTGTTTCTGCAGAAAAAAGGGGTTTGTCACTTCCTCCGGCCTGCCCATCATTCAAATCGTTTCAATACGTCTTCAAGTGTTGGCCTTCCAATTTCCTGAAGCTTATATCTCACTCTTATTATAGGTTTATTCGTTTTAATTACCCTTGTGATGTCAATAGGTGTACCAGATATAACCGTGTCGCAATCAATTCTATTTACAGTTTCCTCCAGATCTTTTATTTGCTGTTCGCCGTAGCCCATTGCAGGCAAAATTGTTGAAAGATGTGGATATTTTTCATATGTTTCTTGGATGCTTCCAACGGCATAAGGTTTTGCACTAATAATTTCCTTTGCGCCAAATTTTTTGGCAGCGACATATCCTGCGCCAAAGCTCATTCCGCCATGAGTAAGTGTTGGCCCATCTTCAATCACCAGGACGCGTTTATCTCGTATTTTGTGTGGTTCATCTACATCAATGGGTGACGCAGCCTCAATTACCACCGCATTTGGGTTTGTCTTTTCTATATTTGCCCTTACAGTGTTTATATCAGCGGCATTTGCTGAATCTATTTTGTTTATGACTACTACATCGGCCATTCTAAGATTTGTTTCGCCGGGATGGTAGTTTGTTTCATGGCCAGGCCTAAGAGGATCGACCAAGGTTATGGTAAGATCTGAGCGATAAAATGAAAAGTCGTTATTACCTCCATCCCATATTATTATGTCAGCTTCCTTTTCAGCTTCTTTTAATATGACCCCATAGTCTACTCCGGCATACACGATAATTCCATTGTCGATATGTGGCTCATATTCTTCTCTTTCCTCAATTGTGCATTTATGGATATCCAAATCATCGTAGGATACGAAGCGTTGACAAATCTGCTTGCTCAAATCACCATAAGGCATAGGATGCCTGATTGCAACCAGCTTCTTACCCATATTTTTCAATATCTGGCATACTCTCCTGGTGGTTTGGCTTTTACCTACACCGGTTCTTGCTGCACAAACTGAAATCACAGGTTTACATGATCTTATGCACGTATTTTCCGGCCCCATTAAACGAAAATCCGCTCCGGCACTTAAAACAATAGAGGCCTTGTGCATAACTTCTTCATGAGAAAGGTCGCTATAGGCAAATATTACTTGTTGAATACCACTTTTAGCTATCAGGCCGGGCAAATCATTTTCGGGAAAAATTGGTATACCCTCAGGGTAAAGCTTTCCAGCGAGACAAGCCGGATACTTCCTTCCTTCGATATTTGGTATTTGAGTTGCCGTGAAGGCAGTTACTTCATATCTTTCGTTGTCTCTAAAATAGGTATTAAATACATGGAAGTCTCGGCCTGCAGCACCCATAATAATTGTTTTGATTCTTTCCATAATAAAACCTCCTTTGCATAATTACTTATTTGTTCCAAAGAAAACATATTAGCAAAAAACATACCAACAAATGCTATCCGAAAAAGGGTAATACACTTAAAGTATACTTATTTTTTTCTTTAATTGCAATTTTTACTCAAACCGCACACAAGAGTTAAGCCAACTTTGGAACTGGCATGAAGTTTGCAAGTTATTATAACGTGTTTAATAAAGGTTTTATAATTAAGGAGGAATAATTCTCATGAAATACATTAACGAAAAAATAGAGAGAATCGCACTTGACCTGACGAAAACACCTAGTGTTGTGGGCTCTTCCGGTGAAATAGAAGTTGCGAATAAAATTTATGAATACCTTAGCAGAATTGACTATTTCAAGAAAAACCCTGAAAATTTATATTTAAGCAATTTAAGACAAGATGCTATGAATAGAAAAAATGTAATTGCCTTTATTGAGGGCGAAAGAAATTCACCTAGAACAGTATTGCTGCTCGGTCATATTGATACAGCAGGCATCGAGGATTATGGTGATTTAAAGAAATATGCGACAAAGCCAGAACAGTTGAAGTATATGCTCGCTGAAAAAAATTTTAGCAAAGAAATAATGGAGGAAATACAATCGGAAAACTGGCTGTTTGGCAGGGGATTATTTGATATGAAGGCAGGTGTGGCAGCATTAATCGTAATGATGGAGGAATTTTCTAAGAAAACTGAAGAGCTCGAAGGCAATATTGTATTTATTGCTGTTTCAGATGAAGAAGCAAATTCAGGCGGCATGTTGTCAGCCGTTCAGGAATTAGCTGATATGTCAGAAAAGAAAGGCTGGGAATTTGTTGCAGCTATAGATACTGACTATATGACAGAACTTTATCCCGGGGATAAAAATAAATATGTATATATTGGAACGGTTGGTAAGCTGTTGCCGTGCTTTTATATCTACGGGAAGGAGACTCACGTGGGGCAGGCATTTGATGGTCTGGATGCAAACTTATTGGCATCTGAAATTATTAAACAAATCAACTTAAGTCTTGACCTGTGCGATGTAGTTGATGGTGAAGTTACACCTCCTTCAGTAAGCCTTTCTCAAAAAGACCTTAAGAAGGAATATTCTGTTCAAACAGTCCACGCAGCAAACCTTTATTTTAATTTTGCGACACACATAAGCATGCCCGGGGAGGTATTGGAAAAACTCAAGAAAAAAGCAGAAAAAGCCTTCAAAAACACCATCGATAGGTTGAATGAGAATTATAAAAATTTTTGCGAAATGAGCAATACGCCGTACACCCAACTGCCCTGGAAGGTAAATGTTCTCAGCTTTGAAGAGCTGTACAGCAGGGTTAAGGGAGAAATAGGAGAACGCCTGGATCGAATAATTGATGATCTTGCGGAGAAATTATTAAAAGAGGGTGTTGATGAACGAGAATTCTCACTTAGAGTTGTGCAAGAGGTTCACAGTCTTTACTCTGATAAGGAGCCTGTCATTATTATGTATTATGCACCTCCTTACTATCCTCATATTTATGTTAAAGGAGAGACAGAGAATGAAAAGCAACTATTACTTGCAGTTGATTCTGCAGTACGGGAAACAAAGCGGGTTTACGATTACAATGTTTTAATAAAAAAATTTTATCCGAATATTTCAGATTTGAGTTATTGCAGTATAACAAAAGATGAAGAAAGCATTTCAGCACTTATCAATAACATGCCTTCCTGGCCTAAAAAATATAGACTGCCTATAAAAGCCATACAAAAAGTGAGCATGCCTGTAGTAAATATCGGTCCCTTTGGAAAAGACGCGCACAAACTCACCGAAAGGCTTAGCAAGGCGTATTCATTCGATGCAATGCCGATGATATTGTATAAAACTATTGTAAATTTGTTGGATCTAAATTAACTGTTCAAAAGACAACCAGTCTTTTCGAAATTAATTTTTTTTACAATATCCCCACAAAACCAGAAAATGAAATTAATTATATATAAATGTGTTAAATCATATGTAATGAACAATCAGCAACGTATTGGTTGCTGATTATTTCTTTCACAAAGAATTAGGTCAATAGCAGGAAAACGGCGGCCGTACATAGAAAAAAGACTTCACCATCCTTGCATGGATGAGTTTAAAAAACTCAGAAAGATGAGGTCTAAGGTGAGGTCTATTATGAAACTAATTCAACTCATTTTACAGAATTTATAATTTTATAAAAATGGCCATAAATGATATAATAGAAAAAACAATTCAATATATAATATTGAGGATACAAAAAAATTTTGCACATGACAATAATTTTTGCACTTAATAGCGCAAATTAAAGAAATTTACTCCGAGCATTAAACGTCTGACAAGGGCATTTTTTTAGGAGGGGTCGATATTGAACGTTAAAAAGGATATTTTGGAACAGATATTGTCCTCGGATGTAATAAAAAATATTTTCAATGCCTTAGATGAGGGCGTTCTAATAGTAAACAAGGATTCCAAGATACTTTTTTATAACAATACATTATCCCGCTTGGAGGGCATGGCACAAGATGATGTAATGGGCAAATATCTATCCGATGTGTTCCCGTCTCTTACGCCTGAGGAAAGCACTATTTATCAGGTAATTAAGACAGGAAGACCGATAAAAGATAAGTTCCAGCAATATTTCGATTATAAGGGAAAACTTATCAAAAATATCAACACTACAATACCAATATTTGATGACAATTCTGTTATAGGTGCAATAGAAGTATCAAGGGATATGTCTTTGGTAATAAACCTGACGGAAAAGCTGGCGTTCCTTCAAAGAAGTTCAGTTAAAAGAAAAAATTCAAAACAAAAACGCAATATAGGTTTGAGATATGACTTCAGCAGTATTATAGGCAGTGATAAAAAAATCAAGGAAATAAAAGGTATTTTAAAAAGGGCATCAAAAACATCCTCTCCAATATTAATTTATGGTGAAACCGGAACAGGTAAGGAACTGTTTGCACAAAGCATACACAGCGAGAGTCCTAGAAAACACATGCCATTCATAGCCCAAAATTGTGCGGCATTACCTGAAAGCATTCTTGAAAGTATTTTATTTGGCACTACAAAGGGTAGTTTCACAGGGGCTATCGATAAGCCAGGTCTTTTCGAACAAGCTGACGGAGGCACAATTCTACTGGATGAAATAAACAACATGCATTTGTCCCTCCAAACAAAGCTTCTCAGGGTTCTTCAAGAAAATGTCATAAGAAGAATAGGCGGAACATATGACATACCGGTTGACGTCAAAATCATTGCTACTACAAATGAAAAACCTGCTGAGTTGCTCAAAGAAGGAAAACTTCGTAAGGATTTATTTTTCAGGTTAAGTGTCATAAATGTTGAAATACCTCCACTAAGGGAGAGAATCGATGATATAAGAGAACTCTCGGATTATTTCATACAAAAATATAATGAGAAATTTAATAAAAAAATTAGCGGTATTGATCAAGAGGTGGTCCAAATATTTGAGGAATATAGCTGGCCGGGAAATGTCCGGGAGTTGGAAAATGTAATTGAGGCTCTCATGAATTATATTGATGAAGGCAAGATAACAAAAGAATGTTTAAGGTTTTTAAGTTTTGGATCGTTCAGGGCCTATGTTCAGAAAGGTAGGTTTTTAACTGCCCAAACGGATTTAAAAGACTGTGTTGACAAGTATGAACGAAACCTGATTGTTGATGTTTTAAAAAGCACTCAGGGAAACGTTACCAGAGCAGCCAAAAAACTTAAAATCAAACGCCAGTTGCTCCAGTATTACATGAAGAAGTATAATATTTCAAGAAAGGATATTGTATATATGTAGGGCATAAAAGACGTAAAAGACGTATATACAGAAAGTTCAAAAAATTGTTAAAATCAGGCAAAATCTATTTATTGCTACAAAAACAAATGATGCAAAAGTAATTGGCATTAAATGAGTATACCTTAAAATAGACACAAAGCTTAAGTTTTGTAAATTGCCAAACAGTTAATAGATTTGGCATAATACTTGCAATAAAATTAAATAAAATAAATTAAAGGAGGCGAATTGCTTTATGAAACCAAGTGTAGGCGAGGAAACCCAAAATGTCAAGACACAGGACCTTCTAAAATTTTTAATACCTTCGATATTTGGTGTGTACATGTTCCTTGTTCCCGTCCCTCATGGTGATACTTTTACTATCACAATTGGAATAGTTTTCGACTATTTAAACCAAAAATTTATAAACATATTGCCATATGTTATAGCATGTATCACCGTTTTTGCTGCAATCATGTCAACATGGGCTTATTTTGCCAAACCAAAATCAATTATGGAAAACGACAGATTAAAAAAGACATTTCACGTTACGCCATTGTATCTAGTAAGTCGGATTTTGGGTGCATTTTTCACAATTCTCGTTGCATTTAATATTGGGCCTGAATTTATAACGTCTGGAAATACCGGCGGTACAATGATAGGGCTGGCTAATACACTGATATGCATCTTTATAACTATAAGTTATTTGATGACTTTTTTGACTGATTTTGGTGTTATGGAGTTTACGGGTATTTTGATCAAGAATATAGTCAGGCCACTGTTTACAGTACCCGGCCGTTCCGCTGTTGACCTTGCTACTTCATGGCTCGGCGCTTCGAATGCCGCATGTATACTTACTAAAAGACAATACGACACGGGATTTTACTCAAAACGAGAAGCTGCAGTAATAATGACTAACTTTTCCATTGTATCTGTTCCCTTTTGTCTGATTGTAGCAACCATAATAGGAGGTTTAGATAAGTTATTTACTCAATTTTATTTATCTATTTTTGTAGTTGGAATGATCATAGCCGCTATCACACCTAGGATACCCCCTTTGAGCAGAATACCGAACACATATAACCCCACAACAGGTAAACTCGTAGATGAAACTGTTCCAGAAGGTTATTCAAAACTCAACTGGGGCATTGAGACTTGCTGTGAACAGAGCCCGTAAAAATGAGTTGAATCAATTCTTTTCAACAGGAACCGATATGCTCTTCAATTTATCATTTGGATTAATACCGGTTGTTATGGCATGGGGAACAATTGCACTCATAATAGTAGAATACACACCCTTTTTCAGGTGGATTTCATATCCCATGGGGTTATACTTACAATTGCTCGGGCTTGAAGAAGCAGCTCAAGCGGCGCCTGCGACACTTGTTGGTTTTGTAGATATGTTTATACCACCTGTAATGTTAGCTGGCATAGAATCAATGAAAACAAAATTTGTTGTCGGGGCGGCTTCATTGCTGCAAATCATTTACTTGACCGAAACTGGTGCTATAATACTTCAATCTGATATTTCGGTAAGCTTCAAGGATCTGTTCATTATGTTTCTGGAAAGAACTTTAATAGCATTAGCACTTTTAGCTATAATTGCAAGTATAATCTTTTGAAGAGCTAACGATCTATTTAATTAACTATTCGGATTATTTGCAATACACCAAGAACAGCTTTTATTTATTACAGACTAGTGTTGGTTTTATTTATAATTTTTAATAATTTTTAGGAAGTATTTAGATTTAACAAGCGGAGGTTTTAACATGAGTGGCGAAATCAGAAGACTAACTAATGAGTTTCTAGCACCATCCTTGTCTCAGGATGAACCAAATATCCCTGTTGAAAGGGCATCAGGTGAATACTTTTACGGAACAGACGGAAAAAAATACCTGGATTTCGTTTCGGGAATGGCATCGTGCAACATAGGCCATTGTCATCCAAAAGTTGTCAAAGCGGCACAAAAACAACTGGAACTGTTGATACACGGTCCTGCAGGTGTCGTGATGTATGAACCCTTGTTAGAACTGTCTAGTGAACTTTCGAAAATAACACCCGGGAATATCAACATGTTCTTTTATCTTAATGCAGGTTCAGAGGCAGTAGATGGTGCGATAAAAATGGCTAAATATATAACAAACCGCCCTGCTGTTATTAGTTTCATAGGAGGTTTCCACGGTCGGACGTTTGGTGCTACGACTTTTACAACCTCAAAAGCTAAATACAGATATCACTATGAGCCGTTGCTCCCGTCTGTATATTATGCACCTTTTGCTTATTGCTATAGATGTCCTTTAGATAAAAAGGCTGATACTTGTAATACTGAGTGTATAAAATTCATAGATACAATATTTGACCATCTTGCAAATCCTGATGAGGTTGCGGCATTTTTACTTGAGCCTATACAAGGCGAAGGTGGTTATATTGTTCCCCCTCAAAAGTGGTTGAAGGCATTGAGAGAGATTTGTGACAGATATGGGATTATGCTCGTATTTGATGAGGTGCAGTCAGGTTTTGGGCGGACGGGCGATTGGTTTGCGGCACAGACATTTGATGTAGTGCCTGATATAATTGCAATCGCTAAAAGCATTGCATCTGGGCTGCCGTTGAGTGCAATCGGAGCAAATTCGGATCTTATGAAAAAATGGGCACCACCAGGTCATGGCACTACTTTTGGAGGTAATCCTGTATCATGTGCTGCAGCGTTGGCGACACTAGAGGTATTTAGAGAAGAAAATGTCCTGAGAAAAACCAAGCAAAATGGCGAAAAAATAATGCAGCGCTTGAACAGCTTAAAAAACAGGACCGATGTTATAGGTGATATCAGAGGAAAGGGCATGATGATAGGAATTGAATTTATTAAGCCAAACACAGATCGTGAGCCAAATCCAGAGATAGTCACAATGATAGTAGATACGTGTTTACAGAACGGTTTGATTTTATATAAATGTGGGTTACACAGTCATGTTATACGATTCATTCCGCCATTAACGGTAAGTGAAGACGCTCTGGAAAAAGGTCTAACCATTTTCGAAGAAGCTGTATTAATGCACAGTGCTAATTTGAAAAATAACATGAACCAGTGAGTGCTTAAGGTTTAGAGTCTTTGAGTATATGGGGAAAGTTGGATTGTTTACGAATTAGATCAAACTAAGACTGATTGGGCCATATCCCTTTCCAACAAGGCAAAACCGTGAGAACAGTCGAGGTATAGGGAAATGGCTCAATCTAATAGAGAAAAGTTGTAGCAGGCTTATCATGGTACTTACTTTTGTGTATGGAGGGACAATTATGCGCATATTACAGCACCCGATACTTGGCAATATTAAACCTCGAAACAAGGTAAATATTATAGTCGACGGAAGGCCTATTGAAGCCCTCGAGGGTGAACCTATTGCAGCCGCTTTGTTAGCTGCCGGGATTTATACATTCCGGTATACGAGTAAGCTAAAAGAACCCCGGGGTATTTTTTGTTCAATAGGCCGCTGCACTGACTGCGCGATGACTGTTAACGGGGTCCCTAATGTAAGGACTTGTGTTACAAATGTTGAAGAAGGCATGGTTATCGAAACACAGGAAGGATTGGGAAAGTGAGATGGTGTTAAATGACGTGTCGTACGCAGGTTGCAATAGTTGGGGCAGGACCGGCTGGTCTTTCGGCAGCTCTTGAAATAGCAAGAGCCGGGGGTGTTGTAGCCGTTTTTGACGAAAATATGAGACCGGGCGGCCAGCTCTTTAAACAAATTCACAAGTTTTTCGGATCTAAACGCCATGGAGCTGGCACTAGGGGATTTCGTCTGGGAGAACGGTTACTGGCTGATTGTATTGAAAATGGTGTGGACATTCATCTCGATGCCACAGTTTATGGAGTGTTTCCTGAATTAACTTTAGGTGTTATGGAGAAAGATAAATGCTATGCTGTTAAATGTGAAAAGATCTTAGTAGCAGCTGGAGCGACTGAAAACCCGCTGGCATTTCCTGGATGGACACTCCCTGGTGTAATGGGTGCTGGAGCTGCTCAGACGATGATAAACATAAACAGGGTCTTGCCAGGCAAGAGATTTTTAATGATTGGATCGGGCAATGTGGGCCTTGTAGTATCCTACCAGATTTTACAGGCCGGTGGAAGGGTTTTAGGTGTTGTAGAAGCCACTCCTCAAATAGGTGGGTATTTGGTACATGCTTGCAAACTGAGACGCAGAGGTGTTCCCTTTTATACCTCTCATACGGTTAAACAAGTAAGCGGTAATGATAAAGTTGAACATGCGGTTATAGTTGAGATCGATCAAGACTTTAATACTGTTTCCGGAAGTGAAAAAATATTAGACGTTGATGTTGTATGCCTAGCGGTTGGCTTGACTCCTGCAGGAGAATTTTTGAGGATGAGTGGATGTAAATTTGCTTTCATGCCATCACTTGGGGGTTTTGTTCCTCTTCATGATAATAATATGGAAACGACAGTGCGCGGGATTTATGTGGCGGGGGATGTAGCTGGGATAGAAGAGGCCAGCACAGCAATGGAAGAAGGCCGCTTGGCCGGTATTTGTATTTCACATTCATTAGGTCTTATAGATTCAAAAAAATTTAGAGACCTTAAAGCTGAAGTTGAAAATAGAATAAATGAGTTGAGGACGGGTGTTTTTGGTCAACCCCGCAGCTGTTCAAAACGTGAAATTATCGGGAGGTGCCAAAATGGCGAGTTTTCTTTTGAAAACAGAGGGCATTCCGTCAGTTGAAGATATGACTAAAGCTCCAGGTATTCCTTCAAAAGATAGAATAGCTTGCGGGCCAGTTGCAGTAATCGAGTGCTTCCAAGAAATCCCCTGTAATCCGTGCCAAACGTGCTGCCAGAGGAATGCAATCGTAATACATGGTTCTATTAATGGTCTACCTGAACTTATTGAAGAAAAGTGCAATGGATGTGGAACTTGTGTAGCGCATTGCCCTGGGTTAGCCATATTTGTCATTGATGCAACATTTTCACAAGATGAGGGGCTTGTTACGCTCCCATATGAATTTTTACCTCTGCCAAAACCAGGTCATATAGTTGAAATTGCAGACAGGGAGGGAAGAATTATAGGGGAAGGCCGGACCATAAATGTCATAAAATCTGAAAAGCACGACAATACTGCGGTTGTTAAAATAGCAGTTCCCAAAAACCTTGTGATGGAAGCCCGCGATTTTTATGTAAGGCAAGGAGATGTATGAAATGAAAGAAGATATTCTTATATGTAGATGTGAGGAGGTAACAAAAAGGGAAATTGAAGAGGCAATAAAAGAGGGCGCCACCTCGATTGATGGAGTCAAGCGTATTACACGGGCGGGGAAGGGCCTTTGTCAAGGCCGTACCTGCAGGCATCTGGTACAGAGGATCATAGCTGAGAAATTGAACAGGTCCTTGGAAGAAATCCCCTATGCAAGTATAAGGCCACCTGTAAGGGTCATAAAGATCTCGCAGCTTGCGGGGGGTGATACACAGAAATGAAAAAAGAAGCCGAAATAGTTATACTTGGCGGAGGAATAATGGGAGCAACGATCGCCTATAATCTGGCAAAAAGAGGAAAAGAGGTTGTCGTAATAGAAAAAGACGAGTTTTGTGGTGGCACATCAGGAACAAGTGCCGCATTATTGTGGATCCAAGATAAACAGCCTGAGCATTACCTGAAAATGGCGATAGACTCGATAAAAGCTTATGACACTTTTGAGGAAGAACTCGGCTCCAAAATCGAATATAAACGCACCGGTGCCATTGAGCTGCTGCGTAACGAAAAAGAGTTTTCATGGGGGATGAGACTTGCAGAAGCGCAAAATAAGGCGGGGTATGATGTTACACATCTCTCTCCTGAAGAAACGGTTAAAAAAGAACCCATAGTGAATCCCCAGGTGCTCGGTTCCCTTTATAGCAAACTGGATGGGCAAGTTAACCCCTTTTTGCTCGTCAATGCATTTTTAAAAGCTGCAAAGCGCAGCGGAGCTGAGGTATATACATTTACGGAAGTCAAAGATTTTTCTGTTAAGGGGTCTGTAATAAAAGAAGTTATAACAAATAAAGGGAAAATAAAACCTAAGATAGTTGTATGTGCTGCCGGAATTTACAGTAAAGCAATAGCAAAATTGCTTGGAATAAAAGTGCCAATACATCCTGAAAGGGGCTTTTTTCTTGTTACTGAAAGAATGCCCCCGGTTTTAAACCATGTTGTTACAGGTGCGAGACAAGATGCATCAGGGAATATATTGCTCGGTTTAATACAAGACCCTACTGCAGAAATAGACAGAAAAATGTACATTTACGGAATGCGATTGGCTGCCAAAGACGCCTTTAGAGATTTCCCAGGAATTAGAGGTGTTAATGTCATAAGGTCTTTTACAGGTATTCGTTGTTTACCAGATGATATGTTGCCGATTTTAGGTCCCACCAGAAAAATCTCGAATTTTTGGATTGCCGTGACTCACCATGCTTTCACAATGTGCGGTTCTTTGGGGCCTATGGCTGCAGAGCTGATATGTGGTGAAAGAGATACCAAATCAATTCCTTATTATGCTTATGACAGGTTTTTATAATGCCAATAAATATAAATTTATTTATAAAACAAGGAGTGTGTTAGACGTGTTTATAGATTCTCATACACATTTAACGGAACTGACGATACAAAACCTTGAAGATATGTATTTGGCCGGTATAAGGACAGTTGTATCGCCTGTAATGTTTCCCAGCGTAGTTCCAGTTTCTTCACAGACAATTCAGGATGTTTGGGATGTCCAGTTAGACTATCAGTTACACAGGGCCGGTGAACAGTTGATAAAAGCGTATGCTATGATATGTGTGACAATGGTGAGCATACCAAAAGACCCAGAAAACCTATTAAAAATACTGCCTGATTATTTGGACAATCCCAAGGTTGTAGCAATAGGTGAAATAGGCTTTGAACCAAGCTCAGAAACGTGTGGGGATTTAACTATACAAGAACAGATCGTAAAAGCTCAGCTGAAGATGGCTTTGGAAAAAGATATGCCGGTTGTATTCCATGTGCCCAACCCTCCCGAATTAAAGGAAAAATTCACAGCCAGATCTTTGCAACTGGCCGAAGATGCTGGCCTGTCGATGAAAAGAGTGCTAATAGATCACTGTAATGAAGTAAACATTGAGATGGTCCTTCAAAAAGGTGCTTTTGCAGGGATATCAGTCCAACCATGGCGGAATATGACACCTGAACTTGCAGCAGACATGGTCTTTAAATTTGGACCTGACAATATCGTTATTAACAGCGATTGTTCAACTGAACCTTCTGATCCCCTTGCAGTAGCAAGGACGTCGTACGCCCTTGCTAGAAAAGGAGCATCTGATATTGTTATAGAAAAGGTTTGTCACAACAATAGTAAAGGTTTTTATGGAATTTGATTTTCTTCCCTTGATGCAGATTATTTAAAAAAAGTATCAAAATATGGGAGGAGAATGAAACGTGCCAGCTGATAATACCAAGGATTTTGATGTATTGATTATTGGGGCGGGGATTGCTGGGGCAGCCGTTGCCAGGGAATTGTCAAAATACAATTTAAAAACTGCTGTTTTAGAAAGAAATGCAGATGTATGTTTCGGCGCGACTAAAGGCACTCATGCAATTGTCCATTGCGGATTACCGGGAAGTGCTCATACACCTTTGAGGAACAGGGGAGAGCTCAAAGGAAATCTTATGATGGAACAACTGTGCAAAGAAATTGATGTGCCCTTTAAAAGAATAGGCAAACTCCTCGTAGCTTTTAACCAGGAACAATTAGTAGAATTAAAGAACCTTGAAGTCAAGGCGAGGAGAAATGGAGTTATCGATATTGAACTTATCATAAGCAACCAACGACTCAAAAAGATGGAGCCTAATATATCTGACGAGGTTATTGCAGCTCTGTATACTCGCAATACTGCTATAAGCTCACCATGGGCACTTACAATTGGATTGATTGAAAATGCCATGAATAATGGAGTAAGGCTGTTTTTGGAAACAGAGGTTAAAAGCATAGTTCTGGATTCGACAAATAAATTCGTTGTCCAGAGTAAAAACCAAACCTTCAGAGCAGATTACATTGTAAATGCAGCAGGTATTGAAGCCGATAAAATAGCGAGATTAGTTGGTGATACAAATTTTGATATGATCGGTACAAGATTTCAAAGAATGGTTATGGACAAGAGTTGCAGTGGGATAGTCAGGCATTTGGTAAGGTCTATCAATGATGATGGGAGCGTGGGTGATTTTATCTCACCTACGGTTTATGGAGATATCCTTGTTGGCACGACGGTAGAAGAGGTCGATGATTTATACATGGACAATACTACAAGACAAGGCTTGGAAGAATGGGTGATACCCAATTACAAACGCATAATACCGGCACTCGACCAGTCAAATTGCATCAGGCCATTTGCAGCAGTGTTGCCTGAAGCCGGCGGGAAAAATACATCTTTTGACTATTACATAAAGCCTGCACTCACACAACCCAGGTTTATAAACATGGTCCTGGGTGCATCAGGATTTACGGCCTCACCTGCAATAGCGGAATATGTTGTTTCAGAGTTATTGCCAGATGCGGGATTAAAACTTGTAGAGAAACACGATTTTATCCCAAACAGGAGTGATATACCACACATAAACGAAATGAGCAATTCCGAAAGAGCCGAGGTTATTAATAAAAATTCCTTATACGGTCGGGTTATCTGCAGGTGTGAGACTGTGTCAAAAGGAGAGGTCGTAGAAGCCATAAAAAGAGGAGCGACAACTTTAGATGGTATAAAATTCAGAACGAGAGCGGGTATGGGAAGGTGTCAGGGAGGTTTTTGCAGTTCCAGGGTTGCCAAAATAATCAGTGAAGAATTGGGAATTCCCCTAGAGCAGGTAACTAAAAA
This sequence comes from Tepidanaerobacteraceae bacterium, assembly GCA_050949725.1. Lineage (GTDB taxonomy): Bacteria > Bacillota > Thermosediminibacteria > Thermosediminibacterales > Tepidanaerobacteraceae > JBMNGH01. Next base: position 98,265 of record JBMNGH010000001.1, read on the forward strand.
GGGAAGTTGTTCTTACTATGTGAGCTGCCCTACAAAGGAATTCACGGTAAAAGAGGGTGAAATACATGAATAAGGTAATCTACAGAGATGTCGACATTGCGATTATCGGTGGCGGGCCGGCAGGTTTGGGGGCAGCTATAAAGGCTAAAGAACAAGGTGCAAAAAGTGTATTGTTAATAGAGCGCTCCGAAGAATTAGGTGGGGTTCTCCCTCAATGTATACATAACGGTTTTGGCCTGCACTACTTTAAGGAAGAGTTAACCGGGCCGGAGTATGCATATAAGCTTGTAAAAAAAGCAGAGACCGCAGGGGTAGAATTTCTTACACGTACAATGGTTATTGAACTAAATAAAGATAAAGTATTGACCGCGATTTCTGAGGATTCGGTTATGGAAATCAGTGCAAAGGCAGTTGTTCTGTGTATGGGATGCCGTGAGAGGTCAAGAGGAGCGATAAGACTGCCAGGGTTTAGACCAGCCGGTATCTTTACTGCCGGTACCGCACAGCGGTTGATAAACATAGATGGTTATATTCCCGGAAAGGAGATTGTTATCCTCGGGTCGGGAGATATCGGCATGATAATGGCGAGAAGGCTTAAACTTGAAGGCGCCGAGATTAAATGTATAGTAGAATTGCTACCATTCATCGGAGGCCTTATCAGAAATGAGGTTCAGTGTTTACACGATTTTGATATACCGGTTTATACAAGTCATACAGTAACAGAAATATGTGGCAGAGACAGATTGGAAAAAGTTATCATATCAAAGGTAGCACCCGATAAAACCCCTATTAAAGAATCGGAAAAAGTGATGAGTTGCGATACACTATTGCTGTCCGTAGGATTAATCCCTGAAAATGAGTTGTCCAAAATGGCGGGAATTAAGATCAACCCCAGAACAGGTGGTCCTTTTGTGGACAATTTGTGGCAGACATCTGTTCCCGGCATCTTCGCAGGAGGAAATGTCGTCCATGTCCATGATCTGGCTGACCATGCGACACAATCCAGTGAAGACGCGGCCTTAGGTGCTGTAAGATACATTTATGAAAAAAAGCTCTTGGCAAATGATAAAACAAGCATTATTCCAGGACATAATATCAGGTACGTTGTCCCGAATGTTATATTTAAAAATACTTGTGTAAGCTTTTATATCAGAGTGGCATGGCCATACAACAATGCGACAATCAAAATAGGAAATATATATGAAAAAAAATTCGGTTTTTTGAGACCCAGTGAACAAATACGAATCGATGTATCAAAGGAACACTTAAAGGATATAGGAAATGAGCTTACGATCAGCTGCGAAGGTGAGGAGGTTGTTTTTTAATGAATATAGACAAAAGGAAGGTCATTTGTCTTCAATGCCCTCTTGCTTGTTGTATCGTAGTTTCGATTTACGGTGATGAAATAATGGATATAGAAAATTATAAGTGTAAACGGGGAATTGACTTTGCCAAGGAAGAAATAACAAATCCGACCAGGATTCTGACAACAACGGTTAGAATTGATAGTGAAGACAAAGATCACCCTTTATTGCCAGTAAAAACCGACAAACCCATAAGGAAAGAATTACTGTTTAAATGCATGGAATACCTGGCAAAAGTCAAAATAAGACCACCTGTAAAATTCGGCGAAGTAATAGTAAAGGACATTTTAGGAACACAAGTAAACATTGTATCAACTACTGAAGTGTTACGATAATTAATTACTTTTCTTGGGTGGTGAGAGTATACTTGAAGTTACCGACAAAGAGAATGAGCGAGATACCTTACATTGGTATTAGGGAAATTTTTGAAAAAGCTAAAAAACTTGAGCAAAAAAACAAAAAGATTATCCACATGGAGATAGGAAGGCCCGATTTCGATACCCCTATGTCAATAAAAAAAGCGGCCATTAATGCTTTGAACGCGGGCCTGGTCCATTATACTTCCAATTATGGAACAGACGAGTTGAGAAAAGCAATCTCAAGAAAACTTAAGGAAGACAACAAAGTTGATATAAAACCACAAGAGGTTCTAATAACAGTGGGAGCTATTGAAGGTTTAGCATTATCCATATTTGGGCTGTTGGACATAAATGATGAAGTGTTGATCCCAAGCCCTTGTTTTCCCGCTTATCCTAATCAGGTCAGGCTTGCAGGATGCATCCCTGTTCCAGTGCCGCTGAAAATGGAAAGCAATTTTAAATTAAATTTAACAGACTTAGAAGAGAGTATAACACCAAAAACCAAAATGATAATAATCAACAGTCCTCACAATCCAACAGGCACAGTCTTAGAAAATGAAGACTTACAAATGATTGCGAGTTTCGCGATCAAACATGACCTTTATGTAGTTGCTGATGAGTGTTATGAAAAAATTATTTACGGCAAAGAACATATCAGTATTGCAAGCCTGCCAAACATGAGAGAAAGGACGATAATCATAAACAGCACTTCAAAGAGTTTTTCGATGACAGGTTGGAGGGTAGGTTTTGTTGCGGCAAACGAGCAAATCATCGATTCGCTGGTTAGGGTCCATCAAGATATAACAACTTGTGCAAACTCCTTTGCCCAAGCGGGAGCTGCCTTTGCTTACATGAGTAAAGCCGATTTTACCAAGGATATGCTGGATAAATATATTGAAAGAAGGGCAATTGCATTGCAGTACTTGGCCCAAATTGCAAAAATGGAGTTAAATGTACCTTACGGTGCTTTTTACGTTTTTCCTTCGATAAAAAAGTTTAATATTTCGTCTGAGGAATTTTGCGATTATATTTTAAATGAAGCAGGAGTGGCTATAGTTCCAGGAAATGCCTTTGGAAAATACGGTGATGGGTTTGTGAGAATATCATATTCGTGTAGCAAACAAGATGTTATTGAAGGTATGAAGAGAATTGTAAATGCATGCAGGCATTTATAAAAAATACATTTCGATTTGTATTTTTGACAAAACCGGCAATCTTAAACTACAGGGAGGAAGGTTCATGGTATTTTCGAATTCAGAATACGGCAGGTTAAAAAGGGTGCTGTTGTGTCGCCCCGAATATTTAACCATTGGTACTCCGATTAATGTCATAGCAAAGAAAAACATAGATAAAGGTAAGGATGTAACCATCGAAGCAGCATGTAAGGAGCATGATGAATTTGTCGAAGCGTTTAAATTGCACGGCGTTGAAGTAATGTTATCTAAAACACATAAGAGGTATCCATACGAGGTTAATACCCGGGATTTAGGTGTTACTACTCCAAAAGGGATTATTTTCGGGAGATATCTGGAGCCTCTCCATTGGGGTGAACACAGACTAGCAGAAATTGTTTTAGAGGAAAATAAAATACCCATTTATCACAAATTGGATAGAGGGCTGTTTGAAGGTGGAGATTTTATGTACATAGACGATAAAAAAGCAGCAGTTGGGATCGCCTCGAGGACTAATTATTTGGGATTTGAAGCCTTGAAATATGCACTGTATGACACCGGCCTGACACTTTATCCAATCGAATTTCATAAAGATTATTTACATCTGGACATGATCTTCAATGTCATAGGCGAGAAGACGGTGATATTGTGCAAAGAAGCTCTGCCTGATAGCTTAATAAAAATGTTAAAACAAGAAAGGTTTACTATTATTGAGATAACAAAAGAAGAGGTATTTTTACACGGATGCAATCTACTCAATATCGGAAACAACGTGATCTTCTCACATCCACAAGCCGGAAATATAAATAAAAAGTTGAAATCATTAGGTTTTGAGGTTGTGATAATTAACTTGAAAGAAGTTCTCAAAAGCGGTGGTGGGCCAAGGTGTATGAGTTTTCCCGTGGAAAGAGAGCTTGTAAAAAGTTAGCAGGAGTGATGAGATTGAAGTTTGTATTCTTGGACCAGGATGAACTCATTAGCCATGACTCATATTTAGATCCACTTCGAAAATATGGAGAAGTTGCCTTATACGGAGATGTACCCACCACCAAAGCAGAGATCATTAGAAGGGCTCAACATTCTGATGTAATATTTTTTGCCTTGACACACTTTACAAAAGAGATTCTCGACGGTCTACCTAATTTAAAAATACTCCAGTTTCTTGGAACAGGAGTCTGGGACCGCGTTGATGTAGAGTATGCAAGGAGTAAGGGTATAAAGGTTTTAAATGTTGAAGGTTATGGCAATAATGCTGTTGCTGAGTTCACAATCGCCTGTACACTGAGCCTTGCCAGAAATATTCCAAGGGCAGACAGAAGGATGCGTGAAAAAAAATGGTCGTTAAGGGGCCTTAGAGGGATAGAAATCAAAGGCTCAACTTTTGGCATTGTTGGTACCGGTAAAATAGGAAGCCTTGTTGCAAAAAAGGCATCGCTTCTTGGTGCAAATGTGATCGCATACGATGTTCTTAAATCCGAAGAACTGCAGAAAGTATATAAAGTGAAATATGTAACACTTAAGGAGCTGTTTTCCATGTCAGATATTATTTCAATACACGCAAAAGCGACTAAAGAAAATGTAAAATTGATAAATCGTGAATTAATCAATACAATGCCTCGGAATACCCTTTTCATCAATACTGCTAGGGCCGAATTAGTAGATTATGAATCCCTCTATGAGGCCTTAGCAAATAATAAAATTAAAGGTGCTGCTATTGATGTTTTTGAATGTGAACCACCACTTGATTTCAAATTGAGCAATTTGGACAATGTCATAACAACGCCACATATGGGATTTTACACACAAAGGTCTGGAAAAAATTTGCTAAACAGGGCGATCAGTTCAGTAATAAACGAAATTAAGGCTGGCCCAAATCAAAGCCAGATCTCAATTTAGTACAGTCTAATAAGGTTAGCAGGGTATAGGGTTGAGAGGGCTTTATAATGCATCCTGGATCTCAGCCCTTTTTGTATTGTTGTAGCTATCAATCATGTTTGAGCAACATGTGTCGGCTAAACAAGCTTTTGAAAGAGATTGTGTAAATTTGAAAGAGATTGTGTAAATATGATGTTAATTGATTACAAGTAGTTTATATTTTAATTTACGTTAGTTTAAAAAATTGCTCCTGAGAAGAAAAAAATAAATTTTGAAGGAGAAAAAGGATAATACCAAAAAAAAACCGACGAATTAGCCATCTGTCTAATCAAGTAACGGATTTAATACCAATGATAAACAATGAGAATGGAGGAAATGTTATGTATGAATTTATGACAAGGCTTGTGCACCTCGGCAGAAAAAAATTTAATTTCGTAACACCTCCTGAAGTTGTGCCGATTTATATGTCCTCGGTGTTTTCTTTCGACGGTATCGACCAGCTGGATGAGGTTTACAGCGATGATGCCAGTGGGTATGTTTACTCAAGGATAAGCAGTCCGATTCAGGATTCGCTAAATGAGATAATTTCCCAAATTGATGAAGGTCAGGATGCTCAAGTATATGCGACCGGTATGGCAGCAATTGCGATGACAATAATATCACTCGTCAAAACTGGTGATCATATTATTTCAAGCAAATACCTTTATGGTGGCACACGGGAATTTTTGAAAAATCACCTCAGCAAATTCGGTGTGGACATTACCTTTTTGGATTTTGATAAAGACGACATACGAAGCCATTTCAGACAAAACACAAAGGTCGTATTTTTGGAGACCATCACGTCTGTATCATATCCCATAAAGACATCACACAGGTCTCTTTCCGAAGCAGAACTTGCAAAGTCAAATATTTCGTCGGGATTGCTCAGAATATCTACAGGATTGGAAAATGCTGACGACATTATTGAGGAGTTTGATACAGCTCTTAGATTATTGGAAAATTGATTGGAGATAAGCAGCAAAATGTACGTAAAAAATGTGTAATTAGTTCGATTAAGACATGCAGCATCAACTCTAGTAAAAAATAGCCTTAATCATAGCATGCGTGAGTTGACATGGGCAGTCTGACATGCTATCATAAAGACAATAAACCGAATATAATCTTCAGGGCAGGGTGAAATTCCCGACCGGCGGTATTGCGGATTATTCCGTTAGCCCGCAAGCGAAAGCTGACCTGGTGCGATTCCGGGGCCGACAGTATAGTCTGGATGAAAGAAGATAAAATGTGTTGCCTTCCCTGGGATTATATTTCAGGGAATTTTTATTTGGAGGTCGATCAAAATGAAGCTGGATACCAGCAAAATAGTCAAGCTTGCCATGCTTTCAGCACTTGGCGTAATGCTAATGCTTATAGTTAGGTTTCCCTTGATACCTGCAGCTGCTTTTTTGGAGTATGAGCCGGGGGATGTGCCTGCACTTATAGGTGCTTTCATATACGGTCCTGTTGCCGGATTGATAATTACTTTTATAATTTCAATCATTCAGGCACTCACGGTAAGTGCCGGCAGTGGGTGGATAGGAGCTATAATGCATATGGTAGCAACAGGAATAATGGTTTTGATCGCGGGGGCTGTATATAGAAAGATACACACTTTCAAAGGGGCGCTTCTTGCACTTGCTTTAGGTTCGATTGCCATGGTCGCCGTAATGATTCCACTTAACCTCTTTTTTACCACAAAATTTTTAAATGCACCGTATGAGGTCGTCAGGGCTATGATTGTGCCTGTTATCATACCATTCAACCTGATTAAAGCCGTTATAAACTGCAGTTTGACAGTTTTGGTTTACAAACCTGTCAGCAGAATTCTAAGGATAGAAACAGATATGACTTTAAAACGTGCAAAGAGGGCTTAAGCTTATGGAATACAAATTGTTATAGGAATATATAGATGGTATAGATGTTGAGCGCCTTTCAACTTGAATTTATCCATCAAAAAAGTTAATATAAATATAGGCAGAGTAGGTGGTCTGCGTTAAGTGCCAGGGGATGGGACGTTGCCCCTGGACGAAAAGCCTTGAAATAGAAATAGGGGCTTGCGGTAGACCGTCCGCGTTCGCTGTCACATCACATGAAGCCTTCTTCTATTGATGTGGCGGGCTGCCACATAAAAGGAAAGGAGGCTTGATTTTTTTATGAGCAGGCTGACAAATAGAAAAATCGTTTACCTAGCACTTCTCATCAGTTTAAATGTTGTTCTTACCAGGATAGCCAGTATAAGATTTAGCATTGGCGGTGTTGAAAGCCTAAGGGTAGGGTTCGGACCTTTCCCTGTCATACTTGCAGGGATTACATTTGGTCCTGCAGCAGGTGGTATTGTGGGTGCACTTGGTGACATCATAGGTTTTACAATAAATCCCATGGGACCATTTATGCCGCATTTTACTTTGACCGCAGCACTCACAGGGATGATTCCAGCTTTTGTGATAAAATTGTTTAAAAGGCCAGTTCCGAGCAGTTTTCAATTGTTTGTGGCCATATTTGTAGGACAATTTATATCCGGGATAATACTAAATCCCTTGTTTCTGCAGATTACTTTCAACATGCCAGTATTTGTGACCCTTCCCGGAAAAATAATAACTCAGGCGATACAAATTCCTGCATATACAATCTTGGCTGAAATAGTCTTAAAGAGGTCATCGATCATGTATAACCCAAATATGTAAACAAAAGCGATTAATAGTGAATTGCAGTCGTGAGGAAAATAGCCCTAGCCATTTTTGTATGTCAATGTCCATTTTTTATCGTAATGATTACATAATCTTTTTAGAGGTAAAAGAGAATAAACAAAAAGGAATACTATAGTAAAATGTAGAATGTTAAATTCGACTATATTCATGGAGGGCAAATTATGGGTCATGTAAAAACCTTGCGATACGATAAGGGCGTGCTTCATCTTATTGATCAGAGGAAGCTGCCGGACAAGCTTGAGATATTTGAGTGCAGGAGCTTTAAAGATGTAGAGTTTGCAATAAGAGACATGGTTGTAAGAGGGGCCCCTGCAATAGGTGTAACGGCAGCATATGGAGTTGTTATAGCTGCTGCTGAATTTCTGCATCTTCCCAAGGGAGAATATGTAGACAGCCTTAAAAGTAGCATTAAATTTATCGGCAATTCAAGGCCGACTGCGGTAAATCTCATGTGGGCGCTCAAACGCATGGAACAAGTCATTGATGAGAATTTAGACGTATCAAATCAGGGTATATATGAGGCTTTGTTGGATAAGGCAACTCAAATTGAAGCCGAAGACATTAAAATAAACCGTAAAATGGCCAAACACGGAAATGAGGTTGTGCCTGGAGGAGCAACAATCCTGACACATTGTAATGCGGGAGCGCTGGCAACGGTAGATTACGGGACGGCACTCGGTGTTATCAGGGAAGCACATCATTCAGGCAAGAACATTAAGGTCTTTGCTGACGAAACCCGCCCAAGGTTTCAAGGAGCAAGGCTTACAACATGGGAACTTGTACAGGAAGGCATTCCTGTTACACTAATCCCTGACAGCGTTGCTCCTGTCCTTATCAGAGACGGCAAGATTGATATTATTCTTGTAGGTGCTGACAGGATAGCACTCAACGGAGACACGGCGAACAAGATAGGCACATTCATGTTATCCCAAATGGCAAGGGATTTTAACGTGCCGTTTTATGTTGTGGCACCAGTTTCGACGATAGATTTTGAAATAGAGGATGGAAGCCAGATCGTAATCGAAGAAAGGGATTTCCGCGAAGTTACACATATCGGGGAATTTAGAATTGCGCCTCAAGGAATCTGTGTCTACAATCCAGCATTTGATGTCACACCCAACTCAAACATCACGGGTATTATTACTGAGGCGGGCATAATCACACCAGATTTTAGAGAAAACATATTAAAACTTAAAAAATAACCAAAAAAATGTACCCACGTTGCAGGAATAAAAGATAGTTTGTTGAATTTTTTTCTGTTACATTAATTTCTGTTACATATATATAAATAAGTTCAAAATTTAAACGTGGGGAGATGTTGATATGCGTATTTTCATCGAAAAAGACTTCAACGAAATGAGTTTGAGAGCAGCTAGGATAATCGCAGAACAAGTGAGACAAAAGCCTGAAAGCGTACTCGGTTTGGCAACAGGAAGTACCCCACTGGGGACTTACCAAGAACTCATACGGATACACAGAGAAGAAGGCTTGGATTTTTCAAAGGTCGTTACCTTTAATCTGGATGAGTATTGTGGTTTATCCCAGGACAATCCCCAGAGTTATCATTACTACATGTATGAGAATTTTTTTAAGCATATAAACGTAAAGCACTCAAATATTCACATACCCGATGGAATGGCTGATGATATTGAAAATTTTTGCATATCCTATGATGAACTAATAAAACAGACTGGAGGAATTGACATTCAGCTTCTCGGCATAGGTAGAAATGGGCACATCGGTTTTAATGAGCCGGCTGAAGAGCTTTCTGTGCCGACACATTTAGTTGAGTTGACACAAGATACAATTGAGGCCAATTCACGCTTTTTTGATAGTATGGAACAGGTGCCTAAACAGGCAATAACAATGGGCATGGGGCCAATTATGCAGGCCAAGAAAATTTTGCTTCTGGCAAATGGTGAAGGCAAGGCCGAGATTATGGGTGAACTTTTGAATAATAGCAGGGTTACTACAAAAATACCGGCATCCTTCCTATGGTTGCATGGAGATGCCATGATAATTATGGATGAGGCAGCAGCGAAATACACGAGAGGGTAGTCAATGACCAATAAAAATAAATTGAGAAAAAAATTTAGAGAAATTAGGTCAAGCATATCAGAAGAAGAAGCGGAAGAAAAAAGCAGGATCATTATTGAGACCCTGTTTTCATTGGATGAGTTTAGAAACGCACGCAATGTATTATTTTACGTGGATACCCGGAATGAAGTAAAGACCAGGAATGCAATTACAAGGGCCCTTGATATGAGTAAGAGGGTTGCAGTACCCAAAGTGTTGGATCACGGCATGATTGCGGTTGAGATATGCAGCCTTTCAGAGTTACGACCCGGGAGGTTTGGCATATATGAACCGCTACATTGTGTTGAAATGCAGGCAAAACAAATAGAACTGGTTGTAGTGCCGGGTGTGGCCTTTGACAAAAGGGGATTTAGATTGGGTTATGGAGGTGGCTACTATGACCGCTTTTTGCCTTGCCTTTGCGCAAAGACGGTGAAAGCAGCTTTAGCTTATGAGATTCAGTTAACAGATAAAATTCCTGCTGATGAACAAGATATCAAGGTTGACATAATAATTACAGAAAAGGCCGTATATCGTCGTAAGGTTTAATATTTCTAAGGCAAAACTATATTAAATCATATGTTATTTCAAATCTTTGTACACTTTGATTTTTTGATTGCTATATTCCAAAAAGTGTTTTACATGTACCGATTCAAAACTGGTTTAAAACACGTGTTGCTAAAAAAAGCCAACAAAACAGATGAAGCTTTACCGGGAGGATTAACTATGTCGCAGTTTAAAGAAAAAATAATTATACTGGATTTTGGAGGGCCTTATGGGCAGATGGTTGCACGCAGGATTAGAGAGATGAATGTTTACAGTGAGGTGCTGCCGTTTAATACCCCCCTTGAATATATACTTAGCTTAAATCCTAAAGCCATTATTCTATCGGGTGGTCCTGCAAGTGTATATTCAGAAAATGCTCCTGTATGTGATGAAAGAGTATTTAATTTGGGCATCCCCATTTTGGGGATTTGTTATGGTATGCAGCTCATGTGCCGTTTGCTTAGAGGAAATTTAAAACCTAAAGACTATTTACCGGAACAAAACGCCGAACTGATAATAAGTGGGAATACAAAACTTTTCAAAGGGGTTGAAAACAAATTACCTGTTGACACTTACTGTCAAGATTTAATCTTATCACTTCCGGAAGGCTTTAGTGTAATTGCATACTCACAAGACACACCTTATGCAGCAGTCGCCGATGAGGAAAAAAATTTGTTCGGCCTTCAATTCCATCCAGAACTTGCCTCGACCCAACTGGGCAAACAAATATTAAAAAATTTCATATTTACAATCGCAGGATGTAGTGGCACATGGTCAATGAGTTCCTTTATTGATGAACAGATCAAGACAATTCGGGATAAGATAGGAGACGGTAAGGCGATTTGTGCTTTAAGCGGAGGAGTCGATTCTTCCGTTGCCGCCCTTTTAACACATAAGGCGGTAGGGGACAAATTGACATGTATTTTCGTCGACCATGGCCTTTTGAGGAAAAATGAAGCGGAAAACGTCATTAAAATATTTAAAGAAGTATTTAACGTGAACTTGATTGCTGTTAATGCTTCAGACAGGTTTTTACAAAGGCTTAAGGGTGTTACAGACCCTGAAAAAAAGAGAAAGATAATCGGCGAAGAATTCATACGAGTATTTGAAGATGAAGCAGTAAAGCTTGGAAAAATAGATTTCTTGGTACAGGGGACAGTTTACCCTGATGTGATAGAGAGCGGTACAGATAGGGCAGCAGTAGTTAAAAGCCATCATAATGTTGGCGGTTTGCCTGAGGACCTGAAGTTTGAACTGATTGAACCGTTAAAGGACCTTTTTAAAGATGAGGTTAGAAAAATTGGTTTGCAGCTAGGCCTTTCAGAAGAGATTGTGTTTCGCCAGCCGTTCCCCGGCCCGGGTTTGGCCATAAGGGTATTGGGAGAAGTGACAAGAGAAAAACTAAGTATCGTGCGGGAAGCAGATGCCATAGTAACTGATGAGATTAAAAAGGCAGGTCTTTATAAGGATTTGTGGCAGGTGTTTGCAATACTGCCAGATGTAAAAAGCGTCGGGGTGCTCGATGGAGAAAGGACGTATGTACACACGATTGCTGTAAGAGCCGTTACAAGTGAAGACGGTATGACGTCTGAGTGGGCAAGATTGCCGCATGATCTGCTCGGGAAAATTTCAAAACGAATTGTAAGCGAGGTTCATAATGTCAATCGTGTTGTATATGATATTACGACTAAGCCTCCTTCTACAATTGAGTGGGAGTAATCAAGCTGGAGCCTGTAACCCGGTATTTATATGGTTACAGGTTTTTTGTAACATAATAGGTAACAGGAAAAAATGTTTTATCAAAAATCAGCCCTGGAAACGTTAAATCTTTGTCTGGCCTAATGATACTTATGACAACACTGTAGAAAATAGTCTTGTCAAAGGTAAATGCAGCAAAGGCGGCGGGTTCCATCTGAACCGACAATGAGTTTAACATATTGGAGAAATTCTACAGTCGACTAAAATATAATGGTTACATATGCTAAAATGGATTTGACAAGCTTATAAATGACACTAAAAAAAGACTATGAAAAAGGTCTGTATAAGGACATAAGCAATTAAAATTCGTGCTATAAAATTTTTTTGAGCCAGTATTTTATAAAGGATAATAATTTAGCAATGTGGTAAACTTAAACGGCAGTCATAATTGTTGATAATCCGTAAAACAGTATTTAAAAGGTGAAATGTTATGCTTCGTTTTTTAACTGCTGGAGAGTCGCACGGCAAGGCTTTAGTTGCCATTATTGAGGGTTTGCCTGCAAACATGGATATTGATTTAGGCTTCATAAATAACGATTTAAGAAGAAGGATGACGGGTTACGGCCGTGGCGGAAGAATGAAAATTGAAAGTGACAATGTTGAAATTTTGAGTGGTTTATTTAAAAGCAAAACAATAGGTAGTCCGCTGACAATGATGATTAGAAACTTTGATTATGAAGGGGATACAGACAAGCCTGTTATTACAAAACCAAGGCCTGGCCATGGAGACCTTGCAGGTGTGTTGAAATACGGTATAAAGGACATAAGGGGTATACTGGAAAGGGCTAGCGCCAGAGAGACAGCCATACGCGTTGCTGTCGGGTCTGTGGCTAAACAGATGCTGTCACATTTCGGCATTCGGTTGTTCAGTCATGTCAGGTCAATTGGCAGTATAGAGTGCAAAGCCGATTTTTGTCCAAATGATCCTGATGACATCCTGCACGTGGAAAAATCCCCTGTCAGGTGTATCGACCAAGAGGCGGAACGGCATATGATAAAAGCGATTGATGATGCGGCCATTGCTGGAGATTCGCTCGGCGGGGTTTTCGAGGTAATTGCTATAAATGTGCCTGTAGGCCTAGGGAGCCATGTCCATTGGGACAGAAAGTTGGACGGACGAATTGCTCAATCATTTATGAGTATTCAGGCAATTAAAGGAGTTGAAATAGGGTTGGGCACCAGAAGCACCCTTTTACCCGGTTCACAGGTCCACGACGAGATTTTTTTTGATAGAGAAGCCGGTAGATATTATAGGAAAACCAACAATGCGGGAGGTATCGAAGCGGGAATTTCAAACGGCTGTCCAATAGTTGTCAGGGCCGCAATGAAGCCTATTCCAACATTATATAAACCTCTTCGGAGCATAGATATAAACACGAAACAATCATTTGTTGCAGGGATAGAGCGTGCAGATGTGTGTGCGGTACCGGCTGCAAGCATAGTTGGTGAAGCTGTTCTGGCATGGGTATTGGCTCAAGCGGCAACCGAAAAATTTGGAGGAGACAGCATTGAGGAGATGCTAAAAAACTACAAGTCATGTAAAGGGGGCGAGGGATTGTGAACAGTTACTGTAAGATAGCTGTCCTGGAAAATGAGGTGGAATCCGAGTTGTTGCAAGCAATATTAAAAGAGCAAAAAATCCCCCATTTTATAAAATCATACCATGACATAGTTTTCGACGGTGTTTTCCAGATTCAAAAAGGATGGGGGTATATCAGCAGCCCTGAACAGTATAAGCAAAAAATATTGCAAATACTTGAAGATATCCGCAAGTCAAGAGGTGGGATAAATCCAAATTCTGATTAAAGGATAATCGAATGACGACATGGGGTGGCTATATGAGAAAAATTACCGTAAAACTAGGCAATAGGTCATATCAGATTTTTATTCAATATGGTCTGTTAGATGCTGTTTCCGAACAAATATCTCATATACTAGGCAAGCCAAGGATTATGGTTATAACAGATTATAATGTGGGCACACTGTATGCGGATAAACTCACCAAAAACCTTACAGATTCCGGCTTTGATGTATTTTTGGCACAGGTCCCCGCTGGGGAAAGAAGTAAATCAATCGATACAGCCGAGAATCTTTACAGTTTTGCTTTGGAACATAATATGGATAGAACTTCTGTAATATTGGCTTTAGGCGGTGGTGCCATAGGAGACTTGGCGGGATTTGTCGCTGCGACATATATGAGGGGGATAGGATTTATACAAGTTCCAACATCCCTTTTAGCACAGGTTGACAGCAGTGTTGGCGGTAAAGTGGCAGTAAATTTGAATCGGGTAAAAAATATAATAGGAGCCTTTTACCAACCCCAAATGGTACTGATTGATCCAAAAGTGCTTAAGACGATTCCTGACAGGGCATATAGAGAAGGTATGGCAGAGGTAATTAAATGCGGAATCGTATATGATGAGGATTTTTTTTGTTGGCTGGAGCAAAAGGATCTAGGCCGGTTAAGCAAAGAAGATATAATTCATGTAATCCAGAGGTCATGTCAAATAAAATCTGAAATTGTATCTTGTGACGAGACAGAAAACGGCCTGCGGGCTGTTTTAAATTTCGGCCATACTGTAGGCCATGCACTTGAGTCACTACTGGGGCAAGGAGTTTTATTGCACGGCGAAGCCGTTGCCCTCGGCATGATAATAGAAACTAAAATAGCCTTAAACAGAGGGCTGATTGACCGTGAAACTCATGATAGAATTCTAACCTTGATAAAATCAATAACCCCAGTGACTATTCACCGTGGTATTGATGTTGAGTCATTAATCTATTTGATGAAATTCGACAAAAAAAATACGGCAGGAAATATTACTTTTATACTCCCCCAAAAGATAGGAACTGTCAAGAAATACAATGATATAACACGGGAAGAAATCACCAATGCCTTAAAAGAGATGAATTCAGCCAATTTATAATATTATGCCTAATTATCAAGGTTATCTTTCTAGCAGGAATGTTTTATTTAGTGTAGAATATATATATTGTATAGCACAATTAGGCAATATACGAGAAAAACCGAACATTAAAGACAACTAAATGTTCAATATATTGGGAGGTATTGGGATGAGTGAGAAAATAACTGTTTCGGTTATCAAAGCCGATATAGGGGGATATGTGGGACATTGTGATGTCCATCCCACCCTGCTGAAAGAGGCAGAAAGATGCCTTGCTAAAAAGGGAAAGGATCTTCTGGTTGATTTTAAAGTGGCTCATGTTGGTGATGACATCAATTTAATCATGACACACCGCAAAGGGGTTGATTGTGAACAAATCCACCGCCTTGCATGGGATACATTTGTCTCTTGTACCTGTATTTCAAAGGATACAAAGATGTATGGAGCAGGTCAAGACCTTTTATCTGATGCGTTTTCAGGAAATATCAAAGGCTTAGGCCCAGGAATTGCTGAGATGGAATTTGAGGAGAGACCAAGCGAGCCAATAATAGTTTTTATGGCTGACAAAACTGAGCCTGGTGCATGGAATCTCCCGATTTACAAGATGTTTGCGGATCCATTTAATACGATAGGTCTTGTAATCGACCCGAAAATGCACGATGGGTTCAAGTTTGAGGTCTTGGACCTTATAGAAAACAAAAAAGTGCTCTTTGAATGTCCCCAAGAGCTATATGACCTACTCATATTTTTAGGTGCGCCCGATCGTTACTCTGTTAAAGCTGTATACACAAAAAAAGATAAAATAGCAGCTGTATCATCAACTCAAAGATTAAACCTTATGGCAGGAAGGTACATAGGGAAAGATGACCCTGTGCTTATAGTGAGGTGCCAGAGTGGTCTTCCTGCAGTCGGTGAGGTATTGGAACCTTTTGCAAACCCTCATATTGTAGCAGGTTGGATGAGAGGCTCTCACAACGGTCCGCTTATGCCGGTTTCTCAAAAGAACTCCACACCCACGCGTTTTGACGGGCCTCCTCGAGTAATAGCTTTGGGCTTCCAGCTGGCGGACGGAAAGCTTATTGGTCCACAAGACCTATTTGCAGATGTGGCTTTTGACAGAGCTCGCAAAAAGGCACTGGATGTTGCCGACTATTTGAGACAGTTAGGGCCATTTGAACCACATAGACTTCCTTTAGACGAAATGGAGTATACAACTATGCCTCAAGTTATGGAAAAATTGAAAGATAGATTTTCATAAGTAAATAAACAAAAATATTATATTTTGGTTGGGCAGACTGTCGGTCTGCCTTTTTATATGGTAAAATTAAGAAAACATGACTTGCGAAATATGGATTGGAGGTATTTATATGGATTTGAGAGCTGATATCGGCGTATTTGGAGGTTCTGGCTTCTACTCTTTTTTAGAAGATGTTAAGCAGATTACAGTAGAAACCCCTTATGGTGCGCCCAGTGATAAGATAGCACTAGCCAAAATAGGGGATAAGACCGTGGCTTTTTTACCTAGACACGGTAAATCACATAGCTTACCACCACATATGATAAATTACAGAGCAAACATATATGCGATGAAAAAACTCGGGGTTACTAGGATATTAGGGCCGTGTGCGTCGGGAAGCCTTCAACCGGATGTCAAGCCCGGAGATTTTGTAATATGTGACCAGTTCGTCAATAGGACGTGGGGCAGGAAAGACACATTTTATGATGGCCCCATTACAACACATATAGCTGGTGCTGAGCCATATTGCCCGGAACTAAGGCAAATAGCAATAACAGTGGCAAAACAAAAAGGATTGCCTGTTCATGAAAGAGGTACTGTGGTAGTTGTACAAGGGCCTCGCTTTTCAACAAAAGCGGAAAGTAGAGAGTTTTCAAGTCACGGTTGGGAAGTAATAAATATGACCCAATATCCTGAGGTTGTATTAGCCAGAGAACTGGAGATTTGTTATGTGAACATAACACTTATTACGGATTACGATGCTGGTTTAGAGGGCAATGAGGAGATTAAACCGGTTAGCCATGACATGGTGCTCAAAGTGTTTAATGAGAACACTGAAAAACTAAAGGCCTTACTATACGATATTATTACAAGGATCCCCAAAGACAGAAACTGCAAATGTGGTGAAGAATTAAAATCGGCGAGAATGAATTAAATCGCTAGCTGCGGGATTTTCATTGCACAAAATTTTCAATTGTAATATAATAAACGAAGTAGAATTTTGCCTTTGGGAGAGAGTCGAATTATGCCAAAAAAGATAGCTACAAAATCCAAGGTCGACTATCGACTTTTACATAAGAGGAAGATAACGGATTATTTAGATTCTCTTAAAGACAAGAAACATACAGTCGGTCAAATGGACGAATTTATGAAAAAACTCTTCAGAATGGGAGACCAAGTTGTACCGATATGCCTTTCAAAGCTAAAGCAAAATGATGAAAAACTTGCTCCTGTAATATGCTATGCACTGGAATTTGCCGATGATTCAAGTTTGGTTGAACCGTTGTTAAATATTCTCTTAATGCCTGATGTCTCGGATAAAGTCAAAGCAAGGATCTTGACAGTGCTGTATCATTATGGCATAGATGCGGGTGACCTTCCGCTTGATATCATCATGAACGACTTTGATAAAGTCGCTTCGGAATCACTTGAAGAAATGTTGAATGACATTGATGAAGACTTTTTTTTAATCCCGTATATCTTAGATGACCTAGAAGAATTTACGAATGAAATGAAAATTGCATATATAAAGGATATCGGTGATAGAAGGGATGAAAGAGCCATTCCCTTGCTTGAAATAATAGCATCGATTAAAGATTTGCGAATAGCGGAAGAATCTGTAAGGGCCTTAGGCAGGATAAAATCGGGGAAAGCCCTGTTTGCACTCAACAAACTTAACCATATCGTTGCTGATGATTCTGTAAAAAAGGTGATCGAACGGGAATCTCAGAGACTAAAATTCAGTGGTATTACGATGGAAATTTGCTTGCCTCCTGTAAAGCTTAAAAAACCAGTGAAAATAATTATTTCATCAATAGATGGGCATGGCAGCAGAGCACTTTGGATTGCGTGGAAAAACCCATTGATTCGCCGAAAGCTCACATCAATGAATTTGCTTTTAAATGCTGGTTTTGGAATAAAGGACTGTTGGGGTTCTTCCAGAATAAGTGCCAGAGAATTCAACTCATCTGTTAAAGGTTTGTCCAAAACCACGGTTATTGCAGAATGTGATATAAACTACGCAACTACCCTCATGAGGGATGCACTTTATTGGAATGAAAAGAATAAAACCGAAATCCCATACCAGTTTTATTTTTGGAAGCATATTTTGGAACAAACATATAATTTAAAACCAGAACCTTATAAGCCATCTTTTAGTGAATACGATATGGATGAAATTGCAACCAGTGAGGAATATTTGAAGAAAACGTTTGAACTGTTTGATTTAAGCATTTTCAACGATTGGTTCATAGCTGTGCCTAGGGTTTACGACTATGCAGACGAGAATAGGACAAAAAAAGGTTATAACCTAAAAAGACTTTCTGGTAAAAGGGCAGAAAAGCTTTTTTCTACTTTTTCAACTGAACTCATTGAACCAAATATCAATTCATTAAAAAGAATGTTGGAACTGTCAGCAGACTTTCTCAAAAGGGCCGGACAGCACGAACTAGCCAAGACCGTTCTATATGCCCACATTAACATAGATAGCAAGCCTCTCTATGATAATCCTTTTATTCAAAGGATTATCATAGAAAGCATCAGGGTGGCTCTTAACAACATGAAAAACGGTTTTGATATGAGAGTAAATCCCGATGCATTTGATTAAAACTTACGAAAAAAAAAGATGTAATATTTAATTAAAATTGTTATAAAATAGGAGGTTTAAGATTGAGCAAAAATTTTCTTTTTACATCAGAATCTGTGACAGAAGGCCATCCTGATAAGGTATGTGACCAGATTGCAGACTCAATATTAGATTCCATACTCAAAAAAGATCCCCTTGCAAGGGTAGCATGTGAGGTGTCCGTTACTACCGGATTAATTCTGGTGATGGGAGAAATAACCACTGAGTGCTACGTTGATATACCGAAGATTGCGCGTGAGACGGTTAGAGATATTGGTTATACTAGGGCGAAGTACGGTTTCGACTGCGATACTTGCGCTGTCATTACATCTATAAACGAACAATCACCCGATATTGCAATGGGTGTAGACTATGCTTTTGAAGTTAGAGAAGCTGGCCAGCTCCAAAGTGAATTGGACAAGGTTGGCGCCGGAGATCAGGGAATGATGTTTGGATTTGCAGTAGATGAAACCCCTGAGCTAATGCCTTTACCAATTTCGCTTGCACACAAGCTTGCCAAAAGGCTGGCAGAAGTGAGAAAACAAGGTTTAGTACCATATCTTAGACCCGACGGTAAGACACAGGTTACAGTTCAATATGAAAATTCTAAACCCGTTAGGGTGGACAAGGTAGTTGTATCTGCTCAGCATAAATCTACTGTGGGGTTGATCGAGCTAAAAGATGACATTATTGAAACAGTTATCAAGCCCATTTTGCCGGAAAATCTAATTGATAAAAATACTGAAGTTTACGTAAACCCTACCGGTAGATTCGTCATAGGTGGTCCTCACGGAGACTCCGGTCTTACCGGTCGCAAGATCATTGTTGATACGTATGGTGGTTATGCACGGCATGGCGGAGGTTCTTTTTCTGGAAAAGACCCTACAAAAGTCGACCGTTCGGCGACATATGCAGCCAGATATGTGGCAAAAAACATTGTTGCAGCAGGCCTCGCATCTAAATGTGAGGTTCAGGTCGCTTATGCAATTGGCGTCTCGCGACCAGTTTCAGTAATGGTTGATACTTTTGGAACAGGGATAATACCTGATGAAAAAATTGAGGAGCTTGTCCTTAAGACATTTGATTTACGACCGGCAGCAATTATTTTAGATCTAGCTCTTAGAAAACCTGTATACAGACAAGTAGCCGCGTATGGCCATTTTGGAAGGCCTGACCTGAATCTGTCATGGGAAAGAACAGATAAAGCAGAGACATTGAAGAAAGAAGCGAGCAGTCTTTAAAAAGGTTGCTCTATAAAGGGTGATAGTATTTGTTTGAGCCGCATCTTGATTCTTCATATCTCAACAAATTAATTAAATCTACAATTGAGGCTGTTGAGAAAAGCCAGGTTGAAATATATAATATTTCTGAGCATGCAAACCAGGAATGTGAGCGCTTAAAAATCCAGTTGGAAGACGTTAAGCAAAAAGTAAAAGATGTTATAAAGAAGGTAGATAAATTACAAAAACAGGAAGTAATTGCAAAACACAGGCTTATGATAGTTAGCAAAAATTTAAAAAACTATGGAGAAGAAGATATCAAAGATGCGTATGAAAAAGCAAAAAATATACAGCTCGATCTTATGCTTGAAAAAGAGAGAGAAGCTCAGTTAAGATTAAAGCGAAATGAGATTGAGAAAAGTTATAGGAACATGTCCAGGATTCTAAGACAGTCTGAACATCTCAACTTAAAGGTAGGAGTTGTTCTAAATTACCTGAAAACCAATTTGAAGGGAATTTCCAAGCATTTATCCGGGATCGCACAAAAAGAATACTTTGCGGAACAGATTATAAGGGCTCAGGAAGAAGAACGCAAGAGGATATCAAGGGATATTCATGACGGTCCGGCTCAAATGCTCGCAAATATGATTATACAGATAGAATTGTGTGAACGGATTTGTGAGGATAAACCCGAACATTCTATAAGAGAATTAAAGGAATTAAAACATAAGGTGAGATCTTCTTTAAAAGAGATCCGAAAGATCATTTTTGACTTGAGGCCGTCCGCACTTGATGATTTAGGTCTAGAATCCGTTGTGCAGAGGTACTGCGCTGAGTTCCAAGAAGAAACAGGGATTAATACCGTTTTTAAAATGCTAGGTGACAGGAAAAGAGCAGACGGCATTATCGAAGTGACACTGTTCAGGATAATTCAAGAAGCCCTTTCGAATATCAAAAAACACTCCGGAGCAAAAAATGTTCTCGTCAGGCTCGAATTGAAGTGTGACAAGATAAGAATGATAGTATCTGATGATGGCAGGGGCTTTGAATTCGATAGGGAAAGAATCTTGAAGACGCAGGACCATTTTGGTATTGTCAACATAAAAGAAAGGGTAGAACTTTTGGGCGGTTCTGTAGAAATAAAAACATCGCCAGGGGCTGGAACAAGTATCAATGTGATGGTTCCTTTAAGTAAGAGTTAGGGAGTGAAGTAGTTGAGCGATATTTCATTAGTTCTTGCAGATGACCACGTGCTCGTGAGAAAAGGGCTTAGAAAGATCTTAGAGATGGAAAAGGATTTTAAAGTGGTCGGAGAAGCCTCAGATGGCGAGGAAGCCCTTGAGCAAGTAAAAAAAACGAAACCCGACGTGCTTTTGCTCGATATTAACATGCCAAAAATGAATGGTTTGGAGGTTGTAAAAACCTTAAAAAGAGATGGGTGTAGCACGAAAATAATCATACTTACTGTATACGACGACAGAGAATACTTACTTGAACTGATTAGAGTAGGTATAGCAGGTTACATTTTAAAAGATATTGAGCCACATAACCTGATTGAAGCGGTAAGATATGTTAAAAGTGGAGAAACATACATACAACCTACCTTGAGTAAAGCGCTGATTTCTGAGTACAATAGGATGATGCAACCGGTATCCGGATCCGCAAAACATCTTACACCAAGAGAAAAAGAGGTTCTTGCATTTATATCAGAAGGCATGAGCAACGCTGAAATCTCCGAGAGCCTTGGTATAAGCGAAAAAACGGTAAAAAACCATGTCAGCAGTATCTTGAGAAAATTAGAACTAATGGATAGGACCCAAGCAGCAATTTATGCGTTAAAAAACAAACTTGTATAGTATTTATATAAGCACCCCTCGAATATATTGATATATATAGTCTTTTTAAGTCAGAAGTTCAAAAGGGGTGTGCAAATTGGTTGATGGTTTAGACTTAAAACTTACCATTCTGACATTTTTAGCTATCCTTGGTGTTATATTCATTTTTCAAAACATAGTTGCACTTTTATTCAACAAACAGACTGTTATACAAATGAATGGGATAGTTTTGGCTGTAAGGGATGCGCAGGATTATATAGAGGGTTTAGTAGAAAACATTTTTCGACAGCCGAGGGCTGATCAAATTGAAGAGTTATGGGTAGTAGATTGTGGGTCTTCAGATTACACAGCTGAAATACTTGAGAGATTATCACTTAGATTTTCCGGCCTAAAGGTAGCTTACTTTAAAGATATTGTGCCCAAAGAGGCGTTTAAAGAAATTATTGATATTACCAACAGGTCAAGGATCTTCTTTATGGACCTCACTTCATTGAGACCAGACGAGATTAAAAACAGACATTTTTTTTATGCAATCAAAAAAACGTCGGAATGGGTCTAAAATACTATTAATTATGGGACAATTGAGTTATATCTTTTTGTCGAGATTTGGATTATAATATAAACTAAATTAAGCCCTATTAATTGATTTACCCCTTAGTTCTATTTTTTTAAGCCCCCCTTTCTTTCGTGGTTTTGACCCTAGAAAGTAAGGGTCTTTTTTTTATTTAAATAAAGGATAAATTATATTAGTGTAGAAGTAAATACATAGATAGATAATAATAATAACAGTTAAACAGATAAAAACAGGAACAATGGGGGACTTTGATGGGGTCTCAAAGGGGATTTTATTGGGGTTTATCTATCTTTGGGGCAGCAATATTTGCGGTCATGTTTTTCGTTTACGGATTTACAGTAAACGGGCTATTACTTGAGTTTATCATTTTTACAAGTTTAATGGTAGTCTCAGACATACTCACTGACCATTTTTACCATTCTGATCGATTCAACATTGGATTTGGTTTTATATTTGCTGCAGCCCTCTTATTCGGCCCATTACCTGCGGTTGTAATTAAAACAATAAGCACCATTGCTTCAGGGGTCATCCGGTACAGAGGTCGTCAATTTTTAGAAAACTATTTGGCGATCTTTGCCAACATTAGTAATGACATAGTAAGTTGTATTGGTGGCTGGTTGGCATACCTTGCGTTTGGCCTGGGGAAAGCTTATTATAACCTTGGTGCTTGTATAGCAGGCATTGTGGTTTGCTTTCTACTGCACAATATTGTATTAAATACAGAAAAAAAGGAAATCCGAATTGCGAATTTAATAAATAGCTCTTCTTTTTACTTAATTTCAATACTTATCGGAATTATAATGATAAAGTTATACCAAATACTTGGGTGTTACGGGATCGCCACAGTCTTTACATTATTTATAGCTGCCATTTATACTCATAGGATTTATGTAAATCTGATAGCAACAAACCGTCAGTTGACGGCACTTTATGATACCACTACAACAATTACATCAGTCCTTAATTTGGAACAAGTAATGGAAATAGTGCTTGAAGCACTCTATGGCATCTCGCAGTGGAATACGGCATGTCTATTCGTGTATCACAATAACGAGTTTGTACCGGCTATTTACGACGGTATCGATGATAATAGTTTTAAAGATACGAGAATTGTCCTTAAAGATGATGAATTCGGTACCGAGATTATGAAAGGTCAGGGTATAATAATCGAAAATCCGTTGGAAGACGAAAGGTTTGCCTGTATCAAAGGTATTCCCAAAGATACAAAGCTAATGGTTTTTGTTCCACTCCTTGTGAATACGAAATTGGTAGGTTCTTTTTGTATAACGAGCAACGACAACAGAAAGTTTAGCAAAAGACATATGACATTGTTAAGCATTCTCGCAAGCATAGCGGCTGTTGCAATCACGAATGCAAAGCTGTTTTTCAGTACATCTAAGATGGCGGTTACCGATGGCCTTACAAAACTGTACAACCATAGCTTTATTATTGAAGAGATAAACCGCCAGGTTAATCAGGCAGAGCGTACAGGAGACGTGGTCAGTTTAATTTTGATAGATATCGATAGCTTCAAATCATATAATGATATCTACGGTCACCTGATAGGTGACGAATTACTTAAAAACCTATCAAATGTTCTAAAAAGGGTTGTTAGGTCAAGTGATCTTGTAGGTAGATATGGAGGGGAAGAGTTTGCCGTAATACTACCTAGCACATCCTCCGACGAGGCTTTTATAATTGCCGAGAGAATACGGCAAACCATCGAGACTACGGGCATGGACAATCCAAACACTGGCGAAAAATTGTATTTGACAATTAGCGCAGGTGTTGCGTCATATCCTGAACACGCAGCATCAGTGCAAGACCTAATTAACAAAGCAGACAAAGCGCTGCTATACGGCGCAAAAAAAAGCGGAAAAAACAAAGTGGTAGTCTTTCAAGAGGATATGGACAATGAGCGATAATTCATTTTTAAAGCCACTCAGAACTTTGCAAGAAAAGATGCTGAGTGGCTTAAATTGTAGATAGGTTTAAATGATGGTGTAAAATTTATTTTGCAGGAAAATCATCTCTTACACGGATAGAGTAAAATTTTAAGTCAAATCAGCGGAAAAACGGTGGCTTTACACGTGAATGCATTGTCAGCTTCTTTTATAAATAGTATACTAGGATTGGTTAGCCAATTATTGTTTTCAGACACTGCGCTTGAGGTGTAAAAATGGTTGAATTTGAAGGGACTGTAGAGAGAATAACATACTTTAATCCGGACAATTACTTTACGATTGCCAGAATGTCAGTAAAAGACAATCATGACATGGTTACGCTGACGGGATATTTTCCATCTCTCGAAATTGGTGAAGTTTTAAGGGTAAAGGGGAAATGGGTGCATCATAAAAATTATGGGTATCAGTTCAAAGTCAATTTCTACGAGACATTGATTCCTTCTACTGCAAAGGAAATCGAAACCTATCTTGCTTCAGGTGTTATAAAGGGGATAGGCCCGGTTACAGCTGCTAAAATAGTTGAACGTTTTGGTGAAAAATCTTTAGAAGTAATTGAAAAAAATCCTGAGGAACTGCTGTCTATAGATGGAATTGGCCTCAAGAAAATGTCAATGATAGCAGAATCCTTTGAACAGCAGAGGGAAACCCGCGAAGTTATGCTATTCCTTCAGCAGTATGGCATAGGTCCAGGTATAGCCGTTAGAATTTATAAAAATTATAAAGATAAATCTATTGAAGTGATAAAGCAAAATCCATATCGACTAGCTGATGAAGTTTACGGAATAGGGTTCAGGACTGCTGACAAGATCGCCATTATGATGGGTATTGAACAGGATGCCATGGAAAGATTGGAAGCAGGAATTAAGTATACCCTGCTTGAAGCATCGGATCAGGGGCATACGTATTTGCCGAAGGAAGAACTGCTATACAGGTCTTCTAATTTGTTGAAGGTTAAGGCAGATCTGCTGGAAAGTGCTGTTCTTTCTCTTGCGGAAAAAAAGCAAATAATAATCGAAAGGTTACATGAAGGAGAATACGTATATCTGGCTGGGTTTTTTATATCTGAAAAAATGGTAGCAAGAAGATTGTTTTTGTTGTCAACCCTGATCGAGAAACCGCTTTGTATCAAGCCCGGCGATATGGAATATTTCCAAAATGTGTGTGGCATTAAGCTGGCTAAAAAACAAAAGGAAGCTGTTGAAATGGCGGCCCGTTCAGGTGTATTGGTAATAACCGGCGGCCCGGGTACGGGTAAAACCACCACTATCAGGAGTTTAATAGGGTTTTACGAAAAGCATAACATGAAGGTTGCTCTTGCAGCACCCACAGGAAGAGCTGCGAAACGGATGGCTGAAGCAACTGGAAAAGAGGCCAAGACCATACACAGGCTGTTGGATTACAAAGCATATGAAGAGAAAGGTCTGACATTTGGTAGAAATTGTGATAACCCTCTTGAGGAAGATGTGATAATTGTTGATGAAATCTCAATGGTGGACATTGTTTTAATGCACCATCTTTTAGCAGCGATAAGGCCGGGTTCAAGGCTTGTGCTTGTGGGAGATAAAGATCAGTTGCCTTCTGTCGGTCCTGGGAGTGTTTTAAGAGAAATAATACAAAGTGCACAAATACCTATTGTCATTCTGGATGAAATATTCAGGCAAGCCAAAGAAAGTTTGATAGTAGTAAATGCGCACAGAATCAACAAGGGCTTTTTTCCATATCTGAATGTAAAGGACAGCGACTTTTACTTTGAGCAGGTGGTACAACCAGAGCAGATATTAGAACATATTTTAGACCTTATTTCAAGAAGGCTTAAATCATATGCAAATTTAGATCCGATAGAAGACATCCAGGTTATTACACCGATGAAGAAGGGCACTTTAGGTGTATTTAATCTCAATCAAAAACTGCAGGGGATACTAAACCCCAAAAGAAAAAAAAGAGAGCGCTCTTATCGTGCTCATATTTTTCGCGAAGGTGACAAGGTCATGCAATTAAAAAACAATTATGACAAAGAGGTATTTAACGGGGATCTGGGTAAAATTGTTTCCATAGACGAGGATGGAAGTGTTTTTGTATCGTTTGCAAGTGCACAACAGGAGATACAAGTTGCCTATAGTTCTCATGAATTGGACGAGCTCAGCTTGGCATACGCCCTTTCTGTCCATAAGAGTCAGGGTAGTGAATTCCCAGCTGTAATAATGCCTATTACCACACAACATTACATAATGCTTCAAAGGAATCTTTTGTATACTGCAATCACCCGTGCAAAAAAGTATTTGGTGCTTGTAGGGACAAAACAAGCGCTTTGCGCAGCCATCAAAAACAACAAGGCACTAAAAAGGTACGGACGACTTTCAAGCAGGATCATACAGGAGTTTTCTGAAGATAACTACGTGTTAATAGACCGTTGTTAATGTATTCACATCATACATGATCTAATCTTTGCAGTAATTCCTCATGAGCTAATTAAAAATCTAAAAGCTTAATTGCCCGGGAAATATTCGACTTTTTATAACAACCTTCTTTTGTATTCATGTGCGCCAATAGGATACAATATTTATATTTTAGACATACGTTGTAGAAAAAAAGAAAGTAAATTTTCTTGGTGAAAATTATGACGACCATCTAGACGGTCTTTGTTGTAAAAGACGATTTATAGTGTTATACTACCTTTGATGTCTTTATTTTACATTTAACTGTAGAACGGGGTGTTTTCAAATGTCAGAAAAAGTAAGAGTCAGATTTGCACCGAGCCCCACAGGAAGTCTGCACATAGGAGGAGCAAGGACAGCTCTTTTCAATTATCTCTTTGCAAGACACAATGACGGGGTATTTGTGCTCAGGATAGAAGATACTGACACAGAGCGTTCAACCGAGGAATCCGCAAAGCAAATAGTAAGATCTCTAAAATGGCTTGGTTTCGACTGGGATGAAGGGCCTGAAAAGGGAGGAAATTACGGTCCGTATTTTCAGTCACAGCGTCTCCAACTCTATAAAGGAGAGGTTGAAAGACTTCTCGATGAGGATAAGGCATATTATTGCTACTGCACGCCGGAGGAACTTGCCCAAAAAAGACAGGATGCTTTAAAGGCCGGTAAGGCACCCAGGTATGATGGCAGCTGCCGCAACCTAACACCAGAGCAGAGACGAAAGCTTGAAGGTGAAGGCAGGACACCTACGATCAGAATAAAAATGCCTCAAGAAGGCCAAACAGTTGTGGAGGATCTGATCAGGGGTAAAGTCGTGTTTGAAAATGAGGTTATTGATGATTTCATAATATTCAAGTCAAACGGAATCCCAACATATAATTTCGCTTGTGTCATAGACGACAACGCAATGGGTATTACTCATATTATAAGGGCAGAGGAGCATTTGTCAAATACTCCAAAACAAGTTCAGGTCTACCGTGCATTAGGCTATGATTTGCCCAAGTTTGCACACGTCCCCATGATACTCGCTCCGGACAGGAGCAAGCTGAGCAAGCGCCATGGCGCCACTTCTGTTGAAGAGTTTCGCGATCAAGGCTACCTGCCTGAAGCTATTGTAAATTACTTGACACTGCTTGGCTGGTCTACGGGTGACAATGAGGAAATATTTGGCATGGAAAAAGCCGCAAGTGAATTTACACTCGAAAGGGTAAATAAGACTGCTGCAATCTATGATGTTAAAAAGCTTACATGGATGAATGGCCATTATTTGAGGGAGCTTGACATATACTATATAACAAAACAGGTCATCCCGTTTATGGTACAAAAAGGCATAATCGACGATAATTATGCCAAGGAAAAATTCGATTACATCAAGCAAGTTGTCGATATATCCAGGGATAGGGCAAAGACATTGGATGAACTTGCAGATTGCATAGCATTTTTTTTCAAAGATATCGATGAGTATGAACAAAAAGGTGTGAGAAAGCATTTTAAAAAACAAAACGCATTGGAACTGTTGCTCTCCGGAGCTGAAGTTTTAGATGACCTGGAGGAATTTACACACGAGAGCACAGAAAAGGCTTTCAGGGACTTGACTGAAAGTAAGGGTCTGAAAGCGGCCGAACTCATACATCCTACGCGCCTGGCTATAACAGGGAGGACAATAGGGCCGGGACTTTTTGACATAATCGTGCTTTTGGGAAAGGATAAAACAGTCGATCGCATGAAGAAAGCCGCTAAATGGATTGAGAATCAAAAAGAAACATAAACAAACCCGAGTCGACGAAAGCCAGATATGATTTAGATATTAAGTATAGTATTTTGAATCTGATATTTTTTTCTTAAGAAAGGGGCTTTTGCAAAGCGAACACGATATTTCGTTTTGCAGCAGCCCTTTCTTGTATTTATTATTATAAAACTATTATTAGAAAACGCTGGCTACACGGAATCTATACAAGTTACGACCGGGAAGATTTATTCAAAGTTTAACGTCTTAAACCCCACTGCTACAGTCTTCAAAAGTCCTTGTTTTCATATATTCTCATTGATAATAATTGAGAAATCGATAAAACAATTAATGAGCTTAAAATAATGATGATCCAAAACATCCAGCTCGGCGTTGTCTTAGTCAATATTATAAATCGTTTTACCCCTTCGAAGTCCTGGTTTTTCATAAAATGTTCCAAAATATGAGCTATATTACAATCCACGAATAACCCCGCAGGCAAGGCGTTTACCTGCATTGCCGGCGGGTTGTGTCCTGTAATCATCAGGATTTTCATGAATAATTATTGATTTGTTTATAACTTGATCGGGTGTAAATTTATCATCAAAAAAACACATTTTGGCAACACCTCTGTTCGAGAACAATACCGGAAAATCGCCGGCATGGTTTCCATGAGGCTGATTTGTGGGATTCCAGTGGCCGCCGGCTGCTTGGAATGGATCTTTGGGATTCCCTATCTCACAAACACCGAATTCATGAATATGAAAACCATGCGGGCCAACCGGGTCTTTATTTTTTGTGCCTTGTTGGTATGGAGGAAGTCCTTCAACATCTACACAAACCCATGAACCACCTGGCACCCGATAGAATCTAACAATGCCTTTTATTTGAGGCCTTAATGGCCCACCTTTTATATCGGCTACAGCTGCCGGTTTACCTATTGGTATACATACAATCTGACCAGTTCTTAGGGTGTTGGGATTTATCTGTGGATTTGCCGCGCAAATATCAGCCGTTTTTGTATTGTACAGTTTAGCCAATTTATGAAAAGTATCCCCATGGTCTATTTTATGGTGAAAAACTTCTGGTCTGCTGCTTGTAAACGGCATATTTTCTCCCCTCCCTGGAATAAATTTTATTTGCTTATTTAGAATACAACTGAACTGTTATAGTTTTTTTTGCTCACAATATATCTGTCATTATATTTTATTTGAATTATGCATCAGCTGTTACACTACGTTTTTTATCGTTTTAAATAGCACCAGGAAAACTCCTAAGTTTTTTTCATAAAAAAACAGGCCTAGATTATAGCCTGTATTAATGTCCAGTTTTACATTTAAAGTTGCAGATTCGGAGCCACTGTTTGATATGTTCTAAACATATAAACAAGACATACATAAAATATATAAGCCAGCTTTGGTTTTAAATATTACTTGTTTTCAAAACACGGCTTGCGTTTTTCTAAAAAGGCTGTCATTCCTTCTTTTTGATCTTTTGTCGTAAAGCAAATGCCAAAAGCATTTACTTCATAAGCTATACCTGTTTCTATATCCGTCTCAATTCCACGGTTTATCGCACTTTTCGCGAGGTTAACTGCCACTTGTGCATTAGATGCTATTTTATTTGCCAGCTCTACAGCTTTATCCATAAGTTCCTCACTTTTGTATACATGGTTTACGAGGCCCAAGTTTTTGGCCTCTTCGGCATCAATTATATTGCCTGTGAATATTAGTTCTTTGGCCTTTGCTGGTCCAATCAATCGAGATAATCTTTGAGTTCCGGAGAAGCCAGGAGTTATTCCCAGAGTTACTTCAGGCTGTCCGAATTTGGCATTCTGACTTGCAAGGCGTATATCACAACTCATGGCCAGTTCACATCCACCACCTAATGCAAAGCCGTTTACAGCTGCTATGACAGGTTTGTTCAGGAGCTCTATTCGGCGGAATATATTACTACCTAAACGGCTGAATTCAGTAGCCTCTACAAAGTTTTTATCCCGCATTTCAGCTATGTCTGCCCCTGCTACAAAAGACTTTTTGCCACTTCCTGTTAAGATGATAACCTTTATCTTATCATCTAATTCCATATCGTTAAGTACACCTTGCAGTTCCATAAGAGTTTCAGTGTTTAAAGAATTAAGGGCTTTTGGCCGGTTGATTACTATTATCCCAATAGGTTCTTTTTTTTCTACTAGAAGGTAATTATAAGTCATAAATTTCAGCCTCCTTGCACCATTTAGTTAGTTTCAAACTCACTTAAAAACCAATTTCACACTTTTGACAACACATAGGAATCCTGATATCTTTTAGGCCGAACAATTCTCGCTAATTTATCAATATCATCCATATTCAATTATAAAGAGAATGCTATTTCTCACTATACTCGTCCATATATTCAACATTTTTAAAACAAATCCTGCATTTGTAATCTGTTTTTTATTAAATTCAATTGGTCAGTTTAGTCCATGCCAGGGTTTACAATCTTGAGTTAGGATAGTTGTAAATTTAAATTAGGTCAAAAAGCTGGAAAATAGCCGCAAACGTAGGAAAAAAGACCTCACCATTCTCACAACGCGATTTCTTGATAAAAACCGCTTTATGTTATATAATAATCTTGACAAAAAAATATTGGGGGCGTTTGGTTTCGACGGGGGTAGCAGGGATAAAAGCTGCAGGTCGAGCTTTCCGACTCGTAAATCCGGATACAAATTATAAACGCCAAAAACGATTACGCTTACGCAGCTTAATTAAGCCTGCGCATCCTCCCCGACTTTGCCCGAGAGTTGGGATAAGGGTGTCATAAAATCGGGATTTTCCTCTAGCGATGCTTTGGCGCTATAGGAGAAAACAAACAAAGCTTGCCTCGTTTTAATCCTGCCCTCAGGAGTTAAACCAGGCGAGATTAAAAATGAGGGATAAACCTGTAGAAGCTTTTATTGATGGACCTTCGGACAGGGGTTCGATTCCCCTCGCCTCCACCAGCATAGGTCACAATCGTACTATGTCGATTGTGTTCTAATATACTATTACTTTTATTAACGTAAGTCTGGATTATGTTCTTCCGGGCTTTTTTTAATCAGCATCTTTGGGAAGATAGCGGTGGACCAAGCAGATAGTGAACCAATTCCGCCCATGGTTATTCCTGATAAAAATCCTTTTGCTGTGCTGATTGATGAGACGCATTTTGCGGATTTTCTGGAGGTTTTGAAAGCTAAGGATAGTCTAACTCGCGTTTACTTGGTGACTGATTCTGATGAAGCCTTCAGGGAAATGGCCAGGCAAATAAATGCTCCACATGTGATTCAATTGTATAGGGATTATATTGAAAGCTTCATAATTAACAAAGGGGGCAAATAATATGAAAGTAGGCTTATTCGATTTTCAAAAGGACGCACTATACGATTTACATGATAGATTAAAAAGAATGAGGGTTCATGCCGCAGTTGAAAATCCGCAAATAGTTTCCTTTTCATCTCCTACGGGGTCAGGGAAAACAATAGTTATGACCGCTAAATATTTTTTTATATTTAGCGCCATAAAGGGGGGGATCTGGGTCTTTTCTTTATAGGGTTTTTATTTTGCGGTTGTTATAAATATTAAGGCGGAACTGCCTTGTTAACAGCTCCGCGGATGTTTTATTTTTATTCCCCAGTTGGATCCTCGATTAAAAAAGCCACTCTGAAGCGATGCCTGTGCCCATCATCTACAGTAGTGAAAGCTTTTGTGTAATGAGTGTGTCTGTCACCCACTGCTATAGCGCCAGATGAGTTTCCTTGAAATTGATGATAGTGTCTTTCGTAGAAGTCAGTGCGAAATATTACTCGGTGGATGTGATCTCCATTACCAATTGGTATAGCTTCACCTGACACTGTAGCAAATCGGTGGTCATGTGGATCCCCTGGCTCGGCTATTTGAACGCTTCCTATTACTTCATGAACATGTCTTTGTATAGGTTTATAAGAAGTTTTTTCGAACTTCTTTTCATTATCTGTCATTTTTATATTACTCCTTCCTTATAAGAGCATTTTTATTAATATACTATGCTGTTTACAATCAGATGTATATATACTGAACCCAGGTAAGACATATACATGCTGGAAAACATTTGATACAATATCAATAGTAAAACAACTGCCTGTCAGCTGATTCCCAAGAATTCAGAAAAACTTGAGTGTAGCAGGTACAAAAAGGTGATCAAAAATGGGAGGTAATATGGGAAAAAGGCAAAACAAGATGAGAAATTCATTTCAATCGTTTTGTGGGAAAGAAGAACTGCTTGCCAAAGTGATTGAGTATTTTCCTTATCCTATTCAGGTTTACGATCTGGACGGAACATCGGTTCTGGTGAATAAGGCCATGCTGGATGAATTTCATGTTATCAGTCCTGACATGGTTGTCGGGAAATACAATGTATTCAAAGATCCTGCAGTTATCGCAACTGGTCAGATCCCCGTATTAAAACGGGCATTTCAGGGTGAAACCGTCTTTTTCCCGGATGTCAAAGTGCCTTTGGAAGAAATTGCGGAGCGCTACGGCATACAGGATTTAGATATTGAAGCCGCATATCAGGATATTACGGTCTTTCCTCTTTTTGACGACGATAATCGTGTTATATATGTAGCGGCATTTTTTATTAACAGGAGGGTTTACCGTGGTAAGGACGAAATCACCAAAGCCAAGGAATACATAGAAAGCCACTGGCTGGAGCCTTTCGACTTGAGCGAAACGGCAAAAGCGGCGTGTCTAAGCAAAGCACAATTCACAAGAAGCCACGTCGGCTGGGGGCTTTGCCGGCGGCAGCGGCACAGAGGACGATCCTTACCTGATTTCAACGGTGGCTCATCTTAACAATGTCCGCAACTACCTTAACAAGCACTTCAGGTTGACAGCGAATTTGGACCTGAGCGTGTACGGAGGGGAGGAAGGCTGGGAGCCGATAGGTACCGGAATAGATCCTTTCACCGGTTACTGTGACGGTGATGGCCACACTATCAGTAACCTCTTTATCGATCGCATTACGGAACCCAAAATCGGCTTATTTGGTTATACAGGCGAAACGGCTACAATCCTGGATCTCGGGCTGGCGAACGTTGATATACGTGGAAATCATGATGTCGGCGGCCTGGTGGGATGGAATGAAGGTGTGATTGCCAGCGCGTGGGTCACGGGTGATGTGACAGGTAGAGGTGAAACTGGCGGCCTGGTGGGGGTAAACTACGGTTCGATATCCGAATCCTGGGTCGAAGGTACTGTGACGGATGTCTGGGGCGGCTCCATAGGCGGGTTGGTGGCAGAGAATTATGGTAGAATCAGCAACTGTCACGCCGATGCAGTTGTAAGCAGCGTCAGTTCCTTTGCAGGGGGCATGGTGGGGGCAAATTATGGCATCATCACCACATCCTCTGCTGTGGGTCCGGTAGAAGGTTCGAGTTATGTGGGAGGTCTTGTAGGATTAAATAGTGACTATAATAGTGATGGGATTATTGATAGATGTTACGCCACCGGTACGGTGAGGGGTACCGAGGATTGGATCAATTATACCTTTGTTGGCGGCTTGGTAGGATACAACCGCAGTGCCATCTTCAATTCATATGCCAGGGGCGCTGCATCTGGCCAGGAAGACATAGGTGGCTTGGTCGGATATAACGCCGATATTGGCTCTATAACCAATTGCTATTCGACCGGGACTGCAAGCGGAGATAATTTTGTTGGTGGCCTGGTTGGGTACAGTCATGAGAATGGCAGCATTACAGAGAGCTACTGGGATACTGATACATCGCTGCTTGTGGATTCAGCCGGTGGTACAGGGAAAACCACTGACGAAATGAAGCAGCGGGTAACATATGAAAATTGGAATTTCGCTAATATCTGGGGGATTAACAGCAGCGACAACGACGGTTATCCCTTCCTGAGATGGCAAGGGTACGAAGCTGCACCCACTGTACCTGGGAAACCGCTGGACTTCATGGCCACACCCGGTAACAGTCGGGAGGAACTAAGCTGGAGTGCACCCACCGACGATGGGGACAGCGACATTATCAGTTACAAGGTATACAAAGAAGGCGATGCTGACTGGACGGATGTGGGCTTGAATACCTCCTATACCTTTACAGGCTTACTCAACGGAGTAGAATACACCTTCTATGTTCGTGCGGTCAACAGAGTAGGTGAAGGAGAATGGGAAATCGTAACAGCCACGCCGGAAGCTCCTGCGGTGCCAACATATACAGTAACGGTAAACGGCAGTTATGCGGCTACAAGTGGTGCAGGTAGCTATGCAGAAGGTGATACAGTCACGATTAATGCAGGCAGCCGTTCAAATTACCGGTTCAACGGTTGGACTTCTCCCGACGAAGTGACCTTTGGAGACGCAAATAGTGCGACAACAACGTTTATAATGCCTCCAAAGAATGTGACTGTTACAGCAACATGGACATATACAGGCGGCGGTGGAGGAGGAGGCAGTACCAGCACTCCGTCAGCCCCGGATTATCGAGCTATCATTAAATCCGGAAGCGGCACTGAAAAGAGGCTCCAGGTTAGGGTTGCCAGGGATATGGGAACGGTTTTCATAGAGGAGGATCCCTGGAGCACTAGACCTCAAGACAAATTGATGATAACGATGCCGTCAATACAAGGGGTTGGTAAATACTCGGTAGACATATCTCCGCAGAATTTATCAAGAACTGATACTCACTTAATGAGCTTTTACAAGGAGAGTACATGGCATTAGAGAGTTTTAATATGTTTATCTCCAAGCTGGAAGATGAGAATGTGAAAAACACTTTTCAAGAAATCCAGAAACAACATAGGCGAAATATCGATACTTTAGCAAGCTATATCCAGGACATTGGCGGATACCCGCAGGAGAACCTAGGCATGAAAGGAAAAATGGCTGATATAAAGATCAGCATGGATTTGGGCTCAAAGGCTGATACTGCTGAAATTATAAAAAAAGCAATAGAGGGTGAGACCCGTGGTATAAACATGGCTGAAAAAATTCTAAGGGGCACCCTTGATGACAAATCAAGGGATATAGCAGGCGAAATACTTCATAGGGACAGGAGTTCAATCGATAAACTTAATAGTTTGATGTAGGATTCTTACCTTACATCTGGTCGATGTTTTTCCATATGTTTTGGAGGGATAAAATAGAAGCAAGTGCACTCGACTTGTCCTTTGTCTCAATGTATCCTCTTAATACAATAAAGCGATCTTCCATTTCATTTACGTAATCATGGTCAATATCTATCTGTAAAAGAGGCTTGATCTGCTTCCATATTTGTTCGGATTTTCTGAGGCTGTCAAGTGCATTTTTCCAATTCTCCGCACGTATATATTCCTCTGTTTGTATCAATTGTTTGGAAAAATTGCTGCGGTTATCCAAGGGCTTTTTGAAAACGGCACAGGAACATATGATGAATACTATAAGAGAAAATGAAACGATGACTAGCGTTTTTTTCTTCAAAGTAGAATCCTCCTTCTAGTTAGTTGTTGTGTCTATTATATAATAAGGTCGGTCGCCCTTAAGATCCACATACAGCTTGCCGCTTGTGTCCAATTGTGCCAGGGCTATCTGCTCAATATCGTCGATATTATGTTTCATCAACTGGCTGTGCAACCAGGCCTTTGTAAGGTTTAAGCTTCTCAACGCATCCTCCAGCAAAATCCCGTCATCAATCAAGTTTGTAGGCAAACCCTGGTATTTTGTTGCTATATTTAGATCACCGGGCGTAACGGGCTGTTTTTGGGGCTTCTTTTGTACGCTTAACTTTCCGTTTGATTCGAACAATGCAAATTCCACATCTGCAATATTAAAAACCCCCTGTGCTCTCAATTCGGATATGAGATCATCCGTAGATATCCGTATTTTTTTAAGATGATCGTCAAGAATTTTTCCGTTTTCAATGACAACGGTAGCTTCTCCTTCAACCAATTTTCGTATTGCCGCATTGTGAAGGCATAAGAAAGCCAGTAAAAGCGGCAGTAGGCTCCATATGGCCATGCCCACCAAAGTAGCGAGTGTATTTTGGTTTACCTGAACAGATAGTGTGGAGGCAATGGAGCCTATGGTTATACCGACAATGTAGTCGAAAAAGGTAAGTTCAGTCATCTGCTGTTTACCTATGATGCGAATAAAGACCAGCAGGGAAAAAAAAGCCATAAAAGAACGTATGATAACAACAAAAATAATTGACACACACAGGTCTCCTTCCAACACCAATTATATTCATTTTAGTTTTGGACAGATGTTGAATTTTATTCAGTTTTTGAGATTATCATTGAAGGTATTGTTTAATGTATAATTTTTCGACAGCCTTTTCCTTGTTTATTTGTTTATTATTTTGAGGATATTACTTGAGCATATTTTTCGAAGGCTAAAAAATGAAGCAGCCGAGGATTAAACCTTAACCCATGTGGTTCACAATGAAATGAATAAATACCGTTTTTTTGAGGAAATTATAATTTGAGGTGATACAATTTGAGAAAGCATTGGCTCGTGCCTTTAATTTTTTTGATCGTTTTTGTTGCTTTTTGGACAGTCAGGGAAAATGCTTTTAAAAAGCCACCTGAAGACCCCAAAATAATTCCTCCGAGTGTAATTCCTAAAGATATGGATCTAGCAGGTGGTACGGAAAGGGAAGTGAGGGGTTTTCCAAAAAGAGAAATAGTAGATTTAATTTCAAAGTATCCCGGTCTTTTTATAGCCAGTGGAGAAGATAAAGATGAAAAAATAGTAGCACTTACATTTGACGACGGTCCTGATGATACTTATACACCTCCTATTCTCGATGTTTTAAAAGCAAAGGGTGTTAGGGCCACATTTTTTATAATAGGTAAAAGAGCTGAAGGCTATTCCGAAGTAATGCAAAGAATAGTTGATGAGTCACACCTGTTGGGCAATCATAGTTGGAGTCATCCGGATATTATGAAGTTGCCGTTGGACAAGATGAAAGAAGAAGTGCTCAAAACAGATGAAAAGCTGAAATCGTATTATAAAGACACCAAGTGTTATAAAAAACTGTTCAGATCACCATATGGCTCCATTGATCCAAAAAGGGTTGAGTTTCTTGGGGATTTGGGTTACAAAATAATTTCCTGGAATGTGGATTCACTTGATTGGAAAGGACTTTCGGCGGAAGAGGTCAAAACAAACGTTCTAGAAAATGTGACCAACAACTCAATTATCCTTCAACACTCTGCAGGCGGTCAAGGTGAAGATTTGAGCGGCACAGTGGAGGCATTGCCGGAAATAATAGATGTCTTAAAAAAGGAAGGATACAAATTTGTTACTGTTGATGAATTATTATCTGATAAATAATTTCTTGCTAGAGCCACTTGCTAAATCACTTTTGCTTTGCCATGAAAAATTCGTTTTCGATAAGAACTAATTTGCATCGATTTGATGCTTCCATCTATTTTTCATGTCTCTAAAATGAGACAATGTCTCTAAAATGGTGATTAGTGTCTCTATCGTATACTTGCTCATGAATTTGTTAATTCATGACAGAGGTTTTTTGGAATAAAGGATTCGGCCATTGCTCTCTTTAGAAAATTAATTAGATTTAGCAATGGCATAAATTTTGCTATAATATAAGGTGAAAGATGTAACGGGCTTTTTAATTACGAATATTATTAGAGGGGGTGTTAATATGTCAGTTTCGTGTGGTATCTTGAAAAAAGAAATTCAGAAGAGAAGGGCCTCCGTCAGGCCTATAAACGAAAGGATTGCAAGACTCCGGGAAGAAAGTGTAGGGTCAAAGGTTAAAGTTTCCTCAGAAAGGGCAAGGATAATCACCGAATTCTACAAAAGTGGTCTGGCTGATGACAAATCAGTTCCCGTACAGCGAGCAATGGCTTTCAAGTATTTGATGGAGCGGGCGAGTCTTCCAATTGAGGAGGGCACTCTCATAGTTGGATTGAGGGGGACCGGTCCCCAGGAGGTGCCTACGTACCCTGAGATCTGCACCCATACAATGCAGGACCTGGAAATACTAAACTCCAGAGAAAACATGCCCTACAAGGTCGACGATGAAACGAAAAGGCTTTATGTAGAAGATATAATTCCTTTTTGGAACGGAAAAACCGTAAGGGAATCCATTTTTGAAAGCCTTCCTCGTGAATGGATGGATGCGTATGAAGCGGGGATATGGACGGAATTTATGGAGCAGAGGGCGCCGGGTCACACTGCTGGGGGAGAGAGGATATTTGAAACGGGTATCTTGGATATAAAACAAGAGATAAAAAGGAAGATCGATGAACTTATCACGGATGAACCAGATTACAACGAAAAATTGGAAGAACTGAAAGCAATGGATATTTCCGCAGATGCCATGTTGATCTATGCGAAGCGCTATGCCGAAAAGTTAGAAACGATGGCAGGAGAAGAAAAAGACCCTGAGAGAAAAAAAGAACTCCAGGAAATGGCCAGGATATGCCGCAAGGTTCCGGCCCATGCCCCGGAGACCTTCTGGGAAGCTCTGCAGCACTACTGGTTCGTCCACGTGGGTGTTGTCTATGAAACGAACCCTTGGGATTCCTTTAACCCGGGCCGCTTTGATCAACATCTTTATCCGTTCTATGAAAAAGACGTCAAAGATGGAAAGCTTACCAGAGAAAAAGCAAAAGAACTTTTGGAGGCTTTCTGGCTTAAAATCAATAACCAGCCGGCTGTGCCTAAGGTGGGCGTGACAGCAGAAGAGAGCTTTACCTACAACGATTTTACAAAAATCAATATAGGTGGGCTTAAGGAAGACGGTTCCGACGGCGTAAACGAAGTTTCGTATCTACTTTTGGAAGTAATGGATGAAATGAGAATACTGCAGCCAAACATGGCGGTTCTTGTAAGCAACAAAAACCCGGACAGAATTATGATAAACGCATTGAAAGTTGTTGCTCCGGGATTTGGCGAACCGCCGTTCTTCAACTGTGATGGTGTTGTCGTTAAAATGCTAAGGCAGGGTAAGACCCTGGAAGACGCCAGGACTTCAGGGGTCAGCGGTTGTGTCGAGACAGGGGCTTTTGGTAAAGAATCGTATATCCTGACCGGATACTTCAACTTACCCAAAATCCTAGAAATCACCCTAAACAACGGATTAGATCCACAGAGTGGCAAAAAAATCGGCATTGAAACCGGAAATCCTGTGGATTTCAAGACCTTTGATGAGCTCAGGCAGGCTTTCATGATCCAGATAAAACACTTCATGGACATAAAAATGAAGGGAAACGATATAATAGAAGAATTGTACGCAAAAGAGTTTCCCGTACCCTTCCTCTCCCTCTGGATTGACGATTGTGTGAAAAAGGCAAAGGACTACAATTCGGGCGGAACTAGGTATAACACTCAATATGTGCAGCTAGTAGGCCTTGGTACTATTGCGTTTGGATTGAGCTCACTCAAATATAACGTCTTTGATAAAAAGATTGTGAGTTTGGAAGATTTTTTAGAAGCTATGAAGCAAAACTTCGAAGGCAAGTACGAAATTTTAAGGCAGAGGATATTGAATAAGACCCCGAGATACGGGGAAGATGACGATTATGCAGATGAAATAGCACAAAAACTGGTCGAAGAGGTAGTGAATATGGTAGAAAGTTACCCACCCTCCCCCGTGAGAAAGGCTTCAAGGCGCGGCTACTTTTTGCCCACAACCGCCCACGTGTATTTCGGGAAGGTGACCGGTGCGACTCCCGATGGTAGAAAAGCAGGGAAACCGGTATCCGAGGGAATATCACCGGTGCAGGGCAGCGACCGCAAGGGAATTGCTGCTGTATTCAGGTCTGTAGCTAAGTGCGACTGGGATAAAACCGGTGGGGCATTGCTCAACCAGAAGCTTACTCCAGACCTTTTGGAGGACGAGGAAAACCTGAAAAAGCTGGCTAGCCTCATAAGGGTCTTTTTCAACATGGGTGGCCATCACGTCCAGTTCAATGTTGTCAGTGCCGAACTTTTGAAGGAAGCTCAAGAACGCCCGCGAGATTTTACGGACCTGATGGTGAGGGTTGCCGGATACAGCGACTATTTTGTAAACCTGCCGAAGGGATTGCAGGAGGAGATAATAGCGAGGAGCGGTCATGCAGAGATTTAGCTTAAGATCCACAAAAAGGGGGCTTCAAATGACGACCAAGGGGGTTATATTCGACATAAAGCGGTTTGCAATTCACGATGGCCCGGGTATAAGGACAACGGTGTTTATGAAAGGCTGCCCTCTGAGTTGCTGGTGGTGCCATAATCCCGAGGGGATTCCGCATGAAAAAGAAATAATGTTTTTCGAATACAAGTGCATGAAATGCAGGACCTGTTCAGGGGTTTGCCCAATGGATGCAATCGATTTTGAGGGGGAAGATGTTTTTCCTTCGATTGATAGAGGGAAGTGCAATGGATGCGGTATTTGCGCCGATGCTTGTCCTACAGGTGCCATGAGGATTGTAGGCCGGAAAATGTCCGTTGACGAGCTGATGGAGGAGCTTGAAAAGGACGTGCTCCTTTACGACAATTCCGGGGGAGGAGTGACATTTTCCGGCGGCGAGCCCCTTTTGCAGCATAATTTTCTCAAGGAAGCCTTGGTAAGGTGCAAGGATAAAGGCATAGGAACAGCGCTCGATACATCCGGTTATGCTCCTAGCCATGTTTTCAGGTCTGTTATAGAGCATGTGGACATTTTTCTCTTTGATTTGAAACTTGGCATGGAAAAAACTCATAAAAAATACACTGGAGTTTCTAATATAGCCATAAAAGATAATCTAAGGATGCTCACGGAGATGGGCAGGGGAAGTGATGTTATTATTCGCGTTCCTGTAATACCAGGTATCACCGATACCGTAGAAAACATAAGTGAGCTTGCGAAATTCTTATCAACTTTACAAGGTATAAAACAAATCGAGCTTTTGCCCTTCCACGATGTGAGTGAAAAGTATGTAAGACTTTCTTTGGAATATAAGATGCTTGTTAGAAGCGCTCCGACGCCGGAAACGCTTGAGCGCATAAAGAATGTTCTCGAAAGTGCTGGACTCGATGTGAAAAAATAAAACCGAGCTTTTTGTTTTTACGGGCCTCAAGATGGAACGGGCCCGTTTGTTTTTTTAGACCCGCTTACCTTTAAAAGTAAACTGCTTTGAGTGTATTATGATTCCAGTTGACATAAATGGGAAAATTTATTCTCCAATTATTAATTATAAGAACCAATATTATGAATACCTTTTTTTTAAAATATTGTTTATTGCACATTAGTTAGATATTTTGTATAATTAAGACACTAAGGGAGGTTTTGTCATGTCTTTAAAAGATGTAGATAAGGCAAAAAGTGAAGTCGCAAGTGGTAAAGACGAAGATAACCGAGCTGAGCCTAAGGTTTATGAGTCCGGATATTTTCTCTTATCACAGCAGATAAATAGCCTTAGAGACAGCATGGATTCTAAGTTTGAGTACATGAGAAAAGAAACTGACACGAAATTTTCAGATTTGAGAAAAGAAATGGATTTAAAGTTTAATAAGGTAGACGAGAGGTTTGACAAGGCTGACTTAAAGTTTAACAAAGTAGATGAAAAGTTTGATGGGGTCAACAAAGAGATAAAAGATATTAATAAAGAAATAAAAGATATAAGGAAAGAGATAGGCTATCTCCAAAGATGGTCGGTTGCTTTGATAATTACCGTTATATTAGGTTTTCTTGGGACTATAGTGGTTATTGCTTTCAAGTGATAGCCCTATTTTTTTAAACACAATAATGAAATCAAACCGTATACTTCGAATTTAGCGCAAAATCAAACAAAGAAAACAACTATATTTAGACCATAAAAATGTGGTCCTAATCATAGTATACGAGGAGTGGACTTTGTGAATATTAAAGAAATTTTTACACCTAGTTTTTTGGTCGATCTTAATGTTTTAGAAGATAACATTTCAGATATGGCTGATGTATGCAGGCGAAACGGCAAGAATCTATGGCCAATGGTAAAAACCCATAAGAGCAGCGAAATTGCAAAAATGCAGCGAGATGCCGGTGCTGAAGGATTTCTCGTAGGAACTGTAGATGAGGCTGAGGTCCTTGTCGACAGCGGCTTTAAAAATATCATGCTGGCATATCCTGTGCTCGGCAAGGAAAACATTCAAAGGATAGTAAGACTCGCTAAAAAGGCGAGAATTATTGCTGCTTTTGACGGTGAGGATGCCGCAATTCAACTAAATGAAATGCTCGTCAAAGATGACATGTGTATGGAATATCTCATAATTATAGACTGCGGTCTTCATCGATTCGGTGTAAGTCCAGAATCTGCGGGGCAGCTTCAAGAAAGGCTCAGTAGATATGGCAACCTTAAATTACGAGGCATAAGCACTCATCCCGGTCAAGTTTACGGGGCTTCTAACATGAAAGAGGTTCAAGAAGTTGCCCGCATTGAGGTAGAGGCACTGGAGACTGCCGTTAAATCGCTGAAGCAAAGAGACTACAATCCGGATATAGTGGCGACAGGAAGCACTCCTACGGCTAAATTTGTCGTAAAGTCGGATATAATTACTGTTTTAAGGCCGGGAAATTACGTATTTTATGACAACATACATATTGCATTAGGAGTAGTCCCTGCAGAACGGTGTGCTCTTACGGTTCTAGCAACCGTGATTTCCTCTCCTAACCGTGACACCTTTATAATAGATGCCGGAAGCAAGTGCTTTGGCTTGGATAAAGGGGCGCACGGTATTTCACTCGTCAATGGGTTCGGATATGTAAAAGGTCACCCCGAACTCATCGTTTCAAATCTTTCCGAAGAGGTTGCTACCATAAGAGTAAAAGGCGAAACCGATATTAAAATAGGGGAAAAGGTGGAAATAATTCCAAACCATGCATGTTCATCGGCGAATATGACAAGCTACCTTGTAGGTCGCAGAAACGGAACAATCGAAAAAACTGTGTGTATCGATGCCCGAGGAGGTTCGTTAAAAAAACTCGCTTGAAGTGAAAATTATAACACCTGCACATAGCCTTTTTGTGCAGGTGTTATAATTTTCATACTTAAAAAAACTTAGTCAAAAATGATGCCGAAAAAGGAATATTGCAAATATATGTAGAAAATTAGAAAAACGAGTCTAAATACAATTGAACTCCCCTAAATTCTGCATAAATCTACGAGCTTAAAAAAT
Organism: Tepidanaerobacteraceae bacterium; assembly: GCA_050949725.1. Lineage (GTDB taxonomy): Bacteria > Bacillota > Thermosediminibacteria > Thermosediminibacterales > Tepidanaerobacteraceae > JBMNGH01. Next base: position 141,811 of record JBMNGH010000001.1, read on the forward strand.
ATATAAAAATGATAAAAAAAGACCGTTATTTATAATAAACAGGATTATAAAATAGAATCATGAAATTTTACAAAAGTCTTTGCAATAAAATAATAAACGAATATGAGGGGAGGGAATTGAAGGTTGCGGAAAAAGACTGCACATTACGTAAATCAATTTTTTGGGGGCATTGGAGGAGAAGATAAGGCAGATACACCTCTTATAGTCAGAGAAGGGGCTGTCGGCCCCGGACTATTGTTACAAGAATTATTGTGTGAAAGCCACAAAGTAGTAACTACTTTTGTCTGTGGTGACAACTACTTTAACGTTAACTGTGAAGAAGTCATAACAAATATTTGTAGCCATATTTTACAGGAACATATCGAACTTTTAGTAGCCGGTCCGGCATTTAATGCAGGCAGATATGGGGTAGCTTGTGCAGAGGTGGCCAAAGCCGTGGCGCAAAATACAGGTATACAGGTTATAACGTCGATGTATGTTGATAACCCGGCAGTAGACATGTATAAAAAGCATATATATATAGTGCCGTCACCTATAAGTGCCGGTGGAATGAAAACTGCCATGGAAAGTTTGGCGAAAGTTGCTGTAAAGCTGTCTGAAAGAGGCTATTTGCTTTCAGCCGAAGAAGATGGTTACATACCTAGAGGTTTTCGATTGAATCAGGTTGTCGATAAGACGGCCGCTGCCAGAGCTGTAGAAATGTTAAGGCGCAGGCTTGAGGGCGAAGATTTTAAAAGTGAGATACCTGTCCAGAAATACGAAAAGATCATACCTGCAGAGCCTATAAAAGACCTTCGGAAGGCCTGCATAGCGCTTATTACCGAGGCGGGGATCGTACCTGTGGGCAATCCTGACAAGATAAGACATGCCAATGCAACAAATTGGGCGTCTTACCCTCTCAAAGAGACGGACCATCTTAGTGCCGGGAAGTATGAAGGTGTTCACGGCGGCTTCGATTCAAGCTTTGCAAACAAAGACCCAAACAGGGTGCTACCCGTTGATGCTTTGAGGTATTTTGAAAAGATCGGCTACATTGATAAATTGTACCCAACATATTATGTAACCGTAGGAAATGGCACGTCCGTGAAAAATTGCACAAGGTTCGGAAGTGAAATTGCTGAAGAATTAGTAAGAGTGGGGGTCAGCGGGGCGCTTATCCCATCTACATGAGCAACAGGAACGCGTTGCGGTGCGACGCTTGCGAAACAAATAGAAAAGGCGGGAATCCCCGCAGCCTGCATCACCGCTATGAATTCTGTTGCCGAAGCGGTGGGCGCAAACAGAATAATAGTCGGGGGGCGCATTCCATACCCGTGCAGTGATGCATCTCTTCCTCCCGAGCGTGAATTTGAATTCAGAAAAAAACTCGTAAAAACTGCGTTGGATTCACTTACGCAAAAAGTTGATGGGCCTACTGTATTTACATTGCAGCAGCGCTGAGAATAGGAGGAAACCGCGCCATGAAGTTGACAATCGGCAAGTTTTATGTGTGCGATGCAAAATTCGGTGATAAAACCATGCTGTGCGATCAAATCTTGACGATTTCGAAAGACGAAGTCAGATCTCTGGTGTTGGAAGACTCCAACATTCAAGATGTTGAAATAGATATTGTTAGACCGGGCGAAAAAAAGCGCATTGTCCATGTGCTGGATACGATTGAACCGAGAATCAAACTGGGCCAAAATATCTCTGCATTTCCAGGATTTTTATCCCCGCCGCTGACAGTCGGATATGGGACAACATATTGCTTAAAAGGTATTACCGTAATGGAGAGTGCTGAATTGCCATGGGATGCGGGCGGTCTCTTGATACCAAGGGAAGGAATTGTTGACATGGTTGGTCCTGGCAAACACTACAGCCCTTTTTCAGAAACCGTAAACATTGTTTTGTCTTTTAGCCTTTCGCCAGGCAAATCTGACATAGAATATGATGCCTCTGTAAGGATGGCAGGATTACGTGTTTCACATTATTTGGCATCTATAGTAAGAGGCATGATTCCTGATAATATGGAAGTATTTCATACCGGCTCTATCGACCAAAACCTCCCTAATGTTGTCTACGTTCACCAAGTGCAATCTCAGGGAACTTATGCCCATACTTACGTTTACGGTAAGGATGTTTACGGCACGCTTCCGACTTTGCTGCACCCCAATGAACTTATTGACGGGGCCGTTGTTAGCGCCAACTACGTTTACGCATGCTTTAAAACACCGACTTTTTTGCACTGCAACAATCCCGTAGTAATGGAATTATACAAATACCACGGAATCCGGCACAATTTTTTGGGTGTGATTTTATCCAGGGGGCACAATTATACCTTCGATGAGAAATTGCGTTCCTCGCAATTTGCCGCAAAAATTGCCAAACAGCTCAATGCTGACGGGGCAATCATTACATGGGAAGGTGGGGGAAACTCGATTGTAGAGGCAATGCAGACTGTCAAGGCTTGCGAGGAACAAGGCATAAAAACTGTTATTATATCGTATGAGATGGGGGGGATAGATGGAGATGGAATGCCGCTGTTGGACAGCGTAGAACAGGCAAAGGCGATAGTAAGTGCCGGAAGCATCGAGAAAAAAATTAATCTGCCGCCGCTCAAATCCGTAGGTGGTTTATCGTTGAGGTTGGCTAGGGAGATGGGCGGTATTCGCAAGGATGCGGGAGTAGGTCTGGAATTTACAAACAGCCACGAAATGTATTGTGGAGCAAACCAGGTTGGATTCGGATGTATTGCAGCAAGGGACTACTAATAATATTAGAGATAAAATGTGGTTTTGGCAAAATAAATGGGGGTGATTGCAATTTCTTTTGATCTTATTTACTCACCTAAAGAATGTACTGAATGTAGGGCATGTATGTTGAGATGTTCCTTTGAGAAGGAGAGGGAGTACAATTTAAAACTGGCGAGGCTGACGATAAAAGGAAAGTGGCCGGATGAGCCAAAGTTGACGATATGCCGGCAATGCGCAAAAGCAAAATGTGTCGAGGCATGCAAGACGGGTGCATTGACCCAGCGAGATGGCATTATAAAAATGGATGAAAGCCTTTGCATACGTTGTTGGGCCTGTATCGATGCATGCCCGTTTGATGCAATACACGAATTTAGAGACAAAATAATAAAATGTGACACGTGTGATGGGACTTATCCATGTACAACAGTTTGCTCAACATCTGCACTTACAATTAGACAGAGAGGTGAACGCCAAGATGTACGAATGTTATAATCGAAAACTCCTGCGAATTGACTTGACTGCGAGGAAGTATGCCCAAGAGGAGATACCGCCCGAACTGATCGAAAATTGGATCGGAGGGATGGGTTTTGGAATACATCAACTTACAAATGAGGTCGATCCTTTATCAGATGCCCTGTCATCGGAAAACAAGCTCATTTTTTCTACCGGACCGATAAGTGGGACTGGAGCGCCACTTTTTGCGCAGACTTGCTTGGTTACCAAATCACCTTTGACCGGCGGGGTTACCAACAATTACTGCGGTGGGGAATTGGCAGCTCATATAAAAAACAGCGGTTACGACTTTCTTGTCTTTGAAGGGAAGGCTGACAGGCTTGTGTATGTGGTCATATCGGATGGCACTGTTAAGTTTGTGGATTGCCCTGAGCTTGCCGGGAAAACGGTTACGGAAACCGAGGAATATATTAAGTCTAAAGAGGGTAAAGAACTTAGTACCGCCGCAATAGGCCTTGCCGGTGAAAACCTCGTGAGATTTGCCTCAGTTATTTCTGCTACAAGGGTTTTCGGTAGAAATGGTGCCGGTGCCGTGATGGGATCCAAGAACTTGAAAGCTTTTGCGGTCGGCGGAGATTGCGGTGTTAGGATACACAATCCTGTTGCCTTTCAAGAAACCGTCGATGAGATCTTTGGTGTGCTGCAAAAATTAAATGAAGCACCTTTTTCCCTGCTCGGCAGTTTTTCACAGTTCGGTACAGGTGCGGGGATGCCGATGATCAATGCAAATTACACATTGGCCACGAGAAACCACAAATTGTGCCATTTCGAGGATGCCGACAAAATCGACGGTGCGGCGTACCTCAGCCTTGACAATGTTAAGACCCGCAAGGTTGCCTGTTTGGGGTGCCCGATTCACTGCGGCCAGCTGCATTATTTTGAGGGCGGCAGATTTAAAGGGATGTTTACAAGGGGTCCCGAGTATGAAACAATGTATTCTTTGGGTTCAAATTGCATGAACAATGATCCCGAGGTCCTGGCAAAGGCCCATCAATTGTGTGAGGATTACGGCATGGACACCTTGTCAACAGGTGTTACGGTTGCATTTGGTATGGAATGTGCGGAAAAAGGCTTGCTTAATCCTAAAGATGATGGTGTTGATCTTAAATTTGGAAATAACGATTCTATCTTACAAGCAATAGAGCATATAGCTAAAAGACAGGGATTTGGAGATATCCTTGCAGAGGGGACCAAAAGGGCATCAGACATTTTGGGTGCAGACAGTGAACAATTCGCAATGAATGTGAAAGGGTTGGAGTTTGCCGCATGGATGCCGCCCAGATTAACCGGGATTGCGCTAACATTTTCCACATCAAATCGCGGCGCATGCCATAAAAGGGCTCCGATAGGCGACCAACTGACGGGTAAAATTCCCATGGACGCAACAGAGGGAATTCCGCTTCAGGTAAAGACAATACAGGACAAGGTAAATGCCCTATTCACATTGGTCTCATGCCGTTTTGCGGAATTCGATCTTCCAATGGAAATATTCGTATCTCTCCTGAAAGCCGCCTCCGGAATGGAAAAAAGCGTAGACGAATTTATAGGGATCGGTGAGAAAATATGGAATATAGAGAGATTATATTTCTTGGAATCAGGAGGTTCTGGGAAAGACGACAAGCTTCCTGAACGCTGTTACGAAACATTGCAAATAGGTGATGGCGAGTGGACATTCAAAAAATCTGCCTTTGAAAAAATGTTAAGAGAATACTATGAGTTAAGAGGCTGGAACGACAGCGGCGAGCCGACACAAGAAAAACTCCACGATTTAGGTATAAAGTGAGTTGACATGTATGAGGGTAAAGGTTGAATTATTTTCATTTTTCCGCCTTATTGCCAAATGCAAGGAGGTCGAAATTGAGATAGATAGGGAAAGCTGTTCCTTTTTAGATGTAATCAAGGAGTTAAATATACGTTTGGGTGAAGACTTTGTTGAAAAGATTGGTAGCAAAATTGAAAATAAAGACCTCCAGTCATTGGTATTTGTCAATGGGGTAAACTTGGCACAGAAGGACGGATTGCATACCATAATACCTGATGGAAGCAATATCCGGTTTCTGCCGCCGATGGGAGGTGGTTAAAAAACCCAAGCTTTTGGTAAGATTGATTAATGTCAAAAAAATAATTTAATATCGAAGGGAGACGAAAATGATGTCAGAACCCCGTTTAGCTCAGGCATTGGGATTAAGGGAATGTGTCATGATAGCTGTAGGGGGAATGATGGGTTCTGCGGTTTTCGGCATATCAGGAATGACGTATGCCATGGCCGGGCCAGCGGTATTGATTTCATGGCTTCTCGGCGGCCTGATAATGCTTATTTACAGTTTTAATATTGCCGAACTTGCAACTACCTTTCCGCGCGCTGGTGGAATATATGTATATCCATCAGAAACTTTAGGTAAGACCAAAGCCCAGAAGGTTTTTCTAGGTTGGATTGCGGCCTGGTCATGGTTAGTATGTGTTGTGATAGGTGCGGGTTTTTCTGCTATATTTATCGCAGGTTATCTAGGTGCGGTCTTTCCTGGTTTACAGCAATATACTGTACCTGTAGGTGTGCTTTGGGTCATACTGTGTTGGTATCTTAATATAATAGGTATTTCGCAATTGGGAAAAATCAATACAGTGCTTACAATACTACTTTTACTTTTGTGTTTGGGATATATCTGTTTAGGGATAGGAGATATTAATTTTTCTAACTTTTCACCGTTTTTCAACACTGGTTCCATGGGATCCAGAGGCATATTGACTGCAATTCCAATGGCCATGTTGGGATATGGTTCAGTAATAGCTATAGCCAGTATCGCCGAGGAGATAAGGGACCCTCAGAAAATAATTCCAAAAGCAATAGGGATTTCTCAGTTTATAGTTGTTTGTTTCTACTTTGTGATGCTTTTTGTAACATTTGGAAACCTGCCGTGGCAAGAGTTGGCTCCGAACACCCCTCAATATTTTGCGCCTATAGAATTTGCCGCTTCAAAATTTGCTCCCGGTTCAATACTACCTGTACTGATATCTCTTGCAGCTGTTCTCGCAATCACTACGACTATGCTTGTAATGATTATGGATGCAGGGCGTATCTTACTTGCACTAGGGCGTGATGGGTTTTTACCAAAGGCATTTTCAAGCATAAGCGATAAGTACAAGACCCCGTCTTTTTCACTCACTATAGTTGCCGCAATAGCCGCAATAATAGCAGCTTTTCCAGCATTTGCCCAGCAAATTGTGGGAACGGGTTCATTTACAATGGCCATCATGGTAATTCTGGAAGTGCTGTCACTTATGGCATTAAAGAGAAATCCAGTTAAGACAGAAGGTCAATTTCAACTACGTTTAGGGTCTGCACTGCCTGTCTTGGCTATTATCGCCGTAATAATTACGGTCTCCCAGCTTGATACAGCTTCTATTACTATGTCCGCATGGCTCTATTTGATCGCTGTCATATGGTTCGCAATACGTTATTTTTCGAATAAAGAAAGCTTCATTTCCGCCTGACGTTCACATTTCGAGAGAGGGGGCTCTTTGTGAATATTGGAATAATAGGAGGCTCAGGAAGATTCGGTTCAGCCCTGGCAACCAGGTTTGCAAGAGCAGGGTTTAACGTCTTTTTGGGAGGTAGAGAAAAACAAAAGGTTGAGGCAAAGGCTAAAGAAATCATTGAGGAAACAGGTAGTTCAACAGTTTTCGGTTTAGAAAACAGGAAAGCCGTAGAATCGGCTGAAATAGTTATTTTAGCAATTCCAGGAATTGGGAGAACACCCCTGATCAAGTTTTTGCGAAAGGCACTAATTAATAAGATTATACTCGATGTATCCGTTCCTGTATTTAAGGAAAACGGCTTGCTTAAGTACAGCCCTCCCAAAGAAGGCTCAAATGCCCAGGAGACCCAACGGCTTATTGACAAAGCATATGTGGTGACAGGTCTCCACACTGTGTCCGCAAACCTTATAGGAAAGCCGGGTAAATTGGAATGTGATGCCTTGATAGCGGGAGAGGACCAGCAGAAAAAAGATAAAGTCCGTTCATTGCTAAGGCAAATCGATATCAACACAATTGATGCAGGGCCCCTGGAATATGCCGGAGTCATTGAAGGGCTCTCTCTGGTGGTTAGGTATATTAATAAGACTTATAATGTAAATAATGTAGGAATTAAATTGTATTTTCCATGATTTAATTTAAAAGTAACTATTCAGGATATTGTCGTTTTCGGCGCGAGAGGACGTGTTTTAGGATGTTAAATATAGCTATAATAGATGATGACCCCATGGTTGTGAAAGTAATCAACGACATCTGCAATAAAGCTCCAGGTTTTGGAGTTGTGGGAACCGCATATGATGCATCGAACGGCTTGACACTTATTAAAGACTGTATACCCGACCTTGTCTTGCTTGACATTTGCATGCCGGAGATAGATGGGATGGAAATTCTCAAAACAATAAGACGAGACGAACTTTCAACAGACGTGATTTTCATAACATGTGTCAGGTCAAAATCGATGATACTAAAAGCATGGCGCTTTGGGGCTGTTGATTATATAATCAAACCCTTCAGCGAAAAGCGTCTTTTAGCGTCGTTGGAATCTTATAAAAGCTTACTTAATAAACTTAAAAATATCGATTCATTTAATCAGGAAGAACTCGATAAAATGCGGCAATATGTAAACTCCTTTAATCCGGAACGGCAAGAGTATCCCAAGGGGATTCATGAAAGTTCTATAAATAAAATTGTCCGATTCTTATCCGGAAAGAAGGCAGAGGTCGATGTTTACGAAATTGCCGAAGGCATCCGAATGTCTGCTGTTACCGCCCGTAGGTATCTAAACTACCTTAGGGTAAATAACGTTGTAAAAATGGATGTAAAATACAGCGATATAGGAAGACCAAGACATGTTTATAAGCTTCGTGACTCCCAAAAAAAGAAAATTTGGCAACGTTATTGATATAAGATTTACCGGGTTTACTCCCGGTTTTTTTATTGTGCAACAACAAGTTTTTTTAAATATAAGTGAACGCACTAATGCATCAGAAGCACAAAAGCCGCCATTCCGATGATAACGGTTAAAAACATATTTTTTGTCTTATAGGCTATTGGTAAGGCTATCAGTGAGCACAACAACATCGGGTTAGACGTGCTGATATTCATTTTTCCATCAGTGAGAAGAACCGCTGGAAAAAACAGTGCTGCAAGTACTGCTGCGGGTATATGGCTCAGAAACCTGACAAAAATCTCGGGAATTTCTCTTTTAGAAAGGAATGTCACAGGTATCATTCTAGGCAAATACGTAACCAAACACATTCCCATTATGAGCAAAAAATAGTTCAAATCAGTAATCATTTATCTAAAAGCACCCCCAGTACTGCAGCGATTACTGCTGCCAGTATCACATTCCAATTGCCGGGAATGGCGAACACAAATAAAATCGATAAAGCGCCGGCAATCAATGCCACCGCAATTGTTTTCCAATCTTTCAGTTGCATGCACAATAAGGCCAGGAACATACCCGGAAGCGCAAAATCAAAACCCAATGCTTTTGTATCTGGTATCAGAGCACAAAAGGCACTGCCTATCATCGTAGACAATATCCAACTCAAATAAGATGTGACATAAAGCCCGATAAAATATGTATAGGCCAAGTTTTTCTCTTTAACATCAGTTATGCTTACCGCAAAGCTTTCATCCGTAATGTAAAACGATATAAACGAAATTAGCTTTTGGTTTATTTCCTTGAAATAAGGGCTTAAAGATGCACTGAACAAAACATGCCTCAGGTTCACGAATAAAGTTGTGGCTATTATTGGCAACGGGCTTATCCCCATACCCAGCAAGTTTACTGCAATAAATTGTGCAGATCCCGCATAAACGAAAAAAGACATTAATCCTGTTTCAACCGTCTTAAGACCAATATCTGCCGCCATTACCCCAAGTGCAAAGCCGATTGGAATATATCCCATCACAATAGGTAATGAGCGCTTTATACCGTAAATCAGATGCCGCCTTTCCAGTTGGTTCATACCGCCGTTCCTCCAGTCAGACTAATAATAACAAAACGCCAATTGACAAGTCAATACAATGAAGCGGGAAAAATTTTTTAACAAAATATTGACATATGTTCATAATAAGAATAGAATAATAGTAGAACTTATGAACATATGTCTATTACTTATAAAAATCGATTTTGTTCTTGAGACAATTTGATAATTGCACAAGAACACCGAAGGGAGGTGAAAACTATGCCAAGAGGAGATGGAACAGGCCCTGCGGGATTTGGACCGATGTCAGGCCGAGGTGCAGGATATTGTGCTGGTTATCCTGTACCGGGGTATGCTAATCCCTTCCCAAGAGGTTTTCGTGGTAGGGGCCGAGGCTTTGGATTTATTGGTAGAGGCCGAGGTTTCTATGGACGAGGTAGAGGATTCTACGCACCAGGTGCGCCTTATTGGGCAAGGGGTGCTTACCCTTTTGAGCCAGCTCCGGATTATTATGATGATTATAATCCGGACGATGAGGCAAAGGCACTTTCTCGCGAAGCTGAGTTACTAAAGAAAGAACTTAAGGCTATAGAGGAAAGGTTAAGCGAGTTAGAGGAAAAAAAAGAAGATCTCGGTAAAGACCGAGACGAAGATTGAGATCGCAAGCGGTGGGTTTGGAGCACATTCCACCCGCCGCACTTTTTGAATTTAAAGTGATTGACAATTTATTTGAAGGTAATTAATACAACGGCTAATCACGGGCTATAAAACCGGAATTAACTATAGTCAAACTAAACCTACTATAATTATATCATTTTTTTTAATACTATATCATGTTTTAAAAAATCAACGGGAAGTTATTTATTTTTAAACAGATTCGGTTAATTGCCATATAAAAACATGATTGCGAAATTTACAGCATTCTTATTAAGTTGTCAAAAGTTTACCCTTAAAAGTAAATTATTTAATGGAAATATAAAAAGAGAATTAAAAGACTAGAATGGAGGAATAATTTTGAAGGTCGCAATTACTTCAACAGGTAAAGACTTAGAATCAATGATGGATGAAAGGTTTGGACGATGCAGTTATTTTATCATTACAGATACCGATTCCGATGAATTTCAGGTATTTGAAAACAGGTACGTTGGTGGTGCTCACGGAGTAGGAGTTCAGGTGTCCCAGTTTATTGCAGACAAGGGAGTAGATGCTGTCATAACAGGTAATGTCGGGCCAAATGCCATGAGTGTTTTAGGTGGTGCTGGCATCCAAGTTTTTATGGCAAGATCAATGACGGTAAAGCAGGCACTGCAAAGCTTATCGGAAGGAAAGTTGGGCGAAATTAATGCTCCGACAAAAGGAAAGCATAACTTATAATGTTTATACTAAAAAACGGCGGTGAAATAGATGATTGTTGCAATCGCAAGCGGAAAAGGAGGCACAGGTAAAACCACAATAGCTACAAATTTGGCAATTTCTTTGAGAGACGAAAGGCCTGTACAGCTGATCGACTGTGATGTTGAAGAGCCTAATTCCCACCTGTTTCTCAAACCGGAGTTCCAGTACAGCGAAGATGTGGTGCTGCCGATTCCGTCAATAGATTCGCAAAAGTGCACACATTGCGGCATTTGTACTGAAAAATGTGCATACAATGCACTTGCGGATATAGGAAGCAAAATCCTGGTATTTGAAGAATTGTGCCATGGTTGCGGAGGCTGTAGCTTACTTTGTCCGGCTGGGGCAATAAAAGAAATAGACAAAAAAATCGGTGTTGTGAAAAGAGGCAGTGCTAAAGGTTTAGATTTTATCCATGGTGTGCTCGAAGTAGGATCGGTTTTAGCCCCTCCGGTAATAAAAAAGGTAAAAAGCCATATTCAAAAAGATGCGGCGGTAATAATCGATGCACCCCCTGGCACCTCTTGTCCGATGATAAATGCGGTAGCAGGAGCGGACTTTTGTATAATGGTGACAGAGCCGACCCCATTTGGTTTAAATGACCTAAGGCTTGCTGTTGACGTTGCTAGAGAACTTAAACTACCGTTCGGGGTTATAATAAACAGGGCAGGCATAGGAGATGCGGATATTGATAGTTACCTTTTAGCCGAAAATATCCCCCTGTTAATGAAAATTCCCTTTGACAGGCGTTATGCCACATGTTACGCCGAGGGTAACTTATTAGTCGAAGAGTTCGAAGACCTTAAAGAATCTTTAAAAGGCGTATGGGAGACAGTTGAAAGGCGGGTCGAACAATGAAAGAAATTGTTGTAATAAGCGGAAAGGGAGGAACCGGCAAAACAACCATTACAGCTTCACTTGCAGTTCTTTCAAGAGACGCAGTTTTAACCGATTGTGACGTAGATGCAGCCGATCTGTATCTTCTATTAAAACCTGAAATAAAGCAAACCTTCGAATTTTGGGGGATGAAAAAGGCTAAAATTAATGAGGAAAAATGCGACAAATGTGGAAAATGTCAAGAACTCTGTCGTTTTGGTGCGATAAGTAATTTTAAGGTTGATCCTAATTTTTGCGAAGGCTGTGAAGTCTGTTATAACCTGTGTCCCCAAAAAGCAATAGACATGGTTGATAACCTTTCAGGCCACTGGTATATTTGCGATACAAAATACGGCCCGATGATTTATGCAAAATTAGGTGCTGCTGAGGAAAACTCCGGTAAACTCGTAGCTGTTGTCAGAAAGGCGGCTAAAGAGTTTGTTGAAAGGGAAGGATATAAGAGCATAATAACAGATGGACCTCCGGGCATCGGGTGTCCGGTCATTGCTTCCCTGTCGGGAGCCGATCTAGCTTTAGTCGTAACAGAGCCTACGGTGTCAGGAATACACGACTTGGAAAGGGTAATGAGGCTTGCAGAAAATTTTAAGCTTGATGTAAAGGTTGTCATAAACAAATACGATCTATCAGAACAAATAAGTAGTGATGTACAAAAATATTGCAGAGATAAAAATATTGAAATAGTAGGCAAAATACCCTTCGATGAAGCTGTCGTAAAATCTATATCCCAAGGGATTCCCTTAGTCGAATATTCGGATGGTCCTGCGGCAAATGCTATTAAAAAAATGGCAAAGTCTATATTAGATTAACTTGTTTTGTTGACGTATGTTCAATACAGTAGTAAAATACCCTTAGATTGATTACGAGGTGTTTACTGTGGCAAGACCACCAAAATGGCGTCATGTTGAGTATATCCCCGATATAACGTATTTCAAACCTGCAGGCGTGCCCTTGAGAGAACTTGAGGAGATCGTCCTGACCGTAGAGGAATTGGAAGCCCTCAGATTAAAAGATCTAGAGGGCTTAGAGCAGGAACCGTGTGCCGAGAAAATGAATATTTCCAGACCCACTTTTATTCGAATAGTAAATTCAGCCCGTAGAAAGATTGCGGAAGCTTTGGTCAAAGGCAAGGCTATACGAATTGAAGGTGGGACATATAAATTCGTCAGGCCTATAAAATGTAGTGATTGCGGTTATGAATGGAGACAGCTGCAAAACAATCCCGACGAGGAGTGCCCTGAGTGTCATGGCAAGAGGCGAAGGGGATGTCGCCATGGGCATAACCGATAAAATAGTGTAAACTGCAATATTATTTTTGTCATCAAGAAAGGGTGTATTAAAGATGAATAACAACAAAACCAATCAGCAAAGCTCACAAAAGTCTGAAGAAGAAAAATCTCAGCAGTCTTCGGCGGGCGAATTGAACAAAATAAAAAAAGTAATCGCTGTCATGAGTGGAAAAGGCGGTGTAGGCAAATCTACTGTTACAGGGCTTTTGGCTGTTGCCCTAAAAAAACAGGGGTATAATGTAGGGATTATGGATGCCGACATAACCGGGCCCAGCATTCCGCGAATGTTTGGCATATCCAAGAAGCCGGAAAGCATGGAATTTGGGATAATACCCCCCGAAAGTTCCACAGGAATCCGCATTATGTCATTAAATCTTTTACTTGAAAATGAAGACGACCCTGTAATTTGGCGAGGTCCATTGATTGCCAATACCATAAAGCAGTTCTGGAACGATGTTATTTGGGGCGATTTGGACTGCCTTTTAGTCGATTTGCCTCCTGGAACAAGTGATGCACCTCTAACGGTAATGCAGTCATTACCACTGAACGGGTTGATAATTGTCTCATCTCCGCAGGAACTAGTTGGAATGGTTGTAAAGAAAGCGGTGAAAATGGCCAACATGATGAAAATCCCGGTGATCGGACTTGTGGAAAACTACAGTTATGCATTGTGCCCTAAATGTGGAGAAAAAATTGCCGTATTTGGAAAGAGCCGCGGTGAGATTGGAGCTAAAGAAGCTGAGGTGCCTTATTTAGGTTCACTGCCTATAGACGATAAGTTAGCAGAGGCCTGTGACCAAGGCCAGATAGAAAAATTTGAGAGCAGTGAAACCAATAATATGACCAATTGGATTAAATTAGACTAAATTAAATGGAGAATGATAATTAAGAGGAGGAATTTTGGTGAAAGTTGTAATTCCTACTGATGATAACATGGTTTCTGCCCATTTTGGGCATTGTGCTCAATTCACGATATATGATATTGATGAGGTACAAAAGAAGGTAAATTCCAAAAAGGTTATCGATAATCCCGGTCATGAGCCCGGTTTTCTGCCGCGCTATCTAGCAGACTTTGGAATCAATTGCATCATTGCCGGAGGCATGGGTTCCAGGGCAAAACAGCTTTTTGACCAGAATAATATACAGACAATAACAGGAGCTACGGGGGAAACAGATAAAGTAATACAGTATTATTTGGAAGGAAGTCTTGAGAATAAAGGTAGTTTTTGTGATCACTAGTAATGGATTTTTAATTAAGGAAAGCTTGTGATCATTATTTATAAAAAGGAGATTCATTATGGTTTATAATGTGCTCAAACCTTTTAACTTAAGGTGGATTACACGGACGGCGATACTTCTTGCGATTACATTAGCCTTTCAAATGTTGGGCTTCCCACAGGTCGTAACTGGCCCTGCTGTAAACGGAATGTTGCTTATATCCGGAACATATGTTGGTGGCATCGGTGCCGTGATTATCGGCTTATTGACACCGTTTATAGCCTTTATGAGAGGGATTCTTGCACCTCCTTTAGCCCCCATGATACCCTTTATCATGCTTGGCAATATCGTATTTGTAATAGCATACATTGTCTTTAGAAGTAAATTGGGCAAAGGTTATGCAGGCTCTATTATCGGCCTCGTGGTTGGGGCAGTGGTCAAATTCTTGATATTGTCATCTGCCGTTCGACTAATCGTGAGTGTCCCGCCTCCTGTTGCACAAGCAATGCAGGTGCCGCAGCTTTATACGGCCATCTTGGGCGGTATTATTGCTATTATTGTGGAAAAAGCCCTTGATTCTGTTATTATTGAATAACAATAAATAATGTGGAAAGACACCTAGGCTTTTTAAAAGCTACAGGGTGTCTTTTTTTGTTAGATAAAAAAACCCCAAACAGTATTAGCTTGCTTTTTGCCAAATATAGCCATATAATAAAAATTAGTTTTTTGTCAAAATAAAGCTGTTATTATCAGCAAGCCGTCTATTTACAGAAAGGAATAATGCCTTATGAAAAAAATCAAGGTCCTGGTTGTCGATGATAGTCTTTTTTATAGAGCGATTATATCAAAAGGTATTTCTTCTGATCCTCAGATCAAAGTAATTGCTACCGCCAGTGACCCCTTTGATGCAAGGGATAAAATTCTGCGGTACAATCCGGATGTCATCACATGTGATGTTGAAATGCCTAAAATGGACGGGATCAAGTTTGTTCAGCGGTTGATACCACAATACCCTGTGCCTGTTATTATGGTGACAACTATAAGTGAATCGGTTTTTGATGCAATAAGAGCCGGTGCAGTTGATTTCGTGACAAAACCGGATGTTACATCCCAGATTACCTTAGACTCTTTTATTGATGAATTGATTATAAAAGTAAAAACCGCTTCTCAAGCTAAAGTATCACAGTGGAGTCCCGGACGTATTTCCAGCAACATTGATTATGTAATAGATAAGAAAAACTATAGCATTATTGCTATTGGTGCCTCCACAGGCGGCACTGAAGCTATATACAGTATTCTCAGAGCGCTTCCAAATACTACCCCCGGTATTGTAATAGTACAACACCTTCCTGCTGTCTTTTCTAAAATGTTTGCTGAAAGGTTAAACAGGACAACCTCATTAAAAGTAAAAGAGGCACAGACGGGTGATTACGTCCAACAAGGCCATGTATTTTTAGCCCCTGGTGACAAGCATATGAAAGTCAAAAAAATAGGTGATAAGTACAAAATTAACTGTTTTGAAGGCGAAAAGGTTAACGGTCACCGTCCTTCAGTAGATGTGCTTTTCGAATCCATTGCACAAGAGGCCGGAAATAGAGCAATAGGTATAATTCTAACCGGTATGGGATATGATGGGGCAAAGGGATTGCTTTCAATGAAAAACAATGGTGCAAGGACAATAGGGCAGGATGAAAAATCGAGTGTTGTATATGGTATGCCAAAAGTGGCTTTCAATATTGGTGCGGTTGAAGCACAAGTATCCCTAAAAGACATTCCCCATAAAATTTATACAATTTTGACAGGGGCTTATTAATAGAAATTTTTCCCAATGGCTTTTGACATCATACTGAATGTTTGATAAATTATATAATATAAAAGTGAGACTTAGACAGGTTTTTTTTGCATAACTGTAGATGTAAAAAGTTTCAAGGGGGAAAAATTTTTGAGCGGTATAGTATCTATAATTTCGACGAGAGGCAGATTGAGACACAAAACCGGTACAACGCGCTTAAAAGATATGCTAGGTGCTTTAAAACACCGCGGAAGAGCAGGAACCAAGGTTTTTAAAGTAGAAAAGGCGGTTTTAGGGAAGACAGATTCTATCCAGACTATTCAGACAGATCACGATTTATCAAAAGTGAATGGAGGTAGTGAAGGCCCTGTAATAGTTGCGGATGGAAGCATTCCAACGGGTGGAGATGACATCTCCTGCGAAAAAGCAATCGCAAAAAAATATGAAAATGAAGGGCATGATTTTGTTAACAATCTGGACGGTTCATTTGCTTTTGTGCTTGCAGATGGTGACAATATAATAGCGGCACGTGATCCGTTTGGGGTAAAACCGCTGTACTACACTCAGAGGGAAGATGAGATAGTATTCGCATCAGAAATAAAAGCACTTATGGACTTTGAGGGTAAAATTGAACACTTTCCACCTGGATGCTACTACAGTTCAAAAGACGATTTCACCAAGTACTATGAAATACCAAACCCGGCCTCCGAACAACATACATCTCAAAACGAGGCAATTGAAACAGTCAAGGATACAATTATTGAGGCTGTAGAAAAAAATTGTAAACATGAGCACAACGTAGGAGTTTTTTTGAGTGGTGGAGTAGACTCCAGTATTATTGCTGCTGCTTGTTATGAGGTTCTTGATAATGTCAAAACATATGCGGTTGGGAGTCTGGAAAGCAGTGATCTACCCAGAGCTAATCAGGTTGCTGAGTTTTTTGGTCTGGAACACCATGAATATATATACACAAAAGACGATATCGTGGATGTCCTGCGTGAGGTTATTTATCACCTTGAATCATTTGATATGTATCTCGTGAGGAGCGCAGTTGTGAATTACTTGCTCGCGAGGATGGCACGGAATAATGGAGAAGAATTGATTTTTTGCGGTGAAGGAGCCGATGAAATCTTTGGCGGTTACCATTATCTGAAAAAGATAAACCGGTCTAAAGTTAGGGATGAGCTTGTTAAACTTCTGAATAAAGGCCATGCAAACGGCTTTCAAAGAGTTGACAGAATGACTTCTGCCTTTTCTTTGGAGGGCCGGCTTCCCTTTGTAGATCGGGGTGTTGTAGAATACGGGCTCAGCTTACCTATTGAATGGAAAATTAATTCAGATGGAAGTGGTAACCTTATAGAAAAGTGGATACTCAGAAAAGCTTTTGAAAAATATCTTCCCGAGGAAATAGTCTGGAGAAAGAAGCAGAAATTCTTCCAAGGCGCAGGCTCAGACGATTTACTGGCATCGTACGCAGACGAAAAGATTACGGATGAAGAATTTGAACGGAAGAGATTTATAGATGGTTTTAACCTGAGATCAAAAGAAGAGTACCTTTACTTCAAAATTTTCAAGCAGTACTTCCCAAATGATTCAGTAATAGATACAATAGAGCGGACTACAACAGTCTAGGCTAGTGACAGGGGGACTGACAGGGGGACGGAGTTGCTGTCACCCGTGTCACCCGTGTCACCCGTTGCTGTCACCCGTGTCACCCGTGTTACCATGTCAGACGGGCACCGGCCGTAGAGTGATAAGGGGTCGGAATTGTTGTCACACATGTATATCACAATTCATGTGACGAGGGGATGGGGTTACAGTCACACATATTATTGTGACATATGTTATTGTCACATATGCACATAGAGACTGACCATAGATGACTAGAAACCGCATGTCCGTCTGTGGAATACTAACAGAGCGGCGATTTTTGTGAAACAACAAGGTTTCCGGGCCCCGACAGCAATCTATGATTGCGTAGTCGGGTGGGGTTCTTTAGCAAAGCGCAAGGTTCCCGGGACCCGACAGCAATCTATGATTGCGTAGTCGGGTGGGGTTCTTACTTCTTTATAATAAAATGTCAGTGTCTTTAATAGTAATCGATTTTGAATCATAATCTATTAAACCGTCTTTTTTCATCTTGTTAAGCTCTCTCGATAGTGACGGTCTTTGGATGCCAAATCTTTCTGCCAGTTCCTTTTTGGAAATGTCCAGCTTAATGACAGGGCTCTTTTGCAGGTAATATTCGTACGACAGATATTCTATAATCAACTGTCTTATTGTTTTCATAGTAACAGATCTTAATTTTTGTGATAATACTATTGCCTTATTTGATACCAGATGTAAAAATTCAAGCAGGAATTCCTTATTTTTCTGACATAAATCAAGGATCAGTTCCTTTCTTATGTGCATTATTAAACAATCAGTTTTGCTAATGACAGTCATAGGGTAACTATTGTCATATGCGAATATCAAGTTTGCGCCCAATACATCTCCTGCCTTAAAAGAGCATATAGTCAAGACATTGCCGTTCTCCTCAATTTTTTTAATATCTACTTTTCCTTTTAGTACCAAATCTAGACTATAGCATAATTCATTTTGAAAATGGATTATGCTGTTTTTTTTATAATCAACTATTTTGTAGTTATCTTTTTTTAAAATGTCAAGAAGCTCTTGACGTTCAAAACAACTGAACGGACTGGTAATGTATATTACTCCAATATAATCTATAACATCCACGTAATCACCTCGAATCAGTAACCTCGGTTACAGTATTATCTTTTAATTAATATTATAATATTAATCACTGCTGTTTTAAACAACTATTACCTTTTTATTTCGTAAGAAAATTATTATTTGGGAGGGATTTCAATGGATGCAATTACCAGGTTGTTCTGGGTAATATGCGCTGTAGGGCTTGTAATATCACTGATAAAAGACAAAAAGAAATCGTTACGCTCTTTAAAGATAGTAAGGGGAATGATGAAAACCATGGTCAGCGAAATGGTCGCAATCTTATTTTTAATAGGTCTGATTGTCACTTTTATTCCACCCGAGATGGTGGGGGCTTATCTCGGAAAGGTAAATATATTTCTTTCAACTGTCGTTGCAGCAGTAATAGGGAGTATTACGTTAATTCCGGCATTTGTGGCATTTCCCCTTGTCGGCTCTTTTGTAAAAATAGGTATCAGCATTGTACCGGCAGTTGCCTTTTTGACTACACTTACGATGGTCGGTTTTGTAACATTTCCACTCGAGAAAAAGAGCTTCGGAACAAAATTTACACTTACAAGGAATTTATTCAGCTTTCTGTTTGCGATTATCATTTCTATTACAATGGGGGTATTGATGTGAGTATAATAAAGTTTGTTAATAATAACAAAATATTCAGCGTTGTCGCATTTATATACATTATATTGTTGTTTACAATGCCACATAAGGCAGCGGAATCGTTTAGCAACAGCATGTATTATGTTATAGAGTTGATACAGGTGATTCCTATAATAATAGTTTTAACGGCAATCATTGAGGCTTGGGTGCCCAAAAAAACTATAGTCCGGCACTTGGGCGAAAAATCCGGTATAAAGGGTGCTTTGATTTCTCTTGTGCTGGGAAGTGTTTCAGCAGGCCCAATATACGCGGCTTTCCCGCTATGCAAAATGCTGCTGCGGAGGGGGGCCGGAATCGCAAATATTGTCATAATACTTAATGCATGGGCTGTCATCAAGGTGCCTATGCTCGCAAATGAAGCGAAGTTTCTTGGTCCAAGATTTATGGCTACCAGATGGGTGCTGACGGTGATTTCAATTTTTGTTATAGCGTACCTGATGCATGTATTTGTGAAAAAAGAGCATCTTTTTAGCGCCGAAACCAAAAATAAATCAACAACTTGACGATTGTTCAAGATATTAAATAGGTGTAGGACATTTAAGTGTAAAAAAACAAGAAATCCC
The DNA here is from genome assembly GCA_050949725.1 of Tepidanaerobacteraceae bacterium. Classification (GTDB taxonomy): domain Bacteria; phylum Bacillota; class Thermosediminibacteria; order Thermosediminibacterales; family Tepidanaerobacteraceae; genus JBMNGH01. The sequence continues at coordinate 161,560 of JBMNGH010000001.1, forward strand.
CCACATTTTGAAAAATGGAATCACCGTTCATAGTGTAAAATAGTTGTAGGACATTTTCAAGATAAAAGAACAAGACTTCCTCACTTTTTGATACAATGGAATCACCATTAAAAAACATTGAAAAGGAGGAACTCTTGTGAATACTATTGTAATACAAAACTGCAAAACCAAACATTTTTGCGTTATTTAATTACGATAGATATAATATTATTAATCTCATAGATTTAACCTAATCTTGTTTCAATCAAATTTTGGCGGTGGCGATATGGGGAAAACCTTCGAAAAGCAAACAATAATCCTATTGGCCATATTTTTGCTGCTTCCGGGATGTGGTATCAATAGAGGCATAGATAGTGCCGATAAAGAGCCGCAAAACCAAATGGCAAATGGCATGAATGCCGAACTGCTAAATCCTGACGGTATGACGCTAGAGGAAAGGTTCAGGACACCGGAAGGATTTAGCAGAATCCAGGTAGATGAAAGCTCTTTTGCTGCCTATCTTAGAAATTTGCCACTAAAACCACACGGTTCAAAGGTTGAATATTACAACAAACAGACAAAACCTAAAGATGTGCATGAAGCAGTCGTTGATATGGATGTTGGAGAAAGAGATCTCCAACAATGTGCCGATGCAGTTATAAGGCTAAGGGCCGAGTATCTTTTTCATTTTTTATCGCGAAGAGCAAGGTTCCCGGAACCCAACAGCAATCTTTGATTTTAGTAACATATATTACCGACATCCTTTGGATGGTATTGTTATAATTTACATAAAATAATTGTGTAAATCCAAAGGATGGGAGGTAATGCTATGTTGGAGAAAACCTACAACTTCACAACAGCCGATGAAAAAAACATTGAGAAAATCATCGATGATGACAACCTAAACATTAATCATATGGTATTGACGAAAGGCACAGGGCTACCCGAGCACTATTCTAATTCGAATGTCTACCTGATAATAGTCAGGGGTGTGATGACTATCAAACTTAGCGAACAGGAGCCTGCCAGGTATGAACATGGAAGTATAGTAAATGTACCCTTCAACACCAAGATGAACATAAAAAACCTTGATGAGGAGGTCCTGGAATTTTTTGTTGTGAAGTCGCCTAATCCAAGGGATATGGCCCAAGAGGCAAGGTAATGCTGCATTTCAGACAGAAAGCCCAAGGAAAGACAAGACCTGTAAGTATAACAAGGCCAAGAAAGGACACCCATGAGCTTTCCGCGTGTCCTTTATTGTGAAAACGACAAGGTTGCCTTCCGAGGCCCCGAGCAGCAATCTTGATTGCGATGTCGCGTGGTGTTCTTTTTCGATGCAAATTTAAAGTAAGGATATGGCAATAGGCAGTTCTGATTTTAAAAATACTATGGACCCTTACAGGTGCACCCTTATAGGGCTGCGCAAACCAACCGCTTTGTGGGTTATCTGATTGTAATATTTTTGTAATACAAAGTTAACTGTTTTGCGGTTATTTTTAGCCAAAAATATTGTATAATGGAAATAGCGGGAGAGAGGCCAAAAAATGACAAGTTTCAAAATAAAAAACAAGATAATTATTATAGATCTCAATTTATTTATCCAGTTTCTGTACAAAAGGGGAATGGTACTGATACTGATGCTTGCCTACCTTCCGGGCAACATTTTAACTGGAAATGTCTTATACACCGATTTGGTCCAAAATGAACCTATTCCTGCTATTTATCTAAATGCCCCAGTATATGTAACGATAGGAGAGAAGACAGGTAAGCTAGAAATTGAGGGTAATCTGATTGATAGCAGGATACCTTACATAAATTTACTTAGTTATAGTCATACATTAATCATGAACGATATTCAAAAGGCAATCAGAATGCAAGATGAAAAATCGCAACAGTCAGACCCGAGTTCGGATACATATTCTGAAAATGCTAAAGATCACGAAGATACTAATACTGTGTCGAACATCGGCGTAGGTTCGCCGCCGGCAGGCGCTGAAGAACGATTAGATGTATCTAATGGTGAAACCATTCTTCCAAATGATAAAGCCATACCTGTCGCGATAAGGGGCGTTCCGAATGCCGGTAAAAAAGTTGCCATAACCTTTGATGACGGGCCGTATGAAGACATGACTCCAAAATATATCGGCGTGTTAGAGTCCTTTGGGGCTAGGGCGACGTTCTTCGTTGTGGGCAATCGAGTTCAGGCCTTCCCTGAAGCCACGAGCGACTTCTCGCAGAGAAAGGCTTTGAAATAGGGGGTCACTCATACAGCCACAGTAATTTTAAGGGCAAAACAAAACAAGCAATGAAAGATGACTTCATTAGGTGTATTGAGGCAATTGAAAGTGTGGCAGGGACAAAAGTATCACTTTTTCGGCCGCCCTACGGTGCTTATAATACTACCTTGCTCGATACGGCCGTAGAGTTTTCTCAGCAGACGGTCGGCTGGAATGTAGATCCCAAGGATTGGTCCGGAATAAAGCCTGAAGAAATCGCAAAGAGGGTACTGAAACATTCTGAAGACGGCTCGATAATATTGCTCCACGAGGGAAGGCAAAACACCCTTCAAGCTTTACCGCGTATAATAGAGGGTTTGAGGGAAAAGGGATACGAGCTCGTCACCGTATCAGAACTACTATTCGCATCGGAGCAGCCTGCCGCAGAGGAACAACCTCGGTCTAACGAAGGTGAGCCGCCCACCGAAGAACAAAACACACCTGCCGAAGATAAGCGGCCTGCTGATAAAGAACCGTCCGGTGGAGAGCAGCTCACCTCCTCCTACTCGATAGAGATAACAAGGTTCCCGGGGTCCGGCGGCAATCTTTGATTGCGTCGTCGGGCGGGGGTTTTTATTATTTTTTATGACACTTTCATTTCTTTCAAATGCTTCATTGAAAATATAATGCCCTGCTAGAGATTCCTCTTCTTACCTTCTATTAAAAACATCACCCGGTCAATGTCATCGAGCTCGGTCAAGGAATTTACCACCGAGTTAATTGTCATAGCCTCGCCCGAAGATCCCCCTCGATGGTTTGTCTTCAATTCCTCAGAAAAATTTACATAGGCTGTGCCATCCTTAACTTCAATGGAAATTAATGACGTTCCTTCAGGTATTGTCGGATAAAGGCCGTCTTTTTTAGGTCCTTCAATGAGCTGCTCCACAATTATCTTTTCTATCGGTTTGTCCTTTTCAACCTGGCGAATTTCAGGCATTAGGTACATCGCCTGTTCATCGGAAAAGTATAGAATAATATCCGTCATGCTCAAATCCCGGTTGACCTCTTCCACATCATATTTTCCCAAAGCACCGTACGGCTCACCGCTGGGAGCAACAAGGTCTTCACCCTCAACAAGGATTTGGACCTTTTCAATCCCCTCGAGGTCCGTCAGGGTATTTACCACGGAAATAACAGATATGGTTTCAGACATCATGCCTGCAAAATTTGAAAAATCCTCCGAAAAATTAACTACTGCAGTTTCACCTTCGATTTTGATGTCCAAAAGTTTTGTCCCAGGGGGAATTGTAGATTTTAGGCCCTCATCTTGCGGCCCCTTGAGCAGTTCCTCCATTGCAACTTTATGGATGGGATTTTCCCGGGTTACTTTGACCTGTCTTTTTTCTGTGAGTATTTTGCTGTTGTCTCTATTAGTGTAGTATAAACTGACATCGGCTGTTTCACTTCTCGATGTACAAGAAGTCATTGAATAGACAAATAATAGACAAACGACGACAATGAAAATTCGATTTTTTTGAATAATATACTTATACTTTTGCATGGATTCGACCTTCTTTCTCAGGGTTGTTTGACAAAAAGTTTAAACGAACCGATTTGTTATACGCTCATTTCATATTGAAATATTTAAGTTTATTTAAACAAGTATAGTATATTTGATGTATATTTAACAACTATTAAAACATCTGCTGATCGCTTTAAGCTGTTAATTATAATTATACCAAATAAAAATAATTATACCAAAGAATGTGATTTCCGTTTGAGTCAAGTATAAGTAGGCAATTTTTTTGTCTTTCCTGTATCCATCTTTAATTAAAAAAGTTACTGCTAAGCCGCTCTGCCCAGTTTAGTTGCGACCACAAAAATAGTTAACAACTTGCTAATGTCAAAACCAGCTACAAGGTTCTTTATGGTCAGTCTCGACATGAACCCTTATATGCCACTTCAAATGCAAGGAGAAACCATTTACGGCATCGCTTGTATGTTATTACTTCCTTTCATGTATTAGGTTGTTTTTGGGCAACATTAAGTAAGCCTACCTACTAGGGCTGTTTTAACGGTAGGTTAGTTCACAAAAATCCTGCATGTTAAATAAATTGCGGATAACTCGCCTCCCATTGGTCATCTTGCAATCGGAAAAAGGTATTTTTCCACGGTGTAATGGGTAAATCTCCTTTTTTATGGTCTTGTCTATGTTCTTTCGGGTGTTTTTGATGCTTTCTTCAAAGCGTTCTGTTAATCTATCCGATACTTGCCCTGATATAAGGGCGGCAATTTTATCCTTAAAGTTTTCTCCCATTTTAAGAGCAATGATTTTTGCTAGGTTAGTGGCTCCTTCCTCGCTCCAACTCTTGCCTCCTTTCATGCGTTTGGCAAATATGTCTACGTTCTTTTCCATGGTCCCAAGATTTCGGTATTCCAATCCTTCCGGTGGGCTGGAGATTTCCATTTCTATTCTGTCTTTGTAGCTGATTATGCCGTCTTGGTTGTTTTTTATGTAGCTTTCCAGAGTGCTAAGTTTTTTAACTTCATCGGCTAGACCACCAAATTGGTATTTCAATTCTTCTATTTTGGCGTATGCTTTGCTTAACTCTCCGGCTTTTAGACATCTTTTGATATAGTATCTTGCTCTTTTATCTTTTACGTTTTTGACTATGTTTTTTGATAGATGGTATGGATCTAATTGAAATATGCCTGTTTCCGGCTCATGGGCGTATCTAATCCAGATTGCTCCATCACCGTTTAGTATCCTGTGTTTAATCTTATCAGTGTTGTATCTTGAGGCTATGGTGGCTTCTCTTAGGTCTTGGAAGTCTTCTGCTTGGTGAAAACCGGCAAAGACTGTTTTCCCTACTGTCATATATTCTTTGGAGGATGGGTATCGGGGCTTCCAGCCTTCATAGGATAGACCTATTTTTAGTTCCTTACGGCCTTTGCCTCTTTTGGGCCTACTTTTGCCTTGCATGGGTATCCAGAGGCCGTCTGATTCCTCGAAAAGTAATGATACTTCTCGGTCACCACACAGTTCATTGTTTTTATAGGCTTTGATGAGTTGCTTTTCTGCTTCTCTTTGTCTTTGGCCTACGGTTTGGATGATATCCCATACTGCTTGGTGGCTTATGGTTTGGTTTGTTAGTTCTTTGATTGTTTGGGCTACTTGACGGTAGGATTTATGGCAGCTGAGCTCTATTATCTTTTCTACCAGATTAGGGGATATGGTGCCGATACTTTCAAAGCCAAGGGCTTCGTCAAGTAGGTAAATGTGCTGAACCTGGCCGTCTTCAGCAACTTTTTTGTAGATGTTTCTTCTGAATACCACTTCTCCCATAAGGGTTTTAATGGTGGTTGTTTTCTTGCCTTTATGTCTTAATTGGGTTTTGTCTCTTTTTTTTGATAGCTCTTCATCAGCCTGTTCCAAGAACTGCTGCATAAGATTTCTAGCAATTTCACAACCCAGTTTGAAAAAATCTCGCTCTATGTCCTTGAAGGTTAGGTCTTTTAAGGGTAAAATATTCATATCACGTCCCTCCTTGTTTGTTGCTTGTCAACTACAAACATACAGGAAAGACGTGATTATGGGAAGAGTTTTTTTTGGCTCTTCCCCCTTTTTTTTTGGAATTTGCCTACGATAATTTTACTCTAAGAAATTATCCGGTTTTTGTTTTTGTCAGATAAGGTATTAGCAGAAGTTTTAGTAAAGCTGCTGTTGGCACTCCAAATATTAGGCCCCAAAATCCAAAAAAGCTTCCTCCTGCCAAAAGTGAGAGTATTACCGTAAGTGGATGTAAACCAACTTTTTTTCCCAATATGTTAGGAGATATTATCCCACTTTCCAACTGGTGTATAACTGTAATTATAATGACAATCCAAATGATTTTTTGTGGATAACGCAATGCAGAAATCAAAACAGCTGGTAAGGCACCGATAAATGGTCCAAAATAAGGGATAATATTAGTGATACCAGCAATAAATCCAATTAAAATTGCGAATTCGACCTTTAGTATATATAGCGATATTGCCGTCATGAAGCCTACGAGAAAACACACCAAAATCTGAGCTCTTATATAATTGCCAAAGGTGATATCAATTGTCTTTAGGATTTTTAGTAATCTCTTTCGGTAAGAAACAGGTACAAGGCCCAACATAGCAGTTTTTATAATGCCTAAGTCTTTTAATATATAAAAACCGATGATAGGACCAAGAATCACACTGAGCAAGCTAGATAGTAATGTTATCGTCCTATCAACACATGTCTGAATAAAGTCTAAAACACTACTTTCAAGATATTTTAAATTGTTATCTATTGTTTCCTGAATAGAAAGTGGCAGTATGTCCTTATATCTTTCTCTCATTCCATCCAGGATTTGCTGTGCTTCTTCAGTAAAAGACGGCACCGCATTTATGAGTTTATTAAGCTCAATCAATGTAAGTGGAACCACAAAAACGAGTGCAATTGTTATTGACCCTATCAGGAAAAAATATAATAGACTTACGGCAACCCATCTTTTCATTCCTTTATCAACTAAAAAAACAACGATTGGATTTAAAATATACGAAATAAATATTCCAATAATAAAAGGTAAAAATATGTTACTGAGTCTATTCCTTTCTAGAAATACAAATAGTATTAAAATTGAGAAAACAATAAATGAAAAGAACCTGTTTAAAGCTGACCGATCATTTAAATATTTATAGATGAACTTCATTTAGCTACCTCCGAAAACATCGTCCTCCTCATCCATATATGGAAGCAGCGTACCATCATCAGCTAGTTCATAAATCATAATTTTATCTTTTTGGAGCGAAAATTCAAGGAAACAGTTCCAACAATAATATTGATTATTCCCTACCTTACCTATTGAGTTTCCTTTGCATACGGGACAAATTACCAATAGTAACACCTCAAAAAAATTATTTATGTTAACAGTCATGTTATATATTTTAACCAAACAAACAAAAAAAATGCGCTATGTGCGCATTATTCCAGAACTACTCTGTCTTCTATTGTACCCCCGCCTACTAACTCGTCTCCTCGATAAAAAACTGCTGCTTGGCCTGGGGCAGGGGACTTTTGGGGTTCTTTAAAAATTACTTTTACACGGTCTTCTTCAATCGGGAACACCTGTGCTGGCCTTTCTTTAAAATTGTATCTTATCTTGACATCGACATTAATCGTCTCTGAAAGCCGATCAAACGTAATCCAGTTAAGGCTTCCAACAGTAAATTGCTCGGCATATGTGTCTTCTTCACTGCCAAGTAGGATTCGATTCTTTTTTGAGTCTATTTTTATAACATATAGTGGTCTGGTTGACTGAATTCCAAGCCCTTTTCTTTGACCTACCGTATAAAAGGGTATGCCTTTATGCTGCCCAATGACATTACCTTTCTTATCGACGAATTCTCCTGCAACTATGTATTCCGGAGCGACATGTTTGATAAAATCTTTGTAATCTGTATCGATAAAACATATCTCTTGGCTGTCAGGTTTTGATGCAACCGGAATGTTAGCTTCTTTAGCAATTGTGCGAATCTCTTTTTTAGTATATTCACCCATGGGTAACAGTGTATGTTCCAATTGAAATTGGGATAATCGGTAAAGGGCATAGGATTGATCTTTTGCCTTGTCTTTCGCCTTTTTAAGTATGTACCTCCCTTTCGAGCCTCTGTACTGTATTCTAGCATAATGACCTGTTGCAATGTAAAAAGCATTGTGGGCAAGTGCTTCTTTCAAGAGAGCATCAAACTTTAAATATTTGTTGCAGATGATACAAGGATTAGGCGTGTGTCCTGAAACGTATTCATTTACAAAATAATCAATTACCTTCTCTTTAAAGTATTTCTTTAGGTCTATCGTATGGTATGGTATATCCAACATTTCAGCCACACGGCGGGCATCGTAGACAATATCAAGTTCTGGATTTGCTTCTTTATTCGCACCATTTGCCATATCGGTTTGTTTAAAATCATCTGGAGATTTCAACATGGTCAGGCCTATTACTTCATATCCTTCTTGTTTTAAAATATAAGCACAGACTGAGCTGTCCACGCCGCCACTCATTGCCACTACAACCCTTTTTTTGTTCAATTCCATCCCGTCCCGTTTTCTATAAAATATTCAAAACTTTATTATTAAACCTTCTTCTAGCTTAACCTATCTGTGGTAGCAACCTGAAATGTTATACCGTTTTCATAAAAGCACTCGGTTGGTCATACACGTTTAGGGCATGCCTTTTTTTCAGCAAATAGCGGCGACATAGCCCTTAGTCTTTCAACTATTTTGGGCAATGTCTTTATCACGTAATCGATTTCTTCCTCAGTATTATCTCTCCCCAAGGTCATTCTCAGGGATCCCTGTGCAATTTCAGGAGGAATGCCTAATGCGAGGAGTACATGTGATGGAGCAAGAGAACCCGAACTACAAGCTGAACCGCTTGATGCACATATACCTTTCATGTCCAAATTAAAAAGTAAGGACTCCCCTTCAACAAATTCCAGACATATATTCACATTGTGAGGAAGCCGCAAATCACGATGACCATTTAACCTGACAAAAGGAATCTCTGCCATAATCCCGTCTATAAGCTTATCCCTCAGATGTAAAAGCCTTTCATATTCTATGTCAATCTCTTGGGAAATTAGCTCAACAGCCTTGCCAAAACCTACAATAGCCGGGATATTTTCAGTTCCTGCTCTATTTTTATTCTCCTGAGCCCCACCGGTTAAATAAGGTTTTATTTGTGTACCCTTTCGAATATATAACGCACCTACACCTTTGGGTCCATATAGTTTATGTGATGAAATGCTTAAAAGATCCACATTCAAATCGTTTACATCTACATTTATTTTGCCTACTGATTGGACCGCGTCTGTATGGAAATAGAGATTATTCTTTTTTAAAGATTTTAATGCATTTCCGATTTCAGCTATCGGTTGAATAGTCCCAATCTCATTATTTGCATGCATGATAGATACAAGTATGGTCTCATCAGTAACAGCATTTATTACACTATCAACATTGACTAGACCGTGTTCATCCACAGGGATATAAGTTATTTTATATCCCTGTTTTTCTAAATCCTGACATGTATACAGGTTGGCAGGGTGTTCTATTGAAGAAGTAACGATATGATTTCCATGTTTCCTGTTAGCCAAAGCAATTCCCCGAATAGCCCAATTATCAGATTCAGTACCACCAGATGTAAAAAAAATTTCTTCAGGATTTGCGCCTATTATTGCGGCTACATTTTCCCTGCTGTTTTCAAGTGCCTTTTTTGCCTCCCTACCGTATGAATATAAAGTCGATGCATTTCCAAAGTTCTCAGTCAAATACGGTACCATAGCTTCAAAAACTTCTCTTCTGATAGGAGTAGTCCCTGCATGGTCAAGATATACCTTTGTCATCTTGATATACGTCTCCTTATTATCTGATCATATCATGAACATTATTTCCAATAAATATAATAGTCTTATAAACTCAGAAATGTCAAGGTGTATCGTTAGAAGGGATTGCGTATTTCTTAGACCATGACCGTAGTTTTCTTGCTTTTTGACCTAATAAATTTACTATCCGTAATACCCGGTCTTTATTATGCCCATTGGGAAGCACAATATTTCGTTCAAATCCTTATATCTATATGACTTTTTGTATAACCTTTTGATTTTGTGTTATGTTGTTTTTTCTTTTTCTTATTTTTATCCTTGTTATTTTTTTCGTCTTTAGAATGATTTCTGGGCTGGAGTTTAATCTCTGAAGATTTATTATGTTCATTTACCTTTTGCCTTTCTGTATTAAGCTGTTTTTGAAACTGATCCATAAGAAGGTCTTTTCGGCCTTCAACATCAGTTTTGTGACTCTGCTGCACTTTTGCTGCTTCTATAACCTTGGGCACCAAAACTTGAAGATCAACAGGTTTGAATGACATATTAAACACCTATCCTTCATATGGCCCAAATTTGATCTGCCCTTCGTAATTATAAAAGGTCACGTGTTCCACCTTATCTCTTAACTTCAAACTCGAATTATTTATGATGATATTTACACCAGTAAAAACTATGTCACTAGCCGAAACTTTTGCCCTGCTCGGCTTCGATATGCTCATCTCAAGCCTTTCCTTTTCTTTGTTTAGCTGGTCGATGCCCATTTCAAGAGCTTCTCTTGTGTTAAGCAATTTATTATACAATGACTGTTTGTCTGTAGTCATTAAATTTCGGTCTTTTAATTTGTGTAGTGTATCAATGGTTTGTCTTACCTTTGTTAAGTTTTTTTTAGTATTAGTTAATTCAAGGTTTATTTCTTGCAATGCCTTTTTATGTTTTGGATTAACACCAACTTCTATTTCAGTATAAGTAGCCATTTGAGAGCCTATAGTCTTTGCGACAACCTCCTCGCCAGCGGTACTCTTTCCCCCTACTATGAGACCACGTCTGCCTTTTAGTATGATCTTGTTACCTGCAAAAAGGGTGCTGTGCATTGCGGCTTCGGAAACTATGTTATTTTCCGCTTCTACTTGTGTGTTTTCTATGTATCTGGCTATTACATCTAACCCTGCTTTAAGCCTGCCTTTCCCTCTTCCCTGAATTCCCCTAACCAATTTTATGCTTCCATTTGACACAATCTCAGCAGACTCCACTGTCCCTACAATCTCTATATCCCCTTCAGCAGTTACCTTATACCCATCCTTCACATTTCCCCGCACAAAAACACTTCCCAAAAAATTGATGTTTCCAGTCGCAGGACCAACATCGCCTTTGATTTCCAGAATAGGTAACACACTTAATTTTCCATTTGATAATACGGGCTGGCCATCAATATCAGCTGTTATACGGGTTCCATCATCTGAAATGGAAACATTTTTTGCCGGAATTATTCTTGCCATTTTCCCTTTTTTGGGCATTACTGTTTTGCCCGTCACTGTCATGCCAGGCTTCCCTTCAGTTGGAAAGATAATTTCGGCGAGCAGTTGACCTTTGGATACATTGATAACCATATCCAAATTATAAAAATCAACCTTGCCACTCTCAGAAAGCCGCGGTTTTAAACTCTTTTTTGTTTCAAAGTGAATTATGACTTTTCCATCTCTTCCATTAACCGGAGGTAAACCTTTTGCAACCTCAAAATTCGTTAAAAAAACATTTTTTTCTATTATCTCTCTTAATTTTGCAAGGTCCGTTCCATAAGTAATCCCTTTTTCCTCAATTTTTTTTAATGCTTGACCAAAGGTAATCAACTGCCCACCCTTAGGTGGTATAAGTTTAGCAACTGCAGTCATTTCATCTTTAGATACTTCAATAACTAGATCGGAATCAAGAACCGCTTCACCCTGCTCAGCATTCGATTTGGTAGAATTCTTTTTTTCTTTCAAGCTAACCACTACCCCCTTTAATCAAAGCCCTATTTCTGCAAAGCCTTCCTCTTAATCTTAATATTGCCTTTGTATGAAGTTGAGAAATCCTTCCTTGAGATAGTTTCATAACTTCAGCTATCTCTTTGAAAGTTAAGTCCTCATAATAATAAAGAGTCACCACTAGCCTCTCTTGTTTTGGCAAACGATTAATAGCATCAGTGAGTATTTTTTTAATCTCCTGTTTTTCGGCAAACACATCCGGTCGCCCGCAATCTTTACGATATTCACTCGTATAAACTAAGTCCTCAAACGGGATTGCAGTTGAATAAATAGAAACCTCATTATACATCTCATATAGTTTGTCAGTGGTGATATTTAAATAGCGGCATAAATCGTTGTCACTTGCCGCCCTGCTCAGCTCTTGCTCAAGTTTTGCCAATGCTTCTTGTAATATTTTAAATTTTTTTATTGTAGACGTAGGTATTTTTTCAGTTTTTCTTAGCTCATCAATAATTGAACCTTTTATCCTTGTGTAAGCAAAAGTGGTAAACTTAGTGCCTGCCTTTAAATCGAACCTGTCTATAGCTTGTAAAAGTCCAAATAAGCCATAACTTACCAAATCTTCGTGATCTATGTAGCTAGGTGTATTGATATTCATTTTTTCAACAATATGTTGAACGAGTGGTATATATCGTTTAATCAATTTTTCTTTTGCCTCACTGTTTCCGGAAATAGTATATTGCCTCCATAGATTGTCATTTTCCACAATATTCATCTTACCACCCCATGATCTCATATAACCTTTACACCATGCCCTATTGTCTTAATGGTAAGACTGCCGTTTTCGGTATTAAACTCTAGAGATCTTCCGTAGTCACCTTCAACGTCCTCAGTAATCAATTTAATGTTCAGCCTCGATAAATTATATCTTACTGCCTCAACATTCCGTTTTCCAATTTGCATAGCCGCATTTTCTGATATCATCCTGAACATCTGGGCTCCACCAGCTATTTTACCGACTATATTCTTTTGTTCTGCTCCAAGTCTTATCATCTGATAAAGTAGTGCATCTATTGCCGTATCAGCAAATTTCCCGGGATTAAAATGGTTTTTGGTGCTCAATTTACTGTCGGGCAGCATAATGTGCGCAAGGCCACCTATTTTATGAGTGGAATCGAAAAGTGCAACTCCTACGCATGACCCCAGGCCGAGCGATATAATTACAACAGGTGCTCTTACTGCTTTATATTCGGCCATTACCACCCGAACTATTTGTTTCAATAGAACTCACTCCAATTACATCTAAAAGTAATTTCAACGATTCTTGATCTGGATTTAACAGGAAGTGAACCTGACCATTATCAAGGTCTTCTAGGAATTGTGTTTCTATCAAAAAGACCGTGTCTCCCATATGGCCGTATAGGCTGAGAGGAAAGCTCAGAATTGCTCCTGCCATATCAAAAGCGAATCCCGGAACAGAAACTTTAATATTAATACCGGCAAAATCGGCTAAAGCAGCAACATAAGAACTTGATACAATATTGCCGAGTTCAATCAAGGCAGACTTACCCATTTCTGAAAAACCATTTATTTTTCCTGTCTGTTTTAATAATTTCTTAACTAAATCATAGGCAAGAGCCTCAGGAATAATTATTAAAATATTGCCCTTGAAGTCTCCATTGACACGCATAAAGATACCCGTTACAAGTTTTTCAGCACCACCGATCGAATCGGCAACATGTTCAAAAGGTAAGACTTTTACCTGTGATACATTAATTTTAATTTTTTTATGCAATATTTCAGAAAGGGATGTTGCTGCATTTCCCGCACCTATGTTACCTATCTCTCGTAAAGCATCTAATTCTAACTCAGAAAACATAATTTTAACCTCACATTTCTGCGAGTTGCTCAATTTCATCAGGCTTTAATATCTTTAAAAGATCCAAAATTATTAATAATTTGTCGCCTATTTTTCCTACTCCTTGTAAGAAATCTGCGTCTATCCCAGCAACAATTGAAGGTGCCATTTCTATAGCATTCTGAGGAAGCTGGATCACTTCAGTAGCAGAATCGACTATCATTCCAACAGTTATATCTTCAACATTTACAATAATAATACGGGTGTTATCTGTTTCTTCCCTCTTCGGAAGGTCAAATCTCTTTTTTAAATCAATTACAGTTACTATATCTCCTCTTAAATTGATTACACCTTCCACAAATTGTGGCGCTTTGGGCACTCTTGTTATAGGCATCATGCGCTCAATAGTCTTTACTTGAAGTATATCTACACCATAAGTTTCTTCGCCTAGCTTGAATTCGACAAATTGACGGATATCTTCGGTCACAGAAATACCTCCAAACTCAAATTAATGTATTTACATCAAGTATCAATGCAACTTTTCCATCTCCGAGAATTGTTGCACCTGCGATAAATTTGATGTTTTCTAAATAATTACCGAGTGACTTAATAACAATCTCCTGCTGACCAATTAGTTTTTCCACTACCAAACCGACATCTCTATCTCCTTTTTTCACAATAACAACGGTCATATATTGTTTTGAGTCTACATCTGTTTGTATGTCAAGCACTTCACTTAATTTGAGCAGGGGAACCACTCGTTCCCTAAGCAATATGACCTCATGTTTCTGGACTTTTTTTAGGGTCTCTCTGGAAATAATTACCGTCTCTTTTATTGAGCTCAATGGAATTGCATACTTTTCTTCTCCTACCTGAACCATAAGTGCTTGAATTATAGCCAAAGTTAAGGGTAATCTTATACTAAATAAGGTCCCACAACCTCTTCTGGACTCCACTTCCACAGAACCGCCTAAAGTCTCAATTTTAGTCTTTACTACATCTAGCCCTACCCCTCTGCCTGATACATCGGATACCTGATCTTTTGTACTGAATCCAGGGCGAAATAAAAATTGAATAATTTCAGCATCGCTTAATTTTTCAGCCTGTAAATCAGTCACCAGCCCTTTGCGAAGTGCTCTTTTTAAAATGTTATCAGGGTCTATGCCTTTGCCATCGTCACTTACTTCTATTACCACATTGTTTCCGTCATGATAAGCCTTGATTTTAATATTGCCCTCTTCGGCCTTGCCCAAGCTGATTCTCTCACTAGGGCTCTCTAAACCGTGATCTGCGGCATTTCTAATTAGGTGAATCAAAGGATCCCCTATTTCATCAATAATTGTTCTGTCCAGCTCGGTTTCTTGACCCTCTATACGTAAATTTATTTTCTTCGATAGCTCTCGAGATAAATCATGAACAACCCTGGGAAACCGATTAAAAATATTTTCGATCGGGACCATACGGACCTTCATAACAGCATCGTGTAAATTTGAAGTAACGCGTTCCAGCTGTTCTATGGTTTCTTTTTTCTTTTTGGTATCGTTTTTTTCATCAAGGTCTTCAAGTCGGGTTTTAATAATTATAAGCTCACTAACAAGATTCATAAGCTTGTCCAGCCTGGATATATCGACTCTAAGCGTTTTGTTCACCTTTTTTTTGTACGTTGATTTTGCACTATTGGAGCTGAGTTTTGCAGAATTATCCTTGCCTAAATAATTCGATTCACCATTTGTAAAGTCTTCTAAAATAGAGGTGTCAAGTTCGATTATTTCAACGTCTTTGATCTCTGAAATCGATTTGATTGATATTGCTATCTCATCTTTTGTATTCTTCGAAATTATATAAAGTGTGAAATCGAGATCGAATTTTTCGTCTTCAATGTCACTAACCTCAGGATGTGTCTTGATTATTTCACCGAATTTCTCCAGAGTCTTAAATACTACAAATGCTCTGGCAGATTTAAGGAGGCAGCCTTCAGCTAGTGTCACCAGAATCTCATAAAGCTTATAGTCTTGAGCAAATGCTTCTTTTGCCAATCCGATCTCAAATTCGTTAAATGCTTGTTTTGGAGAAAAATTATTTGAAGAACGCTCCTCGTTTGTATCTAACGAATTATTTTTTTGTCGCAACATGTTTAAAATATGTTGTACACTCATCTCACTTTCAGCAGAATTTTCGACAATGTCATTGATGAGCATTTCAATTACGTCCACACATTGTAAAAGGGTATCAATTATATCTTGTGTTGCATTAACCCGGTTACTTCTTATTTCCTGGAGCAGATTTTCCATTTCATGGGTTATTTCTGAAATACGGTTAAAGCCCATTGTTCCAGCCATGCCCTTTAATGTATGTGCAGATCTAAATATTTCATCTACAGCACTGCGATTACTACTGTCTTCAAGTAGTAAAATATTTTCATTTAAATTCTGGATATGTTCTTTAGCTTCTTCTAAGAAAATATCCAAATATTGATTGTTCACAAAACCACCTCCCTCTGTCGTATGAGTGCGCTGTCTCCTTTGTTAATATATTATATAATTAAACTTCATTTTTCATCATGTTTAATAATTTTTTAAACCATTTCACAACCGTATGGCCTCCGTCTTGCTTTTGTTTTGGCCCGGTGTTCAGAATTTGATTGGTAATATTAGTAATGCATTTAGAAGCAAGGCCATTAGGGTAATTAACATAAAACGGGATTTGTTTCATATTTGAATTCTTTACTGATTTATCTTCAAGAACATAACCGAGATATAGGACATTGGCATTTAAAAATCTTTTCGTTGCTCTGATCAATTTGTCTACGGTATTATTTGCCTCCCTGAAATTAGCAACCCTATTAACAATTAAGTTAACATGATCAAAATGTTTGTGAACCAATTTGATTATTGCATAAGCATCTGTTACCGAACTTGGTTCCGGAGTTGTCACCACTATCACTTCATCTGAAGCCTGAATAAAACTGATTACGCTTTTTGATAGACCGGCTCCCGTGTCTATTAATATGTAATCAAAATCATTCTTGAGTTTGTCAAAAGATTCTATTAATGCGGAGAGCTGAAACGTAGACAGGTTTGCCAGTTCGTAGAGCCCAGAAGCACCTGGAAGTATCATCACACCCATTTGCCCTTTAATCAAAATATCCTCAAGCGCACGTTTTGATTGTAATAAATGAAATATATTTTGCTTCGAATGAATTCCCGTTATAATGTCAACATTTGCAAGACCCAGATCTGCATCTATCAGCAGAACTTTTTTACCTGCAGCTTGCATAGCCAATGCAATATTAACTGAAATATTTGTTTTGCCCACACCTCCTTTTCCACTTGTTATACAATAAACCTTTAAGGTGTCGGTAGGTGCTTTAGAAAAACGCACATCTGCCATCATTTGATGCAACTTGGATACCTGCTCATACATTTTTAATGCCCCCAAGAATCATCTCCGCTATCTTTTCTGATGAGGCAATCTCTATATCATCCGGTACATTCTGCCCGGAAGTGATATAAGAGAGAGGACATTTCGTAATTTCAATAGCATTTAAAATTGGGCCATATGTATTTGTCTCGTCGAGCTTTGTAATCAGCAATTTGTTGTAATTCATTTCCTTATAATTATTTAAAATCTGGCAAATATCCTGTCCTTTAGTTGCAGCACTTATAACCATATATACATCTGTAGGAGCTAAGGCCTCTAGTAGGCCCTTCGTCTTCCTTATTTGCAGCTTATTGTTTGGACTCGTCCCAGTGGTATCTATAAGGAGTAAATCATAAGATTTAAGCTCTTCCATTATTTTCTTAGTGTCATCAAAATTGTATATCGTCCGAACAGGTACTCCCAGAAGTTCTCCGTACAGCTTTAACTGCTCTATGGCACCAACTCTAAATGTATCAGCGGTAATCATTGCAACCTCTTTTCCCTGATATAGAGCAAAGTGTGACGCTAGTTTAGCAATAGTCGTTGTTTTCCCTACACCCGTCGGCCCTACAAAGGCCACAACTGAACACCCGTCATATACAAGATCTATCGGGCTCGTACAACCTATCCTATCGGAAATTTCATTTTTTACAGCATTATAAATATTTTTGTCATCAATAACGGTGTCTTTCGATAGGGCCTTGATTACACTTGATATTATATCTCTGGCTATTTTAGTATCAACCTGATTTGAAATCATTCTACCATAAAAATCGCTAAATTTGGTAGGTAAAGAAAAAGTACCGTCAGCCACCCGTTTTTGGCCATCGTGTAACTTGTACAGCATTTGTTTAACTTCATTAATGTCTGATCTTATATTTTCCAGGTCTTCAGACTGGAATTTATTCTGGATTCTTTCTATGTTTGGAAGTACCGGCCTTGACATTGGTCTCTGAGTCTGCTCCTTTTTGACATTAATATCATTAGCTGCAACCACTTCAACCATTGTTTTCGAAAACAACCCCAAAAACCCACCCTTTTTGACCCACTTCGTCTGAAGTATTAAGGCATCTTTGCCCATATCACTCTTTACTTTATAAAATGCTTCTTGAACATTGTCTGCAACATATGTCCTTATCTTCATTAGAAAGCCACCGTCCCAACAGTTTTAACATCCACACCAGGTTCAAGCTCACTGTATGAAATTACCGGTAAAAAAACAGTGTGTTCACCGATAATCTTTCTAAAATATGCCCTAACTAGGGGACTTGTCAATACAATAGGGGATATCCCCTTTGCATTCAACTCTCTCACAAGTTTCATGACAGATGCTCGTATTTTTTGTACAGCAGAAGGTTCTAATGCGATGTATGGGCCCTGCTCCGTCTCCTGTATAGATTCTAGAATTTTATCTTCCAATTCTCTTTCGAGGGTGATCACCTGCACTTTTTTATCTACTGCAAAACGATTAGTTATCACCCGTTTTAACCTGCGCCTCACATATTCAGTTAACATATCCGTATCTTTTGTGATTTGCGCATAATCTCCTATTGATTCTAAGATTGTGACCATATCTCTGATCGGGACGCCTTCTCTCAGCAGGTTTGACAAAACTTTCTGAACCTCACCGACCGTGACCACCTTCGGTACTAGCTCTTCCAGCAGTGCGGGATACTGTTCCTTCAAGTTATCTAATATGTTCTTAACTTCCTGCCTGCCGAGAAGCTCATGGGCGTAATTTTTGATTACTTCTGTCAAATGAGTAGCAAGTACTGATGAAGCGTCAACAACAGTATATCCTAAACTCTCCGCTCTTTCTTTTTTATCTGATTTTATCCACTTCGCCGGTAAGCCAAAGGCGGGTTCTCTCGTTTTCAATCCTTCAATATCTAATGCACCTCCTGAAGGATTCATAACCATAAGATCCTCAGGTTTCAGTTCTCCTCTTGCAGCTTCAATCCCCTTGATTTTTATCACATATTCATCAGGATTCAGCTGAATATTGTCACGCAATCTTATCATAGGTACAATCATCCCCAAATCTAAGGCACACTGGCGTCTAATCATGACAACCCTATCGAGTAAATCTCCACCTTGATTGACATCTGCGAGAGGGATAATGTTGTAACCGAATTCAACCTCTATTGGGTCAACATTCAAAAGTGAAAAAATGTTCTCCGGTCTTTTCATTTCTTCTATCTCTTTTTGCCTTTTAAGCTCAATTTGTTTTAAATCCTCTTGTTTTGAGACCCTCTGTATAACAATACCCATATAGGCGAAGGCTGCCGCCAATATCAAAAATGGAAGAGTTGGTAGGCCGGGTATCAAAGATAAAAAACCCAATACTCCTGCCGATATATACAAGAGTTTCGGGTAAGAAGTCAACTGCCTTATAATATCGTTGCCCAAATTACCCGCACTTGCAGCTTTTGTAACAACAATGCCTGTTGCAGTAGATACTAACAGGGCAGGGATTTGGCTTGCTAGACCATCTCCTACAGTTAGAAGAGTATACCTTTGGGCAGCTTCAAATGGCTCATAACCTTGGAATACAACGCCTGTTACAAGGCCCCCTATAATATTAATAACAGATATTATTATTCCGGCTATTGCATCTCCTTTTATGAATTTGCTGGCACCGTCCATCGCACCGTAGAAGTCTGCTTCCCTTTGTATGTCCTGTCTTCTTTGGCGTGCTTCACTTTCAGTTATTATTCCGGCATTTAAATCTGCGTCAATGCTCATCTGCTTTCCAGGCATGGCGTCAAGGGTGAACCTTGCAGCCACCTCTGCAACCCTTTCAGCTCCTCGTGTTATCACAACAAACTGGACTATTATTATTATTAAATATATGATAAAGCCGACAATCACATTTCCCTGTACGACAAAGTTCCCAAAAGTTTCAATAACTTTTCCGGCAAAACCGTTTAGTAAAATAAGCCTTGTCGATGATATGTTTAGGCATAACCTAAGCAATGTCATAAGCAGCAAAAGTGATGGAAATATAGAAAAATCAAGTGGTTTTTCCATATTCATGGATATTAACAATATTACAAGTGAAAGGGAAATATTAAAAGATAAAAGCACGTCGAGTATACCAGTTGGAAGAGGAATTACCATCATAATAACAACCATTATTGCAAATAAAGCAATCGCTATGTCTCCATGCTTCACTGTTAATACCCCCTTTCCTTCATGCTATACACAAATGCAAGTATTTCAGCTACGGCATTGTACAATTTTTCAGGTATTGCTTCTCCTATGTCTACACTTTTGTAAATTACACGAGCTAGCGACTTGTTCTCAACAATTGGGACACCCTCAATTTCGGCTATGTCTTTTATCTTTTGCGCAAGCTTGTCCCTACCTTTTGCAATAAGTATAGGAGCTAAAGTCGTATCAGCGTCATACATTAGTGCAACCGCTATATGGGTGGGATTTGTTATTACGACATCCGCATTTTTAATGTCATGCATCATTCTCCGCCTGGAAATCTGCCTTTGTATTTGCCTTATCCTTGTTTTTGTCTGCGGATTTCCCTCCATTTCTTTATACTCTTCCTTTATGTCTTGCTTTGACATCATAAGGCTTTTTTCATGTTCTCTCCGATTAAATATGTAATCAAATACCGCCAGAACCAGAAGCGCTAAAGCCGACTTGAATCCTATATCAAATGCGGTATTTGTCAAAAATTTTGCAGAATCTTCCATACTCATATCCAACATCAAGGGAAATGTGTTAATTCTAGATTTTATTACACTAAAGGTCACATAGGCTACAATAAATATTTTTAAAATGGACTTTATCAGTTCCATCAAACTTCTTCTGGAGAAAATCCGCTTTATACCTTGCAAAGGATTAATTCTGTTTAGATCAGGATATATTGGCTTTAAGCTGAAAACAAATCCAACTTGAAGGAAATTTGATACAATGCCTGCCAGAAAAACCCCTGCAACAATTGGTAGAATAGCCCTTGACAAAAACAGCATACTATCGGCCAGAATGTTGTGGGTAAAAGTTACCCCACTTAAGGCATTAGCTTGAATGTAGTCTCTCAGTATCATCTTGATAAACTCCAGTTGCCTGTCGATAATCGCGGGACCAAAAATCTTTAATACAAATAATGCAGTAAACAGTACTATTACCGAATTTAACTCCCTGCTGGCAACTACCTGGCCTCGCTCTCTCGCCTTTTGCCTTCTTCGAGGTGTGGGTTTTTCAGTCCTTTCTTGAGCAAACAATTGTAAATTCATGGACCATTCCACATTCCCCTCAAAATGCTAACTATATTTTCATATTTTAAGTTAAAAATTACATCCAAAACCGTAATGTACAATGGCAGCATAATCATAATCCCTATAATTCCTGCAACTATCTTGATCGGAAGACCGACAAGAAAAACATTCATGTGGGGAACTGTCCTGGCTATCAAACCGAGCGCCAAATCGGTTAATAACACTATCGAAATCACCGGTAAGCAGACTTTTACCGCTATTATCAACATATCACTAAACGCACTGAATAAGGCCGCTATAAAACCGGAACCAAAAGTTGCTTTTCCTATTGGTACGATCCTGAAACTTTCTACCAGACATCTTATGAGGACATGATGACCGTTCGCGGTTAAAAAAATCAATATTGCCATGATGTAGAAAAAATTGCCCATAAGCGGGATGGGTGTATTGCTCTGGGTATCCATCACGTTGACTATGCCAAAGCCCATCATCATGTCTATTACCCCTCCTGCCAAATACAGAGATGAAAATATGAGTAATGATATATAACCCATTGTCAACCCTACGATAACTTCTTTTACAATTATTGCGATAAATGACCAGAGATCGTCACCGTAAAAATATGTATCTGTTAAAAGTGGAAGTACAATAAATGAAGCTAAACCGGCAAGCCCAACTTTCACCTGAACCGGAATTTCTCTCCTGCCAAAAATAGGGGTCAAAGCAAAAAAACCGAGACATCTAAACATAATAACCAAAAAATTTATCAGGGCAGTATTAGCATCTGTATTCATTTTTCAAACCTCAAATACCATAAATTATTGCATTAATAAATAAAACCGGGTAACCCATAAAATAGATTGTGTGTGAATCTGACGATTATATCAAGCATCCAAGGGCCAAATATTAAAATTGCGGCCATTACAGCGATAATCTTGGGCACAAAAGTCAGTGTTTGCTCCTGTATCTGAGTTGTTGCCTGCAAAATGCTTATGATAATTCCTACTAACATGCTGAGACCAAGTATCGGAGCAGCTACAAGCAAGGCAACAGTAAGGCTTTCTCTAGCAAGGTGTATTACCATATCCTGTGTCAATACACATCACCCCTTATTAGTTAAATCCTGCCAACAGAGACCTCACAACAATATTCCATCCATCCACCAGAATAAAGAGCAGTATTTTAAAAGGCAGCGAAATCATTACGGGTGGCAGCATGAGCATTCCCATAGACATCAAAGTACTTGAAACGATAATATCGATTATTAAAAAAGGTACAAATATTACAAACCCCATTTGAAAGGCTGTCTTTAGCTCGCTGATAATAAAAGCCGGTATTAATACATGTGTCGGCACATCGTTTAACGACTCTATCTGGTGATCTGTGTCAGCATAATGCAGAAAAAGGGCAAGGTCTTTTTCCCGTGTCTGTTTAAACATAAAATCCCGCAAAGGAATTTCCGCCCTGCTCAAAGCTTCTGTCGTATCTATCTCTTGGTTTAAATAGGGTTGAAGAGCCTGAGAATTTATATCAGTCCATACTGGTGCCATTATGAAAATGGTCATAAATAAGGCAAGCCCTATCAAAACCTGATTAGGTGGAACCTGTTGTACACCAAGGCCATTCCTCGTAAAAGAAAGAACGATGATGACCCTCGTAAAAGATGTCAACATTACTAAAATTGAAGGAGCTAGCGATAAAATAGTCAACAATAATATTATCTGCAATGTTGTGACTGTCTCACCAGGAGTATTGGCCGGTTCAAAAAAGGGAATTACCGGCACCTCAAACTGGGGTGCTCCATTAACGATTCTCAAGCAGCAACCGTATCCGAATAAAACAAAAAAAGTCGTTGATACAAGTATTTTCTTAATCAAGATGTTTCACCATCTTTTGTTTGGTAACCATTTTTTAGCCTCTTCATTATTGATTCCAAATGACCGGCAAACTTGTTAGTTGAGGAAAATTGGCTTTCGGCTTCATTGATCAGTTCTGCTTGAGAAGGGTCTAATTTATCTAAAATACATATTCCTTTAGAGGAGGCTCCTATCATTATCAAGCCCTGAGGAGACCTTACTATGTAAATATTTTTATCGTTTCCCAGGGAAAGGTTGTCAATTACCTCCATGTATTTACTTTTTATGTTAAAGTTTTTGCGATACAGGGAGAGATATTTAGTTGTAAAATAAGCGATAATGCATATAGCAACAAAAATCAACAAGTATACAACAAGTGTAATGGAATTTATTGAATTTGACTCATCTGGTACCTTTCCTATTGGCTTGTCAAACTCATACTCTTTTATGCTTTCTACATCTAGAGGTTGTGCGTTCATACAATTTACTAAAAGTGTGATTTGCAATAACAGTATTATAGCAGTAAATAATACAATTTGATTTTTACCCATTTTACCCATAGAATGATAACCCTCTTTAACTCAAAGCTTTTTTTACGGCTTCAATAACTCTTTCAGGCTGAAATGGTTTCACAATAAAATCCAGTGCTCCTGCCTGTATAGCATCTATTACCATGGCTTGCTGACCCATGGCAGAACACATAATTATCTTAGCAGAAGGGTCATTCGCTTTTATTCTTTTTACCGCCTCAATGCCATCCATTTCCGGCATTGTTATATCCATCATTACCAAGTCAGGCTTTAAAGAATTATAGCTTTCAACTGCAACCAGCCCATTTTCAGCTTCTCCGCAAACCGGGTAACCGTTTTTTGTCAATATGTCTTTTATCATCATTCGCATAAAAGCAGCATCATCTACTATTAACGTTCCGCCCATTTAACTCATCCTCCCTAAGTCACTGTAAACTGCTTATTTTTTCGAAATTGTTCAGAATATCTATAATTCTTACACCAAAGTTTTCGTCTACCACGACTACCTCACCTTTGGCTATCAATTTGCCGTTTACTAAAATATCTACATGTTCCCCGGCCATCTTGTTCAATTCAACTATTGATCCAGTTCCAAGTTCTACAATCTCTTTTACCGTCTTCGTAGTCCTTCCAAGTTCAACAGATACTTCTAACGGCACATCCATTATCAAATCTAAGTTTGAGCCTTCGGATAAAGGCTTACTGTCATCAAAGGCTTCAAATTGTACTGGATTTACTGCTATTTTATTGCTATTTTCAGATAATACTGGTGGGGGTAGTTTGTTATTATCATGATCGGGATTTGTTTTCGGTGAGTTTCTGAGCTGTTCCTCCTTATTTACAGCATCTTCCTCAATATGCTGGTCTCCTAATGGAGAATTATTTTGTCCTTGCTGCATTTCTTGTTCAGGTCGTTGATTTTCATCTGGTAAGGACAGGTTGAATAAATCCTGCACAAGCATTTTAGCAAAGGATATGGGCATAAGCTGCATGATTTCACTATCTAAAATATCGCCGACCTCCATTTTAAAAGAAATGTTGACTATTTCTTCATTTTCTTGGAAATTATCCTTTAAGTTTTCTGTTGCGAAATTTACCCTTTTCAATCTTGGTGGCGATATGCTTATATCTTTTTTCAACATTGTTGATAGTGAAGTCGCTGCAGAACCCATCATTTGATTCATTGCTTCACCTACCGCGCTTATTCGGAGTTCATCCAGTTCCACATCAGTATTTTTGCCGTCCCCTCCCATCATCAGGTCGGCAATGATTTTGGCGTCTTCCTCCTTTATTATCATGAGATTACTTCCAAACAACCCTTTTGTAAAAGAAACCTCGACAGTTATAAAAGGTATTGGATAACTCGATTTCAATGTACTAACATTAGTGATGTTAACATTTGGGGTTGTTATAACAACACGATTTCTAAGCAATGAATATAATGTTGTAGCAGAAGTCCCAATAGATATATTACCTATTTCCCCTAAGGCATCCATTTCTTCCTTTGACAATGGTACATTATTGACATCTTTCATGAGCTCCATTATTTCATCATCTGATAAAAGCTGCTCATCCATTTGGCACATCCTCCTCACCTACAGGGCGCGTAATTTTAACTGCCATTTTGTTTTTATAAATTCCTATTTTGCCTTTAAACTTGCACCTCTCTTGAACAAAAACATCAATTTCACTCATAATATTTTTATCAAGCTGAATAACGTCGCCCGCCTTTAAATTTATAAATTCCTTTACAGGAAGTTTTGTCTTGCCTAATTCTGCCTTGACCACAGCTTTCAGGTTCCTTATTTTTCTGACTAGACATTTGGAATGTGACCTTTCACTCTCTTTTTTCGTTGACGACATCCAAACCTTTGCTGACAGTTTTGTCACTATAGGTTCGATTACAATATGTGGTATACAAATATTTATCATTCCCTCGCTTTTTCCAATTTGAGCATTAAATGTAACTAATGCAACAGCTTCATTCGGTGAAACGAGTTGAATAAATTGTGAATTTGTCTCCAGTTTTTCAAGGACTGGATTAACGTCAACGATGTCCTCCCACGCATCATGTAGGATGGTTGTCATTCTGTCAAACACCTTTTGAATAATTATATTTTCGATCTGGGTAGGCTCTCTGGGCTTTTGGTTGTATTCACCTGAGCCTCCTAGCAGCCTGTCGATTATTGCGAAAGATATGGACGGGTTTATTTCTATAATTACAGCTCCTTTTAGTGGTGAAAACCCTGTGACCCCAATTATCGTTGGGGTTGGCACAGAAGAAATAAACTCGTTGTATGTCATTTGTTCCACAAAAAAAACGTTTATTTGTACAAGTGTCCTGAGCTGTGCAGAAAGGTATGTCGTCAATAATCTGGCAAAATTTTCGTGTATCACGTTCAATGTATGGAGCTGTTCTTTAGAAAATTTATTCGGGCGCTTAAAATCGTAAGTTTTAACCTGTCGATCGGTATCTTTGCTTTTTATTTCTTCAGCCTTCACATCTCCCTTGGACAGCGCGGCTAGTAGTTCATCAATTTCATTTTGGGATAGAATATCTGTCAAAGTAGGGCCCCCTTATCATTTAATTGACAATAATGCTCGTGAAATAAACATCCTGTATTTGCCCGCTCGCCAAGGTGCTATTTACAATATCTTTTATTTCTTGTCTCAGATTTTCCATACCTTCACTGTCTTTAACAGAATTAAACGTCTTTGACCTCAATATGGAATTGACTTTGTCCCTTATCTCAGAACTCTTAACCTCTAATTCTTTTTGAGTATTCTCATCAAAATACATGTAAACCATAGAGAGTTTTATGTATCCCCTGTCGGCAAGGTTTGTTAGAAATTCACCGGCATCACAAGTTATGTATTTGTCTTGATTGTCCGTCTGATTATCTGCTTTTAGCATATTCTGTGTTAGAAAGTATACTAAACCGGTTATAAATACCAGTAAAATAAACAGTACAATAATCGTAATAATTATAGTTTTAAAATTAAACATGCTTTTCTGTTTTGGTTGGGGTGCACTCATACGAAATCCTCCTTACTTGGGCTCTTTATCTTCCAAGTCTGTTCTTAAGACTATTAAATCTACCCTCCTATTTAGAGCTCTGTGCTTTTCGGTATCGTTAGGGGCTATCGGCCTATACTCTCCGTACCCCGCCGCCGATAAAGTGTACGGCGAGAATCTATGCTTTTCGATAAAGTATTTTATTACATTAACTGCCCTTGTTGTAGAAAGTTCCCAGTTAGATGGAAATTCTCTTGTGCTTATCGGCAAATTATCAGTGTGGCCTTCTACCCGGAGATGATGATAACAGCTCTTTAATACAGGCGCTATTTTGTCAAGTATTGACTTGGCATTTTCTTTCAACCTTGCTTTCCCGGAATCAAAGAGAACCCCTTCGATAAACCGAATTGTAATCCCCCTCTCATCCATGCTGACTTGAATTCCTTCAATGTCATAATCTTCTATCAGATTATCTAATCTGCTCTGTAGTAGTTTTAATTCTCGCTCTTCTTCATCTGCCGCGGCTTGGCCAATGTCTCCCGCTTCTAAGAAATCTCTTTCAACTACAGTTTGACCTCCTTGTAATATACCCAAGGATTCCTGCAAAGAAATTAAAGCAAGGTCAAATTTTTTCGCATCAACAGTCGACAATGAAAACAGAAGCACAAAAAACAGTAAAACCTGCGTTACCATATCGCCATATGTTACCATCCAAGCGGGTGTTCCAGAGGCCTGCGTATCATCTCTATTATTGCGTCGTCTGCTGTAAGACAACGTCTTCACCACTTTCTTCATTTTTTGTATTGTCTATGCCGTTTCTTTTCTTGGGTGAAAGAAATGCCTTTAATTTTTCACCGATAATTCTTGGATTTTCACCTGCCTGTATTGACAGCATGCCCTCTATCATCACTTCTTTTACGAGAACCTCTTCGCGGCTCCTGACCTTCAACTTACCTGCTATTGGAATAAAAATCAGATTCGCAAAGAGTGCTCCGTAAAGAGTTGTGATAAGCGCTGTCGCCATTCCCGGCCCTATTGCGCTCGGATCGTCTAAATGTTTCAGCATGTTGACCAAGCCGATGATTGTGCCTATAAGGCCAAAAGCAGGTGAAAGGGTCCCCATTGTTTCAAAAATGCTCTGCCCTTCCCTGTGCCTTTCTTCCAGAAACGCCAACTCTGTTTCCAAAATATTTCTGACGAGCTCTGGGTCTGTTCCGTCAACGATTAAGAGTATTCCTTGCTTTAAAAAATCATCCTTCAACTGGTAAGCCGCATCCTCAAGTGCCAGTAGCCCTTCCCTACGAGCAACCTCTGCCAGTTCAACAATTGTTTTGATAAGCTCCCCATCAGGTGTTCTCTTTTCAACAAAAGCCTTTTTTAGTATTTTTGTGACCTCAATCAACTTTGACAGTGGATAATTGATAAGTATGGCGGCAAATAAGCCTCCAAATACTATCAAGACAGACGGTATACTGATAAAGGAACTTAAATCCCCATCCATATATACAGCCCATACAAAAACAACAATACCGCCAATGATTCCAATTATTGTAGCAAGGTCCAATTAAGTGCACTTCCCTTCAGACTTAAATGGCATGCAGTCATTATTAGGCCTGCCTGTTGTCAATAAATTAATCTTTGATTTGTAATGCAGGACCTTTAAAATGATTTCGTCCTTTGACTCCTTCACAACATATTTTTTATCTGTAGTCAGAGTGATTACAGCATCAGGTGTTGTTTCGATAGTTTCGATGAGTTCGGCATTTAACACGAAACGCTTGCCGTTCAGTTTAGTAAGTTCTATCAATAAAAAACACCTCTTTTTTGCAGGGCTTGATGTGTACAAGCCCTGCAAAGGTTACTGTAGTCATAAGAAAAAATTAATCATCTCTTCAAATTAACAAGCTCTTGGAGAATTTCATCAGATGTAGATATTATCCTTGAATTGGCTTGAAAGCCCCTCTGGGTTATTATCATCTGTGTAAATTCTTCAGAAAGATCCACATTTGACATTTCCAAGGATCCAGGTGAAAGCGTTCCTCTGCCGCCTGTGCCGGCAGTCCCTATCTGGGGCCGCCCTGAGTTATTTGACAACTCGTACAAATTTTGTCCTTTCTTTATAAGTCCCCCAGGATTATCAAAGTTTGCAATTGCAATCTGAGCCAACTCTTGATTTAGACCATTGTCAAATACCCCTGTTATTGTGCCTGTAATATCAATTGTAATGCCCAGCAATGTCCCGGCAGCATAACCGTCTTGTACCATGAGGTCTATCGATGTTTCTTTTGCATACTGGGTTACCTGGTCAAAATCCGGAGTAAATTGAACAGATGTTGAACCGGAGATATCGATCTCTACTTGATCTATTACGCCAGTTGCATTAGGATCAAAAAAGCCGTTTTCATCAAACACAATTGTTCCATCAATGTTTCTTATGTTTTCAATAAGCACATCATCCGGATCAGCTTCAATTACATAATTCCATGTATTATCTTGACTGCTTTTAGTAAATGTTACCTCAAGTGTGTGTTCCCTGCCGAGTGAGTCGTATATATGAAAAGGTATCTTGTAATGGTCTCCCTCGGACGTCTCCGCATTCAGGTTTTTATCGAATTTTACCAAAGATGTGGCATTTGCTGGAACCATCATACCCTTTTTTATTATTATCTGTTCTAAATTTTGTGGTGTTTTATCTGGTGGTGTGGATTGTGTGATATCGTACTGCCAGCCTAACACTTTTAAACCGTTTGATGAACTTATAAAATTCCCTTTCTCATCGAATATAAAGTTCCCTGCTCTGGTGTAATACCTGTTAAGACCATCACTTAATATGAACATCCCTTCTCCCCCAATAGCCAGGTCGGTGATATTCCCTGTCGATTCAGCACTCGTTGAATAATGCAATGTATCAATAGACGCAATCTCCATTCCTAAACCAACTTGCATAGGATTTGTGCCACCCCTGCCGCCCTGGGCAGAAGAAGCTCCCCTAATAGTCTGACTTAGTGCATCTTGGAAAGTAACCCTGCTCTTTTTGAAACCGACAGTATTTACATTTGCAATATTATTGCCAATGACATCCATTTTGATTTGATGATTTCTCAAACCTGTTACACCAGAAAACATTGACCGCATCATGATATGATTTCCTCCTTTTTATGTGCCTTGTTCCTTCAGTCAGTCCGGAACGGCGAGCCCCCTCTGGCGGTCCGGCTCATAATATTACGGCACCGTCAATATTTGTGAATACATTCCCTTTTATATTTGGGCCATCAATAGCTGTTATGACAGTCCTGTTTTTTATGCTGACTATAAAAGCAATATCATTCATCAAAATCAGAGATTCCTTCACTCCTTTTTGCTCAGCTTTATCTACACCGTCTTTTAACTGTGCCATCTTGTCATCGTCTAGGTTAATATTCCTTGCTTTGAGTCTTACCTGAGCGTGCTGAGATACCTTTAGCCTTTTTTCCTCAATCTTTTGTTTTAAAACACTGTCAAAGCCCTGCTTATTCGTAACAACTTGTTTATTTTCATGCTGTATTGGTTTTTTTCCTCCGCTTGGCTGAATAGGAAAATCATTTATACCATACATTACTTATTCACCCTTTTCCCTGACCTTCTGTACCATGTCTAAAGGTATTTTAATGGCTTCATCACCAATGATAAGCATAACATTCCCATTTTCGAAGTTTACCCCTTTTACAATGCCAGATATGTCTCCTCCATAAGTTTCAATATGTTTGCCTATCATTCCTAAAGCGGAATAGTTTATGAGGGTTTCATTTAAATTTTGCATCTGCTCGAGGGAATTGAATTGTGCAAGCTGTGATATGGACTCCCTGCTATCCATGGGGTCAAGTGGATCTTGATACCTAAGTTCTGCAATGAGAAGTTTTAAAAAATCATCTTTACCTAGACCTGGCCCTTGCATTGTATTTTCTGCCGATGTAACACTGGTATATTGAGAACTTATCATCATATTATTTAACCCTCCCTTCATACTATATAGTTAATACTGCTGTCTTCTCCCCAGCCTAAATAGCGCCCGGCTTCCTCTTCAGGTTCTTTATTTGGCAATCTGGATACCTGAAAAGGTTTTTGCTGCTGATACGCCTTACCATCGTCATATTGATGTAGAAAGTCCATTTGGTTTCCATCTATAAGTGTATGAATATTTACTTCTGTCACATTGTAGCCTTGCTGGTGTATTTGCTCCTTTAAATCCGGAACACAATTTTTCATCGCTTCACTGAGACGAATGTTTTCGAAAAACAGTTCCGCTTTTAGGCCAGCTTTAGCAGTTGAAACCTTGATAATAACCTGGCCGAGGTATTCCGGCTTTAGCTTAACACAGAGCTGTTTGTTGTTGTTCTTTAAGGCAACCGCAACTCTATCGACAATGTTTTCGAACAGCTCGGTATTACTTTTTATCAATTGTTGCTGTATAGTATGTTTTTCAGATATAATTGCTTGTTCGCCGTTTTTAAAGCCCATTGCTTCATGTATTATTTCGTTATTAACATTTTTTGAAATGTCAACAAGATTTTCAGATACTTGTTCGTTATCATTCGCATACAAAGTATGCATGCTGCCTTTTTTTTGAGGCAAGTCTCTCGATGCAATGCGAAAAGTATCAGCTTTTATATACCTTACTTTTTCTTTAGTTAAAGGCTGTTCTCCTTCGGACAGTGCTTTCGTTGTTAATTGCTGTAGGTCGGATTCTAATTCTGGTTCTTCAATGGGCCTGAAGGTTTTCTCCTGATTATTTGGGATCTGGGCAAAATCGCTTGGAGTCCGGTAAAAGTCGTTGGTGTTTTGAATTCGGACAAAATCCTCGGGGTTTTGTGTGTCTCCGTTTTTTTCAAAGATCCCGTTAGACTTAATTTGTTCGGCAAATTCTTTGCTAATAACTACAATTTCATTTTTATCGGCTCCAGATATGTCTTCCAGCAAGGACAAAGCATGCATTATTATTTTAACTGCCTTATTATCAAGTTGGTTTTTTTCACAATATTGCACAACAAGTTGTTTCAACGTCGTATTTAAATCACTAATTCCCTTGTCTGGAGGTAAATCAAGTTCTTTCATAATTATGTGTGGCT
Source organism: Tepidanaerobacteraceae bacterium (assembly GCA_050949725.1). Taxonomy (GTDB): domain Bacteria; phylum Bacillota; class Thermosediminibacteria; order Thermosediminibacterales; family Tepidanaerobacteraceae; genus JBMNGH01. The sequence goes on from JBMNGH010000001.1 coordinate 193,137, forward strand.
GTGTTAAACTTGAAAGAAAAGTCAACATCTGCATGAACATCAACTCAGGATCCGGCTTTTCTTCTAACTCTTTTACATACTGTGATAGAATCTTGCCAAATCCACAATCACCCTGGCCGTCAATTATGCGAGTTTCATTTGATGGTTCGACAGCAAGGCCAGCTGGATAAAACTGCTGTAAACCCTGCATTCAGCTTTTCACCTCCTTTCAGCTATTTTATGCCACTCATTGTTTTCGTAACAGATGCGGCTTTTTGGGGGTCTAACCTTTCTAAAATCCTTGATGCTGGCTCTTTTTTCATGTTTTTTAACAAGTTTGTGATAAATTCGTCTTCTAAGCCATTTAAAATCTCCGCAGCCTTTGAAGACTCCATCAGCTCATAGTATTGTGCAATATCCTTTAATTCTATCAAGCTCGACTCTAAGTCAGCCTTCAAGCCTGTGAGTTCACGGGCTAAGTCTTCCAAGGCCTGTTCCTTTTTTTCTAAGTCATTCATGCGATCTTCCAGATCCCTCTTTTGATCTTCAATCATTTTCCATTCTGATCGAATTTTTTCTTTTTCTTCATCCAAGGCTTGTCTCAACATGTCCAAGGCCTGTTTGTCTTCCGATTCTAAAATTTTGCCATGTAGAAACGGAATCTTTTTTACGAATGTTTCGAAGGAAGGATGTAGAGAATCCAGGTTCGGAAAAAAATCAAAATAAATGACCGTTGCTGCAATAATGACAAAAATGAATATTATTACCCCTAGGATGACGCCCCTGTTTTTAAATAAATTGTTCAAAGTCACCATCCTTCCTGCTAAAAAGGTTTTCCGCTATTTCATCACTCAATTTTTGTTCTTCCCGGTTGATGCTTTTTACGTGTTTATGATGTCTTTTTTCTCTTATTTTTTCAAGGACCTGTTTTTCCTTTTTTGCTTCTATATAACCGCTCCTTGTAGAATCACACACGATTTCTGATCTCTTTACCGCTTCACGTTGGTCTTTGATCTTGCCTCTTAAGGCATTCGAGTAAATATCAAAGTCCATAAGATGGCTGATATTAACATAACCTTGATTTAATTCGCCAAGTGTTTTTTTTGTATCTGAGTACTTTTGATTCAATAATCTCAGCACGTCTTCTTCACCTTGCTTGACGACCAAAGCCCTTAAAAACTCCTGTCTCGCCATCTTTTCTTTTATGAGCTTAACTTTTAAAGGGGTTTGTAATCTAAACTTAAATTTTCTCATGACCACCATCCGTAAAAATCTCATTAATTTTTTTAATAGTATCCTTGAAATCCACCTTTTCATCAATACCCTGGACTAAAAAATCGTTAATCCTATCTATATATTTTATTGCTTCATCTATTTTTGGGTTATTCCCTTTTACGTAAGCGCCGATATTTATCAGGTCTTCAGCTTCACGGTACACCGATAAAATGCTTTTTATTCTTCCTGCCAGCCGTTTGTGCTCATCTGTTACAATTTCGTTCATCAATCGACTGATGCTCGACAACACGTCGATAGCCGGATAGTGATTCCTACTCGCAAGGTGTCTGTTCAATACTATATGGCCGTCAAGGATACCCCTCACAGCATCAGATATAGGTTCATTAAAGTCATCACCGTCTACAAGAACCGTGTATATTCCGGTAATAGATCCACATTTCGATGTGCCTGCTCTCTCCAACAGCTTTGGCATAACAGCAAAAACCGAAGGGGTATATCCCCTAGTCACAGGTGGCTCCCCAGAAGCCAGGCCAACCTCTCTTTGAGCCATTGCAAATCTCGTAACGGAATCCATCATCAACATCACATCAGCACCTAGATCCCGGAAATATTCGGCAATCGCCGTAGCCGTAAACGCGGCCCGTGTCCTGACCAATGGTGGCTTTTCAGAGCTTGCAATCACAATCACTGACCTCTTTAAACCCTCTTTGCCTAGATCTTTACCAACAAATTCATTAAGTTCTCTTCCCCTTTCTCCAACTAAAGCAATCACATTTACGTCCGCTTTGGTATTTCTTGCAATCATACCGAGGAGGGTACTTTTACCTACCCCACTACCCGCAAAAATGCCTAGTCTTTGCCCCTTACCACACGTAAGTAGGCCATCTATTGCTCTTATGCCAAGAGGAAGGGGATTATCGATGATTTTACGTTCCACCGGATTTGGGGGGGTATTGAATATCGGATAATAAGTTGTGGTTTTTATAGGGCCTTTGCCATCAATCGCAATCCCTAAGCCATTTAAAATCCTTCCAAGCAGCCCCTCACCAACTGCTACTGACATTTTCCTACCACTTGCTTCTACTTCCCATCCCGGGCCGATTTCGTCCGTATCCCCTAAGGGCATTAAAATAACAGTGTTTTCACGAAAACCCACAACTTCGGCCAATATTTGATTATCGCTTTTAGAAGACTTTACAGTGCATATTTCCCCTAGCTTAACAGGCGGACCGAGAGATTCTATTGTTAAACCGACTATTTTTGAGATCTTTCCCTTAGGCTTTATTGTCTCCGTTGTATCAATAATTGGGTAAATCGATTTGAAAGGATTTTCAAACATCTCTCAAAACATCCATTTCTTTTAAAACAGAAACAATGTTTTCTATTCTGGTGCGTATACCTGCATCTACCTTAAAATGGCCACCATCAATAATAATATCTCCATCAGAAAGCGTTGGATCTTTTATCACATTTACTTTTTTTATGCGGTCACTGACTTTAGACATAATTTTGGGTAAGTCGATTTTTTTATAATCATTCTCACAAACCCTTATATACACTTCTGGTTGTTCACCAATTTTTTCGATTGCTTGTTCAATTAAATTCGAAAAGCATTCCGCATTTTCCTCAAGTTGCTTCTTTACAATTTTTTCCGCTGTATATAATGATAACTTCAAGCATTCCTGCTCGAGAAATTTTTTATACTGTCTATTCTGATCAATTAACTCTTGCCTCAGTTGAATAAACTGTTTTAGTGCATCTTGCCATTCATTTTCATATTTTTCTTTCACTTTTTTATATCCCTGCTCACAGCCTTCACTGTAACCTTTTTCAAATGCCTTTCGTTCAATTTCTGCCTTGTGTTCCATGGCTTTCTGTAGAATGTTTTCAGCTTTTCTATTTGCAGATTCGATCAATGAATTTGCCCTTTTTAAAGCATTTTCCATCAAATTTTTGGCTTCATCTTCCTGAACTCTTTGTAAAGGTAACCTTATCTTTCTGTAAAAATTATCGTCAGTAATATCCATCTTACCTTCTTGAAAATCTCCTAGTCTTAGGGGTTGCACATTTGTTATATCTATGAATTTCAGTACCTTAGACAATTATCTCGTCACCCCCACCTCGAGAAATAATTATTTCCCCTGAATCCTCCAATTTTCTGATAATGTTTACTATCCTCTGCTGGGCATCCTCAACATCCCTCAACCTTACAGGACCCATGTACTGCATATCTTCCTTAATCATTTCAGACTGCCTCTTAGATATATTTTCAAAAATCCGCTTTTTGACCTCTTCTCTTGTCCCTTTTAACGCAAGTGTAAGATCCTGATTGTCAACTTCTCTCAGAATACGCTGAAGTGATCTGTTATCAAGTGTTATTATATCTTCAAACACAAACATTCTACGTCGTATCTCTTCTGCAAGTTCCGGGTTGTCCACTTCCAGTTCTTCAATTATGTTTTTTTCGGTTCCCCTGTCTACATTGTTCAGTATGTTTACTACAGTTTGTATCCCTCCGACATTTGCATACTCATCCGTCACAACAGATGCCAGCTGTCGTTCAAGTACTTTTTCAACCTCGAAAATTATTTCCGGAGAAGTCCTGTCCATTATTGCCACACGCCTTGCAATATCGACCTGCTTTTCAGGGGGAAGAGACGATAAAACCGCCGCAGACTGTTCAGGGTCCAAGTAGGTCATGATGAGAGCAATTGTCTGCGAGTTTTCATTTTGTAAGTAATTGACCAGTTGAGAAGGATCCGCTTTTCTTATAAAATCAAAGGGCCGGACTTGCAAGGATGAGGTCAACCGGTTAATAATTTCCACAGCCTTTTGTGTCCCTAGGGCCTTTTCCAGTATCTCCTTTGCATAGTCTATTCCACCTTCTGTAATATAGTTTTGAGCAACCAACATATTATGAAATTCCTCTAGAATTTCATTCTTTTCTTCATGGGAAACCTTCTTCATATTTGCTATTTCTAGGGTCAGTGTTTCGATCTCATCTTCTCTCAGGTGTTTATAAATGCTTGCGGCAGATTCCGGGCCTAATGAGGCAACCAGAATGGCAGCTTTTTGCCTTCCTGATAATTTGCTTAACGGCATCTGAGACACCTCTAATCTTCATTTATCCATGATTTTAATACCTTTGCAACATCTTCAGGATTTTTCTTCGCAAATCTTTCTAAAATACTATATATTTCGTTTTTGGTTTCCACCGGCAACTGTGACGCTGCTGCTTGCTGAGCTGCAATCAGTTCGGCAGCGGCCCTTTCCTGTTCAATACGCGCTCTTTTTCTGATACCAGCTGCTCTAATAATCATAAATAATACAAAGGCCAATAAACCTATGCCGGCAAATATCCATATCATCTGTCGTCGCTGTTGTTGTTGCCGATCTAAAATATCTTGAGCTATTGTAGTTGCAAGATCGGTTTTGAAAGCCATGCCCTCAACAAAAATCTGATCCCTTGTCGTGTCATAACCTATGGCATTCCCAACAATCTCAGATATGGACTGTTTTTCACTTTGATTCAACTCCCTATTTATTACTACTGAAACGGTCAATCTATTAACTGCTCCGGGAGCGACAATCAAACTCTCATACGATTCATTTACTTCAAAGTTTTTTATGGTTTCGGTCCTTTGGTGTTCCGTATCCTCACTGCCAGGCTGTTGATCTCCGTATCCAACGTTTTCATTAAGTCCCGGCTCGCCCCCCGGCACAGTACCTGAACCGGTAAAATGCTCCCTCAAATCTTGAATGCTTCTTAAAATTCCTTCACCGGTTTCTTCATTGACAGGTGAAAACAATCTGTTTTCAACTGTTTTTTTATCAAAATTCAGTTCAGCATTTACCCTTACCACGACGTTCCCCGGACCAAATACTTGCTCTAATAGGGATTGCACTCCCGATTGAAGCTGCTTTTGAAAATTGTTTTGGACTGAAAGCCTTGAATTAACATCATATCCTTGTAGTTCATCTTCTGAAAGTGTGTCATCAGTAAGCAGTCTTCCAAATTCATCTATTACCGTTACATTCTCCTGTTTTAAGCCTTTAACTGAATGAGAAATCAGGTTTACAATACCTCTTATTTCTTCTTTCGTAATCTCCTCTCCCTGTTTTAACTTTAAAAAAACTGCTGCCTGAGCTTCAGAGGTAGGCTCGGGTTCAATAAACAAGCTTTCTTCCGGCTGGACTAAGTGTACTCTTGCAGATTCAACTTTGGCCATTTCTTCGATTGTACGTGTCAATTCACCTTGCAGTGCTTGATTATATTGAATCTGTCTTTCCCAATCACTTGTCCCAAGGGTTATTTTGTCAAAAATCTCACTGAAACCCAATGTTCCTCCTTTAGGGAGATCTTCCTGTGCCAGCAGTAACCTTGTTTTGTATTTTTGCTCCGGCTCCACCAAAATTGTTTTACCGCCATCGTCTATCTGATATGGTACGTTTAAATCCTCTAACCTTTTGGTTATGGCTGCGGCGTCTTTCATCTCTAAGTCAGAATAAAGAGGAACATACATAGTTCTCCCAAAAAAAGACGCAATCAAAACCGTTAATACAACACAAGCGATTATTGCTGCAACAAGCTTTTTCCTTTGTTTGTCTTCCTTGCTTTGCCAGAATTCCTTCACCTTTTGGCTCAAATCATTGAATAAGTCCATTATATCCACCTTTGTTTTTTACACTTGCATTCTCATTATTTCTTGATATGCTTCTATTACCTTGTTTCTGATTTGCAAAGTCAATTCAAGTGATAATCTGGCCTTTTCCCCTGCTATCATCAGATCGTGAACGTTGACCTCTTCATTAAGCAGAAATCTGTGTAACGCAGTGTCATAATTTCTCTGTTGCTCATTAACCGACATTATTGCATCTGATAAGATATCCCTAAAGCTGGTTTTCTGTTTTTTTCCCGTCTTGAGGTAACTTTTGTCCACAAGGCTTTCAACTTTGGAGATATTCAACACGATCTCCCCCTTTTTACTCTTTATTATACTTTGCCTATATCTAATGCCTTGACAATCATACTCTTTGAAGAATTTAAAACTGTAATGTTTGCTTCATAACTCCTTGTTGCAGAGATCATATCTATCATTTCAACGACTATGTCTACATTTGGCATTCTAACATACCCGGAATCATCAGCATCAGGGTGTGTGGGGTCATAGACCATTTTGAATGGTGCATCATCCTTCTTCAGAGCAACTACTCTAACTCCCCTTCCTGGAACTTCTTTAATTTTGTTCGATAAAACATACCTGAAGTTTTTATTTGGTATTTCTTCAAATATCAATCTCGTGCGCCTATAAGGTTCACCGTCAGACGTCCTCGTTGTGTTTACATTTGCAATGTTATTTGATATAGCATCCATACGCAATCTTTGAGCTGACAATCCAGTTGAACTGATGTCCATTGAACCAAAAATTGACATGTTTACCTTCTCCCCTCACTAATAGCAGTCCTGAGTAGTTGAAACCTTTTTTGTGTCTGGTCAGCAAGAATATTATAAGACAATGTGTTTTTTGTCAGTTGAACCATTTCATTGTCTATATCGACATTGTTCTCATCATTTCGATAAACTGTGTCACGCTGCACATATACTTGAGGTTCTTTTAATGCCATTGAAATATTGTTTATGTGGCCTTTGTTAGTTGTGCTCAATCTAAGCCTGTCCTGTTTCAACTTACTTTTTAACAATTCTTCAAAAGATACATCAGATCTTTTAAAACCCGGTGTATCCACATTTGCTATATTATTTGATATGACTTCATTCCTAAGCCACTTTGCATCCATATACTTTTGCATTAACTCAATATAGCCAAACATAAGGAGAACACCCCTTTTCGACTTTTATTTTTTGTATATGCAATTGTTTCAGCACAACCAGTTGTAAACAAAGTATTGATTAACACTGTTATCATTTTTATTAATTTATATAAATGCTTGTGGATACAACAAAAAAGTCCCTTTCGGGATGCCGAAATAGGACTATTACATTAAAAAATAGCCTTCGGCAGCCCGGCTACCATAGCCTTACGACTTTAGGCCCGTGGCTTTGCGTCTCCAGCTTTCGCCGGATTTGCCATTTCGTGCTAATTTATGCTTTATAATTAGTTCTACTTATTTTTGATTTTTCCTGCAAAATTTGATTTTTTATGATAAATTCATTTTTCATAAGCATTAAAACTAATTGTTTAATAGCATTTTGATATGTAATTTATCACATTATGTTCACTCTTTCATCTAGCTTTGAATTAAAAATTGATTGACCAAAAATGAGCAAACCCCTTTTCGACTTTTTTTGTCTATTACCTTTTTAGGGAATATCTTTCAAATTTTACCTTCTCACTCTATAATTAGACAAAAATCGATAAAATCCTTCTTATAAAAAAAAATTTAAAAAAAATGCGTGAACCCTTTTCACGCATGCACGACATTTGTATGTTAAGCCTTTACTTTTCTTAATTCCTCTAACAGTTTATCGTTTAGTATTTTTATGTAGGTCCCTTTCATTCCTAATGAACGTGATTCTATGACACCGGCACTTTCAAATTTCCTAAGAGCATTTACTATAACAGATCTTGTTATTCCAACCCTGTCGGCAATCTTGCTTGCAACAAGCAAACCTTCACTTCCATCTAACTCTTCAAAGATATGTTCAACAGCTTCAAGTTCAGAAAAAGATAGTGTTCCAATTGCTAATTGAACTACCGCTTTTTTGCGGGCTTCATCCTCTATTTCATCGCTCTTTGAACGTAGGATTTCCATCCCAACGACTGTTGCGCTGTACTCAGCAAGCACCAAATCTTCGTCTGTAAACCTTTCACCAAATCGAGCCAACACAAGGGTGCCAAGTCTTTCTCCCCCACCATTAATCGGTACAATTGTCGTCATTTTGTCTGAATAAGGACAATCAGTATCATTTTGGAAAACACATTCCAAATCTGTTGGAGGTACATTTGCCTTTGTCTCATGTATCTCGAGGATTAAGTCATTGTAATGCTTTGGAAACATATTATCTTCAAGAACTTCATCATGAATAGCATCACAATCATAATCTTCCAACAGGAAATACCCCAGTACTTTCCCTTTTCGGCTGGCAACATAACAATTAGCAGTTAATACCTCACCTAAAGTCTTGCAGACTTCATTGAAATCTACTGGATATCCCGCAGACCTTTGAAGTAATTTGTTGATTCGTCTTGTTTTTTCTAACAAACTATCACTCATTTGTATTTTCCTCCCATATGATATTTATATGAAAAAATCACTTGCCATTATAAGATATACATACTAAGATCTTTATCATCAACTATTTCTTTTAATTTTTGATCAACATAACTTCTATCAAGTTCCAAAACTTTCTGACTCATTTCAGGAGCCTCATATAATATCTGTTCAAGTACTTTTTCAATAACTGTATAAAGTCTTCTTGCACCTATGTCCTCGGAGTGCCTGTTAATATGTGCGGCTATTTTAACTATTTCATCAATAGCATCTTCTGAAAATTTGATTTTTATACCTTCTGTTTTGATAAGTGCAGTATATTGTTTAATTAAAGAATTTTTAGGTTCAAGTAGTATCCTCTTTAAATCATCTTCTGACAAATTTTTTAGCTCTACTCTAATTGGAAATCTACCTTGTAGCTCCGGAATTAAGTCGGAAGGCTTGGATATATGGAAAGCACCGGCTGCTATAAACAAAATGTGGTCTGTCTTTACCGGACCGTATTTTGTTATTACTGTTGAACCCTCAACAATTGGTAGTATATCCCTTTGAACACCTTCTCTGGAAACATCCGGCCCATAAGACTCTTTACCAGCAATTTTATCTATCTCATCTATGAATATTATGCCATGTTCCTCGGCCTTTTTTATTGATTCATTAATTACTTCATCCATGTCTATCAACTTAGAAGCCTCTTCTTGTGTTAAGATCCTTAAGGCGTTTTCTACAGTTACTTTTTTCTTTTTATGCCGTTTTGGCAATAGGCTTCCAAACATGTCCTGGAGATTTATTCCCATTTCTTCCATGCTTGATCCGGAAAAGACTTCTAGCATTGGTGGTACATTATCTTCTACTTCTATTTCTATTAACTCATCATTAAGACCCCCTTTTTTTAGGTCTTTAAGGATTTGTTTCCGCTTTTGTCTTATATCTTTGATCTTTCGCTCTCTGTCTTCGTCTTGTTCTTCATCAGTCTTCCCCATCCCGCTAAAAATCGCCTCAAATGGATTTTTAGTTCGCGGTCGACTTGGATCAGGGTATAGTATCTCTGCTATCCTCTGCTGTGCCAATACCCTTGCCCTGTCTTTTACACTTTCCATTTTGTTCATTTTAACCATTCGAATTGAAGTTTCCACAAGATCCCTGATCATTGACTCGACATCCCTGCCAACATAGCCTACCTCGGTAAACTTGGTTGCCTCAACTTTTACAAATGGTGCTCCCGTCAGCTTAGCGAGCCTCCGCGCTATTTCAGTCTTGCCAACGCCTGTTGGGCCAATCATTAAAATGTTTTTTGGAATCACATCTTCTTGCATTTCGTCAGATAATTTTTGCCTTCTATATCTGTTTCTAAGGGCAATCGATACAGCCCGTTTTGCCTCTTCCTGGCCAACTATATATTTATCGAGTTCCTCAACTATTTTTCTTGGTGTCAAGCAATCCATTGAGCTTACACCCCCTTTATAAAGTCTCTACAGATATGTAATCATTCGTATAAACACAAATTTCAGAAGCGATTTTTAAAGACTCTTTTACTATTATATCCGCCGGTAAATTTGAATGCCTTTCAAGCGCCCTTGCAGCAGCAAGAGCATAAGACCCACCTGAACCGACAGCGGCTATTCCGTCATCTGGTTCAATAACCTCTCCGTTTCCTGATATAACAAGTATACGTTCTTTGTCAGCAGTAATTAAAAGAGCCTCAAGTTTTCTGAGCATTTTGTCGGTTCGCCATTCCTTGGCCAGTTCAACGGCAGAACGCATAAGGTTCCCGTGGGTCTGTTCAAGCTTCATTTCAAATTTCTCAAAAAGGGTTATCGCATCAGCAACCGAACCGGCAAAACCTGCCAGAATACTTCCATTATAGATCTTTCTAACCTTTTTTGCGTGATGTTTCATTATGGTATTTTCACCAAAAGTAACCTGCCCGTCACCACCAATTGCTGCACCGCCTTTTTTAACAACCGCTATAATAGTTGTGGCTGAAATCACGATTATCCACTCCCTCTTATTTGTGTGGAAAAGATTTATCGTACACTTCTTTTAATCTTTCTCTTGTTACATGAGTATATATCTGTGTAGTCGACAAGCTGGCATGACCTAATAATTCCTGGACCGTCTTTAAATCCGCTCCGTTATTCAGCATATGTGTTGCAAAACTATGCCTCAGAGTATGGGGACTGATGTCATTCTTTAGTGAAACATTTTTCACGTATTTGTCTATAATTCTTCTAACACTCCTGTCCGAAAGCGTAGTACCATTTTTGTTCAAAAAAAGCGAATCACATGAGATGTCTTTTGCAAGAAAAGGCCTGCTTTCTCTTAAATATTTTTCGAGTGCTAGCTGTGCTTTTCTGCCAAAAAATACAACCCTCTCTCGAGAGCCTTTACCCAACACTATTATGTAGTTTGACACAAAGTTTATGTCGCTAGTCTTCAAAGAAACAACTTCTCCCACTCTAAGCCCTGTAGCGTATAAAAGTTCTAAGATCGCTTTATCCCTAATACCAAGAACATTATTTGGTTGAACCGATAAAAGAAGCTCAATTTCTTTAGGATATAAAAAAACAGGGAGGTTTTTAGGCAATTTGGGAGCAAATGCGCTAGAAGCAATATTTTCTTTTAATATTCCTTCAGCTGTAAGGTACTTAAAAAAGCTCCTTATTGCAGATAGTTTTCTGGACATAGTCTTTTTTTTGAGCTGCTTTTCTTTCAAGTAAAATAAGAACCCTCGTATATCTTTGCGTTCAACATTATGGAAAATGGGTTCAGATATTTTTATCTCTTTTAAATATTCTAGAAACTGTATCAAGTCTTTACCATAAGCTTTTACAGTGTTCTTTGATTTGTTTTTTGTCACACTTATGTACCTTAAGAATTTATCAATTAATAAATCTTCGCTTTCCATCATTTATATTATCTCTCCAAGTTTGACTCTAAATATACTATCATAACATAGATTAATATGCAACAGTTAATTCTAAATTATTTTTAAATTTAGTAGCAATTTGTCTGGAATGTAGCATTTTTTTTACTTTAAGTCATTATTTTGCACAAACCGTTTAATTGAGTCGAGAGCGCGCAGTGCAAGTTGCCGATTCCTTTCTTGCCTTGACTTGATTTTTTGGTTCAAAGGGGGCAGTATTCCAAAGTTCGACTTCATCGGTTGGAAATTATTGAGGTTAGACGAGGTAATATAACTGCAAAGGGCACCGATCAACGAGTCTTCGGGAAAAATTAACGCTTCTTCCCCCCTCACAAATCGTGCAGCATTGATACCCGCAACAATACCTGACGCAGCCGATTCAATATAACCTTCAACACCTGTTATCTGTCCCGCAAAAAAAATCCCCCTGATTTTTTTTAATTCTAGACTTTGCAACAAATGGATCGGGCTGTTTATAAAGGTATTCCTGTGAATGAACCCGTACCTCGCAAATTCTACATTTTGAAGCCCAGGTATCATGCCAAAAACCCTTTTTTGTTCAGGCCACTTCAAACTAGTCTGAAATCCTACAACATTTAAAAGAGTCCCTTCTTTATTGTCTTTCCTGAGTTGTACAACTGCAAACGGTTCCTGATGAGTTCTGGGATCTATAAGCCCTTTAGGTTTTAAAGGGCCGAAAAGAAGCGTCTTCGGGCCTCTTTTAGCCATTACTTCAATAGGCATACACCCTTCAAAATATACGGGTGTTTCAAATTTTCTAGGCATGTGTACTTCTGCATTGACCAACTCATTGTAAAAAATAAAATATTCTTCTTCTGTCAGCGGGATGTTTGCATAATCATTTTCACCCTTATCATAACGAGATGCCCAAAACGCTTTGTCCAAGTCTACAGAATCTGCCATTATGATAGGAGCTGCTGCATCGTAAAAATATAAATGCTCATCTCCCAGTATGTCTTTCAGTGTTTTAGATAATCGTTCAGAAGTTAAAGGTCCTGTAGCTACAATCGCAGGATACTCCGGTATGTCAACCATTTCTTTGACATTGATTGTAACATTCGGGTGTTTTGTTAATGTTCTAGTAACATATTCCGCAAACTTTTCCCTGTCTACTGCAAGCGCCGAACCGGCCGGTAACCTTGTTGCATCAGCTGCTCTAATTATTAAAGAGTCGAAATGGCGCATTTCTTCTTTTAAGAGACCTGCTGCATTTGTTATTATGTTTGACCTTAGCGAATTACTGCATACAAGCTCTGCCAAAAGGCGTGTATGGTGTGCAGGAGTTGTTTTGTAAGGTCGCATTTCGTATAGATCAACTTTAATATCCCGTTTTGCTATCTGCCATGCAGCTTCACAGCCGGCTAAGCCACCTCCTACTATTTTGACCCTCACTTTATTCACCCACCTCTGGGATCTTTTTCTTGTAACCACATACCTTATTTGAACAACACTCGTATTCCCCACCCTTGTTCTTCTTCAACACCATGTAACTACCGCATTTGGGACATTCCTTATCAATCGGTTTATTCCATGACACAAATCTGCATTCAGGGAAATTACTGCATCCGTAAAAGATTCTGCCGCGTTTTGAACTCCTAACAATTACACTACCATCACACAGCGGACATTTTACTCCAATTTCCTCAATAATGGCTTTTGTGTTTTTACACTCTGGAAAGCCGGGACACGCAAGAAATCTACCAAATCTACTCCTTTTTATTACCATGTTTCTACCACAAAGCTCACACTTTTCATCTGTTACTTCATCCTCTAGTTTAACTTTTTCAATTTCTTCTTCAGCTACTTCTAATCTTTTTTTAAATGTAGAGTAGAAAGATTCAACGACCTTTTTCCATTCATCCTGACCCGCTTCAATTTTGTCAAGCTGTTGCTCCAACTCAGCCGTAAAATCCACATCAACCACATCGGTAAAATGTTCCTCCAATATGTTTACAACTATTTCCCCTAGCTCGGTAGGCTTAAATCTACCTTTCACTTTTTCAACATAGTTGCGCCTTTGTATTACATCAATAATCGGTGCGTATGTGCTTGGTCTTCCAATACCCTTTTCCTCCAACATTTTAACGAGCATTGCCTCAGTAAATCGGGTTGGCGGCTGTGTAAAGTGCTGTTCTCCGACAATGTCTTTAAGTACTAATTTTTGATCCCTCGTCAATATCGGCAAATTTTCCTCTGCTTTTCCATTTTCTTCATCACTACCTTCAATATATAAGATTGTAAAACCCGGAAATTTCACCGTAGAACCACTTGCCCTGAACTTGTAACCATTTGCGGTTATATCTATAGTTATTGTATTGTAAACAGCAGGCTGCATAACACTGCTTACAAATCTCTCCCATATAAGCTTATATAAATGATACTGGTCGGAAGTTAGGGAATTCTTTACATCATCAGGTAGTCTGAATACAGATGTAGGCCTGATTGCTTCATGTGCATCTTGCACGTTCTTTTTCTGCTTGTGAGCAATATTTCCTTTCCCAATGTATTGTTTTCCATAAGCTTCAGCTATATACTCTTTTGCCTCACTTACTGCCTCTTTGGAGACCCTTGTGGAATCTGTCCTAATATAAGTGACCAATCCGACACTGCCTTCTCCCTTGAGTTCAAGACCCTCATAGAGTTGTTGTGCAACCATCATGGTTTTCTTTGAAGAAAAACGAAGCTTTCTAGAAGCCTCTTGCTGCAAGCTACTGGTGGTAAAAGGAGGTGCCGGGTTTTTTCTCCTTTCTCCTTTTTTTATATTTGAGACAATATATTGTGCATCCCTTAATTCTGAGAGAATTTTCTCAGCTTCTTCCTTGTTTGAAATATCAATTTTTTTCTTTCCTTTAGCATGAAGCTTTGCCTTGAAACTGAATTCATTAGAAATGTCGGAAAGAACTGCATTGATAGTCCAATATTCTTTTGGTACAAATTGTCTTATCTCTTTTTCCCGGTCACATATAATTTTAACTGCAACAGACTGAACCCTTCCGGCACTTAATCCCCATTTGACCTTTTTCCATAAAATGGGGCTTAGCTTATACCCTACCAGACGATCCAAAATTCTTCTCGCCTGCTGTGCATTTACAAGATTACAATTAATTTTTCGCGGCCTGTTTATTGATTCTGTAACCGCCTTCTCTGTAATCTCGTGAAACTCGACCCGACAATTTTCATCTTCAGAAAGACCCAAGAGCTGGGCTAAATGCCAAGAGATTGCCTCTCCCTCACGGTCAGGGTCGGTAGCTAATAAAATTTTATCAGCTTTTGTGGCGTGTTTTCTCAAGTTGTCTAATAACGGGCCTTTGCCACGTATGGTAATGTATTTCGGAATAAAACCGTCTTTTATATTTATGCCAAGCTGGCTTTTGGGCAAGTCCCTGACATGGCCCATAGATGCTTCTATCCTATAACTTTTACCCAAAAACTTGCCGATTGTTCTGGCTTTTGCTGGGGATTCCACTATTATCAGAGATTTGGCCATTTTTATCACCTTTTTTATCAGCCTTAGAATAGTCTTAATAACTTCACATGTCTAAATGTCATGCACTACGATTATTAATTGTAGCAAAAATAAGGTATATAAGTCAAACCTTCACTACATAACCGCCGGGAAGAGTTGAAATAAACCCTTTCAACTCTAACCGAGTGATAATGGTATTCAAATCACCGGGGGATAATTCAGATATTTTCATAACCCTATCAACATGTATAGGGTCAAATTCTAATAAATCGAATACCTTTTTTTCATCTTTATCCATAAGAGGTTGTGCTAAAAATTGTTTTTTCCTGTTTTTACATGACTCTTTTTCGATGCTCAATTCGACTAAAATATCATCAACAGTATCTACAAGTGCGGCTCCCTGCTTGATAAGCTTGTTTGTCCCCCTGCTGTAAGGGCTCTTAATGTTACCTGGTATCGCAAGTACCTCTCTTCCTTGTTCCATGGAAAAGTCGGCTGTGATAAGAGAACCACTTTTTTCCGCAGCCTCAACAACAAGTGTCCCGAGACTGAGGCCGCTTATGATTCTGTTTCTGGCAGGAAAATTTGCGGCAAACGGTTTCGTGCCCAGGGGGAAACTAGATACCACACATCCACAATCAACTATTTGTTTCATCAAGCCTAGGTTTTCAGGTGGGTACACCACATCGATACCGCAGCCAAAAACGGCAGTTGTAGGGCCACCTGCGTCAACAGCCCCTATATGAGCGTAAGTATCTACACCTCTCGCCATACCGCTTATAACATTTATCTGTATTGATGCTAATTCCCTAGCAAATTCTTCAGCTATCGATTTGCCGTAGGAAGTCGCTTTTCTTGTACCTACAATTGCTAAACCGTCATGTTTTAAGGTAGATATATCACCCATTACATAAAGGACCGGGGGTGGATCATAAATATGCTTTAGAATACTGGGATAATCCTTGTCTATTATAGTAATCAAGCTTGCACCTGTTAGTTGTGCTTTTTTTATTTCCGAATTCGGGTCAAATTTTTTTATATGTCGCATTATGTTAGAGCTCAACTTGTTATTAATTCCCTTAATTTGCAACAAATCTTCATTTGTTGCCTCATATAAGTCTGATAGACTAGAAAACTTTTCCGCAATTTGCATAATTCTTTTTGGACCTATCTGAGGTATCATATTTAGGGCTATCAATAACAATCGATCTAGTGCCGGCATTACAAACACCCCAAAGTTAATACTCTATTCCTGGCTGTGCCTGAATTCCCTTTGCAAAGTGATGCCTTACTTCTTTTACCTCACTGATCATATCAGCTTTTTTCATAATATTTTCTGAAGCGTATCTTCCAGTCAACACAACCGTGACATGGTCAGGTTTAACAGCTAGCAATTCTAGTACCTCGTTTTCGGAAACGAGGCCAAAATCTGCCGCAACATTTATTTCGTCAAGTATCACAATGTCATATTTTCCTTTTATGAGAACATCTTTTGCCAGTTTAATCGCTTCTCCTGCCAATTTGACATCTTCGGAACTTGGGTTCCCTTTTTCCACAAAAGTTTCTAGTCCCTTTTGTACGATTTCAAAATTTGGAAGGTATTTTTTAATAGCAATAACTTCTCCATAGTTCTCGCTGCCTTTCATAAACTGAATCATATAAACCTTGTGACCATGACCAATCGCCCTTAGTGCAAGCCCCAGTGATGCGGTGGTTTTACCTTTTCCATTTCCCGTATATATAATAGTAAGCCCCTTTTTATTTTCTACCATATTAATCTCCTTTCTGTTAATTTATATTCTAAATTATAAACATTATTAATATACGTCTTTTACGTTCAACTTTTGAATGTATATTCATTTAATATATAGTAAAATCTAAAAAGTTGCTATTGTCAAGTTTATTACGCAAGGCATACTGGTCCCAATTCCAATTGCTATTTTCTTAAATACTAAAAATAAATAAATTTTCTAAAGCCAAGTAAAACTTAAAGATACATGAGATGGATTTTCTTCAAAATAGTACTAACAAATGGTATACTTATAAGTATCAAATAAATCCGCAGAAATATAATATCCACCTGACTAGATGATTATATAAAAACAAAGCTATCGAGAAAATAAAGGTTGTTATTTTCAAGGCAAATAAATGTTTAAACATCTCTTTTAGGCACTCTGATTGCAAAAACTTAGGGGAGTTGGGCAGGTGATGAGAATAAATACCTTGATATGGGGATGGGCGTTTTTTAATGGGCATCGCTTCCTGCTTACCGCCTCAAAAAATGGATTATGCCGCTTAATGCTTCCATGTGAGGCATCTTTACAAAATTTAATAAAATGGACAAACAGACATATCTCAGATGCTCATTTCGTAAAAGATCAGAAACAATTATCTGTCTATATAAGCCAACTGGACGAATATTTTGATCGAAAACGGAAGACCTTTGAATTTGATATCGATCTTATAGGAACAGATTTTCAGAAAAGCGTTTGGAATGCTTTGCTTAATATTCCTTACGGCACTGTAAAATCTTATTCAGAAATTGCACGACAAATAGGACAACCTACAGCTTTGCGGGCAGTAGGGAATGCCAATGGGGCAAATCCAATTCCAATCGTAGTTCCATGTCATAGGGTTATCGCTAAAAACGGAACATTAGGGGGCTATGGGGGTGGTCTGGATATGAAACGAAAGCTGCTCTTTTTAGAAGGGGTTATCTCTGAAGACCAAAAGCAGCTCATCTGACTCAAATAAGCAGATTTCAGGACTATTTAGTTTGGATCCTTTTCTTCATAACTAATTTTTTCTCCCTCCACAAAACGAGCTATAATATTACCCGCTTCACCCGTGTATAGAAATCTTTCCAGCCTCTCTACAACAGAAAGACCAGCAGTGATCAGCGGCTCGTCTTCCACAACAATTGCATCAAAAGCATATCCTTGTTCAAAACTCCCAACATTGCCAAAAAAGCTGCCTCCTCCTTTCGTCCCCAAATAAAAGGCTTCTGCTGTAGTAAGAGGCTTTGTTTGAGGTTCATAAAAATTTCTGACCTTCGAAAGTTGAATCGCACTTATTATTACCCGGTAGAGCGCGGAATTATGGCCTGCTCCTATATCACTCCCCAGCCCAAGCTTAATCCCCCTATCTAACAACTCCCTGACCGGCATAATTCCGCTTGATAAATTCTTTATAAACTCCTTCAACCTTACCATTTTTAACCACTATATAACCACCATTGAAGGTCACAAATTTTTGTGGTGTCGGTGTATAAATAACATCCCCCTTAAAAATCCGAACTTTTTCCACATCCTCACCCCCGTTTAATATACTTTCTAGCTAGCAACATATTACTAGGAAGACGGTTCTCTTCGTTTTGAGGACTTAAACATAAAATAGAGAACCGTCATTGTTTGAACGATTTGTTTTAACCATGTTTGAGATATTACCTTACGGGGAAATCAAAATATGTATCAGGATAAGGCTCATCGACGAGGGTATAATGCCACCACTCTTCAGGATAAGGCGCGAAACCATGTCGAACCATAATATCTCTGAGCAGGTTTCTATTCTGTAGCTGCTGCGGTGTAATGAGTGGGCTGTCATGATGGGATATTTCACCAAAAAAGTCGAATCCACTTGCCATGTCCAGCTCTTCCCCCGTTAAGGCATCGACAAGTGTTAAGTCAACGGTACTGCCTCGTGAATGACCCGATTTTTCAGCAATAAAGTTGAGGTGAAATAGGTCTCTTTTATCTACATCAGGATAATATTTCGACTTCATTATTTGGTCATCTATATCAGCAGCCCATCTAACAAAATTGTTAACTGCCTGCTGTGGGCGATAGCCGTCAAATATTTTCAAAAGCAGGCCATTCTGTCTACACTCCTCGGCCACCCTTGCCAGAGCCTCAGCAGCTTCATGGGTCAGTATAACTCTTGGAGCGATGTAACCGTCTACCCTTCTCCCTACAAAATTATCATTCGTATAATATCTTATGTCGTATATTGCATCTGGTATAACTTCATCCAGGTAGACAAAACCTTCAGGCATTATATTTCCCTTTTCAATTAGCCTGAGAAATCTTACGGACGCAGCCCACATTTCTGCACGCGAAACTACCCTGTCTAGCTGCAGGCTCCCATCTGGATAGCCTGTAATAAGTCCAACGTTAAAAATATTCCTTAACTTAGAAACTATTTCAGGATCTTCATGAATATCCTCATACAAGTCATCAAATAAAAATACCTGGGGTTCAAGCCCCGCAGCTTCTGCAAACTCATCTAGCAGCCCTATAAAACGCCTTCTGCTCAGTACCTCACCTTCCTGCTGCAAGGAGACATCAATACTCCGGCCTTCAGTTAAAAGCATGATATTTGTTAACAACTCCACAAGTTCCTGTTCACCTACCTGCCCTTCAGGGTTGGCAGCATCTCTATCATCAAGCAGGCCTTTGGCGAAAAGTTCTGACAAATAAGGATAATACCAGCTATTTTGATATGGTGCAACTTTATTTTCAAGATCCTGCGCATAAGAACATGAGCCGTTTACTCCCGTAAAAGTAAATGCAACAAACAACAAGATGACAAAAGTAACTAATACTCGCTTAATCCTAATCAAGAAATCCAACCTCCTATGATTCTATTTTTACTTACATAGATTTTACAGTTCACTTTTCTTCTGTTCAAATTTTATCAACTATAAATACGTGCCCTCAGCTCCTTATTCCTAATTTTGCAAATTGCCCAGTCCTAATTATACCACACTTAAAAAAAACGGGAGTAGTTCCTTGTTAATGTCAATCCCAGTGGTGAGTAAATCGGAGCATGAAGTCTTGACAAGTAATGGGCAACAGTAAAACTTTTGCAGTTCATTAAATTATAGTAAAAAATCAGGTGATTACATTTCGATAGTATTTATCTAAATTCCTGTATCTGAGTGCTTCAGCTATGTGATTTTCTTTTATGTTTGCAGAACAATCCAAATCGGCTATTGTTCTAGATATTTTTAGTATTTTATTATAAGCCCTGGCGCTAAACTTCAGATTGTCGAATGCTTCCTTCATCAATAGCTTCTCGGCCTTACCCAGCTTACAATACCTATTCATCAGCGAAGGTGTTAGCTGAGAATTACAAAAAATTTCTCGCCTGTATCTCTCAAGTTGGATAGCACGGGCATTTTCAACCCTATTCTTTATGGTTGCGGAATCAGTTGTTTCGACTTTATCAAAATCCGCAAATTTGACAGGAGCAACATCTACCTGCAGGTCTATCCTGTCAAGCAAAGGCCCTGATATTTTGGAGAGGTATTTGTTAATTTGAGAACTAGTGCAGGTGCACTCATGGAAGGGATCACCGTAGTAACCACACGGACAGGGATTCATCGCAGCGACCAACATGAACTTTGAAGGATACGTCACTGTGGCGTTAAGTCTGGAAATAGTTATCTTTTCGTCCTCCATAGGCTGTCTCAAGAGCTCAAGAATCTCTTTTGGAAATTCCGGAAGTTCATCTAAAAAAAGCACCCCGTGATGTGCAAGTGTAACCTCACCCGGCATCGGGATACGCCCCCCTCCAACCATGCTCACAGGTGATATGCTGTGGTGAGGTGCCCTGAAAGGCCTATGCTTCATCAAACCGGAACCTGTTTTTAAAAGTCCTGATATGCTGTAAATTTTAGTCACTTCCAATGACTCCTCGAATGTCATGGAAGGAAGTATTGAAGGTATCCGCCTTGATATCATTGTCTTTCCGGAACCCGGAGGCCCTATCATAAGCAAACCATGGTGGCCTGCTGCCGCTATTTCCAGACACCTCTTTAAAGATTCCTGGCCTTTTATTTCGTTAAAATCACCGACATGTTCACGATTATCTCCTTTTTTTACGGTTTTAATGGAGCTGTTACAGAAATTTGTATTACTGTACTCCCCTCTGAAAAAGGCTGCCGCATCCTTCAGAGTTTCGACACCTACAACCTCAATACCCTCAATAACTGCAGCTTCATGCATATTAGAAACAGGAACTATGATACCTTTTAGCTTTCTGGCCTTTGTTTCAATTGCCATAGGAAGTATCCCGTTTACAGGTCTGACCTTGCCATCCAGGGAAAGCTCCCCTGCAATAGCATAACTATCAAGAAGCTCAGCGGGCACTTGCTGTGTGGCTGCAAGGATTCCAAGAGCAATTGGTAGATCAAAATGGGGGCCTTCTTTTTTTATGTCAGCCGGGGCAAGGTTTAGCGTTATCCTTTTGATCGGAAAATCAAACTCTTGGTTTTTTATTGCAGCTCTCACACGTTCTCTGGATTCTCTAACAGCCGTATCTGGTAGCCCCACAATGTCAAAGCCCGGCAAGCCGCTGGTTATGTATACCTGAACGTCAACTAAAAAACTTTCCAATCCATAAATTGCGCAGCTTATGGCCTGTGCAAGCAATCCTTTAACCCCCAGTAGTAAACTTGGTGTCTTTATTCTGCAACTCAAAAACTGTAATCAAGCGCGGATAAAATAATCTGAAGCTTGAATAAAATCATGTAGTCAAATTTATTCTAAGTAAATGTTTGCTACAGCACTTGTAAGTGGAATAAATATTGCAACTGCTGCATAGACTCCTCATCATTTCGGTAGTGCGAAGGCAATAAAAAAAGACCCGTGTAATAACATAAGGAATCGTAGTATTTCCATTGATTTTTCATTATATTAGTCTTTTTAAAGTCAATATTCGATATCAAATACCAAATTCCTGCAATGTTAGGAATATTTATCATGAGATAGTCTGTTGGATTACCGAATTTTTGTGATAATATTTCCCATTCGATTATCAACTTAAGCCATGAAATGTGCTTTAACATTGAACAACCTTATCATTGTAAATTTTGAAATCTATGGTCTGCATCGATAAAGTAAACACGCTGTTTAAATTATTGCGTCGTTTCTCTAGCTGTTTTACATATTTTGGTCTGTAAACGCAACAATTTCCCTTTATCACGTAGAAACGCGCATCATCTAAAAAAAACTTAGTATTTTCCTATACTGCTTTAAACATCAAGCGGTCTTTATGTTTTAAACAGTGATGCCATTTCTATTCCCAGCGTTTGTCATATTTTCTTGAAATATTCATAAACAAACGCACCGCAGCTATAAAAACAATCCCTAAAAACAATATCCTCTCAAGGTACCTACCAAATAATAAATAGAAACTTTTTACATTCATTACCTCAATGTTTTGAGTTATACTGCCTTTTTTGCCATATCCAAGTTCTGCAATAATTCTGCCATTGTGATCAATAATCTGAGATATTCCATCCTCATTTGATACAACAATTGGAACCGCACACTCTGCAGCTTTCATTACAGGAAAATACCTATGAATATTATGATATATAAAGTCAAAGCCACTATCATTAAAAGGTGCTAAAATTATTTGGGCTCCGTTTTTTTTAAGTTGCTCTACTGTTTTAGCATTTATATCATAGCAAATTGATACTCCTATTTTCCCAAATTGTGTTTCATATACATCATAATCTTTTCCTTTTGAATAATTCCTGGTTTCACTAAAAGGCACCAGATTTCTTTTCCTGCTTATTCCTTCAATTTTCCCATCATTAAGCAGTAAGGCAGAAATAAACCTTTCATCCTTGCTTTTTGTAACACTGTTTCCTTCAGTAACAGTAAATAAGGTGAGAGAACCTAATTGTTTAGATGCATCAATTATATTTTTCCTGAATGTTTGATCAACTTTATTCTCTGTATCATAGATCCCCAGTTCAGTCTCGGGGAATACGATAATATCTGCATCTGCAAATTCAGCAAGACTCATATAATATTGAAACCTCTGGTTTATGAAATCTTCGTAATCCATATTACCTGATGGCGGAGCATAACTGCCCTGTATGCATGCAACCGACACTTCCTTCAATATCTCAGTGTCGGCTGATAAATCCATTAAGTTCGGAATTAAAATTAATAAAGCGCATATTGTAAGAACAATACCACTTATTCTGATACTTTTAATATCACATAACACATTTGCTGCTGTAGATAATAGCAATGTAACCAGCAATAGAACCACGCGGCCACCAAAAATAGTTGCTGCTTTAATTATAAAACTATGAGTTGACAAAGGCGACAAGACAGGTATCATATGGATGAAGCTTATTGCCGGTATATTCTGAAATATAAAATCAAATGCAAAAAAGAAAGCTGGTATTACAATAAATTTATAGCTTTTCTCATTGCAACTAATCAGCACTCTATACAAAATCCTTGCAAACAAATCTCCCATAAGAACAGCCAATACAATTCCCAAAAAATATGGAAACACATTATTCCATATACTGATAGCAAGTATAAGAAAATATGGCATCAAAAAACAATATGTATTTATCCTAGTAATATATCCCTGCAAAATGAGATAGGAAGCCAATATGATTCCAATGTAAAACAGAAATGCCGCAAAAGGCAGAATGTTTCCGGCTATAAGCATAATCCCTGAAATCAAATATAGAACTGGAATAATTGCGTATTTGAGTATTCTTTTCTTCTTGAACTTTTGCTTCTCATATATTGACATCTTAATATGTCCTTCATATAAATATCTTGTATTTTGTCTTCCTTCCGGCACCAACGTCTTTCCATTTATAAAAATTATTTGCAGGAACAACACATCTTCTGTAATAAAAAGAGTCCTTAAACATTGGTTTGTTCATAATAGTTTCAGATCTTGCGTTTATAACCAATTTCTTTTCTCCAAGTGGGAAACCCCATTCTGCAAATTGTAACGATCTTTTGCCGTCATCTATTATAATAGGAGTAATTTTTTTTGGAAAAAAATCTCCTGGTTCATATTCTCTTTTGACTTCATCATCAATTGCATAGTATTTCAACAAATCTTGTGCTTCAGCCATAAGTAGGAAACTCCCACACATTATAATGCCTCCCAAACAATTATACAAAGCCTTTTCTCAAAATGCATTCTGTATATGTGTGAGTTGGGTCTTATCTCCTGACATAAATATACCGATTACATCAAACCTCAAAGCCTTATATCGTGCCTTGCTTTCAGACAAGTAGCACATAGCGGCTTTTCGTATCCTTTGCTGTTTGAAATGATTTACAGCTTCAATCCCCATTCCGTAGTCTCCCGAGGTTCTCGTCTTCACTTCCACAAAAACAATCGTGTTCATCTTTAATGCAATTATATCTATTTCTCCGTAAAGGCATCTGTAATTTTGGGCTAATATCTTATATCCGTGTAATAACAAATAGTCCGCTGCACACCGTTCTCCTTTCAGACCAAGTTTTCTTTTATTCATTTATGTGTTCAGTCCCTTTACATTAAAGCTTTTTCTGTGGATCGGGCATCTGCCGTATTTTTTCAAGGATTCCATATGTTTTTTAGTGGCATATCCTTTATTTCTAATAAAATCGTACTGTGGGTATTCTTTACTATAAGCACACATGATCCTATCTCTTTCAACCTTTGCGATTATGGACGCAGCCGCAATACAAGCACACAGCCTATCACCTTTTATTATGCTTTGCTGCGGAATATTTATATCCGGGATCTTCAGGGCATCGACTAGCACGAAATCAGGTGTAATCGATAGTTTTCCAACAGCTTCTTTCATCGCAATATAAGTGGCGTTTAAAATGTTGTATGTATCTATATAACTCTCGTCTACGACGGCATAAGCGTAGGAAAGGGCAGTATTTTTGATTTCTTCATACACTTTTTGTCTCTTTTTCTCACTCAATAACTTCGAATCCTTTAGGTCACAAATATTCGAATGAATGGGCAGGATAACCGCACCGGCAACTACCGGCCCCGCCAGAGGACCTCTTCCTGCTTCATCTACACCTGCTATATAGGTGTATCCTTCTCCCCTTAAAGCCATCTCCTTTTGATATAAATCATGCAATATTAGCTCTCCCCTAATAATAACATACATATTATTTGTTTTCTTTTATTCAGTAGCAATATCTCGTAATATTTCAGGTTACTAGACACTATCTTGATTCGATATGTTTTGCCAAAATCCTTCCTTTTCTCCGGGTTTTTCCAAACTAATCGCACCCAGCATCCCTTTGCGAAACTCTTTAATTAAAGTTGTGGCTGCCCTGTCTAAATCCTCTTCTCCTTTGCTCAAAAGAAAACCTCGGTTTTTCGCAATTTGACGCAATAAATCGAATGTAGGTCGGTCTAAACTGATTTTATAACGTGATTGTAATTTTTCGGGATATGTTTCTGATAAGAACTCGAGCAGATAAAGTGAAAGTTTGTTTAAATCCAGCAATTCCTCTTTTATGCAACCCAAAAGGGCTATTTTTATACCAACAGATTTGTCTTCAAATTTTGGCCAAAGTATGCCCGGAGTGTCCAGTACTTCCAGCTTTGAACCGGCTTTTAGCCACATTTTACCCTTTGTTACTCCCGGCACATCACCCGTCCTGGCTGCTTTTCTGCCGGCTAATTGATTAATTACGGATGATTTACCTACATTGGGGATCCCAATCACCATACACCTGGCGGGCCTTCTTTTTACCTTATACTTTTGTTCAATGTACCTTAAAACCCTGAACACAGATTTCGTCTTCAGTGCATTTACTTCAAAAGTTGTCATTCCGATTTTTTTGAAATCTTCAACCCAAAGCGAGGTAATGCTCTGATCAGAAAGATCTGCCTTATTTAACAATACAATTAAATCCTTTGAACCTATTAATTCGCCGAGCTGGGGCAAGGAGGTGCTCAAAGGGGCTCGGGCATCTGTCAGCTGTATGACGAGATCGACTAAGGGTAGAAATTGTTTGATGAGTCTCTGAGTCTTAACCATATGGCCTGGATACCACTGTATAGTCATGTTTAATCACCACCATAAAACAATTAAAGGGACTGTCGTCAGTCCCTCTCTTTTATCCTTGCTGCTTTTCCTCTCAGTTTTCTCATATAATATAATTTGGCTCTGCGCACACGACCTTTTTTTACTACCTCTATCTTCTCTATACGCGGTGAATGTAAGGGAAATATTCTCTCAACACCCACACCGTATGATATTTTCCTTACTATAAAGGTCTCTCTCAAACCACCGCCTTTTCTTGCAATAACCACACCTTCAAACACCTGAATCCTCTCCCGGTTGCCCTCAACTACTTTCGTAAAAACTCTAACAGTATCACCCGGTCTGAAATCGGGAACGTCTTTTCTGATTTGTTCTTGTTCTACTGAGCTTATTATGTCCATCTGTATCCCTCCCTCTGCTGGTTGATGAGTGACATGACATATTATAGCATAAAGGACTTTATATAACAATAAATATGCCTATAAAACAAGAAAACATAACAAGAAATATCCTTTTCAACTTATACTAATTATTTTCATTGAGCAGACTTTCATCCAACTCGCTGAGCTTTAACTTTTTAAACAAATCAGGTCTTTTGCGAAAGGTTCTCTTAAGGGCCTCTTTTCGCCTGAAAAGTTGTATTTCCTTGTGATTGCCAGATAACAAAACCTTGGGGACAACCATACCTCTATAAACTTCAGGTCTTGTGTACTGTGGGTATTCCAACAACCCATTGCTAAAGGATTCGTCTTCAGGTGATAGTTCGCTGCCCAGAACCCCGGGGATATGTCTGATAAGCGCATCTACAACCGTTAAGGCTGGTATTTCACCACCTGTCAGTATATAATCACCTATGGAAATTTCATCCGTTATAAGGGTTTTTACACGTTCGTCCACACCTTCATAATGACCACATATCAGCACTAGGTGTTCTTCCTCGGCCAAATCCCGAGACAGTTTTTGATTAAAAAGCACTCCCTGAGGTGACAACAGGATTATCCGTCGCTTCGTCGTACTATGAGCCTTTGTAGCATACTCGACTGCTTCAAAAATAGGCTCCGGTTTCATGACCATACCACATCCGCCACCATAAGGGTAATCATCAACTTTTTTATGCTTGTCTCTGGAAAAATCCCTTATGTCTACAATGTCTATCTTAACAAGTTGTTTTTCCTGCGCTCTTTTAATTATGCTTACATTCAGCGGGCTCGAGAAAAATTCGGTAAACAATGTCAAAATGTGAATGTAAAGCACTAAATCATTCCCTCCATAGGTTCTATTATCATTAGGCTTTTGGTCAAGTCAATCTTTTTTACCACCTGTTTTATCGCTGGGATGAGATATTCTCCACCATCATCCCCGCGCATTACATATACATCGTTTGCTCCAGTTTCGAAAACGTCTGTTATGACACCCAAAAATTTTTCATCTGTGTCGTAAACCTTAAGGCCAACAATATCACATGTGAAATAATGACCTTCAGGTAGTTTTATGGCATCTTTTCGGTCAACCTTGATATCGGCTCCACGCATTTGCTTGGCATCATCAACCGTATCAATAGTCTCGAATTTTATTACTACATGCGAATTTCCTAGAAAAATTACGGATTCAACCTTTAGTTCTGACATTTCTTGGCCATTATCCAAATAGGCTTTTTTAAGGTTATTGAATCTGTAAATATCATCTGTTAAAGGTTCAATTTTTAACTGGCCTTTCACACCCCATGGGGCAATTACTCTTCCTATTGAGAGGTACCTTATCAAGGTCTTCACCTTAATTTCAAATTTTAATATTGTCTTAAAACTACTTAAATGATCTCTACTACAACTCTTTTGCCTTCTTTGGCAGCAGCAGCTTTCACCACAGTTCTAATCGCTTTTGCGATCCTTCCCTGCTTACCTATAACCTTTCCCATATCCTCAGGATCCACTTTGAGTTCCAAAATAATTGACTGTTCTCCTTCTACCTGGTTAACAGTAACACCATCAGGATGATCTACCAAAGCTTTGGCAATATACTCAACTAATTCTATCAAAGTTACTTCCTCCTTTAGTTCCTTCTATTTTTTGTTGTCTTTTAATATAAGGCCATTATTAGTAATATACTTTTACTCCTGAACATCCTCTTGCTTTACCGGAGCACTTTTTTCAGGAGTTGTTAAGCCGACAATTTTAAAAAGATGCTTGACAGTATCTGTGGGTTTTGCACCTTTTCGGAGCCAATCAGAAGCCTTCTGCTCATCTATTTTTATTTCTGCAGGATTCGTCAGAGGATTATAGTATCCTAATTCTTCAATAAACCTGCCATCCCTGGGCATTCTGCTGTCAGCCACCACAACTCTATAAAAGGGTTTTTTCTTGGCTCCCATACGCTTAAGCCTAATTTTTACCGCCATCCTTTCACCTCCTTTAAAGACAGAAAAAAGGAAATTTAATCTTTTTCATCTTTTTGCGTCCTTTTTCCAGGTCAGTCATCTGTTTAATCATTTTTCTGGTCTGATCATATTGTTTCAACAATCTATTTACATCTTGTATTGATGTGCCGCTACCTGCAGCAATTCTCTTTCGTCTGCTTCCATTAATTATCGAGGGGGTTCTCCTCTCTTCCATAGTCATGGAATTAATTATTGCCTCTACATGTGCAATATTTCGCTCGTCTAATTGGATACCCTTTAGTTTTTGTTGAGAAAGCCCAGGTATCATACCCATCAGCTGTTCAAGAGAACCCATTTTTTTAACCTGCTTTAACTGCTCTAGAAAATCGTTTAAATCAAATGAATGTGTTTTAAGTTTTTGCTCCAGTTCCCGAGCCTTCTTTTGATCTATTGATGAAGTTGCCTTTTCAATAAGGGTTAATACATCACCCATTCCAAGGATTCTCGAAGCCATACGCTCTGGATAGAATTGTTCAAGGTCGTCTAGTTTCTCGCCAATACCAGCGTATTTAATAGGGCATCCAGTCACCGCTTTTGCAGAAAGGGCGGCTCCTCCCCTGCTATCTCCATCTAGTTTTGTCAAAATTAAACCCGTGAGACTCAGCCGTCGGTTAAATTCTTCAGCGACATTGATCGCATCCTGGCCGGTCATGCTGTCGACTACCAGCAATATCTCATTGGGGTGGATTACACTGCTGATGTCTAACAGTTCTTGCATTAATTCATCATCAACGTGCATGCGGCCTGCCGTGTCAATAATCACAACATCATTTCCATGCTTTTGAGCGTGATCTAACGACATTTTAGATATGTCAACGGGTGAGAGCTTTTCCGCAGTAAATACCGGCAAGGATATTTTTTCTCCTACAATCATAAGCTGTTCAATTGCGGCAGGTCTGTATACATCAGCTGCTACTAGGAGTGGCCTTTTGCCTTTCGCAGCAAGATGTTTGCCTAGCTTACCTGCGGTAGTTGTCTTGCCTGATCCCTGAAGACCGACGAGCATTACAACGGTTATACCGGATGTAGAAAAATTTAATTTGCTCTCTTTCGGACCCATCAGGTGAATAAGCTCATCATTGACTATTTTAATTACCTGCTGTGCCGGCGTGAGGCTTTCCATCACCTCTTGACCTACTGCCCTTTCACTGATCTTTTTTACAAGGTTTTTGACTACCTTAAAGTTTACATCAGCCTCCAATAGCGCAAGCCGTACTTCTTTCATTGCAAGTTTTACATCATTTTCGGACAACTTGCCTTTCCCCTTAAGCCTCTTAAATATACCTGTCAGTTTTTGTGTAAGGGACTCAAATGCCACGGCTATTCACCACCTTGTTTAAGTATCATGGCTAGATCCTTGTATATGCTTTGAAGTCTTTTCCTTTGCTCGACAGGGATATCTGGTTCCAGACGTTTAACATCCGCCATAACCTTTTGTATACGGTTTTCCATATTGATTAACTTACTTACCATTCCTAATTTATTTTCGTATTTGTTAAGTACATACTGCGCTCGACGTATAATATCATGAATGCCTTGTCTAGTTATATCGTAGTGCTCAGCGATTTCTTTTAAAGACAAATCATGAAAATAGTAGAGCTCAAAAATTTCTCTCTGTTTTTCTGTCAACAGCTCACCATAGCAGTCATATAAAAGATTAAATAAAGTTACGTTATCCAAATTATCACCTGTAAAGTTTAAAAGCTTTACAGGATAATTTTACACAAAACCAGTTCAATAGTCAATCGCTATTTTATAATTGTTTTAGAGTTTTATAAAATCGCGTCTAAAAACAAGTCCGCGTCAAACTCTTGCATGTCTTCTATACCTTCACCAAGGCCGATATACCATACGGGAATGTCGAGCTCAAGGGCTACTGCTATGACAATTCCGCCTTTTGCGGTGCCATCAAGCTTTGTCAGAATAATTCCGGAAATATCACCAGCATCTTTAAAAATTCTCGCCTGAGACAACGCATTTTGACCTGTTGTTGCATCAAGAACCATGAGACTTAATAAATTAGCTTCAGGATACTCCTTATTACTAACCCTATATAGCTTTTTTAGCTCCTCCATTAAATTTTTTTTGGTGTGTAGGCGTCCCGCCGTATCACATATAACAACGTCAATTTTTCTGGCTTTTGCGGCTTGTATGGTATCATACAAAACCGAAGCAGGATCAGAGCCCTCCTGATGTCTAATAACATCCACGCCTGCCCTTTGACCCCATATCTGGAGTTGTTCGGCAGCTGCAGCCCTAAAAGTATCTGCAGCTGCAAGCAAAACACTATAACCCCTGTTTTTCAATAAGTATGCTAGTTTCCCGATGGATGTAGTTTTTCCTACCCCGTTTACTCCGACTACCATAATTACGCACGGTTTTTTTATGCATTCTGTCTTTTTAGGAAAACAGTCTTTAATCTCATTTTTTAATGAACGCTTGATATCATCTGTTCCTCGGATTTCTCTCTTTTTGATACACTCGTTCAGGTTTTCAATCAGCTTTTGGGTGACATTCACTCCTACATCAGCTGTTATGAGTAGTTCTTCTAAGTCTTCGAGTGTCTCTTCATCAAGCTTTTTTTTAAATATTTGGTCCAGCTTATCGGCAAAATTACCCCTCGTCTTGCTCAAACCTTGTTTTAATTTTTCAAACAAACCCATTGTGATCACCTCTGAATAGTATTTACTGTTCCATTTTAACGGCGAGGACTTTTGATACAGCTGTGTCTTCCATCACAACACCATAAAGTGCATCAGAAGCCTCCATTGTATTTTTGCGATGGGTTATTATTATGAACTGGGTATGACGGGATACCTTTTTTAAGTATTTTGTGAATCGCTCAAGGTTAGATTCGTCTAAAGCGGATTCTATTTCATCCAATATGCAAAACGGTGCAGGTTTTGTGTTAAGTATCGCAAAAAGCAGGGCTATGGCTGTAAGCGAGCTTTCTCCTCCTGAAAGTAGCGATATGTTTTGGAGCTTTTTTCCCGGTGGTTGTGCAATAATTTCTATACCGGATTCTAATAAATCACCTTCACCTTCAACTATAAGTTCCGCCTTCCCTCCTCCAAACAGATCAGAGAATACATTATTAAATTCGAGGCACACCTTTTTAAAACATGTTTTAAACATCTCGGTCATAGTCTTTGTTATTTCTTCTATAAGGTTGTCCAGCTTACGTTTAGCATCCACAAGGTCCTCACGCTGCTTAGTTAAAAAATCATATCTAGTCTTCAGATTGTCGTGTTCCTCTATTGCCCGCATGTTTACAACACCGAGGGAATTTAGCTTATCCTGGACCTCAACCAACAGTTTTTCCATTGCTTGGATTTCCCCTAGGTCCCTTTTCAATTCTCTCGCTTCTCCAGGGGTAATTTCGTACTTTTCCCACAACCTGTTTTTTATCCCTGTAATTTCTGCACTATATGTGGCTTCGCTGATCTTTAAATTGTTCAATTTTTTTTCAACTTTTTTTTGCCGGTTAATTAAATCTTCCAAAATATTTTTTTGTTCGGCAATTTGACCCTTTAACAAGTCTCTGTCATTTTTTAGCTGATTAATTTTTTTCTCAACATTAACCCGCTCATCCTCAATAATGATAAGTTGTTCCTTAAGATAAGCCATCTTTTTTGATAATGAATTTTTATTTTTTAAAATTTGACCGTTTTTCTCCGTTACTATTTCAAGCTCGGCAATCAGCTCTTTGACATTTGATTCCAATGTTTGTATTGTTTGCTTTAAATTTATTTCCTCTTGTTTCTTAGCTGAATACTCTATTTTTATGTTTGTTATATCTGAATAAAGTTTATCGCGTATTGATTTTTTTTCAGATATACTAACCTGCAACAACTCAGCTTCATTTTGGTTCGAAACACTTTTTGAATCAAGATCCCTCTGAGCCTGCTCCAATGCTTTATATGAAGAGTCTATATCTTTCAATTGTTCGTCGATTTGTTTTCTCTCATTTTCTAGTTGTTCCTTTCTTTCAAGCCTCTCCTGCAAAATATTTCGTTTTTCTTCAATCTGCTGACTGAGTGTAGCAGACTTTATTTTTAAATCCGATATTTTGACTTGTATTTGTCCTAATGAACGCTCTTTGTCTTTTAACTCAGAAATGAGTATTTCCCTTTTTTTCTCTATATCAGTAAGATCATTTCTTATCTTTTTTATATCGGAATCATACTCAGAAATTGCTCTTTTTCTCTCGAAAATAGAAGCCGTTTTTCTCCTGCTGCCTCCTGTAATAGCACCCCCTGGGCTAAAAACCTCCCCGGCAACTGTAACTATTTTTAGGCTGTAATTACATTTTCTTGCTATTGAAATAGCGTTGTCAATGCTATTAACTACAAGGACTCTACCTAAATAATACGAAATAATGGGATGAAACATTTTATCGTATGTAACCAATTTATCAGCTGCGGATATACATCCCTTCATGTGAAGCAAACTCAATTCATTACAGCCTAATGATTTACTTACAACTGCTCTGAGTGGTAAAAAAGTTACCCTTCCCATTTTTTGTTCTTTTAGAAATTCAATCGCTCGCTTTGCACTTTGCTCTTCATCACAAACTATGTTTTGCAGTGCACCACCGAGTGCCGCTTCTATTGCCGCCTCATATCCCTTTTTAACAGTAATCAGTTCGGCGATAGGGCCGTATATGCCGTCAATATTTAATTTTTTGTTTTTAATGGACAGCAACAAGTTTTTTGCACCATACGAATAACCCTCAAAATCTTCGCTTATTTCCTTTAAAGCCTTCAATTTAGAAGTCAATGCAGAAAGGGCTTGTTGGTTTTTTGAATAATTTGCATCATTGAACCTCAGTTCACTTTGCAATTGCGCTATCGCAGTCTCATAATGTTTTGCAGACTCGTCAACCTGCTTGCACTCAGATTCTATTTTTTGTTTCTCTGCCTTGGCCTTATTTATTTCTAGATTGGTCTTTTTATTGGCCTTTTCAAGGTCGTCATTTTCCTTTTTGATTTGGGAAATCCTGCCATGCAAGTTACTTTTCATTGTATTGAGATTTGATATTAAATTGCGTTTTTCTGAAATATAATTTAAGATGTCTATAACGTCACCTTTTAAACCTTCGAGTTGATTCTCTTCTTGTTTTATTTCACGGTCAACGGCCGAAATTTTTTCATTTAATTCATTAATTCGTATTTCAATGCAGTTTATTTCTTTTATATTATGTTCCAATTCGGAGGTTTTTAAGTTCAATGTCTTTTTATCAGACTCGATTTTTTCACTCAGGTATTTGGCTCTCTGCTCAAGAGTATCCATCTCGTTTTTTAGCCTTATGTCCTCTTCATGTAACCATGCCAACTCCTTTTTGGTCACTTCAAATTTATTGGATGAATTATAATGTTGATGTTGAAGTTTTTCAACTTCTCTTTCTTTAAAGCCCATTTCATTTTCACAGGCTGCAATTTTATCTCTCAAACCCTTTGATTCATTTGTAAATTCTTGTAATCTTTTTTCATAATCTGCAATGCTGTTTCTCAAAAGTATAGTTTTTTTATTTTTTTTATCAAAATGAGCCAGATGTAAATTCACATCTATTTGTTTATATTTATCTAAAAGCCTTTTGTACTCCAATGCTTTATCCTTTTGTTCAGCTAAAGGTATTAGTAGAAGGCGTATTTCAGATAAAATATCATCTAGCCGAGTGATATTATTAACCGTCTCGTCGAGGCGTTTCTCTGCCTGCCTCTTTCTGGTCCTGTGTTTTGCTATACCTGCAGCCTCTTCGAGGAGTGCTCTCCTTTCTTCCGGCCGGCATTTCAAAATTTCGTCTATTTGGCCTTGGCTGATTATCGAATAGCCATCTTTACCTACACCAGTATCCATCAATAGTTCTTGTATATCTTTCAAACGGCATGGTGTTTTATTAAGATAAAATTCACTTTCCCCTGAACGGAAAGCCCTTCTTACTATGCATATTTCAGAGTACTCTACCGGAAGCATATTATCCTCGTTATCTAATGTAATCGATACTTCAGCCATACCCATGGGTTTCTTAGAATGGCTGCCCGCAAAAATTACATCTTCCAGTTTATAACCCCTTAGAGACCTAATGCTTTGCTCACCTAATACCCATCTTACAGCATCGGTGATATTGCTCTTACCGCACCCGTTCGGTCCGACAATTGCATTAATTCCTTTCTGAAAATTTATCGCAACCCTGTTTGCAAAGGATTTAAATCCGTGAAGTTCAATCTTTTTTAGGTACAAAAAAAACTCCCCCTCACCCTCTTAAATTCTACCACAAAAGTTAATAAAACAAAAAACCTATTTTTAGGGAAGGGGTAACATTTTTAATAAAATTTCCCATCCTTTTAAGGATAGTAAAATATTGTCGCTTTTTAACGGGGTTCTACAATAAATTTAATAGCTGTTTTTTCATCTCCATCGATATCGATCTCGACAAAAGCAGGAATTGCTACAAGGTCAATGCCGTTCGGTGCAACAAAACCTCTTGTAATTGCAATAGCCTTTACTGCTTGGTTTACAGCCCCAGCACCTACTGCTTGAAGTTCAGCCATTCCCTTTTCCCTTAAAACGGCTGCCAGGGCTCCTGCAACGGATTTAGGCTTGGATTGAGCTGATACTTTTAGTACCTCCATTCAACAAGTCCCCCTTAAAATGTAATATTTATAATGCAACGTATATAAGACATATATTCTATGGGGGTTGAAAAATTCCTTCTTTTTTAAATATTATATTTTATGAGACTTGTATAAATCATGTAAAGCTTTAAATGCTGCCATCTGTTCAGCTTCTTTTTTGCTTTTACCCATGCCCTCGCCGAGACGCTTGCCTTTCCATCTCACTTCAACATAAAAAGTTTTATCATGATCTGGACCCTTTTCTTCCAGCACATTATAAGTAACCCTGTCGGCACAAGTCTTTTGCAATAACTCCTGAAGTGCTGTCTTATGGTCACGGATATTCTCCTCTTTTACCGCCGACTCAATAAAGTCCTTAAGATTCTCTAATATGAACCTCTGGGCGTCACCAAAACCGTTTTCAAGATATATAGCTCCTATTAATGCCTCAAATGTATCTGCTAGAATAGATGGTTTTTTTCTACCTTTAGTGTTTTCCTCTCCTTTGCCCAGTACCAAATAATCACCCAATGATAGCTTTTTGGACACCTTTGACAAGCTCTGTTCACATACGGCGTATGCTCTTACTTTCGTCATTTGGCCTTCAGCTAAATGTTTATAATTATTATAAAGATATTGGCTAACAGCCAATTCCAGGACAGCATCTCCCAAAAATTCGAGCCTCTGATTATTATCAATTATCTCTAAACCGTGTTCGTTTGTAAAAGACGGGTGAATAAATGCCGTATTTAAT
This sequence comes from Tepidanaerobacteraceae bacterium, assembly GCA_050949725.1. Lineage (GTDB taxonomy): Bacteria > Bacillota > Thermosediminibacteria > Thermosediminibacterales > Tepidanaerobacteraceae > JBMNGH01. The sequence goes on from JBMNGH010000001.1 coordinate 228,634, forward strand.
AATTCCAAATTAGCCAGCTTCAACCCCAGGTCTTTATTCAATTCCTTCAATTGTTCCAGTCGTCCTTTATCTATGAGCATTATAATACCTCTCAGGAAATCTTTTTCAAAATTATACAGGCGTTATGTCCTCCGAACCCCATTGAATTAGATACCGCAATGTTTACGACCCTTTGTATTGCTTTATTTGGAACATAATCCAAATCACATTCAGGGTCAACAAATTCATAATTAATTGTCGGGGGGATCGTGTCTTCAAAAACGGTCAGGGTTGTTGCAACTAGTTCAACAGCACCTGCTGCACCGAGCAGGTGACCTGTCATTGACTTTGTGGAACTTATAGCAAGATTGTATGCATGTTTACCAAATGTGTTTTTTATTGCAATCGTCTCAAATTTATCGTTTAGTTCAGTAGATGTCCCGTGTGCATTTATATAATCGACCTGTTCGGGCACTATTCCTGCATCATCCATAGCAGCTTTTAAAGCCCTGCTCGTCCCTTCTCCGTCCGGAGAAGGTTGTGTGAGATGATACGCATCAGCTGAAGACCCGTATCCTATAACTTCTGCATATATATCTGCACTTCTCTTGAGTGCGTTTTCGAGTGTTTCCATGACAACTATACCTGCTCCTTCGCCCATTACAAAACCGTCTCGCTCTTTGTCAAACGGCCTAGAGGCTTTAGAAGGCTCATCATTCCTGACGGACAAAGCCCTCATCGACGAAAATCCTGCAAGCGAGAGGGGTGTTATCGGGGCCTCTGTCCCTCCGGCTACCATGATATCAGCATCTCCTTTTTGGAGTAATTTGAAGGCTTCGCCTATCGCATTTGTTCCCGAAGCACATGCATTCACGATAGTAAAGTTGGGGCCTTTTAAGTTAAAATGCATTGAAATTTGGCCTGAAGCCATATTTGCAATCATCATGGGGATAAAAAAGGGACTGACCCTTTTCGGACCTTTTTTTATCAGATTGCTGTGTTGCGCCTCCCATGTCTCGCTGCCTCCAATACCGCAGCCCATTATTACACCTATCCTGTCGGTATCTATTGAACCAATTTTGGAATCCTCTAATGCCATTTTAGTAGCCGCTATTGCATACTGTGTGAACCTATCGAGATGCTTCAACTCCTTTTTACTCATATATTCCTCAGGGGCAAAATCTTTAACCTCGGCAGCTATTTTAGTCGTAAAATCTCGACAATCAAATCGAGTTATTCGGTCAATTCCACATTTTCCCGTCACAAGTGAAAACCAGAACTTCTTAATACCGATACCTATTGGTGTTACTACACCTAAACCCGTAATTACGATCCTTTTTTTTCTCATAAGCCACAACCTCCAAGTAAAGATACTGGAAACACAACAAAACAATTAAATTTAGAAAGGTAAAATACAACATCTATATTTAAGGTATATTTACCTTTATTGTCAACTTTAAAGTAAAGTCCCGCAGGTGGAGCCACGGGACTTATCGATGTTATGCGGTATGGTTTTTTATGTAATCTATCACATTTTGAACCGTTTTAATCTTTTCCGCATCCTCGTCGGGTATTTCCAGGTCAAATTCTTCTTCAAAAGCCATTATCAACTCCACAATATCAAGCGAATCAGCTCCAAGATCATCAATGAATAATGCATCTGGCACTACTTCATCTTCGTCTATGCCTAGTTGATCGGCTATTATTTGCTTAATTTTATCAATTAACTCCATCTTTACACCCCCCTTCTCTAGAAACATATTATGATTTAATTATAAGTATTTTATTCTATAGATTTAAGATATTATAAAGTGAGCCCTCCGTCAATAGCAATTACTTGTCCAGTAATGTAAGATGATTTTTCAGATGCTAAAAACACCACGAGATTTGCCACATCTTCAGGTAGACCCACCCTCCTCAAGGGGATTTTTTTTTGGATTGACGTATCTCTATCGATAAGAGACGATGTCATATCTGTCTTTATAAATCCCGGCGCAATAGCATTTGCTGTTATACCCCTGCTGGCCAGCTCCTTTGCCACCGCTTTTGTTAAGCCAATTATACCGGCTTTTGCGGCTGCATAGTTGACCTGACCGGCATTCCCGTAAATAGCAACTATGGAAGAGATATTGATTATTCGACCGCTTCGCTGTTTGAGCATGTATTTGGTAGCCGCTTTAGTAGTATTAAAAGCACCTTTAAGGTTGGTGTTTAACACATCGTCCCAGTCCTTTTCGGACATTCTGAGCAATAAATTGTCTCTCGTTATACCAGCATTGTTGACTAGGACATCCAACCTGCCAAACTCAGAATAAATATTATCAACCAAATCAGAAGCTTGTTTAAAAACAGATACGTCTGCCTGACACAAAAATGCGCTTCCCCCAACTGCTTCTACCTCTTTAGCAACCTCTTTCGCGGCTTCAGTGCTTGAATTATAATTAATGGCAACCTTTGCTCCTTCTCTGGCTAATTCAATACATATGCGTTTACCTATACCCCTAGAACCTCCTGTTACCAGACATATTTTACCGGAACAACTCATTTTTGCACCCCCCTAAATAATCTAAGGTTTTTTTCAATGATTCCATATCTTGCACATTTAAAGTTATAAGTTTTTTGTCAATTTTTTTCACAAAACCGCTCAGTGTCCTCCCAGGTCCCAATTCGATAAATGTATTTACGCCGGTTTTAACCATGTTCCTGATGGTATCTTCCCATAAAACCGGTGAATATACCTGTTTCACAAGGGATTGTTTAATAGACATACCCTTTTTTATAAAGTCAGCACTTACATTTGACATAAACGGAATTTCAGCATCATCGACGGTTACTCTGTCGAGTTCTACGGCAAGCCTTTCCGCTGCAGGTTTTAAAAGGCTGGAGTGAAACGGCGCACTGACTTGAAGCTTCACCGCTTTTTTAGCTCCTTTTTGTTCTGCAATCCGTATTGTTCTCTCTACTGCCCTTGTCTCTCCTGAAACAGCAATTTGACCGGGACAATTAAAATTAGCGGGTTCAACTATTCCATAAACTGCAGCTTCCCTACATATGTCAAGGACTTCCTCTTCTTTCATTCCAATGATTGCTGCCATAGCACCCTGCCCTAAAGGCACTACATCCTGAATATATTCGCCTCTTTTTCTCACTAAAACCACAGCATCGCTAAAATTTAATGCACCTGCTGCAACCAATGCAGAATATTCGCCTAAGCTTAAACCGGCCACTATGTCGGGAACGATTCCTTTTTCCTTTAACAGTGAGTAACAAGCATAACTATGAGTCAAAACTGCAGGCTGTGTATTAACTGTTTCCATAAGACTGTTTTCAGGCCCATTGAAACAAATATCTGAAATATTGTAGTGTAAAACCTCATCAGCTTCTTTAAAAATTCTTTTGGCAGTAATAAAACTGTTTGCAATGTCCTTTCCCATTCCTACATATTGAGAACCCTGACCAGCAAATAAAAAGGCTATTTTACCCATCTGCTTGTGCCTCCACAATATTTTCTTTTTTAAGATTGTCAACCAAATTTCTTGCTTCAGACATGATCTCCTGAATTATTTCAGCAGCTGACTTTATATCACTTATCAATCCGGATATTTGACCAGCCATAACAGAACCTAACTCCACATCACCGTCGATAGCAGCAGCTCTTAATCTCCCCGTTCCGAATGCTTCTATTTCATTTAAGTCTTTACACGTTTGTTCCAATTGTGAGAATTGGCGTGCTAACTTATTTTTTAAAATCCTTATGGGATGTCCTAGAGCGACACCCGTTACTACAGTACTTCTATCTTTTGCTTTAATGATTGACACCTTATAATTTTCATGCACAGTACATTCCTCAGTACAAATAAATCTGGTTCCCATTTGTATGCCCTTTGCTCCCAGTGCCATGGCCGCTAAAAAACCCCTTCCGTCGGCTATCCCGCCGGCAGCTATCACCGGTATTTTTACCGCATCTACTACCTGAGGAATCAGGGCCATTGTAGTTAAATCGCCAATATGGCCCCCGCATTCCATCCCCTCTGCTATCAATGCATCAACACCCATTCTTTCAAGTCTCTGCGCTAGTGCAACAGATGCTATTACCGGAATTATTTTAATTCCTGCACCTTTAAGCTCAGGTATGTATTTTGCGGGGTTTCCCGCTCCTGTAGTTATAACATCTACCTTTTCGTCTATAATAACTGAAATTACTTCATCGACAAAAGGCGACATGAAATAGACGTTAACACCAAATGGTTTCTCGGTCATCTTTTTTGCTCTTTTTATTTGTTCTCTTACAATATCTGCAGGGGCATTCCCCGCACCTATGATCCCGAGGCCTCCCGCATTTGAAACAGCTGCCGCTAGCTCCGCTGTAGCAACCCAGGCCATTCCTCCTTGAAGTATTGGATATTCTATTCCTAAAATTTCACATATTTCTGTGCGAAACATTTAAAGCCTCCTCCATAATTTTGAAAAGGTAATTTATACAATTACCACCGGCATAAACGACCTAGGACATACTCCATTCTACAATATTGGCTCCCCACGTTAATCCTGCACCAAATCCAACCATCACAACCTTATCCCCTTTTTTAATTCTTCCTTCACTATACGCTTCATCAAGGGCGACTGGTATTGAGGCAGAGGACATGTTTCCGTAGTTTTGAAGATTTACTACAACTTTGTCTTTAGAAATCCCCAACCTCTTAATTGCCGCATCAATTATTCTTATATTTGCTTGATGAGGGATAAAGTGTGTAATTTCATCCAACGAGATCTTTGCTTTTTCTGCAACCTGTAATGTGGCTTCTTCTACAATCTTAACTGCAAATTTGAATACTTCATTCCCGTTCATTTTGACATAGTGGCGCCGATTAAGCACAGTTTGTATGCTCGCAGGTTCTTTAGATGCACCCGCCGGCAAGGTAAGCAGCTCAGACCCGCTGCCATCAGCACCAAGTATACTTGCTAATATACCATTGCCTTCAACATGGCTGACAACTGCTGCACCTGCGCCATCTCCAAAAAGAACACAAGTGTTTCTGTCCTCCCAATCGACTATTCTTGACAAAACCTCAGTACCTATAATGAGTACATTTTCGTACATTCCCGCAATCAAAAACTGTTCAGCACAAGTCAATGCATATATGAAGCCGGTACAACCTGCTTGAATATCAACAGCCGCCGCCCGGGTGGCACCTATTTTATATTGAATTATGCATGCCGTTGAGGGAAATATCATGTCAGGAGTAGCCGATGCTACTATAATAAGATCAACATTCTCTGGCGAAATTCCCGCTCTTGAAAGGGCTGTTTTTCCAGCAAGTGTTCCCAGATCTGATGCTGTAACATCCTTTTCTGCTGTCCTTCTATAGGATATTCCAGTTCTGGTCCTTATCCACTCATCTGATGTATCAACCATTTTTTCTAGTTCAAAATTTGATACAATTTTTTCAGGAACGTATGAACCTATTCCTGTAATACCTACGTTCTTCACACTATATCTCTCCTTCAGGGACGTTCTCAATGCTTTTTCTAAGTTTTTCATCTAAATTTGATTCCGCGAACTTCATGGCAACTCTTATACCGTTCAGGATTGCCCTTCTATCAGATGAACCGTGGCATTTAATCAAAATACCGTTTAACCCCAAAAACATTGCACCGCCATGTTCGGAATAATCTAAATTATTCCTAATTTCGATTAATGCAGGCTTAAGCAGCAAAGCACCCAAAGCATATGTAGGCTTACTTTTGATTTTGCCTTTTAGTTTGTCGAAAACAAAGCTTCCAAAACCCTCAATGGTCTTAATAAAAACATTACCAACAAAACCATCGCACACCACCACATCTGCATTGCCGTCAAAAAATGCTCTGGCTTCTACATTTCCCACAAAATTAATCTCAGGAACCTGCTTTAGAGTTGAGTAGGCCGATTTTGTCACAGAGTTTCCTTTTTGTTCCTCTGCTCCTATGTTTAGCAACCCAATCCGGGGATTTGCTTTCCCTAACAATTCCCTGGAGTATACGCTACCCATAAGTGCAAACTGAATAAGATTTTTAGATTTCACTTCACTGTTAGCCCCTATGTCAAGAAGCAATGTCAAGTCCTTTTTGGTTGGGATAATAGTAGCAATTGCTGGCCTGTCAATGCCTTTTAACCTTTTTAGTATAAAAAGACCTCCAGCCATTAAAGCCCCTGTATTTCCTGCTGAAACCATAGCGTCGCATTTTAGCTCTTTTAAAAGGTTAAGTCCTTTTACAATTGATGAATCCTTTTTACTTCTTATAGCTTTAACAGGAGAATCATCATTTGAAATAATCTCTTCTGCATTGACTACTTCAATGCGGTTAGTATTTGAATTCAAAAGGGGCTTTATGACTCGTTCAACACCTACAAGCACTATGTTTACATCCAATTCTGAAGAAGCTTTTATTGCTCCGTGCACAACCTCTTCAGGAGCATTGTCCCCTCCCATCGCATCAACTATAATTTTCATAAAATCACCTCTTCATCAAGAGATACCAAAATAAACTTTCCACGAAAAACTTCTTTCTGCTTTACATAAATCCTTACAAACACAAATTTTTTGTTGCCGCGAACTCGGGTAACCTCAGCCTTTGCAACAAGCTTTTGCCCCGAGTATACAGGAAGTTTATATTTTACGTTGGCAACACCTGTGAGGGCAACCGTTGCGTCTATTGTCGCTATTGCCAGGGAATTTGCTTGTGCAAATATGATGTCTCCTCTGACAACCTTCGATTTGCCAAAGGTCATGCTGGGATCGGTTTCCAAAATTGAAATTGCCCTCTTATCGAGCTCTAGATCAACCAGTTCGCCGACGATTTCCTTCACATCTATTGAACGGACCTTAGCGTAGTTTCTTTTAGCAACATCCTTAATCCTTTCTCTAAGCTCAGGAATTTTCAGTTCCATCCTGTCCAGCCTTATCGTTTGAATGCTTACATTGAATTTTTCTGCAAGCTCTTCATCATTTAAGAAAGGGTCATCTGTCAAAACTTTTAATAAAAGTATCTGTCTTTCCTTTTTTGACAACCCTTCTTTGTTCAAATTAACCACCTCGGTAATAGTTGATGTTAGGAGCAACTATTAAAAGTATATATTATTTATTTTGTAAAATCAACATTTGTACAAAATAAAAATACTCCCGCGAGTTTTTCACGGGAGCGGTAAAATCTATTCAGCTTCTACTTTTATAACTTCTCTGTTTTTATAAAAACCACAGTTTGGGCATGCCCGATGCGGAAGCTTAGGTTCACGGCATTGAGGGCAGACAGTCAGCGAAGGTGTCAGAAGCCTTTGGTGGCTTCTCCTACCGCCTCTCTTGGATTTTGAAGCCCTGTGTTTTGGGTTTGCCATTGCTCTACCTCCTCAATCTTCATTCGTAAATTGCTTTAAAATTGATAGCCTGGGATCAATCTGGTCATCCTTACAATCGCAAGTTGTTTTGTTTAAATCTGCACCACAATGCGGACATAGGCCTTTACATTCAGAGCTGCACAGTACCTGGCCAGGCCAATTTAATATAATTTCATTTAAGACATAAGGTGTGAATTCTATTTCATCGCTATTGATTTGAATTATATCTTCGTTTTCATCCTCTTCTCTGACAGCCGTATCACTAAATTTAATATTGAAACTCCTATCAATATTAATCTCAATTGGCCTCAAGCACCTATAACAATGATCTTCAACAGTCGAACTTATAAAACCGCTTGCCTGGAATATTCCTTTTCCGATATTTTCTATTTCACCTCTAACACATAAGGGCTTTGTAAACTTAAGATTTTCGCCTCTAATCTTTAAGTGTTTTATTTTCTCTTCAAAGCAAAACTGCTCCACGTTTCCGTTAAACCGCTTTACTCTGGCCAAGGATATTTTCACGTGGATTCACCTCAAACAAATCAACACTAATTATATAATCCTAGTTTACCCATGTCAAGCCTATTAAATCAGTGAAACGGTATCCAGTGCTATCATCAATTCTTCATTCGTTGGAATAACCAATACTTTGGTCTTGCCATCTGCAGAAATATCTGCTTGTTTGCCACGGACATTGTTTTTGGCATCATCAATTTTTATTCCTAAATAATCCATCTGGTCACATATCATCTTCCTGACCAGAATCGAATTTTCTCCTATTCCACCCGTGAATACTATCACATCCAGACCGTTCATCGCAGCAGCATATCCCCCAATATACCGTTTAATCTGGTAGGCAAATACATCAAGCGCAAGTTTAGCTCTTTGATTACCTTCTTCTGCAGCAGACTCCAAATCTCTAAAATCGCTGCTTACACCCGATATACCATAAACCCCGCATTTTTTGTTGAGATAATTGTCTATTTCTTTTAAATAGATTCCTTCTTTCTCCATCAAAAACGATACAATGGCAGGATCAATACTTCCGCATCGAGTACCCATAATTACTCCTTCCAGAGGAGTAAAGCCCATGCTGTTATCGATTGACTTACCATTTTTTACAGCAGTAATACTCGAACCGTTTCCAAGATGCAAAGTAACCATTTTTAATTCTTCTATCGGCCTGTCTAAAAATTCAGCAGCCTTAATCGAAACATATTTATGGGATGTACCATGAAAACCGTATCTTCTTATCGAATACTTTTCATACAGTTCATACGGAATTCCGTAGATATATGCATAAGCAGGCATTGTCTGGTGAAAAGCTGTATCAAATACCCCAACCATTGGTACATCCGGTAGAAGTTCACGAGCCGCTTCAATTCCTATGATATTAGGGGGATTATGAAGTGGTGCAATCGATGCGCAATCGTTTAACACTTTCATGACTTCGTCGTCGATCTTAACAGAACCTGAAAACTTTTCAGCACCATGGACCACTCTGTGGCCAACTGCTGATATTTCGTCGAGTTTTGTAATAACACCATAGTCTTCATGGAGAAGCGCGTCAAGCATCATTTTGACAGCAACTTTGTGGTTTGGAATGCTTTCACTTATTTCCACTTTGTCCTTATTTAAAGGTTGATGCTTGAGCATCCCAGTTTCAAGCCCTATTCTTTCTACAAGGCCCTTAGCAATTGCCTTTTGATCTTTCATATCAAATAATTGGTACTTTAAAGAAGAGCTACCACAATTAATGACAAGAACTTTCATTTTTATATAAATCCTCCTTCAAATTTATACGTTTGACTGCAATGCAGTAATTGCAGCAACATTTACTATGTCGTCAACAGAGCACCCACGAGAAAGGTCATTTATTGGCATGGCTAATCCCTGGGTAACTGGACCTACCGCTTCGGCTTTTGCAAGTCGTTGTACTAATTTGTATCCAATATTACCAGCTTCAATTTCAGGGAATATCAGCACATTCGCATTTCCGGCCACCTGGCTTTTTGGTGCCTTCAGCTTAGCTACTTTTGGCTCAATCGCAGCATCCAATTGAAGTTCACCATCAATGATTAATTCTGGGGCTTTTTCCTTGACTAGTTTTGTAGCATCGACAACCTTATCAACCATTTCATGACGAGCACTCCCCTTAGTTGAAAAAGACAGCATGGCAATTCTCGGTTCTGCGCCAATTAGAGCCTTCCAAGTCTTTGCAGAAGCTATGGCAATTTCGGCCAATTGTTCGGAATCCGGATTCGGGTTGACAGCACAGTCGGAAAATAGCATTATGCCATCATGACCATATTCTTTATGCGGAATAATCATAATAAATGCACTGGAAACGACACTAATACCAGGGGCGGTCTTTATTATTTGAAAGGCAGGCCTGAAAACATCACCTGTCGCATGGACAGCACCAGCAACCATCCCGTCAGTTTCATGGTTCTTCACCATAAGGGTGCCGTACCAGACTGAATCCTGCACAAGTTCAATGGCCTTTTCTTTTGTCATCCCCTTGTGCTTTCTGAGATCATATAAAAGCGAAGCGTATTTATCGGTCTCCGGTGACAAACTAGGATCAATAATCTTTATACCGGAAATATCAATCCCTCGCGCTGTTTTTCTGATCTCTTCTTCATTTCCCAGTAAGACTGGATTTACTATTTTTTCTCGTTTTAGGATTGCCGCTGCATTTATTACCCTTTCATCTTCACCCTCTGCCAGCACTATAGTTTTGTGTGCAGCTCTTGCCTTATCCCTGATTTCCTTCACAAAATCCATAACATATCCCCTCTCATTATAACATTTATATTTAATGTTCCACATTTTTGCTGGTCGATTGCGCATTTATTCACAAATTTATGCAATCGACATTTCTACAGCCAAAAAAAGTAGTTCTACAAATATAACAAAAATCCTTCTACAGCACAAACATAATATGAATCATTAATTTTATTATATAATATAAACAGGTATAATAATAAATGAGTTGGTCAGGAGTTGATTTAATGAAAATAATTGGGGTAATTGCGGAATACAATCCCTTCCATTTAGGGCATCAGTATCATTTAAACAGAGTAAAAGCCGAAATAAAACCTGACGGGATAATTTGTGTCATGAGCGGCAACTTTGTACAGCGTGGAGGCCCCGCCATTTTTGATAAATGGTCAAGAGCGGAAATGGCCCTTAAAGGTGGTGCGGATTTGATCCTGGAACTCCCCACATGTTTTGCAACTTCAACCGCCGAAATATTTGCCGAGAGTTCCATCAGGCTCCTAGCTGAAACCAAGATGGTTACAGGTCTAAGTTTCGGCGTGGAGGAGTATCATGAAAAGGTGTTTTTGACTTTAAGCAAATTGCTTTCAGATGAGCCCCAACCGTTTAAGAATTTAGTAAAAACATATTTAAAAAAAGGTATTTCTTTCCCTACTGCCCGTGAAAAAGCTGTAATAGAATATATTTCTAAACATGAACCATGGCATGACACAAAACTTATCGAGGAGTTCATAAAAAAACCGAATTTCATTCTAGCCCTTGAATATATGAAAGCGATAAATAAATTAAGAACACAATTTTTGATATTTCCGGTAATAAGAAAAGGCCCCAATTATCACGAAAAAAAAGAAATAAACGGGTTTTTAAGTGCAACAGGAATAAGAAATGCTATGATGCAAAACAGTGGAACTAGTTTTAAAACAATTAGAGGCTTACCGAACTCTTCAATTGATATCATCAATAGAGAAATGGCCTTAGGTAGAGGCCCAATTTTTATTAAAGATTTCGAGGAATTCATCTTGTACATACTGCGCAGAACACCTATAAAAGAACTGAATTTGTTTTTTGATGTGGGAGAAGGGCTTGAAAATCGAATTAAAAAGGCGTCGATCGTAAGTTCCAGTCTGGAACAGCTAATATCTGCAATAAAAACCAAAAGATACCCCGAAACAAAAGTTAGCCGTATATTAACACACATATTGCTAAATGTCAGGAAAGACTTAGTAGCAAGCAGAAAACCCATGTATTTTAGAGTTCTTGGCCTTTCTACAAAAGGTGCTAAAATACTCAAACAGATTAAAAAAAGATCATGTTTGCCTATTTTAAGCAGGGCTTCAGACTTCAGTCTCCTCAACGACAACGCTAAAAAAATGTTGAATACTGATGTACTCGCATATGATATCTATTCTCTTGCATTTAAAAACCCTGCATATAAAATAGGTGGTGCTGATATGAGAAAAAAGGTGATATATTACAAAGATTCAAGATAATGAAGCATGTCATCTAAGTGTTTAACAGGTACAACATTGATACTCAGCCCTTTTGAGGCCTCCTTTGCTTCAGCAGCGTTGTTTTCAGGCACGAAGAATATTTGAGCTCCATCTCTATTGGCAGCAATTATCTTTTGCTTGACCCCACCGACTTCTCCTATTCGCTCATTTAAACCGATTGTACCGGTGCCCGCTACTTTTTTCCCTTTTGTCAGGTCTTTGCTTGATAGTTGATTTAAAATCTCCATTGCAAACATACTACCTGCCGAAGGCCCACCTATATTTCCAGTATTTATTCGAATTTCCAGAGGTAAGACAGGTTTCCAGTTTAGTGTTGTTATATAAATTCCAATAATTGTTTGACCTTCCTGGTTATTGCTCTCTATTGTTGGAACAGAAACGTTTACAAGTTCGCCTTGCCTCTCCACCTGGAGTTGGACCACATCACCCACGGCTCTTGCTGATATATTCTTTACGACTTCGTCTGCTATAGTAATGTCTTTATTATCCACTTTCTTAATTATATCCCCTTGAAATAATTTTCCTTTTGCCGGGCTTTCATCCATTATTCCTACAATTTGTGCACCTTCGCCCAAAATTTTTGGCTCATAGCCGGCTTTTCTCAAAGCAACTACCTCTGCTATTTTTTGGCTTTCTTCCATCCAACTCTTCATATAATTCAAATAATCTTTTATTGTCCATCCTGGCGGAATCATTTTTTCACGTTTTATTATATTTACATGAGGACTGTAAGCTGCATGGATAAACAGAGGAATGTTCAAAGGCCTGCTTGATACAGTTGTCAAAAAAAAAGAACCCTCTCCTTCTTTTGAACCCGACTCGACGGACACAATTTCTCTTAGGTTTACAGTAGCACCTGGTGCAACAACAGTGTAATTTCGGCTTAAAAAGTAATTTGAAGCTACTAGTGCGACTATTATTATCACAAGTGTCAGCAAACGTCTGTTTAAGGAATATGAACGGATTCGCATCACGTTACACCTGCCTTTTGAATAATCTGTAGTATCTTCGTGATCATCTTTTTGGCGGAATTTTGGCCTTCATCAATGGCTTTTTCAGCTTTATTGAAATCCATAGGAGCTATGTTAAAAAGCTCCGGTGTTATCAGTATATCACAATCGTATTTTTTTAATGACTGGATTTCTCTTCCCATCACATCAAATGTAGAAAAAAGAACATCATAAATATTTTTTATCCTTTTGTTATCATCAAAACCTAGCTCTACACCTATTACGATATCTGCTCCCATCAACCTGGCAGCTCTACCAGGAACCCTTTCAAGCACTCCACCATCTATCAACAGTCTATTGCCTTTTGTGACAGGATTAAAAATGCCCGGGATTGAAATACTTGCTCTAACTGCTTCAGCTACATTTCCTTCTGTTATTAAAACACTATCTTTTGATAATAAATCTGTTGCAATAACACCTAACGGTATTTTTAATTCATCAAAATTCTTGTCTTGTATCAAAGATCTTATCAGGGATTCGATTTTATTGCCTGCAACAAAACCCATTTTTTGGATTGAAATATCAACCCACTGCCGCCGTTTAGTATTCTTTGCAAGATACTCAATTTCATCCAGGGCCAATCCGGCCGCGTATAAAGCTCCAATCAGGCTTCCTATGCTTGAGCCAGTTATTATGTCAATCGATATATTCTCTCTTTCTAGAACCTGGAGTACGCCAATATGTGCATAACCCTTTGCCGCACCAGAGCCGAGGGCCAGCCCAATAACAGGTCTTTTCATAAAGCCATCACCCTGTAAAAAGAATATAAAATCGTCTTTGACAATATATATTATATAAAAAAGAACGGATAATAAAACAGGGGGCCAAAAGGATGAATTTTAAATTATCAAATGATAAAATATATAAACTAAGACAAATGCTATTGCCAGCTTTAGCGGTAATCATAACTATCTCAATTATTAGATTCCCCGAAGAAGCCTTCGAATCGGCAGTAAAAGGTATCGATGTATGGTTAAATATTGTGCTCCCCGCTCTACTCCCCTTCTTTATAGGGGCACAGCTTCTGATGGGGTTGGGTGTTGTACACTTTATGGGCGTTTTACTAGAACCGTTTATGAGGCCACTGTTTAATGTTCCCGGCTCAGGATCGTTTGTCATGGCCATGGGACTCGCCAGTGGTTATCCAGTAGGTGCGATGTTGACGGGAAAGATTGTAAAAAAAGGGCTATGCAATACGATAGAAGCAGAACGTCTCATATCCTTTACAAACACAGCCGATCCTTTGTTTATGGTGGGCGCAGTTGCAGTCGGTATGTTTAAAGACGTCCGTCTAGGTACCATAATAGCTATTTCGCACTATATTTCTTCATTAATACTCGGTCTAATCATGCGTTATCATGCAAAAAAATATGACGCAACAACGCCTGTTTCATCAAGGAAACGTGAAAGCTTAATAATAAAAGCTGCCCGTGAACTTTTACGTGCACGTCGGCAGGACAATAGGTCATTTGGCCAACTTATTGGAGATTGCATAAAGGACTCCATTAATTCAATGTTTATCATTCTGGGATTTATAATCCTTTTTTCTGTTATCATCAAGATAATAAACGCCACAGGTTTTATTAACGCAATACACCCTGTAATAAATATGTTCCTTAATATCTTCGGGCTGGATGAGAGTCTTTCGCCGGCAATAGTAAGCGGTTTTTTTGAAATAACTCTTGGAACTCAAATTGCCAGCCAGTCACCTGCACCGTTAATACAAAAAGTTATCCTCGCAAGCAGCATAATAGCATGGAGCGGACTTTCCGTCCACTTTCAGGTAATGAGCATGGTTAGCGATACTAAAATTAGATTGATGCCTTACATCTATGCGAGAATCTTACATGCTTTTTTAGCAGGGGCAACCACATATGTACTCATGATGCTTCCCATAAATAGCTTTAACTCTGTCGCCCTCCCAGCTTTCGGTTTATCGCCGCAGCCTACATCCCAAAGCTGGATGTCAATGTTTAAGGCTTCATCTAAAGTATTTATCATACTGTTTTTGTTTATGTTATTTATTTCAGTTTTGATTCATGTTTTAAGGGGTTTAGAAGTAATCGGATTTAAGGTTGTTAAAAAGTAACTACTTTTTTTGATTTAGCTCTTCACGCCCCTTTTTAACGGTTTCTAAAATCATTGTCAAACGCTCCTCTAAGTCTTCCAATATCTCATCTGCATAGTCGGCGGCACCAGCACGAATTTCTCTGGCTGTCAGCTTTGCGGATGAGATTATTTGATCAGATTTTTCACGGGCAAGCCTGGTTATTTCTTCTTGGTTAACCATTTTTTCTATTGTTTGCTTTGCCTCTTTAACTATCATATCTCTCTCGTTTTGGGCTTCTGCTAAAATTGTATTCCGATCTTCGGATATCCGCTGGGCAGTTTTCAGATCATCTGGTAAAGCCCTTAAAAGTGAATCGATCATATCAAATAACTGTTCTTGACTTAAAATCACTTTATTGGAAAATGGCACTTTGGAACCATCGCTGATGATATTCTGGAGCTCCTCAATAATTTTATAACATTGCATAGTAGTACCTCCTCATAAATTATTATTTAAATTGGCAAACTTTTCCCTAAGGGTTATACCTACTACAGGTGGAACCAAATCTCCGACACACCCACCCAGTCTTGCAACTTCCTTTACTATACTTGAACTTAAATATGAGTATTTGCTGTTCGTCATAATAAAAATTGTCTCTATATTTTCATTCAGTTTCTTATTCATCAAAGCCATTTGGAGTTCATATTCAAAATCAGACACGGCTCTCAGACCTTTTACTATCACCCTTGCTTTTTTTAACATGGCAAATTCAATCAACAAGCCGTTGAAACTGTCCACTTCAACATTTTGTATATGACTTACAGAATCCTCAATCATTTTCATTCTTTCATCTATAGAAAAAAGAGGTTCTTTTTGAGGATTTGACAAAACGGCCACAATAAGTTTGTCAAAAAGTTTGGCACTTCTTTCAATAATATCTAAGTGACCATAAGTAATTGGATCAAAGCTACCCGGATATATTCCTATCTGCACAATAATCACTCCCTGACCAAAAAAGATATTTGAGTCCTTCCGTATTTTTTTGTTTTGGAACATAAAAACCCTTTATGCTCATAATGATCACCGACATCGGATTGAACAACCATAAGCCCGTCCGGTTTTAACAGAACTGCTCTTTGTATCAATTCTAAACAAGGCTGTATTTGATTTTTTCCATATGGAGGATCGATAAAAATAATATCAAAAGAATAACCACTTATCACTAGCTTAGACAAACCTCTAAATACACTATCACATATAACAAATGACCTATCCATAAGATTTAAAGACATAAGGTTTTGTCTGATTGAGTTGACGGCATTTCTACTGCTGTCTATAAATACCGCAAGGGACGCACCTCTACTCAAAGCTTCTATTCCTACAGCCCCGGATCCAGCATATGCATCTAAAAAAACAGACTTTATTATCTTTAATCCAATTATGTTAAACAAAGACTCCCTTACTAAGTCTGATGTTGGTCTTGTTTTTTTTCCTTTGGGTGCCTTGAGCTTCCTGCCCCTTAAAATCCCCCCTGTTATTCTCAATTGAAAATCACCTCACAAATCCACAGCACTATTCTAACATATTGAGACAAGGTTTAAAATAACAAAAATAATTTTATGAAAATCCAGTTTTTATGAATATTATTCATATTTTTGTCCATAATATCAAATGTAAATAATACTTTCCCCATAAGCTCTTCCTCCGGTTTCTCCTCTCCCAATGCCGGCAGAATGCCTGCCGGCATTTATTGTGGAACAACAAGGTTCCTTTTATTTTAACCAAAGGCATTATTTATACATAAAAGAACAGACTCGATAAACGAGCCTGTTCTTTTTTTTATTTTATTGAGTTGTGCCTCCACCACTCAAACGCCTTTCGTAGTCCTCGATCATTTTTCTTACCATATGGCCTCCAACAGCACCACAATCGCGAGACGAGTAGTTACCCCAATAGCCATCTGGAGGAGCGGTGATTCCAACTTCTCTTGCAACTTCAGACTTAAACTGTTCCATCGCCCTATTTGCCTCGGGAACAACAAGTTTATTTCTCTTTTGACCTTGTGCCATTTCAAGTTTCACCTCCTTTACTTTAGTACTTATAATATAACCCGAGGCGACATCTATATACTAGAACAATATGCCTCATGAACCAATGGATGTATTGGTTTATAAATTAATTGTATCTTTGATTGCGCTATGTAAGTTTCGATATTCAGGTAAAGAGAGACAATTTTTTTCCAAAATTTTCTTTGACAAATTTTTTGTTTGCTCAAGTATTTGTATATTGTCTAACATATTAGCAGTTTTAAATTGACCAAATCCATGCTGTTTATACCCCAAAAATTCCCCGGGGCCCCTTAATTCCAAGTCTTTTTGAGCTATTTCAAAACCATCATGGCATTTCATAAGAAAGATAAGTCTCTCTCTCGCATTATTATCCTTGGAGTCAGATATTAATATACAATAAGATTTTAAACTGCTCCTTCCTACCCTTCCTCTCAGCTGGTGGAGCTGTGCGAGTCCAAACCTTTCCGCATTCTCTATAATCATCAATGTTGCATTAGCTACATCAACACCTACTTCTATGACAGTCGTAGCAATAACTACTTGTGTCTGACCACTGATAAATCTTTCAATTACTTCATCTTTTTCGTCCGGCTTTAATCTACCGTGTAGTATTTCAGTCTTTATCTCTGAATAATTTTGTTTGAGATACTTTTGCAAGTTGAGCACATTTGCCAGATCCAATTGATTATCTTCAACAGCCGGGCAAACTACATATGCTCGATGGCCGCTTTTGACTTCCCTGGCCATAAAATCATATACCCTGGCTTGCATTTTTTTCCCTACAACATAAGTCTCCACAGTCTTCCTTCCATCAGGCATCACCTCTATGGTAGATATATCCAGATCGCTATACAGAACCAGGGCTACCGTCCTGGGAATCGGTGTGGCACTCATTACAAGCACATCAGGCAACTGCCCTTTTTTTATAAAAGCTTCACGCTGCTTCACTCCAAACCTGTGCTGTTCATCAGTAATAACCATTCCAAGCTTATTAAAATGCACATCTTTTTGGATCAATGCATGAGTCCCTACTACTATATCTACTGTGCCGTTTTTTGCTCCATGTAGGATAAGGTTTTTCTCTTTATTAGGCATTCCTCCCCTAAGAATTTCTACTTTTATATTATGTGGGCATAAAAATTTTTTTAATGTTAAAAAATGTTGTTCTGCTAAAATTTCAGTCGGGGCCATCATAGCGCCTTGATAACCGTTTTTTGCAGCCAGAAATAACGCTGCACATGCAACGACAGTTTTCCCACAACCCACATCGCCCTGAATGAGCCTATTCATATTTTTATCCTTTTTTAGATCATCTACTATATCTCTCAATACCTTTTTTTGGCCGGAAGTCAGTTTAAATGGTAGCCCTGAAATAAAAAGGGTCAGATCAGTATTATGGTAATAATTAATCCTATTAGTGCCCAATAAGTGCTGCTTGACCAAACCTAAGGAAAGCTGAAAAGTCAAAAATTCTTGAAAAGCAAGTCTGTGTCTCGCCTTTTTTAGCATATTGAAATCCTTTGGAAAATGAATACTTCTCAGTGCATCGGTCAAACTCATAAGGCTATATTTTTTTAAAACTACTTCCGGTAAAATTTCTTCAATGTTGTCTATACTATCGACCACATTTTTTGTAGTTTTTCTGACAATTTTTTGCGACAAGCCTTTTGTCAACGGATATACCGGTAGTATTCGAGGTACTTCCTTAACGTCTCTAAAATCTATCCACTCGGGGCTGTTAATCTGGAACTCACCATATATTTTTTTTGTTTTGCCGATTAATAGCAATCGTTGACCCTTGTAAAAATTATTCACAATAAAAGGCTGGTTGAAGAAGACCGCATAGCCGTCATTTTTTCCATCCGTGACCGGCAGCTTCGAAATACGCACCCCCGGTTTTATCCTTTTTGTATACGCCTTAGCCTTAACAGTACATAAAAAGGCCCCATTTTTATTTTCTGTGCTGTTCTTAAAATTCAAAGGTGTCAAATCAACATAATCTCTGGGAAAAAAATATAGCAAGTCATCCACTTTTTCAATACCAAGCTTTAAAAATAATCGGGCCCTTGCCGGCCCAATTCCCTTCAAAGTATGTAGTTTTGCCGAGAGATCTAACAAATTTATCACTCCATTTATTTACTCAACAGAAATGATATAATAATACAAGCTCTGCCCCCCATCATAAAACTCCACATCAAAGTTTTTATAAGATTTCATCAATGTATCGGCTGTATGTTCAGCTATTGATGATTCAACTTCACTTCCGTAGTAAATAGTAATAATGCCGCCATCTCTGTCTTTGACCATATTACTTACCAAATCATCCATTACCTTTTTCGGAGCCTTGCCTACATATAATAGCTTGCCATCTTGAATTCCTAAAATATCCCCTTGCTTGATCTTTGTTCCATTCCACGCTGAATCTCTGACAGCATATGTAACCTCTCCAGTAACAACAGATTTAATACTTTCACTCATATTTGAAACATTTTGTTCGATAGAGATTTCAGGATTAAAAGAAAGCAAGGCCGCTATGCCCTGAGGTATTGTCTTTGTAGGAATTACATGTATATCCCTATTACTTAGATTTTTAACCTGTTCAGCAGTCAATATAATATTTTTGTTGTTTGGAAGTATTATTGTATGTTTGCTCTCGTGCTCTTTAATAGCTGATAATATGTTTTCTGTGCTTGGATTCATTGTTTGACCGCCTTCTATAACATATGCACCCATACTTCTGAATATTGCATTGAGCCCATCACCTTGAGATACAGCAATAATACTTATATCTTTATGTTGTTGTGTGTTAATGTGTCCTTGTTGTGTGATATTGTGCCCATTGACATCATACTTATCATCTACATTCCGCATGTCTTCTTCACTCGGCTTATCAACTAGTGTTTGATGTTGTAACTTCATATTATCAATTTTAACTTTTGAAAGCTCACCATGCACTATCGCAGTTTCTAACACCTGCCCGGGGTGATTCGTATGGACATGGATCTTAACTAAATCATCTGTGCCAACTACAACGAGTGAGTCTCCTAGTTCTTGGAGTTTTATCTTAAATCCTTCTATATCGATATTTCTACCCCTTACAAAAAGTTCGGTACAATAGATCTTGTCAATTTTAGTATCAGTTTCAATAATCGAAGTATTTGACGCTTGTGATGGTTGTTCAATTTCGTAAGTATCAGAATGCAGCCGTATCTGCGGATCTCTGATAACATCAAGAAAGCCTTTCATTATAAATACCAGGCCTTTGCCTCCTGCATCGACTACCCTGGCTTCTTTTAATACAGGTAACATTTCCGGTGTCTTTTCAAGTACTTTTTCACCGTAATCAACTATTTTCTCGAGCAGAACTGAAATATCTTTAGTATGCTTGGCTTCCGCTAGCATCCTTTCAGATGTTTCTCTGGCAACAGTCAGTATTGTACCTTCTACAGGTCTCATTACAGCACGGTAAGCCGCATCAACACCTGTTTTGTATGCCATTGCCAAGTCAACCGCTGACAAGCTACGCTTTTTCGAAGAGATTCCCTGTGCAAAACCCCTGAACAATTGAGACAAAATAACCCCTGAATTACCACGTGCACCCATCAAAGAACCCCAAGCAGCAGCATCTGCTACTTTTTTCAAATCGTCGGATGATAGTCTTTTGAGCTCTTCAGTAGCTTGATCCATAGTAAGTGACATATTCGTCCCAGTATCACCATCAGGCACCGGAAACACATTAAGCGAATCCACGAGATTTTTATTGTTTTTTAGTACCACTGCCCCATGAATAATGGCATTCTTCAGCAACTTTCCATCCAGTTTTTGAATTACCAAAGTATGAACCCCCTGTATATTACTTTATCCTGACACCATGAACTATTACGTTTACTTTATCCGGATTTACTCCCAATAAATTACCTAATGTAAAATAAACCTTTTCAATTATGTTATTTGCGACTTCACTAATCTTAGTCCCATATTGTACTATGATGTATAAGTCCACAGAAAATGCATCTCCGTCTACGTGAATCTCCACTCCTTTTCCTAGATTATCCTTACCTAAAAGTTCTGTTATACCATCGCTCATCTTGCGTGAAGCCATTCCCACAAGGCCATAACATTCCATTGCTGCATTACCTGCTATAAGTGCGATAACTTCCTTCGATACTTCAACATCACCGAGATTATTCTTCAGAATTGTTTTCAAGTAATTGCCTCCTTTCAAAACGATATCCTCAATAATCTATAAGCCAGCGTGCAACTTTATATTATGTAAATACTTTATCAGCTCATATACAATTATATTATATTTTTAAAGTTTTTTTAACACCTGTAATTTTTTAAAGCATTTTTCAGGTTTTTTAAGTCAGGTAAATTTTTGCTCAATAATATTTTACACCATCATTTCTATTTTATTGCAGGTAAATAATTTATGTGATAAAATATCGTTGTGCTAAGGAGGTGTGACAGTGGCTAAGTGTGAAATTTGTGGCAAACTCCCCAGAAAGGGCATACAGTTGAGCCATTCCCATATAAAATCAAAACGAGTATGGGCTCCGAATATCCGCCGGGTAAAGGTTAATTTAGACGGTCATGTAAAAAGGATAAACGTATGTACCAGGTGCCTGCGTTCCGGAAAAGTCAGTAGGACAGATTAAAAAGCGTGCAAAGCACGCTTTTTACATCATTGTTTTTATTGTTGATCATGATGAAAAAGACCGAGGATTTTTTTTACTATGTTGCTTAAACCTTTTGGAAGTTTTAACACATAAATTCTCATTTCACTTTCCTCCTTATGGGTGAGTTGAAAACAATGTAACCCCAAACCATACTAAAAACCCGCCAATAGCAAACATCCATATCCAGTTGGGAATATTGATAATTATAATAGCCCCACCTGTAATGATTGCCGTAGCGCCGAGTATGTTCTTAATATTCAGACGATTCCACACCAAACCACCCCCTGAGCGGCAAAATTCCCTCATAAAACATTATATTCACTAAAATGGTTTTGTGATACAAAAAAACCCCATTCGGGGTTTTCTATTCATTGACAGATTTCATTTTCTGTATAACTTCTGCTGGGCAATTGGAATTGTAAATGGCAGAACCGGCAACTAATATTTCTGCTCCAGCGCTTATTATTTCATATGCATTACGTTCGTTGACCCCACCGTCAACTTCAATCGAAACATTACACCCTCTTTCATCAATCATCTTTCTCAGAGCTCTTATCTTTTCCGTGATTTGCGGGATATACTTCTGCCCCCCAAACCCTGGGTTAACACTCATCAAAAGCACCACCCCTGCATCTTCCAGTATATATTCAAGACTGCTTAAAGGGGTAGACGGATTTAAGGCAATCCCGGGTACAACATTGAGTGATTTGATCATTTGCAGTACACTGTGAATGTGTACTGCCGCCTCTACATGAACAGTAAGTATACTAGCACCGGCTTTTGCAAAAGATTTTACAAATCTTTCCGGATTCTCAACCATTAAATGTACGTCTAACGGCAGATGTGTCCTGCCCTTTAAACAAGATACTACAGGATAACCTATCGTAATATTCGGCACGTAATGCCCGTCCATCACATCGATGTGCAGATAGTCTGCTCCGGCTGATTCAACTTTTTTTATTTCTTCCAGCAGAACTGTAAAGTCAGCTGATAAAATAGATGGCGCCACTTTAACCAAAATCATCACTTCTCCTTAAAAACATATCTATCAATAATCCCTTTTGTGTAGGAGTGTATCATCACACCACACCTCAACATTCATCGTCCCAGCACCCTCAATTTTTACCTTCAAGGGGCTGTCCTCGGGTTCATGTGTTTCTGAATAAACTTCCCTGGAGCCAAGTTCATCTGTGACAACAATCCTGATCAAGAAACTATCCGGACTAGTTGGTAACGGAATATCAAGCTTGATTGTTTGCATTTGTATCGGCCCGCTGCTTATAACCAGATGAACAGCATCTTCCTTAGAAAGGCTTTCACCCGGTTTAGGATCCTGTTCTATTACAACATTTTCCGGGGCCTCACTCGGCTTTTTTGATATTTCTCCTATAGGTATTTTTTGTTCCTCCAAAATAGCCTTTGCTTCGTCTAATGTTTTGCCGATTAAAATTGGTACGTTATCCTGTTTATGTTCCGGCCCCATACTGACGGTAATATCGATAACATTACCTTCATCAATTTGAATACCTTCTCGAGGGTTTTGATGAATAACTACACCCTCGGGTACATCATCGGAGTATTCCCTCAATATATTAGCCGTAAAACCTTCATTTCTTATCATAGAAACTGCATCTTGTTCGGTAAACCCTATAACTCCAGGGACTAAGCTTCTCTTAGGGCCTCTGCTCACAACTAAACTGATACCCGGGTGATTAACTTTTACTATATCTCCACCCTTTGGATCCTGATCAATTACTTCACCCAAAGGTGTGGAATCATATATTCTATCTACTACTTCAAATTTCAGACCTTTTTCAGCCAGTTTTTTAGCAGCTTCTTCTTCGGAAAGCCCTATTACATTCGGGACAGACACTTCCGGAACTTCGAAATATCTTCTTGCCACTGCTGCCCCAAGATAAGAAAAAACGGCAAAAAGTAAAACTGCAAGTGCAACAATCCCTACAATCCGCATGGTATTTTTTTTTGGTTTGTTATTTTTTTGCAGGTTTGACCGCAATTGTTGATTAGATATGTCATCAAGCACGAGAGTTTCTGCCATATCTGCCTGGTTATAATTCAATACTATGGGATCAATTGATGTTTTTTCAAGCTCTTTTCGCAGCTCAGTTGAGCTCTGGTATCTTTCTTCAGGGGATTTTGCCATACACTTTCTTACAATTAAATCAAGCGCTCGGGGGAACCTAGGGACAATGTCCGAAATAGGGCTGGGCTGTTGTTGAATTTGTTTAAGAGCTACTGCGACGGGAGTCTGCCCTTCAAACGGAAGTCTTCCGCAGAAAGCCTCATATAGTACTACGCCAACTGAGTATATATCTGAGCGTTCATCTGCTTCATCTCCACTAGCCTGTTCCGGAGAAAAATAGTGGACAGACCCAAAAATGTTACCAGTGTTGGTAATCGTTGAACTTGTAGCAGCCCGTGCAATACCAAAATCGGTAACTTTAACCCTTCCATCTGACGTAATCATTATGTTTTGAGATTTTATATCTCTATGGATTATTCTGTTTTTATGAGCACACTCCAGCGCCTCACATATTTGTATGCCATAATCTAGTACTTGTAAGGGCTGTAATTTCATGTTTTCTTTAATCAATTCCTTTAATGTCTTGCCTTCAACGTATTCCATAACTATATAATACAGCCCATCTTCTTCTCCCACGTCGTAGATACCTACAATATTTGGATGTGACAGGCTTGCAGCCGCCTGTGCCTCTCTCTTGAATCTCCTTACAAAATCATCATCTTCGGAAAACTCCGGTTTTAAAATTTTAACAGCCACTATTCTGTTCAAAAGCGTACATTTGGCTTTGTAAACAAAAGCCATGCCGCCACCGTTTATTTCCTCCAAAATAGTATACCTGTTACCTAAGTTCTTACCAATCATTATTTCAAACCCCCTGCACTAATCTGTTTTGATTATACCTACAGTAATGTTGTCTAAACCACCATTCGAATTTGCTTCTCTTATCAACCTTTCTACCGCTTCTTCGGGGCTTGCTTTACTTGCTATCTGCCTTATGAAATCATCATCTATCATATTTGTCAGCCCATCACTACACAAGATGATTGTGTCACCATTTTTTAAATCAAACTCGTGTATATCAGGCTCAGGCTCTTCACTTGTACCCAGGACTTTCGTAATTACATTTTTCATGGGATGATTAGACGCCTCTTCCCATGTAATTCTTCCTTGTTCCATTAATTCCCAAACTAATGAATGGTCTTTTGTTAATTGCTCGATCTTTTCACCTCTTATTCTGTAAGCTCTGCTATCTCCTATGTGGGCAATGAATAATCTGTGATTATGTACCAACACAACGGTAGCAGTTGTACCCATGCCTTTAAGATGCCCGCTCTTTGAAATTTGATCCAGGATGGCCGAGTTGGCTTTTATAAAAGAATCTTTTAAAATCTGTTTGATACGCTTACTATTAGATGGTTTCTCCATGCATGAGTTAACATAGCTTGATATTTCTTTAACGGCAATATTGCTTGCCACTTCGCCGCCTACATGTCCTCCCATCCCATCGGCCACTATAAAGAGAGCAGGCAACTTACTCTCCTTTGAAGGAAAATAAAATGCATCCTCGTTGTTGAACCTTACTCTTCCAACATCGGTTTTTACACAGCTTATCATTACTTCACCTCATCAAAAGACTTCTGCGCAACTGGCCACATGCACCTTCAATATCTGCTCCCAATTCCCGCCTGATTGTAACGCTTATTCCCGCCTTTTCAAGGACTTTCTGGAACGCCTTGACTTTTTCAGGATTGCTTTTGGCATAATCAAATCCTTTAACTGGATTCAGGGGAATAAGGTTGACATGACATAAAAGGTCTTTTAGAAGCCCTGCAAGTTTAAAGGAACATTCAGGCGAATCATTTATACCGTCAATAAGCACATATTCAAATGTCACACGCCTTTTTGTCTTAATTATATAATATTTACATGCATCTAACAATTGTAAAATTGAGTAGCGTTTATTTATTGGCATAAGCTTATTCCTTATAGAGTCATCAGGAGCATGAAGGGATACTGCCAAAGTGATCGGCAGATTCTCATTGGCAAGCCTTTTTATCTCAGGCACTATTCCACAGGTTGATACGGTAATTTTTCTGTAACTAATATTAAATGCCATGTCAGAGTTCAATATCCTGAGTAAACTAATGAGTTCATCATAATTCAATAAAGGCTCCCCGCTACCCATAACTACAACCCGGCTCACTTTCTCCCCGCTGTCTTGTTGAATCATTATTATTTGGTCTACCATCTCGCCACATCTCAGGTTACGGACATAACCTCCAACTGTAGATGCACAAAAAGAACAACCCATACCGCATCCAACCTGACTTGAGATACATGCAGTTATACCGAAAGAATACTTCATCTTTACGCCTTCAATTAGATTACCGTCTTCCAACAGAAAAACATATTTTACCGTATCATCGATAAAAGACGGGTATTTTTTATTTATTTTAATAGTTCCTATTGTGGCACTCTGTTTTAATTTTACAATTAGCTCACCAGGGAGATCCGTCATTTCGTCAAATTGTGTCTTTCCTTTGTTGTAAATCCAACGAAATATCTGTTTCGCCCTGTAGGCGGGCTCATTCATCTCAGTTGTAAATTTTTCCAGTTGATCGATTGACATCCCTTTGAGATTTATTTTCATGCTTCTTCCCTACTCAATAAATTCTTTTCAGCCTTGTAATAAAAAATCCGTCTATTTTGTGTACATTGGGATAAAAATGGATATATCCTGTTGGCTTCTTTACCTCTGACCTCAATTTTTTCGGCAAATGAGGTGTAATATCATCAAATGAAAAGTTTTTGTGTTCATCCAAAAACTTTAATGCTACTCTTTCGTTTTCTTCTGGATCCACACTGCACGTGCTGTAAACGAGTATGCCGTTTGGTTTAACATACCGTGAGCATGTGCTTAACAACTCATATTGTTTTTTATTCAATGTATGCAAATCGGCCTCGGATTTCGACCATTTTATGTCAGGCTTTCTCCTTATCACTCCTAAACCAGAACACGGAGCATCAATTAAGACCCTGTCAAACTTATCATAATACATATCATCGAGGATAGAAATGTCTTTCACATAGGCTTTTGCTATTGTCACACCGAGACGCCTGCACGTTTCCTGAATTAGTTTGACCCTATGGGGATGAATGTCCCATGATACAATTGAGCCAGCGTTTTCCATGATTTGTGCCATATGTGTTGTTTTACCGCCAGGTGCAGCGGCTGCATCCAACACTATCTCATTCGGCTTTACGCCAAGCGCTATTGCGGCCAGCATGGAACTTTCATCTTGTGGCTGTATTAATCCGCTCTTAAAACTTTCTAGGCCGGTAACAGGTAATCCACTTTCTAAATATATTGCCTCATCGAGGTAAAATCCATCTCTAAATTTTACATTTTCTGCAATCAGCCGTGACTTTAGTTGTTCACAACTTCCCTTAAGTGTATTGAGTCTGACACAAAATTTGGGCCTTTCATTTAGTGATTTCAATAGTTGTTCGGCAAAAGACGCCCCAAAAATGTCTACCCAACGCTTAACCAGCCACAACGGAAAAGAGTAAGTTACGGAAAGATACCTAAACAGATCAGTTTGTCTTTCAGGATAGTCAAGTTTATCCACTTTTCTAGAAACGTTGCGCAAGACGGCATTTACATAGTTAGCTGAACCTCTGTTATCAAATTTCCTTGCCAGATTAACCGATTCGTTGACAGCCGCAAAATCTGGTATTTTGTCTAAAAAGACGAGCTGATAGATCCCCAATCTCAATATGTTGATAACTGACGGGGACAAGGTTTCTATCTTTAATTTGGAAAAATGTGAAATTATATAGTCCAACTTGAGCTTGTTTTGGATCACGCCATAAGTCAACTCAGTTGCCAAAGCCCTATCTTTTGAGGATACAGCATTTGTCAGGTGTTTGTTGAGGCTTATGTTGCTGTAAAAACCTTTTTGCCACTCAAGTAGTACCTTAAGCGCCAGTTCTCGAGGGCTTACCAATTTGCTGATTACTCCTTCCGGTTATGTTGAAACTGTTTCCATTAATAAAAAAATTAACAGCTTCAGCTACTTTATTAACACTAACTTTAGTATTTTTGCACGGACCTTCGGGCCTTATGTTTAATACACCGATTACAGGAATCGAGTTGATATCAAGTATGCCATCTGTCAAATCTCTTTCACACGCAATTGCAACTATTGCTCGTGGCTTATGATCTGCCACCATTTTTCTGGCAAGGGTTCCCCCTGTTACTACCGCAAGGTTTACACCTTTATTTTGGCTTAGCTCCCAAAGGTCGTTGATGTCACAGCGCCCGCAATGTCTGCAATTTGAAACATCGGCAGTTATTTTAAAGTTGCAATCCCATCTTTGCAGACAATGAGGGGCTAGAATCAATACCTTGCTAGGTGGGATATTCATGGTCCTTGTTTGAACAAGTTTGTTATTCACTTCTATAAAAGAACTTTTTATCAAATCTTTTGGGATGTGCAGTATCCCGCCGAGCAGTATTGCCAGCGGAAAAAGTAAGCGTATTGATCGGTTCATTAAATCTTGAAATCCGAAAAAACTTTTAGCCTGTAGAAGTGTCATAACAACTGCTGCAAGGCCTATACTCATGATTATGAGAAACAAGCTCATAGACATCACAATGAATAGTAATACGTATCTATACCAATTTCCCATTTTATTATAATAAATAAAAACACCTGCAAATATCATAACCAAAATCAATATAGCGCTTGCTGCAAGTAACCCAATGAAAATTCGCTTTTTTATTTTAGTCGGTTGTTCAACGCTGTAAGGCATCAGCAAAAAGTTCTCCTTTATTTATATTATGACCGGCTAAATAATCTAAGGCCTTCGTCCGTTTTTTACCTGATGCCTGAAGCTCTTCCACGAGCAGCACGCCATCACCGGTAGTTACTAAAAAACCGAGACCTTTTACAACTCCCGCAAAACTGCCGGGAGGGTATTCGTTTACTACGCCTTCATGCTTTTGCGCCCTCAAAATCTTAATATCTCTGCCGTGTCTCAATGTGTAAGCAGCAGGCCAGGGGTATAGACCGCGTATGAGATTGTAAATGCTTTCAGTGGTATTTCCCCAATTTATCAACCCATCGGCTTTTTTTAGTAAAGGTGCGTAGCTAGAGCCCAAGTCTGCCTGTGGTCGCCTTATAATCTTATCCGAATGTATAAGTTCAATCGTTTTGATAAGCAGATCCGCCCCAACATATGAGAGCTCTCTAGATAAATCTTCAGATGTCCAAGACTGATCAATCGTTACTCGTTTTTGGAGAAATATATCTCCTGTGTCAAGACCCTCGTCCATCCACATTGTCGTAACACCGGTTTGCTTTTCTCCTTTAATTATTGCCCATTGAATGGGAGCAGCCCCTCTATACTTGGGGAGAAGCGAAGCATGAACATTTATGCATCCGATTGACGGTATTCTGAGAATATTACTGGGCAAAATTTGACCGTAAGCCACGACTACTATTAAGTCGGGTTTTATCATAGATAATGTTTTTAATAATCTTTCATCCCTAATCCTTTCAGGCTGGAGCAACTTGAGATCATATTTTTCGGCAAATTTTTTAATCGGCGGCGGTTTGAGAATTCTCTTCCTGCCGGCAGATCTATCCGGCTGGGTCACAACAGCAGCTACGTTATGACCTTTTTTTAACAATGCTTCCAGTGAAGGCACTGCAAAATCAGGCGTTCCCATAAAAACAAGATTCATTGTTTTAGTCCTCTCCATTTGGTTTGATGAATTTGCTTACCTTATCGATAAACAAGACCCCATCCAAATGATCTATTTCGTGGCACATAGCTCGCGCCAAAAGCCCTTCACCTTCAATTTGGATTTGTTTTCCATTTCTGTCCTGAGCCTTGACTTTGACTCTGTGGGGCCGTGTAACTTCTCCCATAACGCCTGGAATGCTCAAGCATGCCTCTACGGCTGTGTTTTCGCCCTCACTGTCAATTATCTCAGGATTTATGAGCTCAATTAAACCCTCTCCAACATCAATTACGACTACTCGCCGAAGCACTCCGACTTGCGGTGCGGCAAGCCCAACACCTTCAGCTTCTCTCATCGTTTGCTCCATATCTGATAAAAGGGTTAACAACCTATTATCAAAGACAGAAACCGTTTTTGATTTTTTCCTCAGAACCTCGTCACCATATTCTCTAATCGTCCGTGTTGCCATGATAATCCTCCTCGCTGGGATAAACGCTTTAGCTCCGTTAAAGTAAATCCTGTGGATCCCTGTTCCATGATACTTTGATTTTTGGGCTACATTTGTAAGATTTTAAAAGTTTAGCTGCCCGTGAAAGGGCTTCTGAGCCGCTACTTTTTTGGATTATACAGTACCTGTAATTGTCTTTTATTCTTGGCCGGGGAGCAGGTACCGGGCCATAAATTTCAGTCGGGTCTACAAGTTTCCGCTTTAAATAATCTTTGATTCGCACTGCTTCAACAAAAACCCGATCGCGATCTTCGCCTATGACAATTATGCTTAACAAAAAACAAAACGGGGGGAAAAATGATTTTTTTCTGTTTTTTAATTCTGTCCTATAAAACTGTGTAAAATTAGATTCACACGCAGCTCTTATTGCAAGGGCTTCAGGACAATAAGTCTGGATATACACCCTTCCTGGAAAATGGCCTCTGCCTGCTCTTCCTGCCACCTGTGTGATCATCTGAAATGTCCGCTCTGAAGCCCGGAAATCAGGCATATTCAGGGATGTGTCAGCATTAATGATCCCCACAAGAGAAACATGCGGAAAGTCGAGGCCTTTTGCCACAACTTGAGTGCCAATCAATATTTGTGCCTTACCTCTTTTAAAAGCTGATATGATTTTCTCAATTGAACCTTTCCTTGATATGGAATCGGAATCCATTCGAAGGGTTTTAGCTCCCGGAAAAATATTCCTTATTTCTTGCTCGACCTTTTCTGTCCCTGCACCAAAATATTTTATATTTCTTCCGCCGCACTCAGGACATAAATCCGGGGCATCAGTCTCGTACCCGCAGTAATGACATCTGCTGGTTTTATCTTCAAAATGATATGTAAGCGATATATCGCAATATTTACACTTTAACACAAACCCACAGTCCCTGCAAATCACAAAAGTCGAGTATCCCCTTCTATTAATAAATAAAATTACTTGCTGACCCTTTTGTAGTATATCCTGCATTTGGTCAAACAATTTCTTACTAAAAACAGTGCTGCGATCAGCCTTTCTTTCCTGCTTCATATCTATTATCTCCAGCTTAGGGAGTAATCTGCCCGTAACCCTTCTAGTTAATTTAACAACATTGAATTCCCCGCGGGCCGCACGGTAAAATGCTTCGACAGAAGGTGTGGCACTCCCAAAAAGCAACAGTGCTCTGTTTAGTTCAGCTCTCATTTCCGCAACCTTTCGAGCATCATAAAAGGGATACTCCCCCTGTTTATATGAAGGATCATGTTCCTCATCTACCACTATGAGACCCAGCTTATTTATCGGCACGAAGATAGCTGAGCGCGCACCTACTACAATATCTACATCGCCGTTATAAATTCTATGCCATTCATCAAACCTTTCTCCAGCCGATAATTTGCTGTGAATAACAGCAACCCTTTCGGAAAACCTCTCCTTCAAGGTTGCTAGCATTTGCGGTGTGAGTGAAATCTCAGGAACAAGCAAGAGTACCTTTTTGCCGTTATTGATTACTTCCTGGATCACCCTTATGTAAACCTCTGTTTTTCCACTGCCCGTAACACCGTAGAGCAAAACCGTTTTTCTTTCACCGTAATAGTTTTTTATTATTTGATTTACTGCAACTTTTTGTTCATCAGTCAATAGATTCGGATTCTTAATTCTATTTTCCTTGTATACTAAAGGGGTTCTAGGCACATTTTTATTCTGTTTACATATAAAACCCTTTTTTCCCAGAGCCCGGAGGGCCGACCTCACTGCAGTTATCTTCATATCCGCCCTTCGAGACAATTCAGCAGCCGATATCGGTCCATAAACATTTATCATTTCATATATTTTCTTTTGGGCGAATGCCCTATCAGAAAATATAATATCATATGTTGCAGTTGTGTATAATGTTTCAGTTTTTAAGCCCGCCTTAGGGGGAAATACCATTTTCAAAAAATCTATGCTTGACACACCGTAATATTCAGCAAGTTTCTCAGAAATTATAATCGATTCTTTTGGCAGTGTATACCCCAATTTTCCGATGATATTTCTGAGCTTGTAATCCCCATCAACTTGTCCAGAATCAAATATTCGAACTATAACACCATGTACCTTTGTCCTACTAAAAGGAACAACCACCATATCACCAACAGAAATTTCCGAAATCAACTCATCGGGAATCATGTATGTATATTGTTTCTTAATATCCGGATGTTTAACATCTATTACTACTTCAGCACAATAACTCAAAAAAACCCTCTCCCTAAAAAAACAAAAAGCCCAAAAATGCGGCTTTACCGTATATATGACAAAACCCTGTCAAGTATTATGTCTGCCACATCATATTTTGACATGAGCGGCAGCTCTTCAATGCTCCCATCTTTATAAATAATTTTTACAACATTTGTATCAGAGCCAAATCCTGACCCTTTTTGTGTTATATCATTCGCTACAATAAAATCGAGGTTTTTATGTTTCAATTTGTCTTTGGCATGTTTTATCAATTCATTAGTTTCTGCAGCAAAGCCAACTAATACTTGTTGTTTTTTTCTCTTTCCTAATTCGTAAAGTATATCCGGGGTTTTTTCAAACTCTAAAACCAGTCTATCCTTATCAGTCGTCTTTTTAATCTTTTCTGAAAAAACTTTTTGGGGTTTAAAATCCCCTACCGCGGCGGCTTTTATTACAATATCTACGCCTTTAAAGTTGTCTAATACACATCTTAACATCTCTTCTGCTGTCTGGACATTGATAAATTTATTTAAACAAAAGGGGGGTTGGAGATAAGAAGAACCTGAAATAAGGGTTACCTCTGCACCCCGTATTACAGCCCTTTCCGCCAGCGCAAACCCCATTTTCCCCGTTGAAAGGTTTGTGATAAATCTCACCGGATCTATATGCTCTCTCGTTGGTCCGGCAGTTACCAGCACTTTTTTTCCCTTCAGATCATTTGACGATAAAGTTCTTTGTATTTCAGTAAGGATAAGGCCATGCTCAGGAAACCTCCCCTTTCCCGATTCGCCGCAAGCTAGATACCCAGTTCCAGGTTCAATTACATTAAATCCGAGACTGTTGAGATATTTTATATTCCTTTGTGTAACCATATTTTCATACATATGAGCATTCATAGCCGGGACTATAACAACCTTTGCTTTTGTTGCCAGAATTGTTGTAGTAAGCATATCATCTGCAAGACCCGCAGAAATCCTCGCAATAATGTGTGCAGTAGCAGGCGCCACAACAAATAAATCTGCCTTTCTTGCAAGAGATACGTGCTCCACATCCCATGAATAGGGTGGCTGAAACATGTCAGTAATCACAGGGTTTTGTGATACAACCTGAAATGTGAGGGGGGCGACAAATTTGCATGCTTCTTTAGTCATTATAACCTGCACCTGAGCCCCTCTTTTTTTCAAAAGCCTTACAAGCTCTACGGCTTTATAAGCAGCTATACTCCCTGTAACGCCGACAACTATAAACTTATCCTTCATTATGGAACACCTCATCACTTGATACCTGTTTTCGGCATCTCAATCCCAATCTTTTGTGCATCTAGTTCAAATAGTGCGATGGAAACCGGTTTAGATGTATTTTCCTCTACCAATTTCTTTTTTCCATCCACAAGCTGACGAGCCCTCTTGGCCGCAGCGACGGCTATAGCATACTTGCTGTCATATTTGGCAAGTAAGGAATCTATAGAAGGGTACATCATAATAATTTCCCCCTTTCCACTTTGCGGATTAATTCTAAATTTCTGTTTGCCCTGCATCTTTCTGCAATAATTATTGATTTCAGTTGCGCAACCGCTTTTTCTAATTCATCATTTAATACAATATAATCATAGCTAGAAGCTAATTTAAGTTCCTGGCTGGCATATTTCATTCGCTCTCTGATAGATTCAATCGTCTCGCTGCCTCTTTTAATTATTCGATTTTTAAGTTCTTTTATGCTCGGAGGGAAAATAAAAATATAGACGCCGTCAGGGCAACATCTCTTAATTTTAGAAGCCCCTTGCACATCGATCTCCAGTATAACATCTTTGCCTGCATTTAGCTGTCCTTCAACAAAGTCTTTAGGTGTACCGTAATAATTATTGTAAACCTTTGCCCATTCCAAAAACTCATCTCGCTCAATCTTTCGTTCAAACTCAGAACGTTCTAAGAAAAAATAGCTTACACCATCAACTTCGCCTTGGCGAGGAGCTCTAGTAGTTGCAGATATCGACACAGACAAATTGTCAATCTTCTGCATCAGCAAACCGCAAATCGTACCTTTGCCGGCGCCTGAAGGACCTGACACCACAAAAAGAATACCTTTTTCTTGTGTTTTGGCAACATTATCAGGCGTCTTCAATTTCGTCACTTTCAATTCCCTTTTCAGTACTGCCCAAACGATGTGCAACAGTTTCTGGTTGTACCGCAGATAAAATAATATGATCGCTATCAGTAATAATCACTGCCCTTGTCCTGCGGCCATAAGTGGCATCAACGAGCATGCCTCTGTCTCTTGCTTCTTGTATAATACGTTTAATTGGAGCGGACTCGGGACTGACGATTGCTATGATACGGTTTGCTGACACAATATTACCAAATCCAATGTTGACAAGTTTGATTTCCACATAAATACCTCCCAAATTTCTACTCGATATTTTGAATTTGCTCCCTAATCTTTTCAAGCTCAGCTTTTATTTCAATTACTTCTCTCGTAATAGTATACTGAGAAGATTTAGAGCCTATTGTATTAGTTTCTCGAAACATTTCTTGTACTATAAAATCCATTTTTTTACCAATGGAATTTCTCTTTGTCTCCAGGTCTTTGAATTGACTTATATGACTTCTTAGTCTCACAATTTCTTCTGTTATGTCGCACTTGTCAGCAAAAAATATCACTTCAGCCTCAAGTCTCTCCTCATCAACTCTTATATCTCCTGCAATATCCTGTATATGCTCAAGAAGCTTTTTTCTATATTCGCCGACTAAGTTTCCTGCATTTTTTTCTATGATCACAATGCTTTTGCTAATGACGTCTAACCTTGATACGATATCTTCCCATAAGTTTGACCCTTCAGTTTTTTTCATGATCATCAGATTATTTACAGCTTCTGTAAGTGCAGGCTCCAAAGATAACCAAAGGTCTTCATCTTTCGGAAGGATCTCTTCTACAGTAAATACATCAGGCATAATCGAAAGAAGGGGGAGTGAAACGGGGCCCTCAAAACCTATATCCCGTTTAATCTCTATCAATTTCTTATGATAGTTGTTTATAGCTGCTTTGTCAATTTTTATGTCCACAGGTAAATTATCACAACTCAAATTTACAAATACATCCACTCTTCCTCTTGAAATCTTTTCTTTTATGTAACTCTTAATTCTTTCCTCTAGAAACAACCATGGTTTTGGTAACTTGACGTGAACATCCAAAAAACGGTGGTTTGATGATCTTATATCAACTGTCCATGATAAATCGCCTGATGTCTCTCCTCTGCCATACCCAGTCATGCTCTTAATCATAATAAATCCTTTCTAGTTTAATTATATTTAAGATACAACATATTACTCGCATATGCTCGTAAAATCATTAAGGTTATTATAACATTTAATTTTTAATTAAACAACACAATAAAATAATCCCTTATTGAGCATATTATAATAGTTTATTTGAACTGAAAAAAATTGTTGTGATATACTAAATTAACAAGCACTTGTTTAAAATAAAACAAACGTTGGTGATCATCATGCCATTTGACGGTATTGCATTATACGCTGCAATTAATGAAATAAAAAGCCAAATTTTAGGCCACACCATTAATAAAATATATCAACCTAAAAATGATCAGTTAATTATTTCCTTTCGCCATGGAATTGAAGAAAAATTTCTTCTGGTTTCAGCAAATCCCAATAACTGCAGGATTCATCTGGCAGACAACTTGCCTGATAATCCTTCTACACCACCAATGTTCTGCATGCTTTTACGGAAAAACCTTTTAGGCGGTAAATTAACGAATGTTAATCAGCTTGGGCTCGAGCGTGTGGTCGAATTTACAGTTCAAAACAAAAATGAGTTCATGAAGCAGGTTGAATATAAATTACTCGTTGAAATAATGGGGAAACACAGCAATATCATCCTTGTTGACAATTCCACTAACCGAATAATCGATTGCATAAAAAGGATAACTTCAGATGTAAACAGGTACCGGCAAATTTTACCGAACAGGCAATATGTCTTCCCACCAATCGGAGAAAAGTGCAATTTTCTTTTGATTGACAAGAAGCATATCCTGTCATTGATTTTGCCGGCAATAAAAGCTAACACTCAAAAAAATATAAGCAGTTGGATTCTGGAAAACATTATGGGGTTAAGTGGCAGGACAGCCAAGGAGATAGTTAAAAGGGCAGATGTAGAAGATGTACAAATAGGCTTTATTTCAAATGACAAATTATATAAGGTTATAGATGCTTTGGCTGACTTGAGGGAGCAAGTCAAGGCCAATTCATTTTTTCCAACAATCTACTATGAGCCTAAATCTCTAGAACCTGTTGATTTTTGGGTATTTCCAATGTCTTTGCGAGATGGGTATATCGCAAAAATATCAGACAGTGTGAACAAAGCAGTGGACCGTTATTATTTTTTAAAAGAGCAAGCAGATGCCCTCAAGTCACGTAATACCAGCCTTACTTTACAGATATCAAAGTTTATAGAAAAGAAATCTAAGAACATTTATCTTATCAAGACTAGGCTGAGCGAAACAGACGAAATGAATAAATATAAACTTTGGGGAGAGATCCTTTCCGCATACCTGTATTTAATTAAGCCTGGAGTTAATAAGGTTAAACTTGCAAATTTTTATGAACCCGGTCATGATATAGAAATCCCTTTGAACAAAAAAATGACACCTGCGCAAAATGCTCAACATTATTTTAATAAGTATAAAAAACTACAGTCTGCCAAAGCCATTATTAAGAAAAGACTAAAAAAAATGCAGCAAGAAATGGAGTATTTAGAAAGTGTCCTAGTCAATGCGCAAAACTGCTCAACACTCGACGATATTATAGAAATTCAGCAGGAGTTAATAGAACAAGGATATTTAAAAAAGAAAAAAATAAAAACGCCAAAAAAAAATACCGCACAGCCGCTACAGTTTAAATCACATGATGGTTTTACTATTTACGTCGGAAAGAATAATCGCCAAAATGATATCTTAACAAAAAGAGCAAAACCAGAAGATATTTGGCTTCATACAAAAAACTTACCAGGTTCACACGTTATAATTGAATGTCATGGTAAAACAATAAGTGATTCGACTTTGGAAGAAGCCGGGTGCCTTGCAGCATATTTCAGCAAGGCAAGAGACGGAAATAAGGTGCCAGTTGATTATACTTTTGCGAAAAATGTACGCAAACCGGTCGGCGCCAAACCTGGGTTTGTAATATATGACAATTATAAAACAATATTTGTTAATCCCAAATGTTCTCAAACAGAAAATTTACCTTTTTAGAATCGCAACATAGTTTTCGCCGTCTATTTCTTCTAGCTTAACCTTTACCAACTCTTCCCTCGATGTCGGAACATTCTTGCCGATATAGTCAGGCCTTATCGGAAGTTCCCTGTGCCCCCTGTCTATTAGGACTGCCAGTTGGATTGTCCTCGCCCTTCCCATATCGGTCAGGGCATCAAGGGCAGCTCTGGCCGTCCTACCAGTATATATTACATCATCAACCAACACAACATTTTTGTCCGTAATGCTAAAAGGAATTTCGGTCTTATGCACAACCGGTTGTTTAGAACGATATGAAAGGTCATCCCTGTAAAGGGTTATA
Source organism: Tepidanaerobacteraceae bacterium (assembly GCA_050949725.1). Taxonomy (GTDB): domain Bacteria; phylum Bacillota; class Thermosediminibacteria; order Thermosediminibacterales; family Tepidanaerobacteraceae; genus JBMNGH01. Next base: position 266,150 of record JBMNGH010000001.1, read on the forward strand.
TCTAAAACCCCAACAGGAACGTCCGGCCCTTCAATTGATGATATGTACGAAGCGATTCTTTTTGCAAGTGGTACACCTCTTCTTCTTATCCCTACAAGGACCAGATCCTCCACCCCTTTGTTCTTTTCAATAATCTCATGACTGATTCTTACGAGTGCTCTGTTTATTGCAGTTTTATCCATGATGCTTACTGTTTGCTCCAATTGTGGTCACTCCTTTGCCCTTAAATAATTTAATATATCCATAAAATCATCGGGTATAGGTGCCTCGAAATCCAGCTGTTTTCTTGTTGTCGGATGCAAAAACTGAATCCTATACGCATGCAATGCCTGGCCTTTGATTTTAAAAGGGTGTTTTTTTCTGGAATATACAGGATCTCCGACTACCGGATGCCCGATAAATTTCATATGTACCCTGATCTGATGTGTGCGGCCTGTTTCTATTTGAAGCTCAAGGTATGTAAAATTCCGAAACCTTTCCAATACCTTAAAATGCGTGACGGCAGCTTTGGAGTTATTCTCATTGACAGTCATGCATGTCCTTCTAATAGGATGTCTACCAATCGGCGCATCAATGGTCGATATATTTTCAGTAATTGAACCATGAACAACCGCCAAATAAGTCTTTATCATCTGCCTGTTTTTTAGTTGTTTGGAAAGAAATCTATGAGAATAATTATTCTTCGCGACAATCATAACACCCGAAGTGCCTTTATCAAGCCTGTGAACTATTCCAGGCCGTGAATTTCCGTTTATAGAAGACAGATTATTTGTGTGATAAAGCAGTGCATTTACAACTGTACCCGAATAATTACCCGGTGCTGGATATACCACCATACCTCTCTGTTTGTTCAAAATGATTAGATCATTATCCTCAAAAATAATATTGATAGGAATCGGTTCAGGGTTAAGAGAAAGAGATGGAACCGGCAGTAAATTGACAGTAACCTCATCATTTTTCTTTAAACGGTAGTTTGGTTTTTTTACCTGATCGTTTACTTTTACCCACCCTAGTTGTATACCTCTTTTGATATATGTTCTTGAATGTGCTTGCAATTTTTCAGAAAGAAAAACATCAAGCCTTTTTTTTTCACTATCACTGTCAATAGTAAAAATCTGACTGCTCAAACAGAACTACCTCCTGGATTTTCCATAAAAATCGGCAAGGTTCTGATCAAAGGCTATGAAATAAGCAAGCAGTAAAGCCCCTGTAACTATCGCCATATCGGCTACATTGAAAACAGGGAATACAATAAAGTCCAAAAAATCGACCACATACCCGTATCTCAGCCTGTCCAGTAAATTTCCTACTGCCCCACCCAGGATGAAAGCGATAAGAACACGTACCCATTTATTTTTGGGCGTAAACTTGATAGTTGTATATATTATAACTGTAATTACAATTAAAGTCACTACAGTAAAAAAATGCGTTTTCCCTCTTAAAATACTAAAAGCAGCACCGGTATTCTGCACGTAAGTAATGTTGAATACCCCCTTTATCAATGGGATGGAGTCATAGGGATTTAATGACAATTTCACAGCATGTTTAGATGCTTGATCTAGTATTGAAATGAGTATTGCATAAAGCATTATATCCAAATCGTTTACCTCCAGAACTTACTTGTATAGTATTTATTATATAATACGCTGTTTTAAACATCAATAAATTATGAACCCCACCCGACTACGCAATCAAAGATTGCTCTCGGGACCCCGGGAACCTTGTTGTTTTACAATAAAAAAACCCTTGCGGGTAATTCATTAATTTTTTCATCATCTTGTTCTGTTATCGTCTGCTATAATTTTATCTGCTCTTTCGACTGTGCCTCTTTCTTCATCTTCATCTACATACGTCTCTGAATAATCAACGGCACCGGGTTCGTCCTGCGGCGAATTGGATGTGCCGTACCTTGCTACGTCCTGCCATGCATCTTCTCCGTCGTATTCATTTTGATCAGCATCATCTAGAAAACTTCTCCCAAAAGGATATCTTAATATATCTTCTTCAATCGGCCTAGCTGATTTATCATTCGATTCTTCTTCAGTTTTTTTGCATTTAGTACAACGAGTTGTGTAAGGTACTGCTTCAAGCCTTTCTTCTTCAATATCTTTACCGCACCGTTCACATTTGCCGTATGATCCGTCTTTTATTTGATCGAGCGCATGATTCACTTTTGTAAGGATTATCTTTTCCCTATCTCTCAAACCTATATCTTTGGATTTTTCAAAAGTCTCAGCTGCCAAATCGGGCGAATGGTTGTCGTAACTGGAAAGTTCCCCCACAGAATCTTTCAATGGCAAGGAACTTCTCTCATTAAAACTTTCAACCCTGCTTTCTAGTTCGGCCTTTAGTTGATCCAGTATCATTTGATAGCGGTGATAATCAGTCAAAGGCAAATCCTCCTCATTTTATTGTCAGTTGCTTTTGAACTATTTTTATTATGTCTGCTATAAAATTCCCTATAACTGGTAATTTTAATATCACCAAACGCTGTAAAATATATATGACGAAAGCACCTAGCAACGTAAATCCAACAGCAGTTCCCACACCTCGCGCAATTCCACCCAGGAAGTTGATGTACAACAAACGCCTGGGGTTTCGAAGAACCTCCAGGTATTCTGTTAAATTTAGCTTTTCGATCTTGATTGAAAGATCATCGATTTTTTGGGATAAATCATCTAGTAACTTATTATCATTCATACTTGCTCCCTCATGAATTAATTTATCCAGGGAGCCCGCAATTATTCTTTTAATTTTAATAATTTTACAATACCGGAAACAATATGGAAGGATTTATTAGCCGTTACATCGGCAAATTTCTCGTAGTCAGTGATAGCAGAGCCGTCAGCTTTATCTGAAATTGTACGAATTATTACGAAAGGAGTATTATTTAAATAGCAAACCTGGCCTATCGCTCCCCCTTCCATTTCTACGCATAAACCGTTGAATGTGCGTCTTAGCATCTCAGTCTTATCTTTACTGCTTACAAATTGATCTCCTGTTAGAATTCTTCCGACAAAGAACTTATTTTCTCTAAAATAATCTTTATGTACTTTTACCGCCATATCTATAATCTGTTGAGATGCCTTGAAGTATTTTTTACCAAGATTCGGTATCTCTCCTAACTCATGACCAAAACCGGTTGAATCAACATCATACTGGACTACATCTGATGAGATAACCGTATCACCAATATCCAAATCGGGGCTAAGGGCCCCGGCTATTCCGGTACAGATTATGGCATCCGGTTCAAAAATGTCAATTAGGATTTGTGTACACATCGCAGCATTGACCTTACCTACACCGCACTTAACAACAACCGTCTTCGACCCATCTAAGCTTCCGGAATAAAAGGTCATCGAGGCCTTTGTCATAACTTTTTTTTGTTCTAAGTTTTGTATAAAAAGAGCAACTTCCCTATCCATAGCACCGATTATGCCTAAAATAACTACCAGCCTCCTGACAGCGTGAATCTATAATTTTTTAATTAGTCCTCACTGTTTGTCTCATCATTATAATCATTTTCTTTTGAAGATACATCAATGTCTGACATCTCAACATTATCTACAGAAGCCGCTGCTTCATTTACAGCTACATCGATTTCCGCTTCATCGCAACACAAACCTAATTCATGTGAATTCACAAAATCCAGCTGTGATTCCAAAAAATTAACAAACCGCATCTTAAAAAGTAAAAACTGCTTCCGGAGTTCTTCACTTTGTTCGTTGAATAAGCGACACTTTTGTTTAGACTTTTCTACAAGCTCTTTGGCCTTTAACATTGCATCTTTTATAATTACATCTCTTTCCTTTTGAGCATTTTTACGCACATCTTCGGCAGTTTTTTCAGCCATTACAATAGCATTTTTAAGTGTTGATTCCATATCTCTATAGTGCTTAAGATCATCGTTTAACATGGCTATCTGCTCTTTTAATTCCTGGTTTTCCTTATATGTACTTTCAAAACTTTGTGATACTTGGTATAAATAATCTCTTACTTCATCTTCATTGTAACCTCTAAATGATTTTTTGAATTCCTTTTTTTGAATTTCAATTGGAGTAAATTCCACCAGCCTCATCCCCTCTAAACTAATATCCTAACGAGAATGCTGACAATAATGCGCCTTAAAACATTTAAGACAAACAGTGCTATTAAGGGAGAAAAATCCAGATATATCCCCGGTCCCCTTGACATAAATCTTGAAAATAGCATTCTAAAAGGCTCAACTATAGGATCTGTTATCTGATATACAAACCCGGCAAGTGGGGTTCTGGCTGCGTTCGGCACCCATGATAAAAAGACCCTTATTATCACCATAATGTAAAGAAACTGGAAAAAGAAATTAACAGCCTGGACAATTACCAATAAAACCACCCCGTCACTTGGATATTGAAAACGGTTTTTCTTTTACACCCTCCTCCATATCAAAACCGGATATATCTACATTGTCAGGAGCAAAGATAAATATACCGGCACCGACTTTCTTCACGGTACCGTTTAATGCATAGATGCTGCCACTCATAAAGTCAAGGACCCTCTTTGCGGTGTCTTTGTCAAGCTTTTCCATGTTTACAATAGATGCTCTCCTATTTTTTACCTCATCACAAATATCTTTAACTTCGTCATAAGTTTTTGGCTTGAAAATCACCATCTTGTTTTTTGCTGTTTGGTGAATATTTATGACCCTACCCTTTGGTTTCACTTCAGGTTTGAAGATATAAGAATCGTATTCTTCTTCTTTTTCAGGAGTATCTGCATCGTCATCATCCTCAATTCCTAAAAAGTATAAGACCTTGTTAAATAGCTTTTTGCCACTCATTTTCTATCCCCTTTTCTATTAAAGTATTTGATGACCTGTTCTCGGGCCAAAAATACCCGTCCCTATTCGAACCATATTTGACCCTTCCTCAATCGCGACTATAAAATCATTTGTCATACCCATTGAAAGGTATTTCATTTCTACATTGTTTAAGCTCATATTCGTTAAATCTGTATAGATTTGATTCATTTTTTTAAAATATGGTCTCACATTTTCAGGATTTTTATCAAACGGAGCTATTGCCATTAGCCCTTTTATCCTTGTATACTCGTACTGCGAGGCATCTCTTATAAAGCTTTCAACATTATCGGGGTCGATTCCATACTTTGTATCTTCTCTCCCAATATTTATTTGTATCAAAACGTCTTTTACCTCATTTATTTTTCGGGCTCTTTTATCTATCTCTTTAATCAAATCTATACTGTCTACAGATTGAATCATAGAAAATAGTCGTACTGCCATTTTAACCTTGTTTTTTTGCAGATGCCCTATTAAATGCCATTTTACTTCACCTTCAATAAAATCCTTCTTGTCTCGAGCCTCCTGCACCCTATTTTCTCCTACAATTCGAATTCCGCTATCCACAGCAGATTGGATCAAGCCCTTTGAAACATTTTTTGTGACTGCAACGATACTTATATCTTCATATCTCCTTCCCGACCGTTCGGCCGCTTCTTTTATTTCTGCTTTTATGCGACAAATATTATGCTCTAACGAGGCCATCTTTAAATATCTCCCTTAATAGTTGTTAATATTCTATTACCTATGTTCAAACCATCTACTATTGCATTTCGTTCGTCTTTTGCAACTATTTTTACCGGCTTAAAGATTTTTCTCTTCTTATGCAACAAATATACTCCTTCAACCCCGTCTTCTGTGACGATACTATCAAGTGGTATGATTTTTCCGGTATGGATTTTTGAGGTTATTTCAACTGTTGTTTTCCTTAAGTCAAGAAAACCTGGAAACTCCCTTTCGAAAGAAAAAATCCCCAACCTTCCACCATCAGCTTCTATTATTTCCACTAATTTGGCATTTATTTTATCTCCTGTTGCGTTAAATTTGATCTCATATAACATTCCTTTCTCCATGTTTCTTTCGATTTTTGCAACTATAGACCATGAATAATTGTCTATTATTTTTAATACAGGATCGTTTGCCTTTAGCGGTTTCGAGAAGTCCATTTCATATGACTTAACTACAAGTTGTTCTATTTGGGAATAGGAAACGATACTAATATCATCTTGATTAATACTCTGTTCAAATCCGTCTATAGTAAAGCTGACCAGACCAGCCGTAGGAGCTTTAGCTAGCAATTCGATGTCCTTCATCTTATCCTGAAGAGTTTCATAACTTTGTTGTAATACTTCCAAATTGGTTTCCTTTGCATCAAAAGCCTTTTGTCGTTCAGAGTTTAACTTTTCCAGCTCATTCTTTAAAGATTTTATTTTTTCATACTGACCTTCTGAAACGGCCTCTTGTAATTTTTTGGTTACATCATCTATTGATTTTTCTATTATGTTAATAGACATATGTGAACCGCTGTCTTGTTGTATTTCCTCTATCTTTTCAGCAAGCTCTAAAAGCTCCTTTTCATAATTCTCTTTTTGCACGGGATCAGTAATAACTATAAACAATGGAGTGCCAACCCTTACTCTCTCACCATGTTTTACCATTAGTTGAATTCTGCCTCCCGCCGGAGACCTTACGACAGTTTCATTTCTCATGATAATGGCATCAGAAAAAAAAGTTTCGCTAATGCTCCCATTGGCTACAATATAAACCTTATATTGATACATACCGTATAATATCCATATAACGACGGCTATAATGATAAGGATTATGGATATGTATATAAGTTTAAAAGGTCTTTTCTTTCGTCTTAAGTATATAACATCTTTGTAAGCTGTATTGCCCATGTATTCTCACCTAATAAGTTTAAATATTACTTCTCCAAAAATAGGAATAATCCTCTTTTTGAAATAAAAAACCCTTCTCAAATAAGAGCATGCAAACCCAAGTAAAACATGTTTTTAAGCCTATTAACATAGTTTCCTAATTCATATTAAACCTTAAGTCTCTTTTCAAACTTTGTCAAGATTATTGTTTGAAGAAATCCGAAATCCTTCTTAGGTTAGTGTAATGTCGAACTGAGTCATTGATTTTATCCATCGGTTTTGTATTTAGTTCTCATTTATTATAATCCAGGAAATGAGTCTGTAGTTTAACTATCGTTTTATACATTTATAGCACTTAATCATTAGAAGTTGTAACTGTTTGTGTACACATTTCATAGTATATATACAAAAAGAGAAGAGGAGGTACCGCATTGAGTGACAAAGCTGAAACCTTGCAATTTAGAAGAAGGTTCAGATTCATATTTATATTTCGCATAGTACCCGGCTTTTTTGTCGGAATTATCCCCGGCGGTAGGATGAGATTTGATTTAGAATATGGCTCAAACTATGATGATGAAATGACAATAATGAGAATATCTGAACAAGAGTATATGTTCCTGAGACGCATAGGTGTGCCAGAATGCCGTGTGATGTCACAACAAGCATATGAAGGATTTGAAGGCTTTTAATATAATTGAGGCGGTCATAAGACCGCCTTTTTATAATGAATAATGAAATAGCAGAGTTCTCAAGTCGATACATAAAAAAAACATAGACAAAAAATTTAGTTATGTTCATTGTTAAATTTTTATTTTTGGCTATTTGGAGACAGGTACAATATAAAAATAAGTGGTAGAATTGATATGTATCAGGTTGGCAGCAAGAAATGGTCAAGTTAGCAAATGAATATTTCAGAACCGTCCCCAAATATTCAGATGTGGATGTGAGGTCAAAAAAAGAAGGAAAAATATGCTATAGAGTGAATATAAGTATTTGGACGTCGGTGCAACTCTTAAAATGAATAATGGTCTCACCGGATCATTATGCTTGACACAAAACCTTTTGTTTATTAAGTCACATGCAACAAGTAAAGGGAGGTATTAAAATGAACAAAAGGATAAAAATTTTAACTTTCATTCTCGCTGTGATTTTCACAATGACCTTGTTATCACCCATATGTCTTGCTGAGACAAGCCTTTTCCTCCAGGATAGAACCCTCGAGGATATAATGGGCAAATATCGTGAGAGGCCTTTTAATATAAAATACCAAAGATTTGTGGAATACGATATTCAGCCCAGTGCCACCTATCCATATAGGGCTGGAAAGGTTAAGGATGAATACCTTCAGGAGGCCCTGAATCTCCTCAATTTTATACGCTATCTGGTGGGCTTGCCTGATGACGTTTATCTTGATGAAAGCTATATCAGTTATACCCAGCATGGTGCGGTGTTGCTAGCAGCAATAGACAAACTTACCCATAACCCATCAAAGCCTCAAGACATGCCCCTTGAATTTTATGAAATTGCGTATAAAGGGCCAGGCCAATCGAACTGTGCTTATGGATTCAGGAACATAGCCGCAACTGTTTTAGGGTACATGCACGATTCCGATTCATCCAATATCAGTCGTGTAGGACATCGCAGGTGGATTTTGAATCCGGCCATGCAAAAAACTGGTTTTGGCTATTATAATTCATACTCGGATATGTTCGTATATGACTGGTCCCGCGAGGAAGGAATTTGGTGTGATTTTATCTCCTGGCCATCCAAAAATTATGTGCCGGTTGAATTCATGAAAAGTGACATCGCCTGGTCGGTGGAACTCTGGGGAGAATATGATAACCTGTCTATTGATGATGTTAAAGTAACTTTGAAAAGAAGAAATGATGGGAGAACATGGACTTTTAATAAAAACATTTCTAACGTTGATGGCGGAAATTATTTCAATGTCACCACTGACAGAAGATGCATCATTTTCAGACCTGCTATCGATGGATATACACAAGACGATATATTTGATGTAACCATATCCGGAATTTTGAAAGACGGAACCCCCGCTGAAATCAAATACACGGTGCAGATGTTTAGCCTTTTAAAGCCTACACCGGTGAAGGCTGACAAACAGGAGGGCACCTATCTAAACGGAGTTGAGATTGCTCTATCCTGTGATACGCCTGATGCAATTATTTACTATACAACTGACGGTTCTACGCCAACATTAAATAATGTTTACAGTGGACCGATAAAAATAAGTAAAACAACGGTTATCAAGGCTTTTTCCTATATTGATGGGGAACGAAGCGAAGTATCAACCTTTCATTACAATATAGAGCCGGTGAGCACCTGGGCTGCTTCTGACATTGAAAAGGCCATATGGTTAAATCTCATACCGACATCGATGCAGAAAAATTACCGCAAAAACATCAGTAGGGCTGATTTTTGCAAGCTAGTGGTAAATTTCTTGGTTCAAAAGACTGGAAAATCCCTTAAGGAGCTGCTGAAGGAAAATAATGCTTCGATTATCTACAATGCCTTTACAGATAATTCAGATGAAGAAATTCTTGCCGCCAATGCCCTTGGCATCGTAAATGGTATGGGGGATGGCAGATTCAACCCTAGCGGCGTGATAAGTCGGCAGGAAGCTGCCGTAATGTTGATGCGTACAGCTTCAGTGCTCGGCATTACCGAAACAGGCCATGTTTCTGAAGCTTTCTCAAACAGCAATACTTTTGCGGATTGGGCAAGGGATGCAATAGCTTTTGTTTCGGCCCTGAAGGATAAGACTAACAATGCGAAAGTCATGGGCGGAGTCGGCAACGGAAACTTTTTACCCAATGGAAGCTATACTCGAGAACAAGCTTTTGTGACAATGCTGCGTTTGTTTAATGCAGTGGAATAGAGCCTTGCTAATGTTAAGGGGACAGCTAGCTTGTATGCCGGGCTTTATGAATGTTTTTGTACCCCTTCCCAATACTTTCCCAAATACTTATTACTTCAAATCTGCTCAATTAGGATAGGAGGCGGCTAAAAGCCGCCACCTATCCTAAACCACCGCTATAAGCCGGCCCGGTTTGCCCTTCGTCGCCGTTTCTTTCGTTCTTAGACGCCGCGGATACACTCAATATCCTAGCCTTTGGCCGATGGTTTCCTACTACTGCCAAGCCATAGAGGACTATCGCCTCCAAGCTATTGCCCATGCCAGTCACAAAAAAAAAGTAGAACGTTGAAATACGCTCTACATTTAAATTTCAACTGGTCTGAGTGGGGGGACTTGAACCCCCGGCCTCTAGAACCCCATTCTAGCGCGCTACCAAACTGCGCCACACCCAGACTTGTTTTACAAATATATTATAAGGTATTGACAACTAATTTTCAAGTCCTCTACTGCAAGGGTGGTGTGCCCTTTTTTTATATGTACAGCCGCTGCTTTCCTGTTCTTGATCTAATAAAAATTTACACTCACTGCAAGGATGGTGAGATCTTTTTTTTACGTACGACTGATGTTTTTCCTACTTTTAACTTAAAAAAAACTTTATACTATCAACTATTAAATAAAGCCAGAGCCTTCATTACATGCTGATAACACTCTATATGTTGATTTTATGCCATTTTTAGTAAAGACACCACACATATATTTGCCTAGTTCTTCAGCGTTTTGTTCGGTTGAAACACCTACTACAGATGGCCCGGCCCCACTCAAAAAACAACCTATTGCACCCCTATCATTAGCATTTTTTATAACTTCATCCATTCCCGGAACCAAGGGGCTTCTATACGGCTGGTGAACTTTGTCTTCAAAACATTCACTGATTTGAGTCAAATCTCGACTATAGAAACTAGCGACAAGCATTGCAGTTCTGCTTATATTAAACACAGCGTCCTTTAATCTGACAGTGCTTGGCAAAGTCTGCCGTGCCTTTTCTGTACTTAAGTGAAAATCAGGTGTTACAACAACAAATTTCAAATCTTTCATCAAACTTGTTTTCCGGTAAATAATTTTGTCTTCTCCCATTATGGAAATACAAAAACCGCCTACAAGTGCCGGCACGACATTGTCGGGGTGGCCTTCCATTTCTACTGCTAGCCGCATCAGTGTTTCTAATTTAACAACATCACCTGTTAAGCGGTTTGCAGCCAACATTCCGCCCACTATACAGGCTGCACTGCTTCCCAGCCCCCTCGCAACGGGAACATTATTACGCAAAGTAATTTTAAGCGACCTGTTTTCACCTGCGAGATCCAAAATTCTTTTGGCGGCCCTGTATACAAGATTTGTCTCATCTCTTGCTATGTAGTCCTGACCTTCGCCAAAAACTTCAACCAACGGCCTTGATGAAAACTCCATCTCGATATAATTATAAAGGTCAAGAGCGATTCCTAGGCAGTCAAAACCAGGGCCTATATTTGCCGTGGTGGCAGGAACCCAAACGCGGTACATTTCTTCACCTCTATCCGTAAATTGTTTTTTCAAGTTCATCTATTTCTGCATCGACAAGTATCGGTTGCGCTCCATTCTTAATGGCCGTATCAGGGTCTTTAAGCCCGTGGCCTGTCAGCACGCATACTACAGTCTTTCCTGCTTCAATCAAATCCTGTTCAGAAAGCTTAATTATACCTGCGACAGAAGCTGCCGAAGCAGGCTCAACAAATACACCTTCTGTATTAGCCAGCAACGAATACGCATTTAATATTTCTTCATCTGTAACCTTATCTATCTTACCGCCGGAGTCACGTATAGCTTCGTCAGCGTATTTCCAGCTAGCTGGATTACCTATTCTTATTGCTGTTGCAATAGTTTCAGGTTTGTCAATTTTTTTCCCTTCAACAATAGGTGCGGCCCCTGCCGCTTGAAAGCCGAGCATTTTGGGAAGTTTCTTAGTTTTTCCCATCAAATTATACTCCCTAAATCCCTTCCAATACGCCGTTATATTACCGGCATTTCCAACAGGTATCAACAGGTAATCAGGGGCTTCAGACAAATCATCACAAATTTCGAAAGCAGCTGTTTTCTGGCCTTCAATCCTATTTGGATTGATTGAATTCACAAGTGTAATAGGCCGTTTTGAAGAAAGTTCCCGCACCATGTTCAAAGCATCATCAAAATTGCCTTTTACAGCTATTACTTTAGCTCCATAAGTGATTGCTTGTGCCAGTTTTCCCATTGCTATTGCTCCATCCGGTATCAAAACAACACAATCCAAATGGGCTTTCGCTGCATATGCCGCAGCCGAAGCCGATGTGTTCCCTGTGGATGCACAGATAACTGCACTTGATTTTTCCTCTATCGCCTTTGAAACCGCTACCGTCATGCCTCTGTCCTTAAATGAACCTGTCGGGTTGAGCCCTTCATATTTTAAGTAAATGGCTGCTTTTATTCCAAGATGATTTTCAAGGTTTTTTGCCCTTAGCAATGGTGTATTCCCTTCGCTTAAGCTGACAATATTAGCCGGATCCTTAATGGGCAAATATTTGTAATATCTTTCTATAACACCTTGTCTTACTGGCAACTAATCTTCCCCCTCTACTCTCATTACACACGATATTTCCTCAACTTGTTTATATGCTTTGATTTCTTCAAGTGCATCGTTTAAGTTCCTAAAAGGTACATCATATGTTATCAATATGACTTCTGCAGTGCCGTTTATAGTATTCTTCTGGAACACCTTAGAAAGACTAATCTGGTTTTCACCTAATGCTCCGGATATCTTGGATAGTACACCTGGCATATCTTTAACCTTAAGCCTCAGATAAAAGCTTGCTGAAGTCAATCCCGGGTCCAATATTTTTGTCTTGTTATAACAAGTGCAGTACACCTTACTCCCCTTTGAATTTCTGACTGATTCCATTATATCAGCTACTACGGCACTAGCTGTGGGCATTTTCCCCGCCCCTTGACCATAAAACATAACTCGCCCAACCGCATCGCCCTCCACAAGTATTGCATTAAAAGAGCCTTTTACAAGTGCAAGGGGATGGTCTTCTTCCAACATCATCGGGGTTACTGCTACCTCAATTCCATGTTCATGCAGCTTCCCTACTGCTATAAGTTTTATTATGTAGCCGAGCTCGCGAGCATACTTAATGTCAACAAGGTCGACCTTATCAATTCCCTCTGTGTAAACAAGTTCGGGCGTAATCCTCGAGTTAAAGGCAATTGACGACAATATAGCAATTTTACGCGCAGCGTCAAGACCTTTTATGTCTGCAGTCGGATCGCTTTCCGCGAAACCTTCTGCTTGTGCCTCAGTTAATGCATCAGCAAAACTTTTGTCTTGCTCTGCCATTTGAGTTAGGATATAGTTCGTAGTGCCGTTTAAGATTCCCATAATTTTATTAACATTATTTGACGCGAGACTTAGCTTAAGGGGCTGTATTATCGGAATACCTCCACCAACACTCGCTTCGAAAAGTAGATTTACGTTTTGCTGTGCGGCAATATTAAACAGTTCTTTACCGTGTTTTGATATTAGTTCCTTATTTGCAGTGACTACATGTTTCCCGGCGCTCAGTGATTGCCTGATATATGTTAGGGCTGGTTCTTCACCACCCATCAATTCTACTATTATAGAAATATCATCATCATTTAAGATATCTTCGAACTGATAAACTAATTTGCCTTCAGCAACCTGTGGCCTCTTTTTGTCAGTGCTCTTCACAAGTATTTTCTTTACGTGAATTTGTTCTCCCAACCGCTTTCCAATTGAATCATTATTTATTTCTATTAATTCAACAACTCCAGTTCCAACTGTCCCAAGGCCCAATACACCAATTTGTACCATTTTTTATCATCTCCTATTATTATTCTTGAGCAATAATGTCTACTTTCCTTACACCTGTTTTTTTCTCGATTATTTCGATAAGGTCTTCTATGTTTTTGTTTAAACCACCCGTTTCGAAAGAAATAGTAACATTTGCAATTCCGTGAATCGGAATGTTCTGGTTTATAGTTAGCACGTTCCCGTGTGCTCTAGCTATCTCATCTAATATCCCTGACAAAATCCCAGGTCTATGCTCCAGTATCATTGAAAGTGTAACTATTTTACCCAGGCTAGCTTCATAGAATGGAAAAATAAAGTCTTTGTATTTGTAAAAAGCGCTTCGGCTCATTCCGGCCATTTCGGTTGCCTCATTGATCGTACGTGCCTTCCCGCTCTTAAGGAACTCCTTTGCCTTGACTGTCTTTTTGACAATTTCTGGCAATACGTCATCTTTGATTATGTAAAACCTGTCGCTTTTTGTCATATTCCCCTCCCCTTTATATTTTGTTCACGCTCGGTATACAGTTATATTTTCGTGGGAGACATTATAACATAGGCATAAAAAAAAAGCAAGACATTCAGCCTTGCTCTGTAGATAATTTGATTATAATATTATACATATCAGGCCACCACTTCCCTCGTTGACAATTCGCTGCAATGTCTCCTGTAACTTATTTTGAGCTGATTCAGGCATATTGAACAACTTGTTTTGGATTCCCTCTCTCACAAGGTCGTTTAGCGACTTACCAAATAAATTTGTCTCCCAAAGTTTTGACGGATTGTTTTCAAACTCATTGAGAAGATAATTCATCAGCTCTTCACTTTGTTTTTCTGTCCCTATGATTGGAGATACCTCAGCCTGAATATCAGCACGTATCATGTGAATGGATGGAGCTATCGCTTTTAAACGCACACCGAATTTGGATCCTTGGCGCATGATTTCAGGCTCTTGAAGGGTAAGTTCATCGAGCTGAGGCGGCACTATACCGTAACCAATTGTATTTACATCGTCCAACGCCTTTGAAATTTTATCATACGTCCTCTTCGCATGAGTTAAATCTTTCATGAGGGACATCAAATGTCGATCACCTGTTATTGGCACACCTGACAACTCACTCAGTACCCTGTAAAATATTTCTTTTTTGGTATTGACATTTATTTCAGCGGTACCTACGCCCAGGTTCATCTCTTTTAGTATAATATCTTCAGCGAAATCATAAGTTTTTAATTGCGCAACTGTCTTTTCTATATCTCTGAGACGCTGGATATCTTTAATGCTTTCCTTGACAGCGTCCTCCATGTTTTTTCTAAGCCAGTACTCTTTATCCAATTCCTCAATCCATTTAGGCATGCATATATTAATCTCCATTATCGGAAATTCGTAGAGCACACCTTCAAGTATGCAATATAGATCTTCATGAGTTAAATTTAGACAATCTGCCGGCACTACAGGCACATCGTACTTGGATTCTAAGCTTTCCTTCAATTCAATCGTGCGTAAATCATCAGGCCTCATTGTATTCAATAGCACAATAAAAGGTTTGCCTATAGTCTTAAGTTCATTTATTACTCGCTCTTCAGCCTCAACATAATCACTTCTTGGAATTTCTGTAATTGTACCGTCTGTTGTCACTACAAGACCTATTGTAGAATGTTCCTCAATAACTTTTCTCGTGCCAATCTCAGCAGCCTCTTGAAACGGAATTTCATCTTCGTACCATGGTGTAGAAACCATCCTTGGGCCGTTTTCATCCTCATAGCCAAGGGCGCCTCTTACTGTAAATCCAACGTTGTCAACAAGCCTTACTCGGAATTTAATGTTATCCTTAAAAACGATTTCAACAGCCTCGCTCGGTATGAATTTAGGCTCAGCGGTAGTAATTGTTTTACCGGCACCACTTTGAGGCAGCTCGTCCTTTGCTCTCAATCGTTCATTGTTGTCAGGAATATTTGGTATGACCATGAGCTCCATAAATTTTTTCACAAACGTAGATTTGCCTGCCCTAACAGGACCTACAACACCTATATAAATATCCCCTCCGGTCCGTTCAGCTATATCTCTGAACAAATCAAATTTTTCCATCTGTTTCCCTCCCTTTGTAAGTTTCCCCCCCTTTCTCCATTTTTTTTAAGTTTTACAGAGGAGGGGCAGTTCACTCTCATATACAGTATATATATATGACGCGCCTTTTTGATTATTACAACAAAAAAATAAAAAAGCTCATAATCCTTGTCTGAATAAGAACCTCACCCGAGGACGCAATCAAAGATTTCTGTCGGAGCCCTGGAACCTAGTTATCTTCACAAAACAAAGGGACAATCTTAAAACTATGAAAGACTGTCCCTTTGTTTAAAAAATAAAATATGGTAAGTTTATCTTTTTAGTTTTTTTTAAAATGAGGATTTTACTTCTTGAATCCGCCTTTGAAGTTACATAAAATCTGAGTCTGGCCATTTATTATGGTTTTGTCGGTGAGACGTTTAGACATGTTTTATTCTTTATTGTAAGTCTTCTATTTCATGCTTTCCTTTTCTCGTCATAAGGGAGAGAACAGCTTCTCTTGGGTCTTTTTGCTCAAATAAAACATAATAAGCTTGTTGTGTTATCGGCATCTCGATATTTAGCCTTTTGGCCATGTGATATGCGGCCTTTGTCGTGTTTACGCCTTCAACAACCATATTTGTTGATGACAATATGTCTTTTAACTTTTTCCCTTCTCCAATCTGAACGCCTGCTCTTCTATTCCTACTATGTAAGCTGCTGCATGTAACAATCAAATCGCCGATCCCTGCAAGACCCGAAAGTGTAGCACTTTCAGCCCCCAGTTTTACAGCAAGCCTGGTGATTTCTACAATTCCCCTCGTCATAAGTGCCGCTCGGCTGTTATCCCCGAAACCAAGGCCCTCTACAATTCCTGAACATAATCCGATTATATTCTTTAGAGCCCCTCCCAGTTCCACTCCTACCACGTCAGGATTTGTGTAAACCCTAAAATAGCTGTTCATAAATGCGTCTTGGACTTTTTCCGCAACTGGTTTATTTCGCGAAGCAGCAACTATTAATGTCGGTATGCCTTTTACGACTTCTTCAGCGTGACTCGGCCCGGATAAAACTGCTACTCTTTTAGAGCATCCCCTTGGCAGCTCATCCTCGAGAATTTGAGACATTCTCCTAAATGTTTCTACTTCAATGCCTTTGGAGGCACTAACTACTACAGCTGTCTCCCTGAGATATTTTGCCACCCGCCTTGCTGTTTCACTCATGGTATGTGAAGGAACGGCCATAATCACCATATCAGCTTGAAATAATGCTTCTTCCAGATCTGAAGAAACTCTCATTGTTTCTGACAACTTTGCTCCTGGCAGATAATCCTTATTTTCCTTCAATTCACTAATGCTTTTAGCTAGTTCTATCCTTCTCGCCCATAAAAAAACTTCGTTTTGATTTTGGGCAAGCACATTGGCGAGGGCGGTTCCCCAACTTCCCGCCCCTACTACAGCAACTTTCACAAATAAAACCCCCTTGGTGCTTGGTACTTTCACAATTATTTTTTCTATTTAACCCTTTTGGGTCTTTGACCCAATTTTGATTCACTACCTTCTAGCAATCTCTTAATATTCAGTTTATGTTTATACAAACTCATCAACATTAGTATAAGAGCAAAAATAATATGAGATATAGGTTTTCCGTAAGCTATAGTCAATAAAGGGAAAATAGGTGCTACCAAAATAGATCCAAGTGACACAAAACGTGTAAAAGCAATAATTGCCACTCCAAGGATAGAAACAACTAAAGCAATGTCCGGCATAATCATCCAGATAACTGAGACGCTTGTAGCAGTCCCCTTTCCACCCTTAAAACCATGAAATATTGGCCAGTTATGCCCTACAATTACTGCTATCCCGCACAGGAGAGAAAGGATTTCTCCTCCTACTGTACGCCCTAACCATACAGCTGCCACACCCTTTAGTACATCTAGCAAAAAAACAGTTAATGCCATAACAGGCCCGATTGTCCTTAACACGTTTGTCGCACCGGCATTTTGGCTACCTACTGTTCTGATATCAATACCTTTTAGTGCCTTGACAAGTACATACGCAAATGAAATTGACCCTATCAAGTAACTTATTAAAATACTGATAACAGTCACCTCGATGCCTCCTTTTGTATGCCCTTAATTATTATCGGTGTGCCTTCAAATCCGAAGGTTTCTCTAAATTTATTCTCCAAAAATCTCTTATACGAAAAATGAAACAATTTCGTATCGTTCACAAATAAAACAAAAGTAGGCGGTTTTATACTCGACTGTTTTATCCCATATATTTTAAGCTTTTTACCCTTTATAGTGGGAGGTTCTACAAATGCAGTACTTTCAAGCAGGAGCAGTTTGAGGGCTTTTTGATCTGTTCTCAATGTATACTGCTTCATAACAAAATTTACAATTTCTAATATCTTTTTTACACGCTTGCCTGTCTTTGCAGAAACAAAAACAACAGGAGCATACGGCATGAATGCAAATTCTTCTTGCACGGTTTTTTTAAAATGTGCTGCCGTGCTTGAGTCTTTCTCAACAAGATCCCACTTGTTTACTATTATTATTGATGCCTTACCTCTATCATGCGCCATCCCTGCTATTCGTTTGTCCTGCTCCGAAATCTTACTAGTTGCATCGATTACAAATAATACGACATCAGCCCGTTCAATAGCTGCAACAGCTCTAATATTGCTATAGAATTCCACATCTTCCGTCACCCGGCTCTTTCTACGCATACCAGCCGTGTCTATAAATACCATTTTGTGTCCTTCAGCTTCAAAGGGGGTATCTATTGCATCACGTGTTGTGCCCGGCATATCACTGACTATTACTCTTTCCTCACCCAAAACCGAATTAATAAGTGATGATTTTCCCACATTTGGCTTGCCAACTACCGCAATCTTTATAACATCTTCGTCCTCTTCATTAAAGACGTGATTTTCCATCAATCCGGTTATTTTATCTAGTAGATCCCCTATCGCTAGGCCGTGGACAGCCGATACGGAGATCACATCTTGAAATCCGAGTTCGAAAAACTCGTAATTGCCAGACAAGCGGTCGAAATTATCCACTTTATTTATTACAAGAATCACTGGCTTGCCGCATTTGCGCAATTGATCCGCCACCTCTTTATCCGTTGAAGTTAAGCCTTCTTTTCCATCTACGATAAAAAGGATAAGGTCAGCCGTTTCAATTGCAAAGTTGACCTGCCGTTTTATCTGATCTACTAAAAAATCTTTTTTATTAGGCTCAATGCCGCCTGTATCGATTAAAGTAAATTTTTTTCCGTTCCATTCGGCTTCTTCGTGCACCCTGTCTCTGGTAACACCGGGTTTATCGTGGATAATCGAAATTCTCTTGCCAATTATTCTGTTAAAAAGAGTTGATTTTCCCACATTCGGTTTTCCTACTATTGCTACCGTAAAATTCATCTTTATGCCTCCATGTTTACACCGATCATTTTTTCTAATAAATCCTTTCCATCAACTCGTACAACAGTAACAAAAACTCCGAGAGTTCTTCTAACATCGTCTACAGAACAGTCATCTAGAAATAACTCACCTTCCTTTAACATAACTTCAGGAATAAGTAATTCTTCTCCTAAGCCCTTTCCGGACAACTGGTCAATCAAGTCCCTTCCAGTGATTAAACCTGCTACTGTTACTAAATCACCAAAAAAATTGTTTTTTATAGGATAAATCTCAAAATCCAGATGAACTGAATTCTTTAGTGGAGACAGAAACTTTTCTAAGAATTCACCCGCCGATATTCCGGTTGCAATTGAAATTTTCCTCTTTGTTAATAATCCACTTGGAAGGCGTTTTATGTTATCTTCGATTTCCTTTTTTAATAGAGCAACCATTCCCACCCCGTTTTCCAGCTGGTAAAAATCTTCGTAAGCTTCATATGAAGGAATTTTAAGGCCGGCCCTTATGTACAGTTCATCGGCGGCAAACACCAGTCGGCTTCCTAATTTATCCGAGCAAAATCGCTGGAACTTGTGAATTTGATCTATTACCAGTCTAGCTTCATTTTGAGTAAAAGGCCTGAGTGGGTAAAGATTTTGTCTATAAACAGTTAATCCAACAGGTACAATCGCAATTGACAGTACATTGGGACAAAGAGACATTAGATCCTTGATTGTCTGGTTCAAAATTTCGCCATCGTTAATACCGGGACACAGTACAACTTGACAATGCATGAAGATATCGTGTTTTCTTAAATAATCCATCTTTTCCATAATACAACCGGAATTGGGATTTTGCAACATCATGGTTCTAACTGTTGGGATTGTTGAATGGACAGAAACGTAAAGGGGACTCATATGCATTGACACTATGCGGTTAAAGTCCTCATCAGATAAATTTGTAAGGGTGATATATGTGCCGCTGGCAAACGAAAGTCTATAATCATCATCTTTAACATAAAGAGAATGTCTTAATTTTTTGGGCATTTGGTCAACAAAACAAAAAATGCATTTATTTTTACAGCGTATAACATTATCCATTAAAGGGTCTTCAAACTCAATACCGAGGGGTTCGTCGAAATCCTTAGATATGGAATATTGTTTTATTAACCCCCCTCCAACTGCAACTTCCAGGTCTATGTTTTCATCGGTGATCAAATACCTGTAGTGTAAAAAATCCTTTATTTTCTGTCCATTTATGGTAATAATTTCCCATCCGGGTTCTAATCCGACTTTTTGTGCAATGCTGTGTTGTCTGACCGATTTAATGACAGTCTTATTCCTCATTTTTACCTCTATTGTAATCAACTTTTATTACCTACTACCAATATTATTCCATAATCACCTTTAAAGTCAAGTTTATTATTTCAGGTTCTCTTCTTCCCTTTCCTTTACTTTTTCAACCAAATCAACAAAGTCTGTGTATCTTTCTTGAATCCCTTTAATGGTCAAAGGGCGCCCCAATGTGATACAACCGAGCCGTCTTGACAGGTATCCTCCAATCCTTGTTTTGAAGTTTACGTTTTTAAGTGTATCAATCATCATTATATCATCAGTGCTTATTCCACATATTGAAAAAAAGCTGAGTATTGCTTTTTTTACAAGTTTCCGCTCATTTGTCATCCCCAGTATAAAAACCTCTGAATCAAACTCATCTCTTCCCATCATAAAGGGAGTTCCAATTTCGTATTGATTAGTCTTGTCATAATGTGGCAGATTTGCAAACTCCTTTGGTGATGGTATTCTGTCGGACGGCAGCATTCCGAGATGAATTGAAGCAGCTACAACTGAAGAATGTGCGCTCCCAAAACAATAGTAAAAGATCTTCATAAAATCATCCTTTATTCTTTTCCTTTATCGTACTTTTAGTCTTATTGACGATGTGACTCAAACCCGGTGCTGCCTTTTTAATTCCGTGTAACAATAATGAAAAACCGATTTTCCTAAATGAACATAATCTTAAAAGAAGTAAACCTGTAGAAATATAAAAATTATTAAGACCTGTCAGATCCTCGATATAAATTGAATTTTTTCCCATACCGTAAATGTGCGTAAATCCAATAAAGGCTCTTTTTATAATCGTTCCGCTCTTCTTAGAACCTAAGATATATATCTTACAACCGGCACCATCAGTTCCAATATAATATAATTGTCCAAGTCTACTATGGTTCATTTCCCCGAATCCAGGGAGCTTTAAAACATTTTCAGCACACAAATTATTCGAGCTCAAGTAACCCAGATGTAAGGAGGCAGCCACCAGTGCAAGGCAGCTGCCCCAATAACATGAGTATATAACCTTCACACATATCCCCTCTCAATGCCGCACAATAACGAAAGAACCATTCCCTAAATCGTGAGAAACGCCTGATAGGATTTTCGACAGATACATTGCTATTTTTTCTCTCTCTTCCTCATCATTTGCATAAAATACGGGAACGCCGGATGCCGGCTGCTGCCCGTCAAGTGTAACAACTGCGAGAATAACCTGTTTTACTCCTATGTTTTGCATTATACCACCTAGTCCTGAGCTTTCTTACCGGCAAGGGATAAAAGCGGTTTACGCTTTGCACTTTCAAGCACAGGCACCCTTCTTATCGCCTCAGTTAGACTTTCTATGTCTTTTTCCATCGGAATTATCACTATCCCTAACTTTCCTGTTTCAATATCTATTCCCGCTAGAGGAACAAAATCAACATCGTCCACATCACGCTTCACGCCCAACAAGGCTGAAGCATCATGTAATATTGCTTGCCTTTGACCAAGGTTGGAAAGGGTGGCCCTGGCATTGTCGTCTTTCGGTTCAATCATCACTGCAAGAGCATTATTAATATAAGCTTTGCGTGATTTTTGCAAACCTAAATTGGTAAAAATTATATTTTCAACATGTAAAATAGAATTTTCGAAGTGAAATTCAGCAGGTCTGACAATCGCAATGTCCTTTATTTTCTTCCTCTTTCCAAAAAAACTGAGACAATATATAAGTATAATACCTGAAATAATAGCAAAATATATATTGCCGTAAACCTGCAGTACAATACTGCTTCCTAAAGCGGTTAAAATAGAAATATAATTTCTTGATTCAAAAGCTTTAGCTATTTCCTCGATATAAGCAGACCCTCGAGGCACCAACTCCGTATCTTCAATATTGCTCAGACTTTTGCGTTCCATTTCACGTATTTCTCTAAACTGCTGTGCCGCAAGTGCCAAAAAAGTAACTGCAGTATATTCTTTTGCAACTAGTGCAGGAACAGCAACAGCCCCCAAAAATCCGGCGATGATACCCAGCGACATGTGTATCAAGTAGCCTTGAGGATAACTAGGATACTGCCTAAAATCTATTCTCAGCATGTATAACCGAGCGGCCGTCCCCATGCTTACACCTACTATTACAACATTGAGATAGTCATCCATATATATTTAATCCCTCATCAATCACCTTCATTTTTATCATCAGTTTCTTCGCCTTTGTTTTCTTTGTCACTTTTTTCTTTGTCACTATCCGACCGTTTAACTCCGCCGCCCAAAAAATTCGCAAATTCTGAGCCTATGAATTTCTTTACTTTAGATGATAATTCTTTGATTCCACCAGTACTGAGAAGGGCAAAAGCCACAATACCCACAGCGGATATTCCTATAATCCACAGAACTGTCCTTAAAGCACCTCCACCCTCACCGGGCACCTGTGTAGTCGTTCCTCCTCCGGGTGTTATTTTCTTTTCGTAATCCTCACCATATAAAGTTGTAGCAATAACATCAGCCATGTAATCTATTCCACTTTCCGCATTCTCTCGATAGTTTTCGTAAGTGCCCGCTTCTATGAGGATGGAACGTGGCGAAATATCCTGGTTGTAACCCCCTTTTCCATAAAAAATACCCTTTATGAGACCTGAATATTTTTTATCTGCAGTAGCTTTTAACTGAAGCGCAAAGTTTTTTACACTACTCATCTGAGGATTTTGTCTGCCGACTACGAGGCGTACCTTTGCCAGTTCTTTATTGTTTACACTACCGTGATATTCTTCAGCCGGGACGCCATCTCTGTGGACATCAATTAGTACATCAGGGGTTTCCTTCAAAAGCTCCATCACTGTCCTTCTCGATCTTTGATAAGCTGAGGAATCGTGTGGATCATGCGGCTGATTTGAATGAATCACTTTAATGCCTTTTTTTTCAAATGAAGCCTTTAGAGCCTTTCCAACCTTAAATATCCCACCGTTATAAGGAATACTTGCTTTTCCGTCAGATGGTATATAAGATTCGTCACTGTGGGTATGGTATATTGCAACAATTTTTTCTTTATTCGATCCTGCAGCATCCAAAGATTTGGCGTCTTCATCAAAATTCTGTATTGCAGAACTAGCCTCACTATGTTCCAATGACTGTTGAATGTCCACATCCTCTTTAAAATGAGCGTAAGCTTCTTTACCTTCAACTTTTACGATTTCATACAGTTTGTTATCTTCATCCAAATACTCGTCTCCCACATTTACAACCATACTTGTCGCAAATATTTTTTTGTCCGATTTTTCTTCGTACACCGTATAGTAACCATCTAGCAGTTCATCTTCAGCCCTTACAGCCGGCACAAACAAGCTAATAAAAATCAATAAGACAATTAAAAAAACGAAAACATTATACCTTATCTTAATCTTCTTCAACTTCATCATCCCTTTTAACTGGCGCTTTTTCAGTTTTTTTCTGGCTTAACATGCTCGTCATTTCGGGAGCACTTTGTTTTTCTTTTTTAGCTCTGCTGCCTCCATGGAGTCTTTCACTCGTCTCGCCTACAAGTTCGCAAAGCCCGACACCGATTACACCAGCTAAGACTGCTGTGTCCAAAATCCCCGCACCGCCGATCACTGTCATCGCAGGCCGTGTGGTAAAACCTATAGCATAAATTATGTCACTGATAATAACACCTAAAACACCTGCTATAAATGCGTTTCTTCTCGACCGGCCAAAAATATAAGCAATCCCTCCTGCAATTATTGAGAAGATTAAAATTGGATCTATAATCATTGTGCCTGGTTCTGCTGGAAGAACCCTGCTTAAAGAATAGACCGCAAGCCCAGCGATAGCCGATGCAAAAATGGCTCTGGTCTTCTCCTCCGCACTATCTGATGCGATTATTAGATAAACTGTAATAGTAACCGGTACAATCCCACCTCCCAAATTAACTGCAAGTCTTTGGCCAAGAGGTATATTGGGTAAGAAAGTACCTAGTATCATTGCTCCGATAAAAAAAAGAGCAAATTTGTCTGACATGTGCATTCTATCTAAGACCCTGTGCAAAAATCCAAAGTATATAAGTATTGAAATAACAATGAGTAATATTAAGCCTAAAGGCATAAAAACACCCCCGTATTTAAGATCCCTGTCATTATAGTGCCCGGGGAGTTTTTTATTTATACTATATATCTCATTGTCTCGCTATATATCATCATTGTTTCAGCTTTGAAACAATCCATTTAAATAGTTCTAAAATATACAATACTCTAAGAAGAAGTAGAGCCATTTCAAAGCCTCAGTATAAAATCAATAAGATAATAACCGAAAAGGAGACTATTAAATGGCTCAACAATGATTATCTTAGATTCAAGCATTGTTTTAGTAAAACCTAAAAATGAAGAAACTATTTAAGCTGTATAACTGCCGCAAGACTACCCTCTCTTTTGCCATCGGCCCTGTACGAATAAAACAGATCGTTTCTACATGACGTGCAATAACTACTTATTGTGATATTGTCTCTTTTAATTCCAACCTCTTCTAGCTGTAAAACGTTTATTTTAACAAGATCAAGCATCCAATGACCTTCTCTGCTTTTTTCGACAAATTGTTCCCATGTTTTAAAAGCTTTTTTTAGAGATTCTATGATCGGTCTATCTACCTCATAGCAACATTTCTTAATAGAAGGTCCTATTCCGACAAGCATGTTCTCCGGTTTGGAACCGAATTGGTCCATCATTTTTATCACCGTCTTTTGACCTATTTTCTTTAAACTCCCCCTCCATCCAGAATGCGAAATACCGATTGCTGGAGTCGCTACATCTAAAAAAAACAGAGGAACACAATCTGCATAATATGTAATAAGTGCCACACCTTTGTCATTTGTTATAAGACCGTCTGTCTTAATTATGTCAGATTCTCTTGAAATGCCCTTGCCCCTATCTCCACTCGAAACTACGTTTATCCCATCACCGTGAACCTGGTCCGATGATACCAAATCCCGCATGTCTAAACCTAGCAAGTCGCAAAATAATCGATAGTCTCGTATTATTTCGTTTTTATCTTCAACCTTTGTTTTCTCACTGACGAAACGATAGAGGCCAGTGTATAACTTAAAAGCACGAGTAGAGACACCGTGTTTTACTAAGCCAGTGCTTTCGAATGATGGAATGATAAAATATTTTAAACCATTTTTACAACGCATTTCAAAATCCAAATCGTCACACACTCCTAATTTAAGCTTTTTAATAAGCATATACTAAAAAATTGTTTTTCTATTTATTGTCTAGCCTTTGTATACTCCTCTGCAAAAAAGTCCTTTTTAAGCCCAATATCTATATGATCCCAAGGAAGGCTGTCCTTTAAGCCAAATTTCTTATGTGCATGAAAAGCTATCCCCTTATTATCAACTAGAACCTTTTTGAAATCAGAAACCCGCCCTCCCAATTTATATGCCTTATAAAGCAGCATACCGGTATTTCGGTCTCCTCTGGAAAGAGCAGCCTGAATTTCAGAAACTCTAGGGCTTTCATATAAAACTCGAATACCTTTTGGTTTTAAGCTAGCCTGTAAATATTTTATTTTTTTAGATAGCAAACTTACTTCCTCCATCCCGTACCATTGAAATGGTGTGAATGGTTTTGGGATAAAGGGGTTAACACTTACTGTAATATTGCCTATTTTATAGCTTTTATCAGTAATGCAAGACTTCATTCTGAGCAAAAAATCCGTCATTTCATATATGTCTTCAACTGTCTCGGTAGGAAGGCCTATTATATAATACAACTTTAAGTTTTCTATCCCATACTCATGCGCTAACTTAATGGAATCAAAAACATGTTGCTCGGTTATACCTTTATTTATTACATTCCTCAATCTCTGCGAACCGGCATCTGGTGCAATTGTCAATGTCTTATGATTGCTGAATGCTAATCCTTTTGCTAATGGTTCATTAAGTGTATCAGCCCTTAGAGATGATACCGAAAACTTTATATTCATCTTTATCAAATGCTCGGCAAGTTCACCAATTCGAGGATAATCTGAAATAGCAGCCCCAACAAGGCCGATCTTTTGCTTATAACGTGATCCAAATTCGGCTCTTTTAAGCACGGACTCCAGAGCTCTTGTGCGGGGAGCTCTATAGCAATAACCGGCCATACAGAACCTACAATTACGACCACAACCTCTAGAAATTTCGAGCAAAAACATGTCCTTAAATTCTGTATTTGGAGTTAAAATAACAGATTCCGTTTTGACATCGTTTAAGTTTTTGATCCACCTTTTTTTAATAATCGGAGGAGCAGAATTTCTAATCTTCCTGTTTGAAACCCTCCCTTTATCATCATAAGTCATTTCATATAGAGAAGGTACATAAATGCCTGGTATTTGGGCAAAGTTTTCTAATATTATATTTTTAGGCTTTGCTTGTATCTCTATGTATTTATCTAGTAATTCATCGATTACCTCTTCCCCTTCACCTATTACAAAAAAATCTATAAATGGCGACAGTGGTTCCGGATTAAATGTTACAGCCGGACCTCCAGCCATCACAAGGGGCTTGTCTCTGTTTTTGGAAAGAAGGGGAATTTGTGATCTTTTCATGAGTTGCAGTACCTTCACATAGTCCATTTCGAAAGAAACAGAGAAACCAACTATATCATATAGATAAGCAGGTTTGCCTGATTCAAGTGCAACAGCATCTGTAAACTCCTCATCTTTTACTCTAAAAAAAAGTCTATGGCATAAAGCATCTTCCCTATTGTTAACATAATAATAAACAGAATGGAAGCCAAGATTTGACATGCCAATTTTATACGAATTGGGATATGCAAGACAAATATTCATAGGTGTTGACCCGTAGGTTTTGATTGATGACAAATTTATTTCATCAGCTAAAATCTCCTTCATAGCCCTTCTGATATCTTGCCGCATAAGATACCTCCAATTTTGCTATTTCTCGTTTTCGCCCTTCAGCTTTTTAATTTCTTCTATGTAGGAATTAATATCCCCAAACTGTCTGTAAACAGATGCAAACCTTACATAAGCTACCTCATCCAGACCTTTTAATCTCTCCATGACCATTTCTCCTATTGTACGGCTCTCGACTTCCTGTTCCATACGGTTCTTGAGCTCTTTTTCGATATCATATGCAATATCTTTTATACTTTCAATTGATACATTCCTTTTTTCGCAGGCTTTTATCAGGCCATTAATTATTTTGTAAGGGTCAAACACTTGTCTATTCCCGTTCTTTTTAACAACCGTTATTGGTAGTTCATCAACTCTCTCATATGTGGTAAACCTTTTTTTGCATGATGGGCACTCCCTACGCCTTCTAATCATGCTTCCCTCTTCAGTTGGCCTTGAGTCTACAACCTTACTGTCAGGGCACTGGCAAAAAGGGCACTTCATAACCACACCCCCTGGTGATATTATAATGTGTTTTTACTAAAAATAAAAGCTGGCAATATTATTTTTATTTATGTGCACCGGTTAATTCACTCATGTCCACCAGTATTACATCTTCACCTATTTTATTGACCTTTTCCCAAGGAATAACATGCTCTCCTGCTCTGGTGAAAAGGCTTATCAATTTATTGTGTCCTGGGATGATTAAAGCTTTAACGATACCCTTTTCAAGATCTATGTCCAGATCAGATATAAAACCCAGCCTCTTGCCGTCTATAACATTAATAACCTCTTTTTGCCTCAAATCGGAAGTCTTTATCATACGATCACCTCCCGGCTTTTCCAAAATGTCTATAAACTATTATATTCTGTAGCTGCAAAAAATGTGAAAAAAAAAAGACCCATCAGGTCTATTTTATTCTTTATTGTGAAACAACAAGGTTCTCAATTATTTTTTTACAAGTTCATGATTTGAATAACCGCCAACGATCATGAGGTTTTTTGTATTATAGGCTACTTCACTTTTAGGTGTGATGTATAGCATCAATAATACTAGCATCAAAGCGGCGATAACACATAGATTTTTCGATATTTTAGCAAACATGAAATCACCCTCTTTTTACATATGTTTTTGCATATGTTTCAACGCCGCCTTTTCAAGTCGTGACACCTGAGCTTGAGAAATACCTATTTCGTCGGCCACTTCCATCTGTGTTTTTCCTTCGAAAAATCGCAGGCTAAGTATTCTTTTTTCCCTGTCACTCAATTTTTGCATTGCTTCTTTAATCGAAATACATCTCAGCCAATTCTCATCTTGATTTTTTTCATCACTTATTTGGTCCATTACAAATATGGGATCACCACCATCGTGATATATCGGTTCGAATAGGGAGATCGGTTCTTGTATAGCATCGAGTGCAAACACAATTTCTTCTTTAGGAATATTCATCTCACTCGCAATTTCATTAATCGACGGTTCTCTAGAGTTTTTGTTTACTAAAGAATCTCTTACCTGCAGCGCTTTATATGCCACATCTCTAAGTGAGCGGCTCACCCTTATAGGGTTGTTATCACGCAGATACCTGCGTATTTCTCCTATTATCATGGGGACAGCATATGTTGAAAACTTCACGTTTTGGTCTAAATCGAAGTTGTCTATTGCTTTTATCAGTCCAATACAACCTACTTGAAACAAATCATCGACGTACTCGCCGCGGTTGTTAAATCTTTGAATCACACTTAAGACTAGTCTCAAATTTCCGCTGATCAGCCTTTCCCGGGCTTCTTTATCACCCTGCTTTATTCTTAAAAATAACTCCTTCATTTTGTTATTGGAAAGTACTGGGAGTTTCGAAGTGTTAACCCCACATATTTCTACTTTGTTTAAAACCATATACCTCCCCCTGTTCTTCCCATTAATTTATTTAAAGTTTTACCTTTGGGGGAGTTTTTTATACATTTAATAAAATAAACTACATCATTCTAACCATTTCTTTCTTCAGTCTCTTGATTATTTTCTTTTCAAGTCGTGAAATATACGATTGAGAAATACCCAACATATCGGCCACCTCTTTTTGAGTCTTTTCCACACCATCATTTAATCCAAATCGGAGTTTTATGATACATCGTTCTCTGTTTGACAATCTACTCATGGCCATATCCAGCAGTTCTTTATCAACCTCCTCTTCGATACATTTATATATCATATCGTTATCAGTTCCCAGGATGTCTGAAAGAAGCAGCTCATTTCCGTCCCAATCTATATTGAGAGGCTCGTCAAAAGAAACTTCAATTTTGGTCTTGTTATTGCGCCTTAAATACATAAGAATCTCGTTTTCGATACATTTGGAAGCATATGTGGCGAGTTTAATTTTTTTGTTTGTGTCAAATGTATTAATTGCTTTAATTAAGCCGATTGTACCTATTGAAACCAGGTCCTCGATACCTATTCCGGTGTTTTCAAATTTCCTGGCAATATAAACA
This sequence comes from Tepidanaerobacteraceae bacterium, assembly GCA_050949725.1. Classification (GTDB taxonomy): domain Bacteria; phylum Bacillota; class Thermosediminibacteria; order Thermosediminibacterales; family Tepidanaerobacteraceae; genus JBMNGH01. Next base: position 295,744 of record JBMNGH010000001.1, read on the forward strand.
ACGAGTCTGAGATTGCGTTCAATAAGTGTAGTCTTAACTCCAGTATCTCCATTTTCAAGCATATTCAAAAGGAAAACCTCTTCATCATTAGTAAGAGGCGGCGGAAGTGCTTCACTCCCCCCTACATAATAGATTACACTCCTTTTAAGTAATTTTAAATGGCGAAGTATTTTAATAATAAGCATTTTGAAAATATTTTTTCTAGCTTTATTCATAATATCATCCCCCAGACAATTAGTTATTCCCGTAATAAATCGGGATTCATTAATGCATGATAGTTCCCATCAGATGAAAGTGTCCTCTGATAAATACCAATTACTGTTTTTTTGGCTTGCACTAGTTTATTGTTGAAAAATATTGTTACCAAGTCGGGTCTGAAACCGACCATAAGTCCTTTGCTTTTGCCAATACTTTCGTATGGAATTAATCTAAACCTATGTTCTAATTCAGAACCTGATATGGTTTTATCTATTTGTTTTAAGTTGTCTTCACAGCTGCTCTTTAAAAAATTTTGTATTTCAGAGGTAAACATATCTTTAACAGCATCAAATTCAACTATTATTACGGGATAATCTGATAGGGGATCATGAAGGTCATTTCCTGTATCAATTAGAGCATTAATACATATTTTCTTTTGATCAAGAAAAATGCTTACAGGGACAAGCAAAGCATCTTTAGATAACATATGATATATGAGCGGCCAAATATATTTGAAAACTACAAAAAGACTAAGAGAAGAAATAAGTAATATCCACCAGGGAATAGAAATATTATTTATTAGTAGGATTCCCTTAGGGAAAAAACTACTGAGATTAAAAAAATAAAAAAACGCCAGTGCCCCTCCACCTACCATAAAAGAAATCAGATAAAAAAAACCTAATTGTTTAATAAAATCTTTCAGAGCTTTTGGATGAAAACTGACTGATATCATTAGAACTGATACAAGAACTTTAAAAATAAGGGAGTCTAGAAAATATAGGGTTTGAGAAAAAACCGATAAAAGAAATACGCAGCCAATGAGTGCTCCTATTAAAATTCTGAAAGGATTTTTGCTTAAATTTAATACCAGACCAACAAAATATAGAATCACAAAGTTCATTATTAGATTAATCAAAAAGAGGATATCGAAATAAATTATCATATAGACCTCCCAATATTTTGCCTATAAAAAATCTATATTCGTCTCGCCTGTCATTTATGATATATTTTAGCATCGACTGGTTTAAAAAAATGTCATTTTATATAAATCGGGACAAAAAAAAACGTGCCCTTTAGGCACGCTACCTCTTTTTATTTCTTCGCAAAAAGGCAGGAATATCAAGATCTTCTTCAGAAAAAGGTCCTACATCAAACTCTTCAATATCTAAAGATTTCACTTTGGTATTTTCAAAACCTGTCGCTATTACGGTTATCCTTATTTCATCCTGAAGTTTTTCGTCAATAACTGCACCAAAAATAATATTAGCATCAGGGTCAGCGGCTGAAGATATCAATTCTGCTGCTTCATTAACTTCAAGTAAGCCAAGGTTCGAACCTCCAGTAATATTCAGTAAAACCCCTTTGGCTCCGTCTATAGAAGTTTCCAAGAGAGGGCTTGAGATAGCTTGCTTTGCTGCCTCTACAGCCCTGTTTTCACCCGTTCCTTTACCGATTCCCATATGTGCAAGACCTGTTTCAAGCATAATTGTCCTAACATCTGCAAAATCGAGATTAATTAAACCGGGAACCGCAATTAAATCTGAAATTCCCTGGACACCTTGTCTCAATATATCATCAGCCATCCTAAAAGCATCAACCATAGATGTTTTCTTCTCGGCAATGGAGAGCAACCGATCATTAGGAATGGTAATTAATGTGTCGACAGTAGTTTTTATATTAGTAATTCCCAGCTCGGCATTTGCCATTCTCTTTTTCCCTTCAAAGGAAAAGGGTTTAGTAACAACTCCTACAGTCAATATACCTAGCTCTTTCGAAGCTTCAGCTATAATAGGTGCAGCCCCTGTTCCAGTGCCACCACCCATTCCCGCTGTTATGAAAATCATGTCGGCACCTTTCACTACTTCTTCCAGTTGACTCCTGCTCTCTTCTGCAGCCTTTTGACCGATTTCAGGGTTTGCTCCTGCCCCAAGACCTTTTGTGAGCTTCTCACCGATTTGGATTTTTTTGTCTGCTTTAGACAAGTATAGGGCTTGTGCATCAGTGTTGATTGAAATAAATTCAACACCTTTGAGGCCTGCATCAATCATGCGATTGATAGCGTTATTCCCCCCGCCCCCGATTCCAATTACTTTTATATCGGCAAATTGTTCTATTTCTACATCAAAATCGAGCACATTAATACCTCCTAAAAAAATCTAAAAATACTCTTTCAAAAGCATTTTTGCCCTTTCAAGTAAACTGTAGCCCGAGCTTTCTCTCGAAGCAGAATTAACTGGTAAATTTTTATGTTTTATCTCGTAATAAAGCAGACTTAATGCCGCATTAAACATTTGATCCTTATCGTATGAGCCAGCATTGCCAACCCTGACAGGAAGATTTAGATACCGTTGCGCCATCTCGACAGCCCCATCGATATGTACCAAACCACCACCTGTTAAAATGATTCCTGCAGGTAACATCGATTTGACCTTAAGATTTTTCAAGTTATTTACTATAAGTGCTAGAATTTCCTGAACTCGCGGCTCGATAATTACCGCCAATTCTTTTTGTGAAACTTTTTTATACGCTGAATCGCCTATGCTTTGTACTTCAATGTTTGGTTTGTCTGAGGCAGTTGCAATATTCGCACAGGCATATGACCTCTTGATCTGCTCAGCTTGTGAATACGGTAATCTCAAACCAATAGCTATATCATTGGTTATAAAGTCACCCCCTACCGGAAAGAGATCATATGATGTAATGCACCCTTCCTCGAATACTGCAATTTCAGTTGTCCCTGCACCAATATCAATAAGGACAGCTCCCATTTCCAGCTCATCTTCACTCAAAAGCATTTCTGCAATGGCCAAGCTTTTTAAAACTACAGCATCGACTCTAACCCCTGCTTTTTCTACACATCTTATCAAGTTAAGGACAGCTGTCTGTAACCCAGTCACAATACAAGCAGATACCTCAAGCCTTGTCCCGATCATTCCGACAGGATCCTTAATCCCGTCGTACCCATCAACCGTGAATTCACGTGGGATTACATCAATTATTTGCCTGTCATACGGTATAGCCATGATTTTAGAAGCCTGAATTACCCTATCAATATCATCAGGAGTAATTTCTTTTTCCCCTCTGGGAATTGCAACTACACCTTTGTTATTTAATATAGATATACTACTGCCCGACATTCCAACGATGATGCCGTTCAGTCTAATCCCGGCCATTTGTTCAGCTTGTTGTACGGCTTTGGCAATGCTTTGGACAACAGAATCAATATTAACAATATTGCCCTTTTTTATACCTGCGGACGGAACAATGCCATAACCAAGTATATCTATATCACCGGAACGGGTTATCTCCCCAGCCATGCAACAAATTTTAGAAGTCCCCACATCTAAACTTGCTACAATATTGTTTCTCCCCAAAGCCGTAACCTCCCCTCTAGGCAGGCTCTCCACTTTTATAAATTCAACACTTGTACAAATTCCCCTTTAAAGTTACTTATTTTTTTTTGCTAGTTTCTTAATTAAACTACGCCTTATAATGGCCAGATTTTGGAATATCCTAACACCAAAAGCGAAAATGGCTGCAAGGTATATAGGTATTCCCAATCTGTCGCCAAAATAAGCCAAAAATCCTGCAAGAAGTGTGTTACTTAAAAAACCGGTTAAGAAAATACCAACATCAAAACAGTCTTCTTGAATTGACCTTATGCCCCCAAAAATAGAATCGAGGATAGCCAAAACAGCAATCGATACATAGGGCGCGTATAATGTTGGAACGGTTACCGGTAAAAAAATTCCTACAGCTATTCCTATAATAAGGCCTAATAAAGGGTATATGATCATTGTTTATCACCCTCCTTTGAGGGTTTAAAGAATTTAAACTGTATTGACCCTTCATATGCCGGAACTTCAACATAATCGGGCCTCTTTATATTGACTTGAATACCAAAAACTAGCAGTGATTCAATGACCCCGCCCCTCATCTTTAGGGATGTTTCAAGAATATCGGGATCACCTATTGCTATAATTTCAAATGGAGGTGCTAATTTAACCGAATTGATTATAATTGTAGGGCCAACACATCGTATTTCGCTGTTTGTAACGATTCTCTGGCCGTTTACAGAAACAGCCTCAGCACCTGCTGAAAACAGCTCGTTCACAACCTTTAATATGTCCTCGTCATGTATCAAAAAAAGGTTAGGGTCTTCCCCTGGCTGTTTTGGGATATTGCTATCGTCTAAAGTTACTATAATACCCGGACCTGACCCTGCCATTAACCCTGCCATCATCCTTAATTTTTCTAATTCTTTTTTCATGGCTTCATTAATACTGCTGCTTTTAGAAACAGAATCCTCATATTCCGTTATCCTATATCTCAGTTCTGAGACTTCTTTTTTAAGCTTGTCTCTCTCTTCAGCTACACTTTTTAATTCTGATGTCAGCTCCTGAGTCCTTTGAAGGGACGTTATACCGCCACCGCCTATCTGTACAGACCTAAACTGTGCAACCAACAATAATCCCAGTATGAAACACACCGCTGCTACTACAAGAGATGACTTAACTGCCTTATTCAAAACTCTTCCTCCTCTTCCTCTACGACTAATATGGTCTGAACACTGGTGTTTCATGTATTAAAATAATCAAACCCTTGCCCCTGTCGTTTGCCCTTAAATCGTTCAATACCTCTTTGATCGTAACAATTTTATTATCATCCAGATGCTCCAGCACAATCTGATAACCGTCCAAAGTATACAAATTAAATACAACTACTTCATTCGATTTTGTGTCCACATGGATCTCGGATAACTCCGAAGACAAATCCTTTAAAGAATTGATAAGGTTTAAAAAACTGTCAAAGGAATCTCGACCTTCCTTTACAATAATTTTTTTTGCAACATTTGCCTCAATTATGGTAAGGCCTGTAACTACAGGCAAATCATAACTTTCTAGTTTTGGTTCAAGCCGTACAACATGCCCTTTAGAATCAATAATTACAAATCCACTCAGGTATCGAATAGCAGCAGCTATATCTCTCTCTTTGACACTTATGATAAGTGTATGAGGCAATTTATAATCGACTTTGGCCTGTTCAATCGGAACAGATGATGTAATGATTTGCTTTATCTCTTCGCTATTAACAGATAAAAGGTTTTTCCCATAGTAATCACTTATTAAACTTAAGATTTTTTCAGTCGAAATATTCTGGTTACCTTTTACCTGAATTAGTTTAATTTCAAAAAAAGAGCTGTATGCTGTAGGCATCAATGCTATTATACAAAAAAACAAAACCAGTAACAATAGCCTTTTTATGTTAATCTTCTTTTTTTTTCCACGGCGCAGATACCTGACATCCATAGTCTTTCCCCTCAAACACAGTCATTCGCATCAATTATACTGTAACAGCCAGTCCAAATAAAAAACAAAAAAATTAATAATATTCAAATTAATCTATCTTATAAACTTTTGCTCCAATTGAAGCAAGATTTTTGTCTAATTTTTCATAGCCTCTCTCGATGTGCCTTACACCTTCGACAACAGTCTTACCATCCGCTGCAAGGGCTGCCAAAACCAGTGCGGCACCCGCCCTCAAATCTTTTGCTTCTACAATTGCCCCTGTTAACTTTTTTACACCTCTTACTATTGCGATATTGCCACTTATTGAAATTTGAGCACCCATTCTTCTTAACTCTTCTGCATGTTTAAATCTATTCTCAAATACGGTTTCGGTTATAACAGAAGCACCTTCAACAGTAGCTAAAAGAGACATCATCGGGGCCTGCATATCTGTGGGAAAGCCAGGATAGGGTAATGTCCTAAGACTGTCAAGGGATTTTAGCCGTCCTGTAGCTGAAAGATGGAGACCATCATAATCCCCCGTAATTTCACATCCAACTTCTCTGAGTTTGGCCAGTATAGGCTCCAAATGCTCTGCAACCACATTCTTGATTGTCACATTTCCCCTGGTAATTGCAGCAGCAACTAAGTAAGTCCCTGCAGCAATACGGTCAGGAATTATTCTGTAATCATATACTTTTTTTAGTTCACCGACATTACATCCTTCAATTTTTATGGTATCTGTTCCTGCACCTATTATCCGTGCACCCATTCTGTTTAAAAAGTTTTGTAAATCAACTATTTCCGGCTCTTTAGCAGCATTGCGGATAATAGTAACACCTTTAGCGAGTACTGCTGCCATCAATATGTTCTCAGTTGCTCCTACGCTCGGAAAATCCAGGTGAATTTCGGCACCTTTCAATTGTTCGGCTTCAGCATAAACAAAGCCATGCTTTTCATTTAATTTGACGCCTAATGAAGCAAGGCCTTTGAGGTGCAAATCGATAGGTCTCGGGCCAATTTCACATCCCCCGGGGTACGATATTCGAACCCTGCCGAGTTTTCCTAACAAAGCCCCCATCAATACTATAGATGAGCGCATCTGTCTCGTCAAGTGTTCGGGGACTTCACATAAATCAATGTCCGCTGTATCAATTTCCAGTTTTCCGTCATCATTTTTTTTTATTTTGGCACCGAGATATTTTAAAATTTCGAACATAACTTCTACATCTTTGATTTCAGGCACATCAATAAGTGAACTCAAATCTCCATTTAATACTGTTGATGCCAAGATTGGTAAACTAGAGTTTTTTGAGCCCTGCACCCTCACCTCTCCTGAAAGTTTCACTCCCCCTGTTATTACATAAGCCCCCAACTCAGCTCACCACCTCCGGATTTTTGCAACAGCAATTCCTTAACCAAAAAGATTTTTTAATCTGTCAGTAAGATCGTAAGCAACCTTACAGACATCGCCTGCGCCTATAGTCATTACATAGTCACCTGATTTCAGTCTTTTTGACAAAATATCTGGTATCTCGTTTTTTTCGTCAATATAAGTCACTTTTTTCCCATTCTGTTTTAGCATATTAACTATGAGCATCGAGGAAACACCTTCAATCGACTGTTCACCCGCACTAAAAATCTTGGTAACTATAACTTCGTCAGCATCTTCAAAAGCAGCTCCGAACTCATTGGCCAAAAGCATTGTTCTGGTAAATCTGTGCGGTTGAAATATAGCAATTAGCCTTCTGGGATTACATGACTTAGCAGCATTTAAGGTGGCTTTTATCTCTGTGGGATGGTGTGCATAATCATCAATAATTTTTATTCCATTTATATTTCCGATAAGTTGGAATCTCCGTTGGACACCTTTGAAAGCCTTAATTGCATCAGCTATTCCTTCAAAACTTATCCCCAGCTCACTACCTACTGCTATTGCTGCTGTTGCATTATATATATTATGCAATCCTGGCACTCGGAGTTCTACTTTTCCCAAAAACTTATCTCTGAAGAATATGTCAAAAGAAGTAAACATTCCATTTGTAAAAATGTTTTTAGGCATGTAATCAGCAGTATTGTTAATTCCATATGTGTAATGTTTTCTTCTCAAATTTTCTGCAATTTCTCTGACATTTTCATTATCAGTACCTAAAACCGCAAATCCTTCATTTTTCAAGTTGTTTAAAAAATTTTTAAATGCACTCTTCATAGAGTTCATATTTTTATAGTAATCCATATGGTCATTTTCTATGTTTGTTACTACAGCCACATAAGGTGTTAATTTCAAAAAAGAACCATCACTTTCATCAGCTTCGGCCACCAGAAAATCGCCGTTCCCCAAAGTGGCATTACCGCCTATATCGTTTAATTCTCCACCTATAATTACTGTAGGGTCATAACCGTTTTTTTCAAGTATTAGAGAGATCATTGATGTGGTAGTCGTCTTTCCGTGTGCCCCTGTTATGGCAATACCCTTTTTGGGTTCCATCAATAGGCTTAGCATATCTGCCCTATGGACAACGGGTATTTTAGATTCAATCGCCTCAATATATTCCGGATTAGATTCAGGGATAGCAGAAGATATTACTACGAGGTCTGCCCCAACAACGTTTGTTGCTTTGTGACCTATAAAAACCCTTGCTCCTGTACTTTTAAGCCTGTTTAGGGCAGTAGAAGTTCTCAAGTCTGAGCCGGATATTTCATATCCCAGGTTTAAGAGAATTTTTGCGATACCGCTCATCCCGGTGCCGCCAATGCCGATAAAATGAATGTGGTTACAAGGCTGTGTCAAGTTTTTCTCTCCTTCCACATGTTGAAACAGTATTGTATATTTTTATGATATGCTTTTATATCAGTTCTTGTTACTCCTATCACGTCTTCATATTAACATACATAATAATTGAAGTAAATAATCCTATTTCAATAGTTTATGTATTTCTAACATGATTTTGTCTAGTGCATCAGGGTTTCCCAATCTTTTGCTTGATTTTCCCATTTTTGACAAATAATTTTCATCAAAAATAATTGATTTTATCGTTTCGAGAAGGATTTTGCCATTGAGCTCGTTATCATTAATAATTATACCCGCTCCTGCACGTTGCAATAACATTGCGTTATAATCCTGATGACGATTGGCTGCAGTAGGTAAAGGAACAAGAATAGCAGGTTTTCCGCAAACACAAATTTCGGAAATACTTATTGCCCCAGCTCTTGCAATCACCAAATCGGCAGCTGCATAAGCATCCTGCATATCATAAATATAAGGTTCTACTATAATATGCCCATGTCTAGCTATGTCTATTCCTTTATTTTCCAATTTGCGTTTTATCTCACTATAATGTTTTATGCCCGTAATATGGATTAGCTGAAAATGCCTCTTTTTTATTATTTCGTCCATTATTTCGATTATCGCTTTATTTAGGCGGCTCGCTCCCTGACTTCCCCCAAAACAAAGAACAACTGGTAGACGCGGATTAAGACCGAATTTTGCCAAAGCAACATGTTTTATTCCTTTAGACAATTCCTTTCTTACCGGATTACCCGTGATGATCGTCTTATATTTAGGAAAGTACTGCATCGACTGTGAAAAACTTATGAGGACTTTATCGACAAAATTCGAAAGTAGTTTGTTTGTGACACCAGGTTTTACGTTTTGCTCATGGATAATAGTAGGGATTTTAAATAATGCAGCCAAAAAAATAACAGGTCCTGCCACATAGCCGCCTGTCCCAATTACAAGGTCAGGCTTTTCCTTTTTTAAAAGCCTGATTGAGTCAATAGCACCTAAAATCATATCTTTTACAGATAAAAGTGTATCTAGGGATAGCTCTCTTTTAAAACCTCGAACCCTTATAGTCTTTAACTCATATCCAGCTTTAGGGACCAATTCTGTCTCGAGACCGCGGTCTGTTCCGACAAAAATGATTTTTGTTTCGCTATTTGCCTCTTTTAAGCCCGTTGCAATGGCTATGGCAGGATATATATGCCCTCCGGTACCACCGCCAGCCAAAATTACTTTTTTAATAGGCATTTCAGTTTTCCTCCGTATATCTGGAAATATTCATCAGTATACCGATTTGTGTCATTGTAATTATGAGTGATGATCCCCCGTAACTGATAAATGGAAGGGGCATCCCTGTAACCGGCATAGAGCCAGTTACAACAGCTATATTTATTAAAAACTGTATTGCTATAAGTGTCGTAAGCCCCGTAGCTAAAAATTTACCAAACAGGTCCGGAGCCATAATTGCAGTTTTATAACAGCGCCAGATTAAAAACATGAATAGAGCCATTACAAAAGCTGCACCAAGAAAGCCCAGTTCTTCAGCGATTATGGCAAAAATAAAATCGGTTTGCGGCTCAGGTAAATAAAAAAACTTCTGTCTGCTTTGCCCAAGGCCAACTCCGATCAGGCCTCCTGAACCGAGGGCATAAAGAGACTGAATTATATGATATCCTCCACTTTGGGTATCGGACCAAGGATCTAAAAAAGACAAATATCTTCTCATTCTGTATCCTTCAGTAAATATGAGTGTAATTACAGCTCCCAGCCCTGCAATTCCCAGCGAGAGTAAATGTGACATTTTACACCCTGCCACAAATAATAATATTATTGTTACGAGGCCTATGAGTACAGTAGCGCTTAAATGCGGTTCAACCAAAATCAGACCACAAACGGCACCCATCACAATTAAAAATGGAAGTATTCCGACAAAAAAGTTTTTAATCTTATCCTGCTTTCTCTCAAGGCCGCAAGCCAAATATATAATCATACCTATTTTTGCAATTTCTGAAGGCTGAACTGTGACCGAACCCATACCAATCCACCGTCTGGCTTCATTTCGTACTATGCCGATTCCCGGAATGAGTACAATAACAAGTAGTGCAAACATCAAAAATACGATTGTCTTTTCATATTTTTTCAAATTCCAGTAATCATAGTTGGAAAAATATATCATTGCAATAAAACCCAGAAGGGCCCAAATGAGTTGTCTTTTTAAAAAATAAAGACTGTCCTTATAATAGTAATACGCTTGCACAGTACTTGAACTAAAAACCATTATTATTCCAATGCATAACAACACGAGTGAACAAAACAAAATTGCAAAATCGGGGGGCTTTCTGGATCTCATTTTATCACTTCCCTGTCAGCTCTTTAAAGAATAAACCTCTTCTTTAAATACCCGTCCCCTCTCTTCAAAATCTTTAAACATATCCCAGCTCGCACAAGCAGGCGAAAACAATACCGTATCTCCCGGTCGAGCTGATTCGGCGGCAGCCAATACAGCCTCCCTCAGCGTGCGGGCTTTTTGGATGTTACGGTATCCTTGCTTTCGTGCTGCCTCTTCTATTAATGGTGCAGTTTCACCAATTAGAATCATTTTTTTCACCTTGTTATTAAAAGACCTAATGAAATCTGTGTAGTCACTTTTTTTGTCATACCCGCCAGCAATAAGAACTACCGGTCCATCTACTGCATTAATAGCCTTTATAGCTGCGTCTGGATTAGTACCTTTTGAGTCATTGATATACTTAATTCCTCCTATGATTGCCACTTGCTCCAACCTGTGTTCAACACCGTGAAAGTCTTTAAGTGTTTCGGCTAGGTTATTTAAATTTGCTTTGGTAATCCATGCCACACATACTACCGCAAGTGCATTTTCCAGATTATGACTTCCTCGCATTCCTAGTTCTTCAGCTTTTAGTATTGGAATCATTATTCCGTTATCCTTTACTACAATTACCCCGTTTTTAACACATGCTCCTCTTTCTAAGTCGTGCTTTCTGCTAAAATAAACAACTTTACCTTTTGACCTCTTGCTTAACGATGAAACTAACTCATCATCATAGTTTAAGACAGCATAGTCATTTTCATCTTGATTTTCAAGAATTCTAGCTTTTGCCTCTAAATAATTGTCAAAAGACTTGTGTCGATTAAGATGATCTTTTGTCAAATTTAATATAACACTTATGTAAGGTTTAAAGTGCATTATGTGTTCAAGCTGGAAACTGCTTACTTCAATGACAAAGTAATCTTTTTGCTCTTTTGGTTCAACTTTCTGAATAAGGGGAACACCGATATTTCCCGCAACAGAAATATCCCTTCCGTCATTTTTTAAAACTTCTGCAATAAGGGTAGTAGTGGTAGTTTTTCCATTTGTACCTGTCACTGCAATTAAAGGGGCGTTCACAAACCAGTAACCTAATTCTAGCTCACTGATAACGGGAATATCCCTACTTTTTGCCTCAACCAATATTTCGATATCTTCAGGTACTCCAGGGCTGACAACGATGAGATCGCATTGTTCCAATAATTTAAGCGGATGGCCTCCAAAAACCGATTTAATATGTTGGTTTTCCAATATATTTGCATCTTTTAGATCTTTTTTGGGTTTTATATCATTTGCAACAACGTTTGCTCCCAATTTTTTTAGTTCAAGTGCTGCAGCAGTACCACTACGTGCAAGCCCTATTACTAAAACGTTTTTACCCTTGAGCTCCACTGTAAAATCACCTTTCTCCAGGATAGATTTTATTAAAAGTATGTATAGTAAAAAGCTATTAAGCCCAAAATGCCTGTCAGAATTGTGAAACACCAGAACATAAATACAATTGTAGGTTCCTTCCATCCAGACAGTTCAAAGTGATGGTGAATAGGGCTCATTTTAAAAATCCTTTTTCCTGTCAACCTGAAAAATACTACTTGTAGAATGACAGAAAGGGTTTCTATAATAAAAATCATTCCAAAAAATACCAAATAAATCTGCATGCCTGTAAGTACAGAAATTGCCACAAGTGCACCACCAAGACCTAAAGAACCGGTATCTCCCATGAAAACTTTTGCCGGGTAGTAGTTAAAAATTAAAAAACCGAGACATGCCCCGCTGATTGCTGCACAAAAAATTGCCATATTTTGCTGCCCGAAGGAAAGCGATATAAGGGTGAAAAAAAAACTTATTATGACTGTTATCCCAGAGACTAGACCGTCCAGCCCATCAGTAAGATTTACGCTGTTGACTGTTCCCAAGATAATAAAAACCGTAAATGGAATAAATAACACGCCCAAGTCTATGCCTTCAGCTACAAAAGGTGCATTAATTACTGAAGTCCCTGGGGAAAAGTTTCTAGCATAGACAGCAATAATAAACGATAGGGCAAGTTGAAATATCAGCTTCTGATTAGCCCTTAGACCCAGCGTTCTTTTCTTTATTATTTTTATGAAGTCATCCACAAAACCTATTAATCCAAAACCGATCATAGATATTAAAGACACAATAATGTGAGGATTTTTTTCAGTAAACAGCAGTGAAGCCAACGCTATTGATGGAATAAAAATAACCCCACCCATTGTCGGCGTACCTTTTTTACTGAGATGCCTTTTGGGGCCATCTACTCTGATGGTTTGGCCAAACTTGAATTTCATCAGGACGGGTATAATGATGTTACCCCAAATAATTGTAATGATAAAAGAAATTATCACAGCAATGAATTCTAAGTGCAATTCATGACCCTCCGGTTAAAAGTTGTACAAACCTTTCAAGTCTTAATCCACGAGATGCCTTTATGAGGATAACATCACTTTCCTTTACCAAATCTCCTACATGTTTCAAGCCTTCTTCAGGCGTATTAAAAACATGGATATTCTGTTTTTTTAAACGCCCCTTTAGTGCACCTTCAGCAAGATATTTGGAATACTTGCCAACTGCCACAAGTAGGTCTGTCTTATCAGACACATAGTTCCCTATGCTGAAATGGGCAGCTTCTGAATAGTCTCCTAGTTCAAGCATATCTCCCAAAATTGCTGCCTTTTTTCTGTTGATACCCTTTTGGAACAACATGTCGATAGCAACTCTCATTGAATCAGGACTTGCATTGTAGGTATCATCGATAATAATCGCTCCTGTACGAGCTGTTTTCTGCTCAAGTCTCATCTTATACTGTCTAAATGTCAAAAGACCCTGGCTTATTTCTTCAGTTGAGAGCCCGTGCTCATAACCCACAATGATTGCAGCAAGGGCATTGCTTACATTGTGGGCTCCAGGTACCTGCATTTGAAACGTGTGATTTCCGTATTTACCTGTTGTTTCAAAGATTTGCATATTATCTTTAAGCTCGGTGTTTTTAGCTATCAAATCCCCATGCTTTAAACCAAAGTACACCACCCTGAACGATAACCTTCCTTGCATTTTCCACAATTCGGGGCTATCCGCATGTAGAACAGCCAGCCCATCTTTTAATGGCTCTAAAATTTCCATTTTTGCAGCGGCAATGTTTTCTTTACTCCCTAATTTCTCAATATGTGCTATTCCAATATTGGTAATAACGGAAACGCATGGTTTTACGATATTTGCCAGACGGCGAATTTCGCCAAATCCGCTCATTCCTATTTCAACTACGCATATTTCATGTTTTGGCTCAAGCTTAAAAAGAGTGAGAGGAAGCCCTATCTCGTTATTGTAATTTCCATGAGTTTTCAATACATTAAATCTTGTTCCCAATACTGATGCAATCAAGTCTTTCGTCGTCGTTTTGCCAACACTTCCTGTAACTGCTATAAAAGGTATATCAAAAAAACTTCTGTAATACTCAGCAAGTGCCAGGAGGGCATCTAGGACATCATCGACAAATATTATATTCTTATTATCAACAAGATTTATTACCTTCTCTCTTTTATCTTTACTGCAAAGGCTTGCTGAAGCGCCACGTTTAAACGCTTCTGCAATGAAATCATGCCCATCAAAGTTAGTGCCAGTCAGAGGGAAAAACAAATTGCCTTTTCTCATTGTTCTTGAGTCCGTAGAAATCCCTGTTATCTGTGTACATTTATAGCTTGTAAGAGTCCCTTTGACAACTTTTGCTATATCTAATAGGTTTAAAGGTTTCATTTAAAATCCCCTATCTTTTAAAAGCTGTTTTACAACTTCTCCATCATCAAATTTAATTACTTGATCCTTAATGATTTGGTATGTCTCATGCCCTTTGCCGGCAATCAGAATGACATCGTCTTTTTTTGCAATTTCCAATGCTCGCTTGATAGCTTCTCTCCTGTCAGTAATTTTTTCGTAATTGTTTTTTTCACTAATGCCCTGCTCTATTTCTTTCATGATAATATCAGGCTCTTCACTTCTCGGATTATCTGATGTAATTATACAATAATCTGAAAGCCTAGAAGCTATTCCACCCATTATGGGCCTCTTCTTTTTGTCTCTGTCACCACCACAACCAAAAACTGTTATTATTCTCCCTTTGCAAAAGCTCTTTATTGCCTTGAGCACATTTTCAATGCCATCAGGCGTATGTGCATAATCTATAATGACTGAGAAATTCTGGCCCATTTTTATCGGCTCAAATCTACCAGATACTCCCTTTACGTTTTTTAGTGACTCTGCAAGCAACTTCATCGGGAGGCCTAATGAGAAACCAACTGCAAGCGCTGCCAGGGAATTATAAATACTAAATTCCCCAGGCACTTTATAAAGAATATGGAATAGCTCACCATCTACAATAATATCGTAAGAAACACCGTCTGCGTTCATGTCTATATTGCGAGCCTTTATGTCAGAATCATTATTGATACCATAAGTTATAGTCGGTATTGTCAGCAATTCTCTAAGTTTTCTACCATACGTATCATCAACATTTACAACAGCTTTTTTTGATGCTTCGAACAATCTTTTTTTAGCTGCAAAATAATCTTCAAATGAACCGTGAAAGTCAAGATGATCTTGGGTTAAATTTGTAAAAACACCTACTTCATAACCGATACCATCAACCCTATGGAGTTTTAAAGAGTGAGAAGACACCTCCATGACAGCGTAATCAACCTGATGTTCAATCATTTTAACAAAAAGCTGGTTTAATTCGAGCGACTCTGGCGTAGTACGTACTGCTGGAATATGTTGGTCTTTTATAATATTGCCGATAGTACCTATAATTCCAGTTGAAAAACCAGCTCCTTCCAATAAGGATTTCACAAGGTAAGCGGTCGTGGTTTTCCCGTTGGTGCCCGTAATGCCAACTATTTTAAGCTTTCGTGATGGGTATTCGTAAAACCAGTTTGAACTGTATGCGAGAGCCTTACGGCTGTTTGCTACCCTTATATAAGGGGTGTTTTTAAGCTCAATTTTATTTTCTCCAATAACGGCTTTAGCACCTTTGGATACTGCTTGATTTATGTAGTCATGGCCATCCTTCGAATATCCCTTTATAGCAACAAAGATACAGCCACTTGACACCTTCCTTGAATCATAAGCTATACAATTTATGTCGACTGACGTATTTCCTTTTATTTCAATAATATCAGGCAAGACTTGTACCAAATCTCGTAGGTTCACTAAATATCCCTTTCTTTTTTTTTGAATATTATTTTCTAATAATACAACACTTATACGATTATTGATGAGGCGAAAATTTCACATTTATCGTTGTGCCTAAATTTACATCAACACCGGGTGGAGGATTTTGTTTTACAACAAAACCGCTGCCAGAAATGTCGATATTTAATCCTATCGCATTCAGAATCTCTGTAGCCTCTTTTACAGTCCTGCCTGTTAAATCAGGTACTGTTACAGGGTCTTTATCCGCTCGTGATTCCGTAATTTTTAATATTACGGTCGAGGTTTTACTGGCTTCAGATCCTGGTGCAGGTACCTGGTCGCTTACTATATAGCCCTCACCCTCTATTTTAGGTATCAACATGTTTTGACTAATTATCTTCTTTGCATCTTCCACATATAGATTCCTTACGTCAGGAACTTTCGCTAAGGTCTCTTCAACTTCGTCTGAAATTTCAGGTTTTATTCCTAAGTAGTTCAGGCTGTCTGACATTACCTTTTGAAAAACCGGACCTGCTATCTGGCCCCCGTATATAGTACCCCCTGTAGGTTCATCGACGATTACTAAAGCTGCGAGCTGAGGATCATCCACAGGCGCAAAACCTACAAAAGATGCGACATACTTGCCCGGGACATATTTTTCTGCTGTCCCCGTTTTCCCTGCAACCCTATAACCTTCAATTTTCCCCGGGCCTCCTGTCCCGTTAGTAACAATACTTTCAAGTATTTTCTTCATTTCCTGGGCTGTTTCGGTTGAAATCACCTGTCTTATCGCCGAGCTGGAAAACTCATGTACTATATTATCTTCATCCAGTATAGCTTTGGCAACATGAGGTTGCACCATTTTACCATCATTGGCAATCACGCAAATTGCATTGATGAGCTGGATTGGGGTTACTGAAATACCCTGCCCAAATGAAATTGTAGCGAGTTCAACCGGGCCTATTTTTTGTGGGTCAAAAATGCCCTTCGCTTCACCTGGAAGATCAATACCTGTTTTTTGGGAAAATCCAAAGCCTTTGATGTATTTCACCATTCTTTCTTTGCCTAGCTTCGTTCCCAGTTCAACCAGGCCAGGATTACATGAATTTTCCATGACTTGAACAAATGTTTGGCTGCCGTGTCCCCCATGGCGCCAGCAACCGATCCTCACACCTGAAACAATCACATATCCCGGATCATAAAATCTATCGTTCGGGCGAACAACACCTTCTTCCAAACCAGCCGAAGCAGTAATAACCTTAAAGGTGGAACCAGGTTCATATGAATCTGAAATAGCCGGGTTTCTCCAGTCTTTAGGTGAATACTTATTAAACTCATTTGGATCATAATCAGGTTTTGCCGCAAGAGCCAGTATTTCTCCATTTCTCGGATCCATGACTATTATTATACCTCTTTTGGCTTCATATTTTGCTAATACTTTTTCCAGTTCACGCTCTGCAATATGCTGTATTACTTTATCTATTGTCAGCACAAGGTCAAAACCGTCCTCTGGAGGTATGTATTTGTCTACACCAAATGGCAGCTTCCTGCTCAAGGCATCTGTTTCTGATACAATCCTGCCAGGTGTACCTCTCAAATATTTGTCATAGTAGAGTTCAACACCGTCCAATCCCTGGCTGTCGATCCCGGTAAACCCAAGTAAGTGAGAGGCAAGATTCCTCTCGGGATAGAATCTCTTTGTCTCTTTTGTAAAGTATATGCCCTTGAGGTTTAATTCCCGGACTGCTTTGGACTCCTCTTCAGTAATCTTTCGCTTTATGTAAATGCTAGCCTTGTTGCCTTCTTTTGCTTTTTTTAATGTTTCTACCAGCTTGGCTTTATCCATATCTAGTGCCGGAGCGAGCATTTCAGCTGTTTTTTCAATATCGCCTATATCTGGGACGCTTGCCACAACTGTATCTACAGTAGCGCTTACAGCAAGAGGATTTGCATTTCTGTCGTATAGAGTCCCCCTCACAGGCTCCACCATTACATCTTTCGTCCATTGGTCATGAGCCCTCTGCTTTAATTCATCACCACGCACGAACTGCAACCAAAATAATCTACCAATTAGCGTAATACTAAAAATCAATGAAAATAAAAGGAGCAGTACTAATCTCCTTTTAATAACAGTCAGCGGAATCGTCATGAGAAAATCACCCTACACTCAATCATTGATGTATATAATCTGAGAGCTTCCTGGTTCTATCATGTTAAGCCTGTTTTTTGCTATATCCTCTACTCTTGCAACTGCTTTTAAGCTTGCGACCTCTACCCTTAAACGTTCGTTTTGATCTGTAATACTTTTTAGTTCAGCTTGCAGTTCATTAACTCTGATTTGGCTTTCATTTATCGCAGAAAATCTTAACAACATAAACATTACAGCTATAGCAATAAACACGAGTGAAACAATAGTTTTGCCTTTTTTCTGCGGTCTTTTAGCAGGCCTTTGTTTAGGTTTTGTATAACGGTATGTTTCTTGGTTCTGCTTGTGAATCCGATAAGTACTTAATTCGTTTTCGGCTAATACCACTTTATTCACTCCTTCGTCTTTTTAGAACAGCAAGCTTCTCTGCGGCACGCAACTTTGCACTTCTCGATCGCGGGTTTTTCTCGGTCTCTACAACTGTAGGATATATGGGCTTGCGTGTTATGATATTAATTTTTTTTTCCTTACCACAAGTGCAAATCGGAAAATCTTTAGGACAAGTACACCCTTGCGCCAGTTCTTTGAGTGAGCTTTTTACAATTTTGTCTTCAAGAGAATGGAAACTAATTACACATATTCTACCCGCAGGGTTCAAGATGTCAACGGCGTTTTTAATGCTCTGCCCTAAAATACTCAGCTCATCGTTAACATAAATCCTAATGGCTTGAAAAGTCCTCTTAGCCGGATGATGACCTCTTCTTCTCGCCCTTGCAGGGATAGCTTCTTTAATGATTTCTGCTAACTGTCCGGTAGTTTCTATTTTTTTTAGCTTCCTTTTCGCGCAAATAAAGTTTGCAATTCTTCCTGCCCAAGGTTCTTCGCCATACTTTCTTATTATGTTTCTCAATTCTTTTAGGTCAATCTTGTTTACCACATCTTCAGCAGTAATACCTGAAGTCTTGTCCATTCGCATATCAAGTGGTGAATCGTGCATGTATGAGAAACCCCTGCTGCCTTCATCAAGCTGAAATGAAGATACACCAAGGTCAAACACAATTCCATCAATGCCCTTTAATCCCATATTGTTTATAATATTTATCAGATTGATGTAATTGTCATGAATAAACCTCACATCTGCGCAAGAACCGGAAAATTTTTTTACGGCATTTGTTATAGCGTCTTTGTCCCGGTCTATGCCTATAAATAAACCCTTTTTTCCTGCTGCTTCAACAATTGCATTAAAATGGCCGCTTCCCCCGAGAGTAGCATCTACATACACCTTTCCAGGCTTGGGATCTAAAATATTGATTGTCTCTTTCAGGAGTACAGGCTTGTGAAAGTATTCCATCAATATCCCCTACAGACCAAAATCAAGTTTTTCAGCAATTTCTTCATAAGATACAGAAGCTTCATCACTATATTTTTCCCATTCCTTTAGGCTCCAAATCTCTGCCCTGTTTGAAACACCAATTATTACGGTGTCTTTATCTATCCCGGCATGCTCTCTCAAAGGTGGTGGAATAAGTATCCTTCCTTGTCTGTCTGTTTCCATCTCTACAGCTCCAGAGAAAAAAAATCTTATAAAAGCCCTTGCATCTTTATGTGTAAAAGGCAACGCCTTTAGTTTTTGTTCCAGCATCACCCATTCATCCTTAGGATATACAAATAGACACTTGTCTAAACCCTTCGTAAGGACAAAACTTTCTCCCAGTAGTTCCCTGAATTTTGCGGGTATTATAAGCCTCCCCTTTGAATCAAGGGAATGCTGAAACTGTCCCATGAACATTTATTTCACTCCACTTTGGCCATTTTTTCAACCACTTTTCACCACTTTGTCCCACTTTATTAATTCTAGGTATATTTTGAAAATCCTTCTAAAAATAAAAAAATAATACTGTGTTACAGCTGACCTTAAAGATTATACTTAATATCTGACAGAGCCTAAAAAAAAGAGCATTGCATACTGTTTTTAATAGTATGCAATGCTCTATCATATCTGTTAAACACTCATCGCTTCGGCAAGACAATCGAGACAGCATGCTTAGATAAGTCGAACAGCCTCTCCTTTCTTTTTTTAACATCTTCAAGGGTCGTTTCTTCCAGCGCTTTTAAATAATCAAAAATATTAATTCCTTTATGATGATACGAAATAAAAGATGTACCTATAAATTCAATAGAATTAAATCCTTTTACAAAACTTCCGAAATGCTTTTTCTTGATTCTATTGAAGTCGTTTAAATTTGGTCCTTCACTTGTATTTTGGGTAATACTGCTTATCAATTCTTCGTGAAGCCGGTCAGGGTCTCTTGTTTCTCCTCCGATTGTACAAAAACTGTAGTCCTTCTGTGCATCGTAACTGAACCCGAATCGATCATCGATCAATCCTTTCTCATACAATCTCTCATAATGAACTGAACTTCGGCCAAAAATCATCTCAAGCAGAATATCTGTGCATATTTCTTTTTTCAAAAGCTCATAACCTTCGTAGCCTACATCGGTATCTTTAAATCCCATTAAAAAAAGGGGTTCAGCAACATCTAGAGTCACCCTTCTCGATTTATCCTTAATTGACAAAGGTTCATGCGGATATATTCTTTTTATTTCACCCTGTGGCCGAACATCCTTAGAATTCTCCTTAAATCTTACCAATGTAAATACTTCTTCAGGCTCAACACGCCCTGCCACAAACAAAATCATATTGCTAGGATGGTAAAAAGTTTTATGACATTTGTGTAATATCTTGCTGTCAATTTTATTAATTGATTCGACAGTGCCACCTATATCATCCCTAACAGGATGGTTATGATACAGACAACGCAACAAATTCAACAAAACTTGCCAATTGGGGTCATCCTGGTACATTCTTAATTCCTGTGTTATTATCCCCTTCTCTTTCTCAACGCTATCTTGTATAAAATATGGTGTTTCTACGAAGTCCAGCAGAAGCAATAAATTTTCCTTTAGAGATCCGGTTGTCGAAAAGAGATATGTTGTATTCGTATAACTCGTAAAGGCATTAGTAGATGTCCCCAGCTCCGCGAATTTATCAAATACATTGCCGTATTCCATCTCAAACATCTTGTGTTCCAAGAAATGTGCTATGCCTTCTGGCATTTTGAAGTATTCCCCGGTATCAGGCAATGCAAATTCGCTATCAATCGAACCATAACGCGTCGAGTACAATGCATAGATTTTATTGAAGTTATTTTTTGGCAGCACATATGTTGTAAGACCGTTATCCATCTTTTGAGCAAAAAACTTTTCCCCCAATAAATAGTCCAATTAAAACCACCTCCATTTAAATCACTTTCTATTTAAGAAGAACACAGTATCTAACCAAATTTTCTCAGCAATATTTACTATATCATCCTTTTTGACTTTTTGTATCTTTGATATCATTTCGTCTGAAGACTCATATATACCGTTTATAATACCGTCAAGATACAAGCTAATAATCTTTGAAGGGCTATCTCCCGCCTCTTTTAAGGTATTTGTAATATTTTTTACAGTACTGTCAAACTCGTAATCAGATATTTTCCCTTTTTTAATATCCTCAAATTGTTTTTGAATTATTTCCACGGCTTTTTCATAGTTGTTAAAATCAATACCACAGCTGACCAACATCAAGCCTTTAGTCTTCTCAAGTTTTGAAAAGGCATAATAAGCCAAGCTCTCTTTTTCTCTTACATTTTGGAAAAGCTTGGAGTGCGTCCCACCACCCAATATACCGTTGTAAACCATAAGCGCATAATAATCTTCGTCTCCATATCTTATATTTGTTCTATACCCCATTGAGAGCTTGCCCTGACTGATATCGATTTTTTCTTCCACAATTTTAGGTTTATCAATCTTATCAGGACCAGCAGAAGTTTTTATAACTTTAGGTCCACCTCGTTGGTAATCAAAAAGTTGTCCCATCTTTTCTGCAACCTCTTCTGCTTCTATGTCACCGAGTACAAAAATATTAAGCGGGCATTTTTTAAGACAATCAAGATAGTAATAGTATAAATTTTGATTATCGATTTTAGGCAAGTCTTCTATATTTCCATATCTATATATGCTAAAATCTTCTTCCTTACACATTTCTTGAAAACATCTCTCTATCGCATAATTAAATTTGTCACTATATAGGGATTCTATATTTCTTTTTAATACATCCTTTTCTTGTTCTACATAATCTTTTTTAAATCTATTGCCTTCAGTTACCGGATCAAGAATGAATTCCCTAAAAACGTTTAGTGCCTCATCTAGAATACCTTCACCGTCTTTGTATTTTGGACCGATAGTCTCAATAAAAAACTGTAGAATATGAGACTCTCCTCTTTTTATCACATCTGCACCCAAATCAGCACCATAAAGGCCCTCAAGATGAAGGTTTAATAATCTTGTGGTAGGAAAACTTTTTGTTCCACGCCTTAGTACAAAGGGGAGGAGTGCTGTCTTCGTTGCTGTATCTTTTTTTAAGCTCTGATGCATGAATAAACAAAAGGTGAGAGTTTTAAATTTTCGAGTAGGATAAACGTAAAGATTGACTCCATTTTGTAAAACCCTGTGTATAAAGATATCTTTCAAAAAAATACCTCCCAAATTTTATCTTAGCTGATAAAGTTCTCTTTTTTTTACAAAAGTCCTGCATAATACTATTTGCATAAATTTATCTTTCCCTGTGTCTAGTTGCATATTCGAAAAAAACTACTGCAGTAATTGAAATGTAATCTGAATTATAGTATAATAGTCTACATCGGGGCGTAGCGCAGTTTGGTAGCGCGTTCGGTTCGGGTCCGAAAGGCCGTGGGTTCAAATCCCGCCGCCCCGACCATATAAGATAAATCGTTAGTTTTTCAAAAACCACGGGTAGTGGTTTTTTTTATTTGCAAAAACAGATAATATCAAAAAACAATTGCGTGAGGTGAACCATGATACAAATTGATGATGCCGGCAGCGGAAGCCTTGTGGGGGGCACCTGCATAGGTTTATATCATGATAAGACAGATGTGTTTTCGTACGAATTTATTCCACTTGATTTGTTTACACCCGAAAATTTTCAAAAAAAGGTCTATCAGGACCGCGTGATTGACATATTCAATAATTTCTGCGCCAAGCTTCATATTTCAAGTGATGAACCAATTGAAGTATGTCAAGGTTACATCTTCGACAAACTGAGGACTTATTTAAAGGCAAATGCTTTTACTTGGAAAAACGCCAAAATAAGCGGCAAACTTCAAGACAAAGTTGAACAAGCATTTTCTAATTATGCAATTGCTGTCGGTCTCCCCAAAAGTTATATAACATATACAAGATTTCCGTTCCATTTTCACAAACTGCTAAAATGGGTTTATGCAGATTATGAAAATAGAAAAAACTTATGCAAAACTGGATGGCGAAGCTGGCAGAAATATGGCAATCTCTCCTTGGAAGAATCGACCGGCTGCATAAATAAAAAAAACTTTTTCTGTTTAAAATGCGGAAAAAAAATAAAGGCTCGAAGCCCGATTAAAATTTTAAGGTTCTACAGCAATGTAGAAAATATTATATTTGTACATCGTAATTGCAAAGCTTAATCCTTGGATAAAATAGAGTCTTTTGCTGTTTTTATTGTGCTCATAGTTAATTTAAAAAGACCTTTATTCTTCCTGAAAATATCTTCGAGGGCATTTAACACTTTGTCTATATCTTCTTTCAAAACGACAAGTGGGGGCTCAAGTCTTATAACATTTGGATTGTTCAAAGTATAAGCCGTTATTATCTGATGATTATTCAAGAGTTCACCTGACATCATGGCACCAGTATACTCACTGTAAAATTTGCTTACAGCTCCCATTGTGATCTTGTTAATAAGGCTCTTTTCGGTTGTTCTGAATTCAATACCTACCATCAGACCTCTGCCTCTAACGTCTTTTATTATATTATAACGTTGTTTTAAGGTCTCAAGCCCTGTGATAAGATAATCACCTAACCGCTGAGCATTACTAGGCAGTTTTTTTTGTATTAACTCATTTATTGTCGCTATGCCCGCAGCACAAGCTAAAGTATTTCCGCCAAAAGTAGATGTGTGCAGAAGGCACTTTTCCATCCCTCCAAATGCCTTTTCCCAAACTGCCGGGCGTGTAATAAAAGCACCAATTGGCATAACGCCTCCGCCGAGGGATTTGGCAACACACAATATATCGGGTGAAACGCTTTCTTCTTCACAAGCAAACATTTTCCCAGTTCGCCCTAAGCCTGTTTGAATCTCATCTGCAATTAAAAGTGTGCCATAACGAGTGCATATATCTCTTAACCCTTTGAGATAGCCCTCGGAAGGGACGATTATTCCTCCTTCACCTTGTATGGGTTCCACAATTAAAGCAGCTACATCGCGATGTTTCAATTTTTCTTCAACGGTGCCAAGATCATTGTATGGCACTCGCTCAAAACCAGTGACAACGGGCAAAAATGGTTTTTGATATTTTGTCCTTCCAGTAGCCGACAAAGCACCATAAGTTTTACCATGGAAAGAACCTTCACATGAGATTATTTTTTTCCTGCCAGTAGCAGCTCTGGCTGTCTTTAATGCTCCTTCAACAGCTTCTGCTCCACTGTTGCAGAAAAAACAGTTTTTTAGCCCTTTTGGAGCAATCTGTACCAGATTATGAGCAAGGACTGCAGCAAATGTACTCAAGGAGGCTTGAAGTAGGTTTGGTCGATGTTTTACTTTTTCAATCGCTTGAAACACTTCATGTGGGTTATGACCTAGATTCAGCGCACCATATGCCCCTAAAAAATCTATGTACTTATTGTCTTCTTCATCCCAAACATAACACCCTTGAGCCTTTATGAAATTCTTATCAAAGTTCAAGAGGCTCATCATAGACGCAAGGCCTGGATTCACATACTCTGAATACAGGCCTCGAATTTTACTGCGCTTTAAATCAGTTACATCATCAATATTATAAAGCATTCAAGGCACCTCACTTCGTGTTATACAAAAATTATATACGAGTGAAGGCGCCCTGTCAAAAATTATTCCTCCGGAGAAATAGCTGATACTGGACAGACATCTGCACATGCGCCACACTCTATGCATTTATCAGGATCAATACTGTATTTCTCGCCCTCACTTATTGCCTCTACGGGGCACTCCGGTTGACATGAACCACAAGCAATACAATCATCACTTATAACATAGGCCATATTCCACCCTCCTTTTGATATTGTAAAAACTAATACTATATTTAGGAGACACTTCACTTATTATTATTCAAGAAGCGCACCATCTCCTAAAACTCGACAAAACAATTATGGTCTAATTTATTATCGCATTTTTTCTAATTCTACACTTGCACATTTTTCATATTCGTAAATAAGCTTATCTAGTTTTACGCTCAGATGGTAGACCTCTCTGTCATTTAGAGCGCTATTACAATCCAGAGCAGAATGTAACTTCGCCCTAAGAGCAAAAATGTCATTTGAAAGATTGCAAAGTTTCTGCTTCATCTCTAACTCCTATTATCAATAACCTATGATTTATAATATCTGCAAAATTCTACCACATTAATTCGCCATATTCAAACAACAAAAACGGCAATTTTGTCTCTAGTTAACGAATAGCTCCATATTATTTCAGATTTTAAACAGTTATTATATTTTATGTAATATTATGCTTTATTGACTGACGAATCAGTATTTAACGATTTAAGCTTTGATTCATTCTATTAAGTTATATCTAAACAGAAATATGCCGCGATTTCTTTACATCTCCACTATCTTGCGGAAAGAAAAATATAGTAACAATTAAGGATACTGATAATATAATAACATTGTTAAAAAGAGCAAAGTGTAGATTAGCGCCAAAAAAGTCGTATAGAGCACCTGTAATCAGACAACCCAACCCTCCTATACCAAATCCAAAACCCTGCAAAAACCCAGTGGCAACGCTCTGATTATTCGAAAACATCTTTTGAGCAAGCACTACCATCCCCGGATAAGCAGCTTGAAGCAAGGTGCCACATAGCAATAACATAACAACTGCAAAAACACCTGAAGTATAGAAAAAGGCAATTAGTGAAACAGTTGCTAAGAAACCAGAAAATATGAACATTTTTTTTACGCCGGTCCTATCTGTTGCTATTCCACCCGCAATGCCGCCTATACTTGTGCATAAAAGAAAGGCCGCCTGTATTCCACCTGCGGCTTCTTCGGTTAGGCCTTTCATGACATAATATGTGGGGATATACATTGTAAAGGTATTAGTAACCCATGCTCGAAGGCCAACCAGCATGACCAGAATAACAATAATTCTAACAAAGTTGGTTTGCTTAC
Source organism: Tepidanaerobacteraceae bacterium (assembly GCA_050949725.1). Classification (GTDB taxonomy): domain Bacteria; phylum Bacillota; class Thermosediminibacteria; order Thermosediminibacterales; family Tepidanaerobacteraceae; genus JBMNGH01. Next base: position 321,996 of record JBMNGH010000001.1, read on the forward strand.
CTCCACTTTTTATAATTTCATAACCTGAAGTTTGATAATAATGACTTCTGAGCAATAAGATGACAAGCCCTATGATAATACCGGGAGCCGCTAAAAATAAAATGCCGTTTAAACCAATTTTTTGTTTTACAAGAGTTGACAATATTGGAGCGACAGTCATACCTAAAGTACCGGCTGCAAAATATATTGACATGATAAAACCCTGGTTCTTTCGGTAAACCGCAGTCATCGCTACTGAACCAAACGGATGAAAAATTGCGGAACTAATACTCCCTAAAACAACTACAAAAAGAAGAAAGATGAAATTCCCTGCTATACCTAACATAGACATAAAAAATGCCGTCAATATTAAAGAAAAAGCGAGTATCCTTGACAATTTGAACTTATACCCAAAATACCCAAAAATTGGCTGAAGCCAGCTCGAGGCCATAGACTGTATTGTAAACAATAAACCAGATAAAGTCATTGAAAGCCCTAGATTGGCTGCAATGGATGGCATAAGTCCGGGAAGCAGGTTCATATAAAAATCAAGGAAGAAATGACCTAATGTAATGACAATCATCGGTATCAAAAACGTTTTCATGTTACCTCCATTTATGGTCATACATGCCATTTGTATTTTCTTCAACATTTCCTTCAAGGTTCATATATATGGCGTATTCTATCCTCTTTTTTTGGAGTGAACACGTAATATCATAAGGTTCCTTTAGGTCTCCATTAATCTGAAAATTATTTGCATTACATCCCCCACTGCAATAAAAACGTGCCCAACAGCTGCTGCACCTCGGCTTAGCAAAAATATGTGTATTTTTGAAGAGATCGACTATCTGCATATTCAATTTCTTTTCCTTGATATTGCCCATGTAAAATTTATCGTTTCCGACAAACTGATGGCAAGGGAAAATATCGCCTTCAGGGGTCACTGCCAGGTATTCGTTACCTGAACCACAAGCAGACATACGTTTATACACACAAGGACTGTTAAATATATCGATATTAAAGTGATAAAAATTAAAGGGGGTTATGCCGCTTTTCTTTCTCTTTAACTGCTCTTCGGCAATCAAATGATATTGTCTATACAACAGTTCCAAGTCTTCAGGCCGAAGTAAAAAACTACCTTCCTTGCCCACTACAGGTTCTAATGATATCTGTTTTACTCCTAAACTCGCTATGTGAAACACATCCTGGGCGAAGTCAAGGTTGTATCTCGTGAAAGTCCCTCTAACATAGTATTCTTTGTTATCTCTTTCTCTTAATTCGACCATTTTTAAAATATTATTTAAAACATAATCGTAACTTCCTGACCCATTAGGTTTAACCCTAAAAAAATCATTGACCTCTTTGCGACCATCTAAACTCATCACGACATTGTCCATGTTTTTATGCAAAAAGTCAATAATATCGTCGTCCATGTTAGTTGCATTAGTCGTAATAGTAAAGTGAAACTTTTTTTTGTATTTACTTTCTAAAGAACGTGCATAAGAGATGACTTCTTTGACAGTCTTAAGTGCTAAAAGAGGCTCACCACCAAAAAAATCTATTTCAAGATTCTTTCGACCTCCCGAATGCTCGATTAAGAAATCCACCGATTCTCTCCCAACACTTGCAGGCATTAATAACCGTTTACCCCTGTAATCACCTTTTGAGGCAAAGCAATACCCACATCTAAGATTGCAATCATGTGCAACGTTAAGACATAATGCTTTTACATTACGACTGCCATTTAATTTCTCAATCACAAAAGAAAAATCATTAGTAGAATACAACATATTTTTTTTCTTTAGGTCCTGGATCTCATTTATTGCCTGTAATACCTCAGCCTTACCATATTTCGACCCTAATTGGCAAGCAGTTTCATTTAACGTTTTTTTATCATCTAGAAATTCATATACAATATCATCGACTTCAAACACAGAGCCACTGTTTATATCGAGAACTATATTCTTATCAAATAATTTAAATTTATGTATCTGGCCGGGCAAAAATGGTTCCTCCCTTAATTAACAAGTAAAAAAGATACATCACTCATTTTATCACACTGTCTCTGAATTGACAATTAACTGTTATAACCTGTGTGGTTGATCTATGATAATGTAATGTTGTACTTTTTTATGAAAATATCACTTATAGACACGAAAATTTTTACTAGAAAAAAAGAAGAGGCTTTCCCTTTTATGGTATTGGTCTCCATCCTAAAGAGAATAAGTCTCTTCTAAATTATTATATCGAAGTTACTTAATTTATTTAGCCTACCCCTGAGCATTATCTTCCGATAAAGCCTTAGAATAATTCCTTCTGAGCTCTTTCTGAACTCTTTCACTTTGGCCGTGAAAAGTTAGCTGCATTAAAGTAATCGTTTTTCCTGAATCTAAAGTATTTGTTGTTGGTTATACGTCTTTATAATTAACATCTCCGGCTAATATTCCAACAACATCACCTTCACTAAAGATGGGGACTGACAGGGTTACACATTTTTCATCGGTTCCAACTGCCAGATACGGATCTGATATAAAGGTGTTTCCACGTACCGCTTCTCTAAACCATGGCCTAAAAGCCAAATTCTGCATATCTATCGGTTTTGAAACTTCACAAATAATCCCTTGTTTATCAGTAGTACAAAGCATACTAAAAATAGGATTTTGGTTCAGAATTCTGTCAAATGACAGTTTGTGCCTTTCCTTATCCATTGAAATTAAATCTTCACTTGATGCCTCTTCTTGTAAGTACTCGAGGAGACCTTGTAATTTTTCCCGTTGGTTCTCCTCAAGCTCCGAAAAACATCCTAAGTCTTCGTTTAACTCATCAAGCCTTTCTTTGGTGTAACTCAAATATGTAGAAGTGCTCAACAGCTCGTCTAAAACAGCTCTTTGTTCCTGGCCGGCAGCAGAAACCTCTTGTGAAGTAGCAGAAGCGTTCTCGATTAGATTGACTATATTTTCAAAAGCCTCATCTACTTTTGTCGACTCTTTGGCCTGCGAAATATTATTTTTCTTGATTTCCCCAATTTCGATTTCCAAATCTTTGGCACTTTTTATTACATCACCAATGATACTAATTGATTCACGTGCCTGTTCAACTGCTTTGTTTGATTGCTCATAACTTACTTCAGCCCCTTGAATATTTTTCTCTACAGCATCTACAATCTCACTTAAAATATTTCCTATATCCTTTGCAAGTACTTTTGTCTCTTCAGCTAACTTACGCACCTCATGTGCTACAACTGCAAATCCCCTTCCGTATTCTCCCGCTCTAGCGGCTTCAATAGCAGCATTTAGAGCCAAAAGGTTTGTTTGGTCAGCTACCTGCTCCACTGAAAATGTTATATCGGTAATTTGTATGCTTTTTTGCTTCAGTTCGGCCATGTTCTGTTTTAAAGACTCACTTTGTTGGGCAGTTAGATGTATACTTTCCATCAACATTTGAATTGTGTTTGAGGAATCATTAATAATATTTGTTAATTCCTTAAATCCTTCACCGGTTTTATTTGCTCTAGCCATGGTATCTTCGGATAACTTTTGCAATTCCGTTAACTGATTTTTCGAATCTTTAGATAGCAGAGTAAGATTTTCTGCATCTAAAGCAAGACGCTGTATTGATTCTAAAATTTGATCATATGAACTTCCAACTTCTTTAGCACTATCCGAAAGCAGATCAGATACATATGCCGACTGCTCTGAAACCATTATCATCTCTCGCTTTATGCTTCTTACTTTTTTTATATACTCATCAACAGCATTAAGAATATCATCAAAAAAATAGTACTTCCTGCCATTGAAACGATTTGTGGCCTCAAAACCAGTTGAAATTAAGTTTCTTAAATACATTTTGAATTTTGTTGATGAGGCGATAAAGAAGTTGAACATGACCAAAAAAAATATCAGCTCGAATCCGATAATTGCAATACAGTAATACCACGACCATCCAAACCATATACATGCAATCAACCCAATTACAGCTATTAGAACCAAAATTAAAGAAAAGATTGTCCAAGAAGCAATAAACCTTTTCACAAATCCACCTCCCTGGTTTTATAAATTAGACAAATTTTGCTAAAATCCTTCCATTTTTTTTAAAATTGTATAATTTTGGTGTATTTGTAGCCACTTAAAAAAATAACCTTTGCATCAAAAAACAAAGGTTATCTTGATATTAAATAATTCGATTTTTGGTTGATTGATATCAAGCATTACATTTTCCTTGAGAGTATGTAAAACCTCTCACCAGGACTATTGGCGTGCCGGCATCTGCAGACCCCGTAACTAAATCAGCCAATGTAGCCACAATACTTGTAACGCTTCTGGGTGTGGTTCCCAGGCTTTCAGAGGTGATCGTGTCCTGTTTATTGTGTAAAATTTCTTCTATCTGTTTCCTTGAGTACCCTTTGTTGTAGAGGGTATCCACTTGGAGTTTTAACTTTGTACCTGTACGCAGAGCCGCATTTCTCAAGCCCTTACTCACACCAATGGCAGGGTATGGATCCGCCAATTCATATATGCCCGTATCCGGATCCTTATATGCGCCATCCCCAAAAATCAAAACTTCTACATTTTTCCCAGTTACTTCTTTTATTCTACTTTTTATTCCCTCAGCAGTCTCATCTGCATCTCCAGGTAAGAGTTTAAGAACTCCTTTTTCAAAGTCAGACACATTAGAACCTATCACTCCCCAGGGACCTGGGCCCAAGTCCTGTATAGTGACAACCGGAACCATAGCCCCAAATGCTGAAAATAGTTCTCTTAACTTTTCCCTTTCATGAACAGCACCGATACAAACACAATCTATATACCCGCTGTCATAGACTTTTAGCGGGTTGTTCGTAAATATAATTTCTCCATCAGCACCGCCAGACGTTATCATATTCATATAAAGATTACGGTAATCCAAACCTGTTATCGGATGTTGGAAGGTTAAATTTTCGAGCTCATTCGTATAAACTACATCTGGATCATAGTAGCTGTCCAATTGTGATTCAAAATCATATATTTGTGGTTTAGCAGCATCCTTTTTGTTAATATAATCATCTGCATTGACTATAGTCATTTTATGATGTCCTAAATTAACTGTTATAGCTAAGGCTTGCTGTGCATTTGGAACATCCATCTTTATGCCAATCGCCTTTTTTGCCGCCTTTTCTAAATCCGAAAAAGAAACTTCGATTACAGCTAATTTACCTTCAGGTGTTCGGACAGTCAAATCTGCTATTCCTGTCCCGGTAATTTTACGTATACTGATTATGCTGTATCCAATTTCCTGAAGCTTTAGCGCAGCAATTATTTCTCTGATAAGCACATTCAGCTGTGGGGTATTCTCTCTAGCCTCCCTCAAACTCTTCAAGACTTTCTTTAGTCTAATTCGTGTTGTAGCAAATTCCTCATCAATCACTTGATTCCCAACTTCATCAAACGGAATCGACAGTTGTAGAATTATTTTTCCTCCACGGGTTGCCATGGCAATAGATTTAAGGACAAGAGCAAAACGGTTTCGACTCGCAATAGGGCTAATCACTGCAATGGTGCTGCCCTTTTTTAATTTTAATTTTTTTTGGATATCCTCCGCAAGTTCTGAGCAAGATATATAACGATTTTGGGAACGTGCTACAACAGCCTCTGTAACACATATTATATCTCTATCTTGAACAAACTGTTCTACTGCTCCTGCAGTTATATCGGCAATATCGTCATTTGGTATAATAAGACCTGTTTTCAGACCTATAGCTGTTACACCAGCAGTCGTAGGAAGAATAAACTTACCCATAAATAAAAACACCCTTTCGTTTATAGCTTTTATGTATGTATATGTGTCTTCAAAATGTCACCCTGTATATTGTATCAGAATATGATAAAACCACAAAAAAATTTTACCCTTTATAAAATCAAAAATCAATATTCATACAATAAAGTTGGCTTTGAATCCCAAATATTAATATAATTTCCTTGAAAATAAATAAAAGAGCAGATTTTTTTCTGCCCTAAAAATAAGCTTCGGTTCATGTATCAAAATTTGTGCGGCAATATTTCTGACTAGCCCGGCTTAGCAAATCGATATGGTGAAGTTCATCCATTATGATTCTTTCCAAAATGCGTCTTATATACGGATCATCTATCATTTTTATATGCTTGCGATAATTAGCTATTTGAGCCCATTCACCAGCTATATCTGATGTAATTCTATCACAAAGAGAAACCCCATAGAACACGTAAGATGAATCCCAATATTTTTCCATATTATTTTGGCCTATAGTTACATATCGCGGTTCCACGCCCAACATTGAAATAATTTTTCCTAATATTTCCAGGTGTCTCATCTCGACGAAGGAAATACATTCAAGTAATTCGGCTATCTCTCTGTTTATAGATTGTAATACAAAATAATGGTGTACATATTGAGCTATTGCTGTAAATTCACTTACCTCCCCTGAATAATCTTCTAAAAGGATCCTAGCATACTGGATGTTCGGGCCAGAAACACGTATTTCGGGATAATGCGCTGGATACGAACACTTGCAACCTGGATCATCGGAATTCTCCTCTGTTGACAACGAGGCTGTATCTTCCATGATTAATCCTCCCAAAGTATTGGTCTTTTATAAATTATGTTATTACTTATATTAGATAAATGTTACATATTCGTTATCTATAAATAACTTCAAATCACATTATACCTAATCTGAATTAGTCTCTTTCAATCTTATAAATGTTCTTGTGCATCTAATGTTTTTACTTGGATGAAATAATGACAATCAGAAATATGGACTGGGGAAAAATGGCTCCTTATTTTACAATTCCGAAAAACATTAAAGACATTGATTTCAAAAAAATAAAATTGGCGGAATCAGTAAAAAGTTAAAAAGTGGCACAAAAAAGCCCGCATGCTAAAACATGCGAGTTGAATTGGAATGAGTAAGTCTATAAGCCGAGTTCTGTATTAGATAGTCATCTATCTAGGATGCCAGTTGCCTGACACCTCAAGCGACCATACCCGGGAGCGCGGCGGGCCACCACAAATGCCCCCCTATTTGGTCTTGCTCCGGATGGGGTTTACAGAGCCGAAAAGTCACCTTTTCGCTGGTAAGCTCTTACCTCACCTTTCCACCCTTACCATAGCAGATGTCGGAGTTCCGAAGTCGAGAATCGGATTGCCTACCTCTATCATCCGAGGGCTCAGCTTGGAAGTCAGAAGTTGTAATTTTGACTTCTAACCTCTACACTCTGACAACTGATTGGCGGTATCTTTCTGTTGCACTTTCCTTGAGGTCGCCCTCACTGGGTATTACCCAGCATCCTGCCCTGTGGAGCTCGGACTTTCCTCGAGCCTTAGCTCGCGACCATCTGACTTACTCACTTTTTTCAGTAACAATAATTATAAGTACATATTTGATTAAAGTCAATAATTTAACATATCCAATTCCTGGTTATCAAGCGCTTCATCAATTCCTAAATTTGCTAGTTTATCTGCACGTTTATTTTCTTCTCTTGACACATGCCTTATCTCATATTCATCAAATTCTTCCAGGAGCTTGCACACTCTTTTATACAATGGCTTTAATCCTTCATTCTTTACCTTATATTCTCCGTTTATCTGTTTTACCATGAGCTCGCTGTCTGAGAAAATGTCAATCTGCTTAATATTTATTTCTACTGCTTGTTCTAAAGCTGTTAAAAGTGCTGTGTATTCAGCTATGTTATTTGTTGTTTGGCCGATATAATCGCTTATTTCTTTTATTACGTCGCCCTTTTCATTAAAAAAAATAATTCCTATGCCGGCATTGCCCGGGTTGCCCCGTGAAGCGCCATCAATGTAAACGGTTGCTTTCATATGGCCTCCTCATCCTAAATCGAGTAGTATTCTTCCACAATTCTCGCAGTATATCAACTCTTCGTTACGTTTCACCTCCTGTGCCACCATAATTGGCACCTCCATTCTGCATCCGCTGCACTTTCCATTAATAATGACTGATATTGGCGGATTTTTTAGCTTTTTTACCTTTTCGTACTTCTTTAAAAGATCCGACGCAATTTCTTTTACCAGCCGTTCTTTATCTGATGTGATGACAGCCAGTTCACTTATAATTTTATCAAGTTTTTGCCGTGTTTTCAATCGCTCCGATTTATATTCCGCCTTCATTGTTAATGCATTCTTTTCTTTACTGGAAAGGTTACTTTCTATTTCCTCTATTTGTTCCATTATAGACAAAGCCGTATCATCGACATTTGATACTTTCTTTTTTAAAGTCGTCTGTTTTTTCTGGAGTTTTTCGAGCTCTTTTACAGTTTTGACTTCTCCGCTATATATCCTATCATCTAGCAACTTTATTTCAGTAGTTAAGTCTTTTGAATATGACTCTAGCCTGTAAAGCTCATTCTTCAATCGGGCCAAATCTTGCATCTGCTGATCGATAAAATTATCAAGCTGCTGTATTTGTTTAACTAGATCAATAAGCTTCTTTTTTTCTGGAATATCCCTCAAAATTGAATTTAGTTCAACTTCTCTAATTTCCAGTTCCTGAAACTTGTAAAGTTTCTCTGTTTGTGTTGTCATGAAGCACTCTCCTCCTTAGGCTAAAAAAATAATGAGAATAGAGTTACCTATTCTCATTCTCATATGACGTCAAAAGGATCTTTGCCTTCGTATACCGTCACAACCACTTTCTCACCTAATGATAAGATTCTGCTTTTTATTAAGGCTGCCAAAGAGTATACTATGGGATTTTCAGTGTAAAAGTGACCTGCATCAATTACTGCAATTCCCGCTGCCTTTGCTTCAATAGCATCATGATATTTTACGTCACCGGTCACAATGACATCTGCTCCTGAAAAGGCGGCACTCGATATGAGGTCCCCTCCCGCTCCGCCGCACAATGCTACTTTGGATATCTCTTTTGTCAAATCACCCACAACCCTAATGTGTTTGGCCTTAAGCTTTTGTTTTACAACATTACAAAAATTACATAGCTTCATTCGTGATCCGAGATAACCGATGCGGCCCATCCCATAAGTTTTGCCCTCGTTACTAAGAGGATAAATATCATAAGCAACTTCTTCATATGGATGGGCCTTAAGCATAGCTGAGATTACTTTTTTGAGCAGGCTTTCATGAACAATCGTCTCTATCCTTACTTCATCTACAGTTTCCAGCTTCCCAACTTCTCCTATGAATGGGCTTGACCCCTCATGAGGCTTGAAGGCACCTTCTCCTTGCACACTAAAAGTGCAGTGGCTGTAGTTTCCTATAAATCCTCCTCCTGCATTTCCTATTGCATTTCTTACAGATACTGCATGATTCCTTGGTACAAACACGACAAGTTTTCTGTATGTTTCTTCCATTGTTTTTTTTAGAATCCGCACACTTTTGAGTTCCAGGATGTTTGCCAAAATATCGTTTACACCGTCAAAAGCCACATCTAGATTCGTATGAGCAGAATAAACCGTGATATCGTTCTGTAACACCTTTCTTACCAATTTACCTAGAGGCAAATCCAATCTCAATGACTTTACCGGTTTGAAAAAAAGTGGATGATGAGTGATCACCATATCAACCCGGTTTTTAACCGCATAATCAAGGGCCTGCTCTTCAAGTGTGAGTGTAACCATTATCTTGTCTATCCTTTTGGCAAAATCACCTATCATTAACCCCGGGTTATCCCATTCAAGTGCAAGCCTTTTGGGTGCAAGTTTCTCTATTATATCTATTATAGTCTGGCATGAAACCATATATGGCACTCCTTTACCTCATCGGTATGTCATTGATTACAGCTTTTAACATCCTTATTTGTCTTTCGTATTTCCTAAAAGCGAGCGCAGCCCGGTTCGATTCACTATGCTTTAGCACTTCTACCAGTCTTTTTAGTTTCATCAATCTAAATTTAATATATTCAATAACGACCGGCGATTTTTTTTTGCGGAGCACAGGACCGACTACCAAATCTATTTCATCTATGTTTCCCTGATTTCCTTTAACAGCAGCAATCACTTCGTAAAATTTTTTTTCTTCCTGTGCCACCCTTTCATCTACTATTTTATAGCCTGTCAGAAATAAATTCTTTCTCAACTTGTCATTACCTTTCATCGGCTGCAATATAAGGATGTCTAGCGTGCGACAAATTTCTTTTGAGCTTTCCATAATATGGATGATAGTTTCTGCCCCCATACCAGCAATTACTGCTACATCAGCATCTTTTGGAGAAATAGGCTCAAATCCGAAACCTAATCTAAGCTCAATACTTTGCTCAAGACCTTCTCTTTGTATGTTTTCCATTGCCTTCTTAAAAGGTCCCGGCACAATTTCAGTTGCAATAACTTTCTCAACTAGCCCGTGTTTTGTGAGAAATATTGGAAGATAAGCATGATCAGTTCCGATGTCGACAACTTTTTTCCCTTTCGGAATCATAGAAGCAACCGTCATAAGTCTGTCACTCAGCATTTTGAAACCTCATACTTCGGACCGATTGAAAAAGCGGAGATAAAACTCCACTTTTTCATTACTCTAGAAAGTCCTTTAATTTTTTACTCCTACTGGGATGACGCAATTTTCTCAGAGCTTTGGCTTCAATCTGCCTTATCCTTTCTCTCGTAACCCCAAACTCTTGACCTACTTCTTCAAGGGTCCTAGGTCTGCCGTCATCAAGCCCAAACCTGAGCCTTAAAACTTTTTCCTCTCTCGGTGTGAGCGTGTCGAGGACTCCCTCTAGCTGCTCCTTAAGTAGAAGATAAGCGGCTGCTTCTGCAGGCGCCTGAGCGTCTTCATCAGGTATGAAATCACCTAAATGACTATCTTCTTCTTCACCTATAGGTGTCTCTAAAGAAACCGGTTCCTGTGCGATTTTCATGATTTCGCGCACTTTTTCAACCGGTAAGTCCATCTCAGCAGCAATCTCTTCAGGCAGCGGGTCGCGACCCAGCTCCTGCAAAAGTTGTCTTGATACCCTGATAAGCTTATTTATTGTTTCCACCATGTGTACAGGTATCCTTATGGTACGGGCCTGGTCCGCTATTGCTCTGGTTATAGCCTGTCTAATCCACCAGGTTGCATACGTGCTAAATTTATAACCTTTCCTGTAATCAAATTTTTCTACAGCCTTCATTAGACCAAGGTTCCCCTCCTGTATAAGGTCCAAAAAGAGCATGCCCCTTCCTACATACTTTTTGGCAATGCTGACAACCAGCCTTAAATTTGCCTCAGCGAGTCGTCTCTTTGCTTCTTTATCACCTTTTTCTATCGCCTTTGATAGCATAACTTCCTCTTCAGCTGACAGTAAAGGAACTTTGCCAATTTCTTTCAGGTACATCCTCACAGGATCATCTATCGCAATACCCTCAGGTACTGAAAGGTCAATTTCTTCATCTGTAGTCCCTTCTATTTCGTCTCCTTCAGGGATCTCCTCGACCTCATTCATAATTTCTATTCCCATTTCCTCTAGTGTCTCATAGATTTTATCTATCTGGTCGGCATCCAGATCCTCTATTTCTTCAAGTGCATCCATTATTTCCTTATACGATAGTGTACCGGTTTTTTTGCCTTTATCAATAAGGGCTTTCACAATATTCATCTTATGGGCATTAATTTTCTTTACTTCGCTGTCTGTATAGATTTTTTCATCTACCATTGCGCTCCCCCCTTTTCAGGAGTATTTATCTTCAAGATGTCTCCCATCTCTGTCTTCAGTGTCTGATATGTGTTCAAAAGATCTAATAACTCCTCTCTCTGGCCGACAGCTTCAGCTTTCTTGATTTGTTCTCTTACTTGCCGTATCGTATGTTTTATAAAACCTTCTTTTACCTTATTAATCAACGAATCAAGAGTGCTTCCATCATTGATTTGTGTATTTGTCATCATTATCTTTGATAGTTCTCTAGAGCTTTCTTCATTTAAGTAATTAAATACATCTGAAATTGATAGCTCTTTATATTTAGCAATGTCAAAAACGACATGTGCAATATTTCTATTTAATTCATTTATAAAATGTTTTGGTTCTAAATTATCAAGCACCTTTTGTCTAATTTTATCATTTTCAATAAAGGATTTTAGAATAGATTTTTCAGCTTTGTTAAAACCGGTTACGGTTGTTAATCTTCGAAAATCTTTATTATTATTTCTAATTTCCCCTTTTTTATGCTTGAATCCAGTGTTTGGAAATATCTTTTTGCTCAATTCGGATTTGATTGCAGACTCTGATATCCCGTATTTAGATGCAACCCTTTTAATGAATATATCTCTTTCAACATTACTTTTAATATTGGACAATATATCAACTGCCCTATTCAAAAAAGTCAGTTTTCCATTGGGTGTCTCCAAATTTAAACCCATTTTTGCGGACTCAAGTTTATAACTTGTACTGTCGATTGCACTTAAAACCAGTTTTTTAAAAGTATCTCGACCTTTAGTCCTTAAAAAATCATCAGGATCTTTCCCCTTGGGAAACCTGATTACCCTAATCCTGAGCCCTTCGGAGGAAAGTACATCTATGGCTCGGTGTGCCGCTAGTTCACCTGCATCATCGGAATCATAAGCCAGTACAACCCCCTCAGCAAACCTTTTTAACAACAAGGCTTGGTTTTGCGTAAGGGCAGTGCCGAGAGTGGCAACAGTTTGTGTAAACCCGTGTTGATGAAGCGATATACAATCCATGTATCCTTCTGTTACAATAATTTCCATATCCCGGGTTTTTTCGATCATAGGCAATGCATAAAGATTTGATCCTTTGGTAAAGACAGGGTTTTCAGGAGTATTCAAATACTTCGGCTCCCCGCTTTCTATAACTCGGCCTCCAAAACCTATCACATTATTTGAAGTATCTTTTATTGGAAACATTATTCTGTCCCGAAACCTATCATAGTACCCTTTTTTATCCTTTCGCTTTATAACAAGCCCTGCCTTTTCCAATATTTCCACATTTAATTTTTTTTTCCTGGCATAAACTTCAAAAGCATTCCATCTCTTCGGAGCATAGCCAAGGCAAAACTTTTGAATCATCTCATGACAAATGCCTCTATTTTTTAAATAAGCAAGAGCAATTTTGCCTTCTTTAGTGTTTAATAAAATGTTTCTGTAAAAATTAGCCGCTTGTCGATTAGCGTGTAAAAGTTCCAACCTTTCTTTAAATTGTTGGGTCATTTCTTTTTCGAATTTTTTATCTGGCAACTTTATTTGATATCTCTCAGCCAACCATCTTACGGCCTCGGGAAAAGACAGGTTTTCCTTTTTCATCAAAAATGTAAAGACATTTCCCCCAACTCCGCATCCAAAACAATAAAAAAGCTGTTTTTCTGGGTTCACACTGAGCGATGGGGTTTTTTCAGAGTGAAATGGACATAATCCGACATAATTATTTCCTCTTTTGATAAGAGACATATATCCAGAGATTATTTCTACTATATCTGCACGCATTTGAACTTCTTTAATAACTTCATCTGAATATAACTTCATCTGAATCACCTAATTTTAAAAAAAAGTCCTCATATTTTAGATGAGGATAAGATGTCTCGAAATATTTGGTCCCTTCTCATCTTTGCTCTTTTTCTTTACCTTTGTCCATTTATCATACAGATATTCTACGTTAATATGTATTATTCCTTCTTTTGTATCATAAAATATTGCTGATTATTATTATTATTTAAAACTGCAATGGCCATGAGGTTGGGACAAAATTATCCTTGAATTTACCGACAGCAAACACATCAGTCATGCCGGCAATATAATCACTGACAGCCCGCTTTATTCCATCACATTTCGCAATCTTGTTAAATTCTTCGGGCATGAGTTCAGGCTTATCTACATAAAGCTCAAACAATAACCTTAACATTATCTTTGCTTTGTATTCTTGTTTTTTTGCAGTAGAACCTATATAAATATTTTCAAACAAAAATTGTCTAAGTTCGCGGGTTGCATCATGTACTTTTTGACTCATTTTAATCTCCTGCATGTCTTCACTTGTGCTAATTACATCTTTTATCATTGTGTCAATTCTTTGGGCATGTTTACTTCCCAGTGCTTCTATCGGACCTGAAGGTAGGTCTTCATCTCTGAGAATACCGGCCCTTATGGCATCATCAATATCATGATTGATATAAGCAATCCAGTCCGATATCCTCACAACGGCCCCCTCCAGGGTATGAGGGCTGCCTCTGCTCGTATGATTTAAAATCCCGTCTCTTACCTCCCACGTAAGATTAAGCCCCTTTGGTTGTTCAAGAATATCGACAACCCTGAGGCTTTGTTGTTCATGTCTGAATCCGCCTTCCATAAGTTCATTCAGTACATCCTCACCTGTATGACCAAAAGGTGTGTGACCTAGATCATGCCCAAGTGCAATCGCTTCACTTAAATCTTCGTTTAACCTTAACCCTCGAGCAATAGTCCTTGCAATCTGTGCAACTTCAAGTGTGTGTGTGAGCCTAGTCCTGTAATGGTCGCCTTCCGGAGAAATAAATACCTGTGTCTTGTGTTTCAATCGCCGGAAGGCCTTAGAGTGTAAGATGCGATCGCGATCGCGCTGGAAATCTGTCCTGATAGAACATTTTTCTTCAGGTATCATCCGTCCCTTGCTGTTTTTGCTCAGAGTTGCATATTTTGACAGCACCTTCTGTTCAATTTCTTCAGTCCTTTGGCGAAGAGTCATCATGAGGCCCCCAACACAAATTTTTCACATTTAGATACTATAATTTATAAAAATTCTTTTACTTTTATTCTATACAATCATTCCAAATCCTTTTCCCGCCGAAAGCAAATAAATTATTAGATTAAATATCATATTTGGTTTCGCTATCTTCGTTTTGATAACTTTCTCATATAGAATGTCATTTCGTAGAGTTTTTGTCAATAAAGCGTTACTCATTACTCAGCAGTCTGGGTTTTGTTTTCCTTCTTTCATTTACTAGCTTGCTTTCTTTATAAAGAATTAATCTTATTTCTTAATGTGACCACTACGATTTCCGGTCTGTTAAATACTCTTATGGGAAAAATGCTATTACCTAAACCCCGGCTCACAAACATTGTGGTTGAATCTTTAGTATAACTGCCACTTGTATATTTAGGTAGAATTCCTTGGCCGGGTGCAACCAATCCACCGATAAGAGGTATTCTGATTTGACCTCCGTGAGCATGCCCTGAAAAAACTAAATCTATTTTGTTTTCACAATAAAGTTCAAAAAGCTCGGGTCTGTGTGAAAGTAAAATTTTAAAATCTTTATTAGTTGACCAGTGGCTTAATTGTTGTGTAATTTTATTAATATTTGTACCTTCCAGATAATCGGATGTTAGAAAAGCCGGATCAGCTAAGCCCATGATATGTATTGTGTTTCTACCTTTTGAGAGTTCAACTGCCGTATCATCGAGAATACAAACCCCGGTATCAATCAAGCTTTCCTTTATTAAAGGGTATTTTCCTGACCATGCTTCGTGATTTCCAGAAACATAATATACGGGAGCTGTTTTTATAGCTCCTGAAATAAATATCATAGCAGTTTCCAAATCATATTTTCGTCTGTCGATCATATCCCCTGTTACAACTATTATATCCGGCGCAAGATTTCTAACCTTGTTTAATATATCAATCTGGCCGTCCCCGAACATTTTATTATGCAAATCAGAAATGTGGACTATTTTGAAACCATCGAAATCATTAGGTATCTTAGGGTTGTTGTAAACCGATTGTGTAATAACGATGCTGTTGTTTTGATAGATGCAGAAAACAATAAAACTTAAAACAAGAATAATAAATTTTATCAATGTTTTATTTGACCATATTCTCAATGTTGCTCACTTCCTGAGAATAAAAATAAGATTTATTTCATATTAGTATTAAGTTCATTATATAACATTTTTCCCCATTTCAAAGCAGCAAATGGACTGAAATACAACTCATTCTTGACTTTATGCGAAACAAGCTAATCCAATTATATGTGTCAAACCAGGGTACTCAGCAATATATTACAATAGAAAGGAGTGATGCAATATGTATGAAAAACATGGCTTTGATTCAAAAAATGATCTGATCATCGGGCCTGACAGTATCCCGATAGACGATAAAAACGGCGACTATCTAACTATATATCCTAAAAATAAGGGAAAGTGCCTGCCGCCAAGTTGTTTCTGTGAAATAGGAGAGCTCATTAGAAATGGAGGGTTTGAAATCCCCGGCGTTGAACCCGGCCAGGTATTTTCCGATTGGCGTCTGGGATTGAGCTCTGAATCTATAAATATTTCTATGACTTTTGAAAACGTTTATGAGGGAGACAGCGCGGCAAGCATCCAGACTACTGCCACACCAACTCCCGAATCAAAACTTTTACAGTTGCGCCAAAATATCATCGTGACACCAGGCTGTTTGTATAGATTAAAATTTGCTGAAAGACTTGTGGCTTTAGGTAACATAGACACCGTTTTGCCGGTCCTTGTAGCGAGGATTTTTTATGTATACCAAGGCTTCGAGTACGATCTGCTAAATAAACCTATCAAAAAATCTCAGATAGACACGAAATACAACCTACACAGAGAGGAAGCAAGGGTACCCGTGCCCTGCAATGTGTCAGGAGTTGTTGTGCAGTTTGAATTCTTTATAACTGACAGCGGAGGCTCTGTATGGAATTTGGATGCGGTATCACTGCGTGCAGTATCAAAGACTTCTGCCTGCTGTTGCAAGGAGTGATTTATATGAAAATGAGAATTTCAGAGGAAAGTCCCCGCAAGAATTATGACAAAAAAGTAACCCTGTCATCCGCATGCAGGGATAAATGTATTCCCGAAATATGCTTTTGCGAAACTGGGGAGCTGCTTAAAAACGGGGGATTCGAAACCCCAAGCTTTAATCCGAATGAGCTGTTCGCTGGATGGAGGCTTCACAGCATAACACCAAATACAATTGATTTTGTCAGAGATACTGAAAATGTTTACAAAGGAAGTACCGCGGCAAGTGTCCGGACTACACAGCAAGCAGGCCCGGCAGTTCTGGTGCTCCGCCAATATGTAGATGTTACCCCCGGCTGCCTTTACAGGTTGAAGTTTGCAGAAAGGTTAGTAGCCTTTAACCAGACGACCGACCGTGTTCCCCTACTTATTGCAAGTCTTGTTTATCTGGACCGAGTATTAAATGAATATGAGCTCTTGAGCATCTATATTCAAAAAAAGAAAGCAGACGCAGAATATTACCTTCACGAACAAACGGCAGACTTTCCCGTCCCCTGTAACGTACCGGGAATCATTGTACAGTTTAGCTTCTTTACAACAGATACCCCGGGCTCTGTGTGGAATTTGGACGCCGTATCACTGCGCGCCGTATCAAAGGCTTCTGCCTGCTGCTTATAATTTGGTCGGCAAATTGTGTAAACGGAATAAATGTTTTATGCATGCAGTAGGCAAATGAAAAGTAGAGAGGAGTGTCTGATTTGGAAAAAAAAATAAGTGATGACGGCAGCGAGCTCATAAACAGTAATAAGGAAGACCTGGTAAAATTACAAATAGATAAGTGTAAACACTGTCATTTCCTAGGCTGTGCGTGTGAAAGCAAAGAACTAATTAAAAACGGTGGATTTGAAATGCTCAGCGCCGACGGCACCCAAGTATTTGCAGAATGGAGAACGCTAAACCAAGTTTCAAATACAACCGTTAGTCAGGGACCACCAGGAGATATGCCTCCTGTAACATATGAAGGAATAAGGGCGGCATGGTTTATAAGTAACACTTCAGCTACTTTGGAGCAGCATTCGATATCTCTTCAACAGAATGTCACCGTAACACCGGGCTGCATATATCAGTTCAGCTTTGCCGAAAACTTTTTTGCCCGTGGAGAAATCGCTGAATTTACGCCAAGCCTTACAGGAAGGGTGTTTTTTACCGATAGTGCGGGAAGTCAATTTGATCTCATAAAGATTACGATTGAAAAAGGGAATGATCCTTCCAACATAAACCTGGGTTATTCTTTCCATCAAAAAACAGCTGAAATGCCGGTGCCCTGCAATGTGTCAAAAGTCACTGTCCAATTTGATTTTTTTGTAAGGGATACTGGTGGGACTATGTGGCTGTTAGACGGTGTAAGTCTGCGGGCAGTTTCAGCTGAATCCCTTTGTTCAAAAAAAGGCTGTGTTTCTTTCATGAATATATGTAAACCCGGAAATCTTATCAGAAACGGAAGCTTTGAGGATATTTTCGGGGGGCCAGGTTCTCCATTTCTATATTGGCGTCAATTGCCTGACTCCAGTGACCAGGTGATTGTTCAAGCCAATTCTAATGTGGAATATGAAGAGGTTTTCGTCGCAAGCTTTACAAGTGTTACCAGCGGCACCGCCCAAGCTAAATCGGTTTCTCTTCGCCAAATCGTACCTGTAACACCCGGTTGCCTGCTGGAGCTTAGTTTTGCTGAAAACTTTCTTAACCGTGGAGACCCTGCCAGTAATATACCCCGGCTTATAGCGAGGGTGTTTTGGGTTAACGACATCGGAAATGAATTTAATCTCATAAGTATTCCGATTGTTAAATCTCTCGCTCCAGAGAATAGAGGCTATACTTTCCACAAGAAGAGGGCAGACATCCCCATACCCTGCAACGTAACCAACGTCTATGTCCAGTTTGATTTTTCAACAACAGATACGGGGAATACACAATGGCTACTTGATGCCGTACAGCTTCATGCTCTTCCCTGGGCTTCCACCTGCTGCCAGGACTTATAGGAGGTGACTGATTATGCAAAATTTTAAACATCCTAGATGCTTCTGCGAAAGGGCAGAATTGATTAAAAATGGAGGTTTTGAGATTCGAAGTTCTGAACCGGATAGTCCATTTAGACATTGGAGAATTGTAAACCCGAATTTAGCTAGAGTAAGCAATGAACCGCTTATCACAAGTATTGCATACGAAGGACTGTCTGCAGCCAGTTTTGAAACTATTCCCACCGATGAAGAGGAAGATAAATCAGTAACATTGCAACAAAATGTCATTGCAACTCCGGGTTGCACATATAAGCTAAGCTTTGCAGAAAATCTTATCAACGTCGGAAGCGGCGGTGCGTCATTACCTATCCTTACCGCAAGGGTTGTTTACACGGATGACTCCGGCAATGATGTGGACCTAATAATTGTGCCAATATTAAAATTGAACCGGAAAACTGACACAGACAGAGGTTATACCTTTCATGAAGCGGTAGCCAATGTTCCCTTACCCTGCAATGTTTCAGAACTAATTGTCCGCTTTGATTTTTTTGTGAACAATATAACCGGGACCCTTTGGTTTTTAGACGGCGTATCCCTGCGGGCTGTATCTTCCATATCAGCTTGCTGCGAAGATAATAAAACATGTGTAATAAGGTAATTCCCATAGTCGGGTAGGTGGCTGCCCTTAAATTGAGAAAAGCAAAATATCCCGCCTTCTTTAATCTCCCGTCACGATGACTTTTCAATGAACGGGTTACGGGCACAACGCCGGTAACCCGATCTTAATTTGCACCTTACCACGTTACCCTGGGCCACAATACCCAAAGTTTACTGCAGGGAAAGTTTATGCCTTTACAAGACACCTTCTTATCCTTTGCCACTGCTTCCAAAAGCGTTACTATGTGTTACGCATTTGTAAGTAATAATATAAATTGATAATTAAACAATGTAAAAACTATGTCATCGGTTTTGAATCCGGCTGAGTAAGGTATTGAGCTACGGGTGGTTTCTCCCGCTCAGGTATAGCTAACTTATAAAAAAATACCTTTTTTTCATCGCAAACATAAAAGACGGGAACCTTTTTATCTTCTACATCGTCGTACTGATATATAATCGGTTTACTTATCTCATCGGCTATACGTACTAAGTCCTCAATGGTTTTTACCGGCCATAAATCCTTACTGTCAAATAGTATCTCATTAGTTGTATCTAACTCGACCAATCGTTCCCCATGTTTTTTAAATATCTGTTTAATCTCTCTCTCCAGCTTATCCTGAAGCTTTCCTTTAGTGCAAGTCAGCACCAAAAGTAGAATCAGGCCACACAGCCCGGCTAAAATGCTACAAATAATAAGTTTGTTTTGTTTTTGAGGATCTTCCACCTGTATGACCTCTTCGATAGAGCCCGGTTTTTCAATTGCTCGTTCTCCCCCGATTTCAAAATAACTACTCCCCAATGGAACTACCATGGTGGGTGTTAAACTCTCTTTAATAATGCCTTTATCGGTTTTAGTCTCAAGATTAATATCCCATCTAATAGTCAATCTATGATTACCCGTAACTCCGCTCTCCTCTGCAACCTGTTTCACAAAATCCTGGAAATCGGCCAAATAAACAGGCAGTTCTTTTTTTATGGAAAAATTCTTATCTGAAGCAGAAAAGCTTGTCTTAGGAATAAGCACAAAATCTTTGCTCCAAATTGTTTTGACCTCATTTTCTCCGTCACTAAGGCCTACATTACGACCTTCCAGGGCCTCCACCACAGCGGTAATGCTGTAATCTCCCCTGATATCAGCATTTGTTTCACCGGAGTAACTATAATCCAATAAAGTATTGATATAGTCCACATAGTTCGTGATATATATGTTACCCTCTTTTAGGCTTGTCTCACTGCCAAGTATATTTGGTTTATAAAAAACGCTATAATTTACTATAGCTTTTTGATCATAATTAAATACTATAGCTTTCTGCTCTTGCAAAGGAAGATTGTATAAATAATATATTCCGTAAGAAAATATTGCTATTGCGCAAGTTAAGAAAACGACCATTATATTTCTAATTGTTTTATTTATAACTTTTTTCTTCATAATTTCGCCCCCTTCCACTGATCGTTTGCCGTAAATAAACTATCTGAAGCAAATTCGTCCTTATCGCTTCTTATCATAAGTGTAAACCAACCTAACTTAGGTATTACTCCAATTACTTTACCTCTTACTTGTTCCGGTGATACCAAATGAGGATCGGCAAATACGTTAGCATCACCCTGTGTTTGATACCTCTTACCATCTACTCCTTTATATATATCAATTACCCTGTGGGTAATATTTTTATTCCCATCTTTGTATTGGATAATGTCGTTGACATTCACATCTTCGCCATCAATTTTTTTGACCAGAATAATATCACCTGCATTAACAACAGGTTCCATGCTGCCGGTAATGATCACAGAAGGAAATATGGGAAATAAACCTACTGCAAACCAGATAATCAGCACCCCGCTTATACTGGTGATTATCCATCCGGCAGGTTTTTCCTTATCACTTTTTACTCCCCATTCTTCATTTAGATATAACTGCTGTACCAAAATGAAACTCAAGATGGGTAAAACTGTACCTAAAAATGTTTTCGTTATCCAACCAAGGTTAGGCAAGACCGGGCAAAACCAGCGAAAGCAATCCAACCCTCCGTGATATAATAGGGCCGGAACCGGTCCCCCCAGATAGGCAAGATAAGAAATCATTATGTTTTCCGCCAAAGTAGGCAGCACTTGTTCTCCCCCGTATTGCACGAACTCCAAGCCGGTTTTTATTGTTAACAGCTTGTTCAAGGGTAAAGCAACAAAAGTAAATACCAGGCTAATTAATCCTAATGCCAAAAAGAAACTTTTTCTTGCCAAACAGTTTATCAGATATGCTCGCGAAAGCTCTGTCCATAATAACAGAGAAAAAACAAAAAAAATGTTAATCATAATTCCCTTAGGTGTGAAGGAAAAGGGGCTCTTCCCTAAACCGTCAATGAGGCCACCTGCAAACATACCCATAATATAAAAGCCTGCAAATATCAATGCGAGGGAATTGATAAAGCCGTGAAGTCTAACCTTTCCCTGAGAACGAGGGTGAGGAAAGCTCCAGACGATATAAGCGGCTCCCAGCATAAGAGAGGGTTTAATCATATAGAGGTAAGTTATGCTGTTTCTAAATGGGATAAATGGTAAATTATCGAATAAATACATTACACATATTATCGCAAAGATTAATGTAATGTTTAACTTTTTATTTTGTTTTCGATATTTATCCTTAAACCTATCTATATCAACAGCACTTACCATATCCACTTGCACCTCATTAGACTGTTATTCTTAAGGTAAAGATGTGGAGCTTGCTTCCGATTCCTGGTCATTTATCGGGAACTCAGGTTCAGCTTCCAAGTCGGCTTCTGATTTCGCTTCTTCTTTAGGGAACATATCTGTTTCTTCTGTTTCTTCTGTTTCATCATCTTCATTTTCCAAATACTGCTGTGAATTTGTACTCGGTTCTGCTGTAAACACAGATTCTGAGCTAGGTTCAGATGTAATATCGGATTTCGGTTCCGAATTCTTATCCTGTTTTGATTCCTCATTTGTTTCCGCGCTCGAAGTATCGTCAGGAGCAGGTTGTGTGACAGATGCAGGGTTTGTTTGAAGCATTGGTGTTTCATCTACAGTCGGGTCAGGTGGAAGGCTCCAATTTCCTGTACGAATCTCACCTTTTACACACAATTCTTTTTGCCATGCACCATTACTGGCAGAAATAAGAAAGAAGGAAATGCCGATACACAGGATAATCATTATGGCTTTATCTTTCATGCTGATTTCCTCCTCGGGTTAAATCGATTTAGATAAGCAGGTAATTAAACCTGCTTATCTAAATCGCTGAAATCTTTAATTAGTAACGATCTCCCTCATTAAACTGTTCCCAGTTCACCCTTATCTCAAATTTACATTCCTTATCCATATATTTGTTTTCGAGTTCTTTGGGAAGCGAGAAGATAAAGCAATTATCTTCCTCGTTTGCTGGTCCAAAGCGGAACTTTCCACCAGGCTCAAGAACTGCTCCAGACCTTGGATAATAAGTATTGGCATTGTCAATTACTTTATCTTTGAAGCTGGCGGGCAATTGGGTCAAAGGCAGAAAACCTTGAATTTCCCTTCCTTCTTCGGAAGCGCTTGTTCCGTCAGGCCAAACCGTGAAAGAGCACTTGCACAAGAGGGCGTTAAATAGATCTGTATTCCCTGATATTTTCTTAACTTCCAATCCAGCAGGTTTTACGGCCATTGTGCTCCTGTTTTCACCATAAAGGTTGACTCTTATTTGACAACCCGGATACAAGTTTTTCAGTGTCACTACCATACTATCGCCATTGTTATATAATCCTACTGAATCTGACTGTAAACCGTGAACTATACCTTCGGTATAAGCATAAGTACTTGACGTAGACTTATTAGTGCCATCCTCAATAGTGGCATGCGTCAATGTCACATCTAATCTGCCGGTTTTAGCTGTTGTCGTCAAATTAATCTGATCACCCCATGCGGCGTATCCAATACCCATCAACATCAGGGCGACTGTTAAAATTACCACCAACAATTTGACTTTTTTTCATCTTTTGCATCTCCTTTTTTGTTTATTTTTATTCGGTTACCCACCTAAAGTAATGTATGTGGGTACTGCTCTGCAGTAATCCTCCTTATTTATCCCGTTTCATGCACCTCCTAAAATCATTATTACATTCATTAGTCAACAGTATTCCATTGACTGATAGCAAACGAAACCAGACATTCATATGTACCATCCGGCGAAACTTCTTCTCCAACTTCAATCATGATCTCACCTTCAGCAGTGGCACCGTGTCCTTTTATTACTCCTTTAGGGTTTTGCAATTTAACTGCAACTCCCGGGTCAGTCTTTGAGCTAATGGCCTTGAAAGCTATAGGAATGCTTCCATAGTTTGCAATTTTATATCTAATGCTATAAAGGTCTTCAGTATGGGCATTTTGCACTGATACACCTATTGTGTATTCATCCATTAGATATGTTCTTACCTCACCTTGACCTTTAATTTCCATTTGAATATCTTCCAAAAAAACCGGATCAATATTTCCGGTATGTACTGTTCCTCGTAATTCTACCCCATCCGATAAAGCCGCATATCCAACCCCTATTGAACCAAAGGCCAGGATAAACAGCAGACAATATATCTTAATGAAACTCTTATTTTTCTTAGAATACCGTTTTACCATAAGATCACTCACTAACATTGCTTTTTGGGATATCTTATATTTGCTCTAGGTAAGATAATAAAATCAATCACCCCTTGGCTTGTGCTCAATGAACCAAGCATTAACAATAAGCAGGCCGAAAATGTAAATAATCTTCTGTAGGCATTGACCATAGTAATCACTATGAAATACGTTTTAATTTTCCCTTACAATATATATTCAGTACTCGTCTAAATATGTTAATCTTCATTAAATAGTTTCCGACTTTTTTAAAAAAATATACCATCATTTTTACATTCTGGAAAAAAATATAAGGTCAAACCCAATGATTCTGAAAGAATTACCACAACATTTATTAAAATAAAAACTTGGAGTACTTCATGGTATCTTTTATATGACACACTTTATTGACGCATTCATTTAAGTATATTATAATTTAATTTAGTATATACTTAATTTAATTAAAAAAAGGGAGGGTTATTATTGCCTGAACTGTTCGAAATTATGAAGGCACTGGGTGATGAAACAAGATACAACTTAGTTAAACTCCTTCTGCAACATGATTTTTGTGTTGGTGCGCTTTCTAAAAAACTTGATATGTCCGAATCTGCAGTATCCCAACACCTAAAAATCCTTAGAAATACTGAGATTGTTGTGGGAGAAAAAAGAGGATATTTTACCCACTATTATGTGGATCGAGATTTGCTAAGAAAAGCGGCAAAAGAAATTGTTGAGCTCAGCGAGTTGGAAAAAATTGAAAGAGCTTGTCCAAGAGCAGGCACTAAGAATAATCCATGTTACAAAAAACAAAATGAATGTTTAAAAGACTATGACCATCCTTAATTTATATCCTAAAGACGGAAAATGTTAATGTACACTCATTGAAATGCCACGGCAATGATAAAATCACTTGCATAAACGTCACGACTAGGTAAGAATCACTTGCAATTCAGATACAACAAACACATAAACAGTTACGCATAAACAATTAACTCCGAAATGGCCATAATTCATAATTAACGAATGAAGTTCTGTTCATGTCAAGATACAAAGGGAGGTAATAGCTTGAACATTATTGAAGTAAAGAATCTATCTAAAAGCTTTGGTGATTTTAAAGCTGTTAAAGGCATCAGTTTTAATGTTAAAAAAGGAGAGGTGTTCGGCTTTCTTGGGCCTAACGGTGCCGGAAAGACAACAACGATAAATATGCTTACTGGTCTAGCAAAACCGTCCTCAGGAGAAATCATGATTTTAGGTCAGGATGGTATTAAAGATATTAAGAAGGTTCAGCAAGTCATTGGCATTGTTCCTGATGAAAGCAATTTATACGATGATATGAGCGGTTTTGATAACCTTGTTTTTTGCGCATCTCTTTATGGTATGAATAAAGAAACTCGCGAAAAGAGAGCAAAAGAACTTCTCAAACAATTCTCTTTGGATGATACAGGAAAGCGTCCCTTCAAAGCTTATTCAAAGGGAATGAAGCGAAAATTGACTATAGCTGCAGGTATCATACACAACCCCAAAATTCTATTTCTTGATGAACCAACGACTGGGATTGATGTCAGGAGTGCTATCCAAATCAGGCAGTTGGTTAAAGACCTTAACGAGCAAGGAACAACCATATTTCTGACCACCCATTATATTGAGGATGCGGAAAGATTATGTCATCGGATTGGTTTCATCGTGGGAGGGAATGTAATTAAGGTGAGCAAAGTCGAAGAACTGATGAATGAAGCACAACAAGAAAATATCGTTGAATTCAGGACAGACTCAAATGGCATAGACCTTGAAAAACAGCTTGTCAGTGACTTCCCGAATATTAGTATTAAATCTAGCACGAATCATAGTATAAGAATCACTTCCAAGGAACAAATAGAACTTATGCCTTTTATGAAGTTTTTCGAGCATAAAGGTGTTAAAATTAGTGAGGCAAAAATCATACGTCCTTCACTTGAAGAAGTATTTGTTAAAATTACAGGAATTGAAATTGATAAATTGAAAAAGGAAAAGGAAGGGAAAAAGAAATGAATCGAATGGCGTATTGGAGCATTTTGATGAAAGACATGAAAAATTATTACTTGAAACCGCCAAATATCAGCTGGGGTATTATTTTTCCTATTTCCTGGACTTTAATGTTTTTTATGAAATCGAACAGTGAGGTTGATATCCGCGGAATATTGCCAGGAATAATGGCACTCTCAATTCTTTTCGGAACAACATCGATGCTTTCAGTCACAATTACATTCGAAAGAAAGAGCAGATCATTCGAAAGATTGTTACTGGCACCTATAAGTCTAAATCTGTTAATGCTTGCAAAAACAACGGGTGCAATTTTTTTTGGAATTATCAATGCTTTTATTCCAGTTTTGTTTGCTTCATTTATGGTTGATCTATCTGGTATCAATTGGCTGACAACATTTGTAGGAGTTGTTTTTATTGCTGTCACCTCAACTTTCCTTGGGCTGTTTATCGCAGTCTCAGTTAGTGAAATTTTTGAGGCTCAGACCTTTTCTAACTTTTTTAGGTTTCCCATGATGTTCTTGGGTGGACTATTTATACCCATTGAGAATCTTCCGGTTTACGTGCAACCATTATCTTACATCTTGCCAATAACTTATGGAGCAGACATTTTAAAGTTCTCAATAAATTCAACCGGCTTTATAAGTATATGGATTAGTTTTCTGGTACTTATTGGTTATGCCATAGCACTGTTTATAATTAGTATCCATAATATAAAAAAAAGATGGATCTATTAGGCCTCAATAAAACAGGCTTTTACCTTGTATTGCTTCGTTATTTGCTAGTTTTGCGATTAATTTTTGTCGCCTATAGCGGCCTGAGCAGCCACAATCAAAATAGGCCAATCGCTGATTCTGCACATTATGGAACACTTCCGTTTATACAAACTAATAATATGACATTATTTCTAACTCTGTCCTTCAATACGGCCATGGAGCCATTCTTCGGAAATCCTCATTCCGACAACATTATCCGAAATTGCCATTTCCTTTGTTATGTAATTGTCTTGTGAATTCTCAATAAAGTCTCCTGCAGTTTTTATTAAAAATTGCTTCTCCATCAGTCTTATTTCCCCATTTTTTTGCATCCGCCTAAGGCATAATTAAAAAAAATAGGGTACTGCACTTTCTTAAAATCAAGTGACAGTACCCTTGTTTTTATTTTTTCTTAACCCTTACTTTATTCTATACCAAATCTCTCAAACCCTTGGTACATAAGGCTTTTTTACTTCTGACCAGCCTCCATTGCCTTGCCTTTAGATTAGTCTTTGTCGCTCACAGCTGCCTGAGCCGCTGCAAGTCTTGCAATGGGTACTCTAAAAGGAGAGCAGCTGACAAAATCAAGCCCAATTATATGGCAAAATTCCACAGAGCTTGGTTCTCCACCATGCTCACCACAAATACCTATCAATAGATCGGATTTTACCTGACGGCCATTTTTCACTGCCATCTTCATTAAGGAACCTACACCTTTTCTATCAAGGACGATAAAGGGAGAGTCAGAAAGAATCTTCTGCTCCATATAATGTGGAAGTATCTTGCCCTCTGCATCATCACGGCTAAAACCAAACGTAGTCTGAGTCAAATCATTTGTTCCAAAAGAGAAAAAGTCTGCAACTTTGGCTATGTCTTCGGCGGTAAGGCATGCTCTGGGAAGCTCAATCATCGTTCCAATGAGGTAATCAACCTTTGTTCCCTCTTCTGCAAAAACTTTATCAGCTGTTTCTTCCACTATAGCTCTCAGGGTCTGAAGCTCCAACTCGTGTCCCACCAAAGGTATCTCTATTTCAGGTATTACCTTTATGCCTCTTTTGGTCAGGTTGCATGCGGCTTTTAGTATTGCTTTAACCTGCATTATATAAATCTCAGGATAAAGTAAACCTAATCTGCAACCTCTAAGACCAAGCATTGGGTTCATCTCACTTAGTGCCCGTACTTTTTTTAGCATCTCCTGTTTTGCTGTTAGTTCTTGCGAGCAGCCTTTTGCTTTTAGCTCTGATATTTCCACTAAGAGTTCCTCTGCATTTGGCAAGAATTCATGTAAAGGTGGGTCAAGCAGTCTAACTGTTACAGGCAACCCTTCCATCACTTCAAAGATGCCCTCAAAATCTTCCTGTTGAATTGGTAGCAGTTTGGCTAGGGCTTCTTCCCTTTCTTCCTTGGTTTCCGACATAATCATTTGTTGAACAATAGGCAGCCTGTCTTGTGCCATGAACATATGCTCAGTTCTACAAAGACCTATCCCTTCTGCTCCAAACTCACGAGCCACCTTAGCATCATGTGGATTGTCAGCATTTGCTCTTACCTTAAGTGTTCTTACTTCATCTGCCCAACTCAAGATTTGATTAAATTCATCTGAAAGCTCAGGATCAATCATAGGTACTTCACCGATCATAATTTCACCTGTAGAACCATCTATTGAAATTATGTCGCCTTTTTTAACTATTATATTACCAACCTGGAACTCCTCTTTTTCATAGTCAATTTTTATGGCCTCACATCCTGATACACATGGCTTGCCCATTCCTCGAGCAACAACAGCAGCATGGCTGGTCATACCGCCGCGGCTTGTCAGGACACCTTGGGCAACGACAATCCCGTGAATGTCATCAGGAGTCGTCTCTGTTCTAACCAAAATCACTTTTTGTCCTTCATTACCCATTGCTTCTGCTTCATCAGGATCGAAAACTACACTACCTGATGCTGCTCCTGGAGAAGCTGGCAGTCCTTTTGCTATTGCTTCAACTTTAGCATTTGGGTCAATTCTGCGGTGAAGCAGGGTTTCTAGCTGGCCCGCTGGTACCCGTAGGATGGCTTGTTCTTTGTCAATGAGGCCTTTTTGTACAAGTTCTACAGCTATTTTCACCGCAGCCTGAGCCGTCCTCTTTCCGCTACGAGTCTGGAGTATGAACAGTTTTCCGTTTTCTATGGTAAACTCAATGTCCTGCATGTCCTTATAATGATTTTCCAGTAAATTGCAAACATCAGTAAATTGCTTATAGACAGCCGGCATAACATCATTTAGTTGCTCTATACTCTGCGGTGTTCTTATGCCGGCAACCACGTCTTCGCCCTGGGCGTTCATCAGGAACTCGCCGTAAACTTTGTTTTCTCCGGTAGATGGGTTGCGTGTAAATGCTACGCCTGTTCCGGAATCATCGCCTTTGTTTCCAAACACCATTGTCTGAACGTTAACAGCAGTTCCTAAATCATCAGGTATCTTATTTATTTTTCTGTATACCTTTGCTCTCTGATTATTCCAGGATTTAAAAACTGCTTCTACGGCCATTAAAAGCTGTTCTTTAGGTCCCTGAGGAAATTCCCTGCCTGCCTTTTCCTTTATTTTTTGCTTATAAAGCATTATAACTTCCTGCCAGCCCTCTGCATCCATTTCTGTATCCTGAGTGATATTCTTCTTTTGCTTTACTGACTCTATAATCGTTTCGAACTTATCATGTTCTACTTCCATAACCACATTTCCAAACATTTGGATAAATCTACGATAACTATCATAAGCAAAGCGTTCATTACCGGTTTTGGCAGCTAAACCTTTAACACTTTCATCATTAAGACCCAGGTTTAAAATAGTGTCCATCATGCCGGGCATGGATATTACAGCTCCTGACCTAACTGACACTAACAATGGATCCTGATTGTCTCCAAGTTTCTTCCCCATCTCATTTTCCAGATTTTCTAGAGCTTCAAGAATCTGAGAAAGCATATTTTCGGATATTTTTTCGCCCTCATCGTAGTAATTCAGACAAGCCTCAGTGGTGACAGTAAAGCCCATGGGTACTGGCAAACCTATTTTCACCATTTCCGCTAAATTTGCACCCTTGCCTCCTAACAAGCTGCGCATAGTAGCATTTCCTTCGTGAAAACTGTAGACGTATTTTTTTGTCATACTATACTACTCCTTCCTTTATTGTTTCTAATATTTTAGCTGCTATTTCCTCAACAGCCTTATTTGATACATCTATCTTTGGGCAGCCAATTTTATCCATGATTCCTTCAGCATACTCAATTTCTTTTAAGATTCTATCATACCTTGCGTAGTTGGCTTCCTTTGAAAGGCCTAAAGCTTCAAGTCTCTCAGCCCTTATTTCATTTAGCTTATCCGGATTGATTGTAAGACCAACAATCTTTTTATGCGAGAGTTTAAACAGTTCTTCGGGAGGAGCGACCTCTGGAACAAGCGGGAGATTGGCAACTTTTAATCTTTTATGAGCTAAAAACATTGCAAGAGGAGTTTTAGATGTCCGAGACACACCTATCAGGACAACATCCGCCTTTGCCAAGCCTCGCGGGTTTTTTCCACCATCATATTCTACTGCAAACTCTATGGCTTCCATCTTTTTAAAATAATCTTCATCTGTCTTGTGTACCAATCCAGGTTCAAGGCGAGGTTCAAAATCTGTAATGTCTGAAAGGGTTTTCATTAAAGGACCCATAATATCAATTACAGGTATATCGTTCTGTCTTGCTTGCTCGATTAAATAATCTCTTACCTCTGGCAAGACAATAGTGCAGACGATTGCACAGTGTTCAACTTCCTTTGCCTGCTCAATGACCTCTCTGGCATATTCTATATCAGTTACAAATCCAACCTTACGTATGTCCACGTGGCCTGAGTTAAACTGTATTACTGCAGCTCTTGTTACAAGTTCTGCAGTTTCACCAATGGAATCAGACACCGCAAACACAACGGGATTCTTCTTTTTTTCTATTATAGTCATTACCTCCTTCCTAAGACTTTCCAAGACTGACAAATAACTTTGTAATCGTTGTTTTCGTAACCTTTCCTATAACCTTATACTTTACATCACCATCCTGTTTTAATAATTTAACCACAGGTAGAGCATCGACCTGATGATCAACAATCTTTTTTGCCGCATCGTATGCCGTCTCTTCAGGAGTTAAGGTTACGAGATTAGGCATCCTTGTCATTATTATGCCTACAGGTATTTTATGTATGTCTGCATTACCTATTGCTATTTTAAGCAGGTCTTTCCTTGAAACAAGCCCGCTTAAACTCCCATCGTCTTGTACAACAAAAATAGTTCCCACATCTTCTAAAAAAAGTTGAACTATGGTATCATATACAGAAGTGCTCTCATTTATGACTACTGGTACCGACTTTATTTCATCAACAATAATGCTTTTGATCCTTTCCGAAATAAAGCTCATAGCTGTCTTTCCGGTATAAAAATAACCCACGCGGGGTCTCGCCTCTAATATTCCCGACATTGTCAGAATTGATAGATCAGGCCGTAAAGCTGCCCTTGTCAATTTTAATTTTTCGGCGATCTGTTCACTTGTTATCGGTTCGTTCTCTCTTACTATTTCAACGATTGACCTCTGTCGCTTTGATAGCTCTATTGAACCTCACTCCTTTCTCTTTCTAGCTTGAGTTTAATATACATGTCATTTATATGAACATTTTTGCAATATTTGGTGTAATCAGTGTTTCTATTCCTGCTGCAATAAAAAGTGATGGTACAAGAATCCCTAGGGCAAGCAAGCTATTCGATAAGTTTTCTTTTAATAGCCCAATTCTACTATGGGTTTTGGGAAAAATCAAGTCAAAGCCGGTTTTTAAACCGAATGCACCGCCCATAAGAATTGTTGGCAGTTCCAATATGCCGTGCGGAAGCATTGCAGCGAGAAAAAGTGCAATGCTTTGTCCCTCATATATACTCATGGCTAAGACCAAACCCACAACAAAACCGTTAAACAAAATTCCGAAGAACGGTAAGATACCAAATGCAATCCCGCCAAATATTATGAGTATAAGTGCTTTTACATTGTTTTGAAAGATTAGGCCGACCACATGTAAATTACTTTTGTCTTCCATTGCTTTTCCTATTTTTAGAATATTCCCTAAAAATTTTTCTATGTTTGTCAAAATCAGCGATGGGTCATTCCAGAATATAATATAGCCGGCGATACCTCCAGCAAAAAATAGAGTTAGAGAAAATACTAGAAACCAGCGCTTATCTCGGAACGAATCCCATATTTTATTCATATCTATCCTCCTGAGCTGCTTAATAATCTTATGCTTCATTTTTATTAAGCTTGTCTAGTTTGTAAACATCATTTAAGAACATAGTTGATTTGAGTTTTTTATTAATGTGGTATTCTATAAACAATCTCAAAGATTCCTTTAGTTGAGTCATTATTATCTTATCTGTATCGAGATTATTAATACTTTCATAAGTACCATACATAATCCTTTTCATAATCTCCAAAGTCCTCATTGATATTTTAACTGAATGAGAATCTTCACCGTGGCATTTTGAACAGATGATACCACCTAGTGCCGGGCTGAACCCGACATTGTGTTTTACCTCTTCACCACACATTACACATTCAGATAACTGGGGTGCAAAACCTTGTAATGCCATGAGTTTTATCTCATATATCCTGCTCAGGAGTTCCAGATCAGCGTGGTTCTGCAATAAGTGCAATGTTTTTAAAAAGAAATAAAAAAGATGTCTGTTTTTCTCCTCGGCCGGTGTTGAAGCCTGGAGTAATTCTGCAAAATAAAGGCCATAGGCCATGCGATTGAGTTCTTCCCTTATCCTAAAAAATGATTCTTTTACCTCACACTGTCCTATAGTGTCTAAACTTTTCCCGTTAAAGAGAAGAAACGAACTGTAAGAAAACAGCTGAGTCCCGCCAATTAGATGGTTTCTAGGACGGCAAACCCCTCTGGCAACGGCATGAATCTTGCCTTTTTCAGGTGAAAACAATGTTAAAATTTTATCTGCTTCGCCTAATTTTTTATGACCGAGAACAACGGCTTCAGTTCTGTATAAACCCATTAGTTTACCTCTCTTCTAGTTCTTTCCATATGCTCCTAAGTCCGGTAAATGGATAGTCTCTCAATTTTGCACATTGTATTCTTCTGTGTTGCCAAAACAACCCTTTTTAACCAATTCTAAATAATCCTGTTTTATTACCCATCGTATTCTTCTGTATGACTGAAACTACCCCATTGAGGTATTAATTGAATCCATGTGTTACCGGCATTCAGACTAATTTCCTCACCTTCGAGATCGTAAAATCTGGTCCTCTCACTCTTAGATTCTTTTTTCCACTTAATCTCAGTCGCATAACCGTTGCTAATATAGTATCCCTTTCCCGAGCTTATTGTATTTATATCTAATCTGCCAACTTCATCAACAACCCTAGCATTTACAAATTGAACTATAATATTCTTAACTGTAATTGTCTCTTCTGAAGGTCTATCATAGTGGGGTTTACCGTTGATCGACCTTGCATATGCTTTTTTTTCGGAATCATATGTATAACCAACTTTGTAATTTTTATAATATGTGATTTTAAATTTATCCAATTTCTGGTCATCAGGATAATTATCGCCATCATTAAATTGCCAGAATTCCTGGTTTACCTCTTTTAGAAATCCACGCTTTTCAGATGTTGCAAGAATGTTGGCAGTGTTCGTGTAAGCATTATGGGGTTTTTTTCGTGACTTATCTCTCCAAAAGGTCACAGTATCATAAATACCGTCTATAGAATGTATTTTGAGCTTTTTTAAATCCTCGTACCCTTGTGGACTTGATCCGTAGTGTACATAAATTGCATCATATTCCATAGAGTATTCAATAAAATATGGCCTTGCACTACGAACAGGCCCAATTTCATTATAAGGCTCATGAGAATAAATTGCAAGAAACCTTGTAATCCCTCCTTCAGTAGGAATTTCATAAACTATATCGGCAACGTTCAAACCAGATTGAGGCCTAGCATTATATTCATTTTCGATCATAACGGCAAGTGGCCGCTGTCCCTCATACTTCAAATCCATATCGAGCCCTGTCAGAGGGTTTTTGATCTTCAGCACCGGTTCATTTGACAATTCATCATCACCTTGTTCGCTTATTGTCGGAATATCATTTTGTGTGAGGTTTTCCTCATTTTTTTTGTTACATGCTGAAACCAAAGACAACAGGATTATTACAAAAAGTAAAAAGAACCGATGCCTAAACATCTAAATCCCCCTTTATTTAATCTCATGTAAATATCCAGAACATCAGGCACGTAATAGCCGCTCCCAATGCAGCACCCGCAATAACCTCCGCAACTGTATGTACGCCTGCTTCTACCCTTGCTTCAAGCACCAATATTGCCAGTAGAAACGCAAGTATAAAAGTGGTACTTGATGACGTAAAAAACAAAGCAGTCAGTATTGCAAATGCTATAGCAGAGTGGCCGCTAGGGAACCCTCCTGAAAAAGGAGAACCGTAACCGGATTTAGTCTTGAGGACTATTACAGAAAATGCAATAAGTATAATACTGACGAACAAAATATACTCATGTGAGTTTCGCGCTTTTATTAGAAACACCTTAGTCAGATTGTCAAATTTCTTGTAAAATAGAATATATCCGACACCGATAGCGTTAATAGCCGCAATCATTACCGCACCCGCAGCCACATTTTTTGCCACTTTGGCTAGAGAATGATATTTTTCTGTAACTAGGTCAACTACTGATTCAATTGCCGTGTTCACCATTTCGGCTATAATTACTAGAGCTATTGCAAATAGAATTAATAACAATTCGACGGACGAAAAGCTAAAAAAAGAACTTGCAATCAGAATAAGCACTGCAGTTATGATGTGAATTCTCATATTACGTTGGGTTTTGAGAGCGTAAATAATTCCGGATATAGCATAGTTAAAACTTTCTATGATAGATCTGGTCTTTTTCATGAGAAATTAATTTCTCCTTACAATGTCATACTTTTCTAATATCTCCTCTTCTCTTTTCCTCATGATTTTTTTATCTTCAGGTGTATCGTGGTTGTATCCCAAAAGGTGAAGTGTTCCGTGAACTGCTAAATATGATACTTCCCTTTCTAAAGAATGGCCATACTCATTTGCCTGTCTAGTAGCCCTTTCTAACGAGATCGCAATGTCGCCCAGTAAGTCATTCTCAATTTTGGAAAAGAATTCGTCTGATAAATTATCTTCATTATCCTGGGTTTGTCTCGGTTTAAAACCCTTTCCGTTCATTGAAAAAGATAGCACATCTGTTGGTGCGTCAACGAATCTATAGGTCTTGTTTAGCTTCCGTATTTGTGTATCATCCAGTATTGCGACACTGACTTCTATGTTTTGTGGGACATCTTCCATGGCCAAAGCATATTTAATAATATCTTCAATCAGCATCTTTAATTCAGGACTTAATACAAGCTTAGACTGCATATTTGTTATTATTACCTCAGGCATTTGCTCATTTCCTTTCTTCGAATTCTTTTAGTTTATCAGGATACTCAATCCGCGAATGAAATATGCCTGTCAACACTCTAGAAAAAGCACCTGCAATCATATCAAGATCCTTTAGTGTTAAATCGCTTTCGTCGAGCTGCCCGTCTGTCAGTTTGTCTTTAATTATCTGCCTTATAAGGCCTTCTATCTTTCCCTTAGTTGGTCTATGCATTGATCTGACGGCTGCCTCCGCAGAATCAGCAAGCATAACAATCGCGACTTCACGGCTCTGAGGTTTAGGGCCATCATATCTAAAACTCGTATCATCTACCTTCGCATTGCTTTCAACAGCCTTACTGAAAAAGTAGGAAAGCAGCGTAGTGCCATGGTGCTGACCAATAAAGTCCACTATGCTTGTCGGTAATCTGTATTCCCTCGCAATGTCAAGACCATCCTTTACGTGAGATGTAATTATAAGTGCCGAGAGAGATGGGTTCAATTTATCATGAGGATTTTCCAATGCAAGCTGATTTTCTATAAAGAAGTAAGGCCTCTTCAGTTTGCCAATATCGTGATAACTTGCCCCAACCCTTGCCAAGAGTGGATCTGCCCCTATAGCCTCGGCAGCTGTTTCTGCTAAATTCCCTACTATTATCGAATGATGATATGTGCCTGGAGCATCTATCATTAGCTTCCTCAAAAGCGGTTGATTCGGATTAGAGAGTTCCAAAAGCTTAATGGATGTTGTTATCTCAAAAGCGTTTTCAAGAAAAGGCAGTGTGCCGATCGTCAAAACAGATGACAAAATACCGTTTACAATGCCCCAAGAGCTTTGTTTCAGTACCTGAAGAAGTGGGTCATTGTTGAGCAGACCTATACCAAATATGGTTAAGAATATCGAACCACCCACTATACCACCAGCTTTTGTAAGGTCAGACCTCTGAGACACTTTTACTGTACAAAATACCCCTATGATAGCCCCCAAAAAGGCTGTTAATGATAACATAAAATCATTGCCGAGCATTATTCCAATCAAAATGCTCATTATAAAACCCGACGTTAGAGCAATATAAGGATCTATTAAAATAGAGATGAGCATACTTCCGGCAGCCAAAGGTATTAGAAAAATAGAAATTTCTTTTATGCCAAGAGAAATAATCACGGTTGAAAGAATAATGATGACTATTAACATGAGTTTAACATTGTTGTGAAATAATTTTCTGCAATAAATATAAATAAAAAAGAGCAATATTCCTTCCAAAATTGCCGAAACAAGTGCAGAACCCATAAATAGGCTGTAGTTAGCCGTGTTATCTTGGGCAAGTAACCCAAGGTCCTTCAGCAACTCCCTATGCTCATTGGTTATGGTTGTCCCTTTCTCAATTATTATCTGATTTCTTGAAATTTTGACAGGTTGAACCGCATCCATTGCTTCCTGCTGCAACTTTTCCGTAGCTTCTTTATCGTATATCATATTAAATCTAATAACCGCAAAAGATATATCCTCACCCGCACTCCTCATTTCTTGAGGTATTTTTGTATTTCGAAACTCTTCAAGGATATAGTTTTTCGCCCTATCAATGGAGTCTTCTTTTACTCCATCTGACATTACTTTTTCTATAACTGCTTTTGTCGTTGTCTCCAGTTCTCTCAAACCTGCATCGTTAAGCCCAAGCGTCACCTTATATGTCTCATCAGATAGTTCGTGAGAAATTATATTATTAAGTTTTTTAACTTTTTCGTCGTCGTCAAGATAGTCCTGTGTCTGCACTTTCCTAACGTTATCGAATATATGAGTTATTTCATTTTTAACGTCAAGTATCACATTTTGATCTAAAGTATACTTTTTGGACACAGCATCCGCAGCGGCCTGTTTTAATTTTTCTGTTGCAATTGTATTTACTGCCTCTTTGCGGGATATTATACTTTCCTGGAGGACGTCCCCTACTTTTATATCGTATTTCTGAGGAAGCACAGTCATAAAAATCAACAGTGTCAACGTGAAAAAGAAAAAAAGCCCAAGACATACCTTTTGGACCAACGTGTTGCCGAGTAAACTAACACGGAGTTTTTTAAGACCAAGCCCCTTGCCGATAGCCACATGATCACTCCCTATTTTTGCTGGAGTTTTTCCTCGAATTTCTTGTAAGCCTTTATAATTCTTTGAACAACTTCATGTCTGATAACATCTCTTTCGCTTAAATAAACAAATTCAAGGCCTTTTACATTTTTTAAAATTTGTTGAACCTCTTCGAGGCCGGAATTCATCCCTTTAGGTAAATCAGCCTGAGTTATATCACCTGTAACAACAGCTTTTGATCCAAATCCCAATCTTGTTAAAAACATTTTCATCTGTTCTGAGGTTGTGTTTTGTGCTTCATCGAGAATAATGAAAGAATCATCGAGTGTCCTTCCCCTCATATATGCGAGTGGTGCCACTTCGATGAGACCTTTTTCCATCAAACGTCTAAAGGAATCTATCCCTAGAATATCATAAAGAGCATCGTAAAGCGGCCTCAAATAAGGGTCAACCTTATCTTGTAGATCACCCGGCAAAAAACCTAGTTTCTCTCCCGCTTCTACAGCGGGTCTTGTAAGGATTATGCGGTTAACAGCCCTCTTTTTAAACTCAGTAACAGCCATTGCCATCGCTAAATACGTTTTTCCAGTGCCGGCAGGGCCTATACAAAACACAATGTCATTTCGACTAATGGCCTGAGTATATATTTTCTGCCCTATTGTCTTAGGCTTTATGGGTTTGCCCCTATGTGTATGGCAAATTAAATCATCGTATAAATCGGTTATTTTTTCAGCTTCACCGTCTTTAGTCATTCGTGCAAGATATTTTATGTCAGAAATAGTAAACCTATTGCCTTT
This sequence comes from Tepidanaerobacteraceae bacterium, assembly GCA_050949725.1. GTDB lineage: Bacteria > Bacillota > Thermosediminibacteria > Thermosediminibacterales > Tepidanaerobacteraceae > JBMNGH01. The sequence goes on from JBMNGH010000001.1 coordinate 360,021, forward strand.
ATTCAGCATACTCATCAACTGGTAAAAAAGGTTTTGGACAGCTTCAGTGTTTTTTTGTTCTCCTAAAATTGCTATATCGCCTTCACGCGTCAATATTTTTACCTTAAATTCTTCTTCAATATATTTTACGTTTTCATCTCTGTTTCCAAATAAAAAAGCTATGTCGTTTACGTTCTCAACTGCGACTCTTGCCTCAGCAAGGCTCTCGCTCAAATTTTCTCCTCCTCGTCAATAAATTGACTTCTTTTTTCCAATGTCTTCAATAACTTCAACTGTAAGGGTTCCTACAACTGCATCTTTCTCCGGGGTCAATACAAATTCCATCTTTTTATGAACGAGTTCAGTGTTTTCAAATTCTTTGAGTTCTTTAAGTAGTTGTTTCTCAGCTTCTTTAACAGCTTCTTCAATGCTTAGTGAAATTTTTTTGGCTTTAAGTTCTTTGTATTTAACCACATCAACCCCGAAATCCCTTATAAATAGCGGCAATGTAAGTTGGTTCGTGATTTCAACATCGTATATGTCGTATGGGATTTTTCCAAGCTTGAAATTATAATGTTTGCTTCCCAGGGACAACCTTATTGCCGTCTTTGACTGGCCGGTTTCAACATCGATTGTCTTGATGAGTGGAATATTTACTGCCTTTTGACGCCATACCCTTGCCTTCACTATACCGTGTGAATGAACTAAAAATGAACTAGGATTATTGTTGTCTTCTCTTGGACTTATATTTGGATAAATCTCTATCCTGCCCGAAATTAGAACATCTCCTGCTTCAACAGCATCTCCGGGTTTAACAACTGGTTCACCCCTCAACGGTATTATTTCCTCTATGATTCCATCTTTAGAGGCTATTATATCACAAGGTGTGTTTTCTTCAAGTTCCGGTGCGGGCTCCTTTTTTACGAGTTGTACTATTACTTTACTACCTCGAATCTCAATCTCGGCCCAAGCTATATCATTATATTTTAAAAATATTTTATCAAGATATGACTTCTTGTCAATATTGTATTTGAATGTTCCTTCACTCAAACCCCATTCGGCCAGGTCTTTTTTTACTGCCTGCCGCAGTTGTGGGTCTTCAGAAATAATTTCTATGTTCCAAACAAAAGAAGAGAGGAAATATAAAAAAGCAATAAACAACACTGAACCAATGATAAGCGTTTTTCTTCTTTTCAGCCTGTTAATAAAAAAGAATAAACCTACACGTTTAACAACAAACAGTCTACACCTTGCTTTACGGGCCAGTCGGCTTAGCCTAAAAAAATCTCTAATACTGACTTTTGCAATCATTACATTTTCAGTAATCCGCTTGATGTCCCATAAGTAGATTCCGTTTAAAGCAGCGTAATTGAGCAGCCTTTCTCCATAGTCTCCTGTCATTTTTATAATAACATATCCATTCAAATAATTCCACAGTCTTATAAGGGGCACGTAAACTCACCTCAGTCCTCAAATTGTATTGTTTGTATCTCACCTTCCACGGTTATTTCATCGCTCAAGATACTTTTAATAAAAAGCCTTTGACCCTTAACAGCGATTACCCCTATTGCTGTGTTGATTCTAACCACTTCTGGACTGTACTCAACTATCCCCTTATGATTTTCAATAAACACCGCCAGCCTGCCGGTTATAACAATTCTTGGCAGATTTAATACTATATCTCTGGGCAAATCTAACATATCTGACATACGCCTTCTTAATTCTTGATTCACGACAACACCTTCCAATCCCACAATAACTGCCTCTTAAAAATTTATTCCTTAAACCTCGGTTTAATTACAAAACAAACTTATGATTTTAGGACTACTCTGTCGAAACTTTTTCGCAAAATAAAAAATGCCCTTTAGGGCATTTATACTTATTGTGAAATAAAAGGTTCCCGGGACTCGACAGCAATCCTCGATTGTGTGCCTGGTGGGATTCTTATTATTAAATGTTTTTTTTCGAAAGGGCTTTAGGAGGGCCTAATACCTCTTTCATAATAACACCATAAAGCATATTGTTTTTATTTATCACAAAAGAGCTCTTTTTTCGGGTACGTCTCAAGAGTATTTTATCAGTGTCTTCACGGTTTATAATCCTGCTATCATGTGTTGGCTCCTCAACAATACTTTGCTTAAGAGACATGTTTGGCTTTGCGGCATTATAATTTTCCCCATGTAGTTCATCCCATTCAATATTAGGAATAACTTTGGGCCTTCTGTATCGTTTTTGTTCCAATGGTTTTTGCCTTTTTTTATCCGAAAATGCGGCCCTCAAAATAGGGCCTAGAACAAAAAATAAAATAATTATTAGTAAATCCGACCCCATTCATCTCACCTGCTTTATTCGTCTTTTTCATCTTGCTCTTCTTGAAATTCAAGTTTCGAGATAGCATCTCGCATCTGAGTGTCAGCGATAACATTTTTCATGTTGTAGTAATCCATAACACCTAACCTGCCCTGCCTAAAGGCGTCTGCTATTGCTTTTGGAATCTCAGCTTCAGCTTGCACAACCTTAGCCTTCATTTCCTGTACCTGGGCAACCATTTCTTGTTCTTTTGCTACTGCCATCGCTCTCCTTTCTTCGGCCTTGGCCTGAGCTATCCTCTTGTCTGCCTCAGCCTGATCGGTCTGGAGCTTGGCACCAATATTACGGCCAACATCTACATCAGCAATATCTATCGATAATATTTCAAATGCTGTACCCGCATCAAGACCTTTATTCAACACTGTGCGAGATATTGAATCTGGGTTTTCCAACACAGCTTTGTGACTTTCAGCAGATCCAACTGTAGTTACTATTCCTTCTCCAACCCTTGCTATAACAGTCTCTTCGCCGGCACCTCCAACCAATCTGTCTATGTTAGCCCTAACAGTAACACGCGCTTTTGCTTTTACCTCAATTCCATCTTTTGCAACAGCAGCAACAATGGGAGTCTCTATTACCTTCGGATTAACACTCATCTGTACAGCCTCCAGCACATTCCTGCCGGCAAGGTCAATGGCTGCTGCCCTTTCAAATGGCAGAGGAATTTCTGCCCTTTGAGCAGCTATGAGCGCATCGACAACCCTGTCGACATTACCACCCGCAAGATAGTGGGCTTCAAGTTTGTTTACACTCACATCTAGCCCCGCTTTGACTGCTTTTATAAGGGGGCTGACAATCTTAGCCGGAGGCACCCTCCTTAGCCTCATGCCTATTAAGTTGAATATTCCAATATGGACACCTGCTGCAAGTGCAGATATCCATAATCCTAAAGGAACGAAGCTTAAAAATACTGTCAGTCCGATAAACAAGATTACAATCGTAAAAATAAACCCTGCTAAGGTCTCCATTATCATTCTCCTTTCATTTTTCTAACTATAATTCTTCCACCTTCAACCCTAATTATTTCGATGTCGCTGTTTGCAGGAACAAACTCACCTTCTGTCACTACATCCAATCTGTTTCCGTCAAACACTCCTACACCAGCCGGCCTGAGAGGTGTAATCGCCTTCCCTTTTTTGTTCAAGTACATTTCTTTTTTTTCAATTGAGGCTATATAACCATCGCTTTTTTCCTGCCTCGTCTTTAAAATAAAATTATAAAGCACAAGTTTTTTCTTGAAATATTTTATCAGTAAATAAATTACTATACAACTTGCAACAAGCGATATCAATAATGATATTATTGCCTGCTCTATGCTTGGAAAGACCATAAACATACTTGTGATAACACCAATTATTCCCATAATGCCAAAAACTCCAAACCCTGGAATAAAAATCTCTACCATCAACATAATTATTCCAAACAAAAAAAGCCATAAAACCCAATACTGTATAGAACCTATTAAAAGGTTTCCTCCGAAAAAAAGCGCAAAAGCAATAAAAGCAATAAAACCGGGAACTCCAAATCCTGGCGTTAAAAGTTCAGTTGTGATACCAATTATGCCTAAAGTAAGTAAAATCGGCATTACGTAAGGGTTTGTAATAAAATTTGCAATTTTTTCTGCTGTGCTTGGCTCTACTTTTACGATTCTATTATATCCAATTCCTTTAAACTGCAGTATTTCAGCAACATTTTCTGCAAGCATATCCGCAAAATCGAGCTCAATAGCCTGTTGGCTCGTAAGTGAAAGAATTTTTCCTTTTTCTTTTAGCCCCTCAATCACTACATCAGCATCAGCCATTGCTGCGACAATTTGTGGGTTTCTTCCCTTTATTTGCGCAGCATTTCTTAATTTCGAGGACCAGTATGATACATACTTCTCCTCGTTTGGCCTGGGCTCAGCCGCACCAATTGTAGCGCCACGTGATACTGCCATTATATCACAGGAAACCGCTAATATAACACCTGCTGAAGTAGCCTCACCATCGATATGAGCTATGGTCTTAACTTGTGTGCTCATAATTGCGTCACTTATTTGTACTGCTGGACCTATCTCTCCTCCGGGAGTATCAATTACAAATACTATTGCCTTTGCACCGTTCTTTTCAGCTTCAGATATTCCACGTTCAACAAAACTGGCAAGACCTTTGTTAATAACACCTTTTATAGGAATAACGTATACTGCACTGTCATCTGCGCCTGCATTGACAAAGCTGGTTGATGCAAAGATAAGCACCATAATTATTACAGCGGTTATTAATTTATTAGACATATTTATCACCTACCGTTCTGCGAACATCATTAAAACAAAGCTTGGCATCATAAGATACCAAGCCTTGTTTCATTCAAGAAGTTTTTTTGCGATAGTATTTACAATCTTTCCATCAGCACGTCCTCTTACCTTTGGAACGACTGTTTTCATGACCCTTCCCATATCCTTTAGGCTGTTTGCACCTACTTCAGTAATTGTTTGACGGACTATTTGTTCAATTTCTTCCACTGATAACTGCTGGGGAAGATAGCCTAACAAAATATCTATCTCGTATGCCAGGTCCTCGGCTATATCATTTCTGCCCAATCTTTCATACTCGGCCTTATCATCCCTACGCTTTTTTACCTCCCTGGAGATGATGTCGATTACTTCTTCATCATCAAGCTCATGACATCTCTCCTTTTCAGCGTACAGCACGGCAGATTTGGCCATTCTGATCACAGAAAGCCTCTTCTTATCACCTTGTTTTAAGGCCGTTTTCAAATCACTATCTAAAACATCTTTTAAGGACATATCGCACATCGCTCCTTAAAACCTGCGAAATTTTCTTCGCCGGGCAGCCTCAGACTTCTTTTTCCTTCTAACACTCGGTTTTTCATAGTGTTCTCTTTTTCTAACTTCAGAAAGAACACCAGCTCGTTGGCATTGGCGCTTAAATCTTCTCAATGCGCTGTCTAAAGACTCATTATCTCCTACTCTTACTTCCGACACGCTCAATCCCTCCCTCCACTGCTCTTCTGGGACAGCAAGATTAAATAAAAGCATAAACTCAGTTAATTATAAGGCTAATTAAAAAAGCCGTCAACATCATCCGGGAGGCCATGTCATAAATCTTCCCGCGAGTAGGTGAAAATGAAGGTGATTTACCGTTTGCCCGCCTTCTTCTCCGGTATTTACCACAATCCTAAAACCCTTTTTATCTATATTATTTTGGCGTGCCAAGTGCTGTGCCACTTGAATAATTTTGTTTAAAATTATGGAATCTTCTTCTCGAATATCCATGACTGATTCTAAATGCTTTTTAGGCACTATTAGGAGATGGACGGGAGCTTGCGGATTAATATCTTTAAATGCTATGACATAATCATCCTCGTACACCACATCGGATGGGATTTCATGTGAGGCTATTTTGCAAAAAATACAGTCCAAGATGTTCCACCTCCTTATCAAATGCTTATGATTATTGTACATAAATAAAATAAAAAAAACTAACAATTATCATAAAGTCTTATGCGTCACCGGATTAATTTAATTATTCAACATAAATCTGCAAATGTCCTGCAAGGACCTAAACTTTTTGTAATAAACCTATAATATGTGTATGATTTCTTTCCTTAAGTTTAATAGGTTTTATTTTGTTGTGTAAATCTTCTTCTGAACAAACCAAAACTCTTATATAGTTTCCCGTATAGCCATGATAAGTGCTAACGTCTACCTTTTCTTCGAATAACACATCCATTGTGCATCCAATAAACCTATCGATAAATCCCTGCTCGAGAATCTCCCCTATTTTTATGAGTTCTCTGACCCTTTCTGCTTTGATCTCCTTGCTGATATGCTGTTTCAATTGAGCTGCAGATGTGCCTTCCCTTGCCGAAAAAGGAAATACATGTAGTCTCGAAAACTGAATTTCTTTCACGAAGCTCTTAGTTTTGCTAAAATCGCAGTCCGTCTCTCCTGGAAAACCCACTATTATGTCGGTTGTAATAGATGCATTCGGCATATGCTGACGAATTATATTTATTGTTTTGTTAAACTGCTCTGTAGTATATCTACGGTTCATAAGGCGAAGAATGCGATTGCTACCGCTTTGAAGAGGAACATGCAAATGCTGACAAAATTTTTTAACTGATGCGAGTGTAGATATAAAATCATCAGTCAATTCTATGGCTTCAATAGAACTCAACCTGATTCTTTCGATGCCTTCTATCTCTGAAATACCTTTAATGACATCAAGTAAGAAAAAGTTTTGGTCTTTTATGTCAAGCCCGTACAAACCGAGATGAATACCTGTCAGAACGACCTCTTTAAAGCCTTCCCTGGCAAGAATCTCCGCTTCTTGAAGTATACTTTTGAAATTCCTGCTTTTTAACGGGCCGCGTGTGTATGGAATGATGCAATAAGAACAGAACATATTGCATCCTTCTTGAATCTTTAAAAATGCCCTAGTCTTTTGCCTAAAACCGCAGGAGGAAATGTCTTCAAATTCGTCTTGCTTCATTATATCTTTTACAGCTATTATTTGTCGACCACTCATGCGGGAGGCCTCTAAAAAATCTACAACTTTCTTGCGGTCACATGTTCCCATAACGACATTAACTTGCGGTATTTTGGCAACTTCTTCGGGTCTTAGCTGAGAGTAACATCCAACCACAACAATCTCCGCATTAGGGTTTTTTCTAGAAGCTTTTCGAATCACTTGCCTCGATTTCCTTGCACTCTCATTTGTGACATCACAGGTATTTATTACATAGACGTCGGCTTTTGTATCAAAAGAAACAATATCATAACCCTTTTCTAAAAAGATTTGTGCCATGGCATCTGTATCGTATTGATTTACTTTACATCCTAGGGTGTAGAAAGCCACTTTAAGCATCTGAACCACCAATATCCCCTAATTCATACATTATTATTGAACATACAGCTAAAGAAGCAGTCTCACTTCTCAGAATCCTAGGGCCAAGACTTATCGGTTGAAAGCCTGCCTTTACTGCATTCCTTACTTCATCTTCGGTAAAACCTCCTTCTGGCCCTATTAATATGGCTATATGGTGTATACTTCTGTTTACATTTTTTAATACATGCTTTAGTGAAGCTGTTTCTTCTAATTCCCACAAGATCAGCTTTTTCTCGTGTCTTTTCGAATTAATAATTGCTTCATTAAAACGCATGACTTGCCCAATAGAAGGTATGTCAGGTCGCATACATTGTTTTGAAGCTGCTTCTGCTATTTTCTCCCACCGCTTAATTTTATTGTTAATTTTTTGGTCAGATGGATTTACCACAGTCCTCTCGGTAATGAGTGGTATCAGCTTTGACATGCCAATTTCTGTGTTTTTTTGGACAACAAAATCCATCTTTTCTCCTTTTAAAAGCCCTTGATAAATTGTTATAATAGGCCATATCTTTATAACGTTATTTTTCTCTATAATCTTTATTTTTATTTTTAATTTTCTTTTATCGATGTTTTGTATAACACCTATTCCATCCTGAGCGCCGTTAGAAATTTTTATTTTATCCCCTGGCTTATATCTTAACACATTTGCGATGTGATGGGCATTTTTGCCAGAAATCTCCAGAGAATCGTTTTTGTCAAACTCCTCTAAAGTAAAAAATTTTGGCATAAATATCCCCCCATCAGTTTCCGATGGGGGCCTGTCTTAATGCAAGCGCAACCCACTCACCTTTGTCAGCTTGTTTTATCAAATCAAAACCGTTTTTCTCCAGGGCTTCTATAACAGAGTATTTACGTTCTTTTATAATACCAGATGCTATAAAGATACCGCCTTCGTTTAATAAGAGAGGAACATCTCTACTAAGCTCAATTATTACTTCTGCTACAATATTGGCCATAATGATATCAGCCTTATGGCTGATATTGCGGAGCAAATCTCCTTTGATAACCTTTACTATAGATTCAACTTTATTTCTATTGGCGTTTTGAGTTGCTACTTTTACTGCAACATCATCCTTATCTACTGCCAATACCTTTAAAGCCCCCAATTTTGCCGCTGCTATAGCCAAAATCCCTGTTCCACAACCAATGTCTATTGCGCTACAACCTTGCTTTATATACTGTTCCAGCATCTCAAGACACAATATTGTTGTTTCATGTGTTCCTGTGCCGAAAGCCATACCAGGGTCAATGTCTAAAACAATATCATTAGATAATCTTGGGATATAATGTTCCCAGGACGGTTTTATTACTAAATTATTACCTATTCGCATAGGCTTATAATATTTTTTCCAACCCTCAGACCAATCCTCATCAGAAACAGTAGTCATGGCCATTTCTGCTTTTCCAATTTTTAATCCGTAATTGGTAAGGTCCCTTATCCTTTGCTGAAGCTCATTAGCCCTCTCTACGATACTGCTGTCTTCTAACAAATAAGCCGTTACAACAGCCTCGTCAAAATCAGCATTATCGGGGACATCACTAAAAACCCATCCCTTACCGTCGTCCTCGTTGCTAGGACAGATAGGACTTTGTGGATCTTCGATTACAACACCGGTTGCTCCTGCCTCATAAAAAATGTTGGATACAGCATCTACCGCTTCTGTAGATGTCTTAACTTTAATTTCAACCCAGTTCATTTAATTCCTCCTGGTCAAACACCAAAGGCATCTTTCATTTTATTAAAAAAACCTTTTGGAGGTTCTTTTATTTCCTCTCCGCTAATTTGCGCAAATTTTTTTAGGAGTTTCTTTTGCTCCTCGTTCAGTCTCTGAGGGATCACGACATTTACCCTGACGTGTAGGTCACCTCTTCCAAATCCCCTTATGTGCGGAACCCCTTTTGACTTTAGCCTGAATCTTGTTCCAGTCTGAGTGCCTGGCGGCACTTTGATTTTTACCTTTTCCTCCAAAGTTGGTATTTCTATCTCATCCCCCAGGGCTGCTTGCACAAAAGATATCGGCGCATCATAAATCAAATCATCATCATCTCTATCAAACAGCTGATGAGGTTTTACATGGATGATTACATAAAGGTCACCTGCAGGCCCTCCCCTTTCACCTGGATCGCCTTCGCCTCCCATTCGAAGTCTAAAACCTGTATCAACACCAGAGGGGACTTTGACTTTTATTTTCTTGAATGTCCTTACATTACCTTGGCCTTTGCACTTGGAACACGGCTGCTCAATAATCGTACCTTTTCCACCGCACCTGTTACATGTGGTGACATTAGTGAATTGCATTGGACCAAGATTCTGCACTCTCCTGACCTGACCGGTTCCATTACATGTAGGACAGGTTTTGGAACGGGTACCGGGTTTTGCTCCGGTACCTTGACAAGTCTTACATCTTTCAAGCCGTTGTATTTCTATTTCTTTTTCAACCCCAAATGCAGCTTCTTCAAGTGTAATGTGCAAATCATACCTCAAATCGGCGCCTCTAACTGGACCACGTCTCCTCGTCTGATTAAATCCCCCACCAAAAAAGTTTTCAAAAATATCGCCGAAAAAATCTCCTCCAAAGTCTCCGAAATTACCAAAGTCCCCGCCGAAACCACCGGAGTCGCTGCCGAATCCACCTTGACCTACACCGGCATGGCCAAATTGATCGTACCTTGCCCTCTTTTCAGGGTCACTAAGCACCTCATGAGCTTCATTTATTTCTTTGAACTTTTCTGGCGCATCCTTATCATTTTTATTAACATCTGGGTGGTACTTACGTGCAAGTTTTCTATACGCTTTCTTAATATCTTCTGTGGACGCATCTCTTGAAACACCCAGAACTTCATAATAATCCCTTTTGGCCAATAGAAATCACTCCAATTACGAATACCTGAGAAGGTTTACTTCTTGTCATCGTCCATGACTTTATAGTCTGCATCTACTACTTTCTCGTCTTTTTCATTTTTAGATTGTCCTGTCTGCCCTGCCGTTTGTTGCTGGTTAAAATCTTGGTTTGCGTTTTGGCCGGCTTGATCAGCAGATTGATAAAGCTTAGATGAAATATCGTAAAAGACCTTTGTCAAATTATCAGTTGCGTTGTTGATGGCATCAATATCATCTGTTTCCAATGCTTTTTTTACATTATCCACTTCCTGCCTAACTTTTTGGGCATCATCTTGACTGATTTTATCCTTTAGATCGTTTAACATTTTTTCAGACTGATAAATAAGCGAATCGGCCTTGTTTTTGGCTTCTATCTTTTCTTTCTTTTTCTTGTCTTCCTCTGCATGCTTGTCGGCTTCTTTAACCATTCTCTCTATTTCCTCTTCTTTTAAACCGGAAGACGATGTAATAGTTATCTTCTGTTCCTTGCCAGTCCCAAGGTCCTTTGCTGATACGTTCACAATACCGTTAACATCTATATCAAATGTAACTTCAATCCTGGGAACTCCTCTAGGTGCGGGTGCAATACCAGTCAACTGAAATCTGCCCAATGTGACATTGTCGGCAGCCATTGTCCTCTCACCTTGAAGCACATGAATATCCACGGTAGTCTGACCATCAGCGGCAGTTGTGAAAATTTGGCTTTTAGACGTAGGAATAGTAGTATTTCTTTCTATAAGCTTTGTGGTGACTCCTCCAAGTGTTTCTATACCTAGCGAAAGCGGAGTGACATCCAGCAACAGCACATCATGGACTTCCCCTGCTAGTACACCTGCCTGAATTGCGGCTCCCATTGCAACAACTTCGTCAGGATTGACTCCTTTGTGAGGTTCTTTGCCAATGAATTTTTTTATTGCCTCCTGGACAGCAGGTATTCTTGTTGAGCCACCAACCAAAATTACCTTATCGATATCAGATGGTTTTAAGCCCGCATCCTTCAGAGCATTCTCAGTTGGCCCAATTGTTCTTTCGACAAGGGTGTGTGTTAGCTCTTCAAATTTAGCTCTCGTAAGAGTGATATCAAGGTGCTTCGGGCCGCTGGAATCAGCTGTTATAAAAGGCAAATTTATATTTGTTGACAGCATGGTCGACAGCTCTATTTTAGCCTTCTCAGCAGCTTCTCTTAATCTCTGAAGTGCCATCTTGTCTTTCTTCAGATCTATACCATTCTCTTTTTTAAATTCTTCTGCTACATAATCTAGTATGCACTGGTCAAAGTCATCACCGCCCAGCCTGTTATTGCCGCTAGTAGCCTTGACTTCAAACACCCCGTCACCCAATTCTAATATTGAAACATCAAATGTGCCTCCTCCCAAGTCGAAAACCAATATCGTCTGGTCACTTTCTTTGTCCAGGCCGTATGCAAGCGAAGAGGCCGTTGGTTCGTTTATTATTCTCAACACTTCAAGGCCTGCTATTTTCCCGGCATCTTTGGTCGCCTGCCGTTGGCTATCTGTAAAATATGCAGGTACTGTAATGACAGCTTTAGTAATTTTTTCACCGATGTAATTTTCTGCATCCTGTTTGAGTTTTTGAATGATCATTGCAGATATTTCCTGAGGTGTATACGATTTATCGTCTATTTTAACCTTATAATCTGTCCCCATATGCCTTTTAATTGACAAGATCGTCCTCTCAGGATTAGTGACAGCCTGACGCTTTGCGAGCAGGCCCACAAGCCGCTGCCCATCCTTCGTAAAGGCTACTACGGACGGTGTAATCCTGGAACCCTCTTCATTAGGAATGATGACAGGCTGACCGCCTTCCATGTATGATACTACCGAATTTGTTGTGCCAAGATCAATGCCAATAACTTTACTCATTTGAAATCACTCCCCACTATTTATATTTTTTTTGCGACTTTAACCATACTTGGTCTTATAACCCTTGAATGATAGGTATACCCTTTTTGAAAAACTTCTACAATAGTTTCATCTTCATGTTCATCACTATCTACCGTCATAACGGCCTCATGATATTTCGGATCAAACACCATTCTATAAGCTTGTATTTCTTCAACCCCATGTTGCTTAAGTACACTTTTTAACTGTTCATAAATCATCTCTATCCCTTGATAAACAGAACTTGTTTTATCCTGGACTGAATCCAATGCCCTTTCAAAGTTGTCCATCACCGGTAATATATCCTTTATGATCTCCTCAGCAGCATACATATGTATTTCACGGATTTCCTTTTGGGTTCTCTTTCTATAATTGTCATAGTCTGCTTTAGCTCTGATCAATCTTTCCTGATATTCTTCAATTAATTTATTTTTCTCATCTAGCATTTCTTCGATATTATTAGCACATGATTCAAGTTTATCCGCCCCTTCTTCGCTACTCTCACAAAGCCCCTCAGTTTCTTGGCCGTTTCTACAATCCAAATCAGGCTTTGGCTTTGAATCATTTTTACGTTGGATGCCCTCTTCTTCTTGTCTAGAATCCGGACTGAACCCTTCTTCATCTAATTTGGGCAATTAACAGCACCACCTTTCTTAAAAATCCATTTCGTTCACGTTTGAGGAAACTTCTTGACCTAAGTTTTGAACGGAAGCGGACTCATCTTTCTTTTTAATAATCGTATCTATTCGAAGAATAGCCTCTGCAACCTCACCTGCAGCTTTTATTGCATACTGCTTGACAAGTGCCGGGTCTAAAACCCCCAATTCTACGAGATCTGCAACCTCTCCCGTATCACAGTTGATGCCTATCGAAGCAGAATCATTCTGCGATTGCATGTATATAACCTCTTCGGCCTTCTCAAGAGGATTAAATCCAGCATTGTATACTATTTGGGAAAGTGGCTTTTTCAGGGCCGAAATAACACAATCGACACCGTATATTGCCATTCCTTTGAGCTTTTCTCTTTCTTTCATAAGCTCCCTTGAAATAAAGATCTCAATCGCTCCGCCTCCCGGAACCATTCCATGTAGCACTGCTGCTTGAATGGCTGATGCAGCGTCCTTTGCTATACGCTCACGCTCCCCTACGATTTCTTCCGTTGAGGCACCAACGACTACGGTGGCAATAGGTTCGCCCTTTCCTCCCACTATTCTCATCTGTTTTAGTTTTTCATCCTCATATGCCCTTTCGGCTTTACCAATATACTTCTTAATATCTTCTTTAGATTTTTTTAATGCAACCCTCTTGATTATTCTAGCTCCGGTATGCTCAGAAACTTTATCAAGTTCACGTCTTGATACCCGTTCCAATACAATTATACCCGCATCTGTCAAAATCTCTTCAGCCTCGTCACTTATATTTTTGTCAACGAGAATTAAATTAACATTTATGTCCACGATTTTTTTCAGGTTTTCCTTAAACTCTTCCTTAAGTTCCAGATAACGGGCAAATCCGGCTTCTGTCCTTAAAGCTTCAGGGGCTACCACTTCGGGTTCAAGTGCATCGTCTAACAGCATAATCCTTACATCAGAAACTTCACTTGGCATCTGCTTATTTACTTTTTCTTTATCAATAATCACACCCATAAACACTTCATTGTCGGCTCCGGCGCGGGATATAATAATATCCTTTAGTTTGAATTTTTTGTTTTTTAGCTTTTCTTCACTTACTATCTTTGCAGCTTCAGTAATTAGTTCGGCTATATCTTCATGCTCTCTCCCGGCAATTAATGCAACGTTTTTTAAAGATGGATCATGAATTCCTTTGACAGAGATCACATGATCTTTGATGATTTCCTGTGCCCTGTTAATGCTAAATTTTATGCCTTCAATGACACGCGCAACCGGCACACCTTTCATTATCTGACTTACGCCCTCCGAAACCAACAAACCCGCCATTATCGTCGCAGTAGTGGTGCCATCACCAACTTCTTCCTGCTGCGACTTTGCAATATTAATTAGCATCTTCGCAGCCGGGTGATTTACATCCATCTGCTTTAGGATAGTGACCCCATCATTCGTTATAGTTACTTCGCCAAATCTGTCAACAAGCATAATATCGAGGCCTTTTGGACCAATAGTACCTTCGACGGCTGAAGCAACGGCTCGTATCGCGCTGGAATTCGTAATTAAAGCTGCGAGCTTCTCATCAACTTCTTGTGTATTGCTTTCCTTGAATGCCAATAAAAATACCTCCCTTTTTTAACGCAACAAAACTTGCTTTCTATACAAAACAGATAATACATCATAATAAATTAGCAATGGTCTCGTTCAAGAAGTCTGTAACCTTTTCAAGAACAGCAACTACTTTTGAGTATTCCATACGCGTAGGCCCCATAATACTGCAAACACCCAAATTTTTATTTGAAATTTCAAAGCTCGAAGTGATTATGCTCAAATCTTGAAATTCAGTGCAAGGGTTTTCAGTACCAATTGTTATTGTTAGAGCATCTTGTCTGTGTGAATCTCTCAATACTTTTTTTAGCAAACTGCTCTGTTCTAAAAGTGCTAAAAAGCTTACTGCCTTTTCTACATCCCTGAATTCTGGAAATTCAAGCATATTTGAGCTACCTGCTGTAATTACCTTCGCATTGTCGTTTTCGTCGCCAAGACTTTCTTGTAGTATATCAAAGAGCACGTTTAAGATGTCATCATATTCTATCATTTCGTTTTTTATTGATTCCATGAGTTCAGTTGTGATTTCAGAAAAAGTCTTGCCTACTAAATTGTCGTTTAAAGCGTTCGAGAGGCGCGTTAAATCACTATCAGTCAAGTTTTGAGGAATATTGATTATGTGATGGCTGATTGTACCGCAATCGGTTAACAATAGAATTAATCCCTTTCCCTGCTCAATACACATAATCTGTATATGCTTAAGACGACTTGTTTCTATTTGTGGACCTAAGATCACGGCTGTATAACTAGTTAACTTAGATATTACTTTAGCAGCTTCCTCAACCAGGTCTTCAAGCTCTTTAATCCTCTTTTTAAACAGTCTCTTGATCACAAGTTGCTCATTTTGCGTTATTTTTCTCGATGGCATCAAAAAATCAACGTAAAATCTGTAACCTTTGTTAGAAGGCACTCTGCCTGCAGAAGTATGAGGTTGTGAAAGATACCCGAGTTCTTCCAGGTCAGCCATTTCATTTCTGATCGTAGCAGGGCTTATGCCAATTTGATACTTCCTGGCTATTGTACGCGAACCAATGGGCTCAGCGGTAGCGATATAATCGTCAATGACAGCCGATAAAATCTTGGCTTTTCTCTCATCAAGCATTCTAATCAACACCCCGTTTTAGCACTCTAATAATTAGAGTGCTAATTCTACTTAAAAAATATCACTTCCACTTTTTTTTGTCAAGAATGTCATGGTAAAAACTCCGCAAACACCAAATTAGCCAAATCCAAGCCGGATGCAGTTAACTTTATATGCCGATTTTCTTCTTTTATTAATCCTTGTTTCTTTAATTTGTTGATTTGGCACTTGTAAATCTCCCCGATTTCATGACCAAATCTTTTGCAAAAAGACTCCTCATCTATCCCATCAATCAGCCTGAGTCGCATAAAGCAATACTCTGCTTGTCTATCATCAGAGCTTACAAAATATCTACCCGCTATCGGAGAATTACAATTTAATGCTGTTTTTACGTAATCTTCAATTGAATAGTGATTATAAAACCTTTCCGTACCAATATAAGAATGAGCACCTGCTCCTAAACCCAGATACTGTTCTGTATTCCAGTAAACCATATTATGCCTTGAGAACCGACCTGGTTTTGTAAAATTGGATATTTCGTAGTGTAAAAAACCGTTTTGCTTAAGAAGTTGAATGCCCTGGTGGTACATTTGCCTTTCTTCTCGTTCTGAAGGCATATGTAGTATCCCATTCTTCAACATATAGTAGAACTTCGTACCCTTTTCAATATTCAACGAGTAACATGAAATATGTTCAGGAGATAGCTTAACAAGTTGTTCCAATGTTTGCGTAAAATCCCAAATAGTTTGGAATGGGAGTCCAAAAATAACATCAACGTTAATGTTATCAAAGCCTGACTCCCTGGCAATATCATAATTGGCTTCAAAATCACTGACAGTATGTGCACGGCCCATAACTTTTAAAAGCTTATCCTGGTAAGCTTGAAGGCCTATGCTCAGTCTGTTTACACACATTGACTTTAGAATGATCAGTTTCTCTCTTGTTAAGGTGCCTGGATTAGCCTCAACAGTAAATTCCGCACCATCCATTACATCAAAACTAGCATAGACTGAATCAATCAATTTCTGTAACTGATCTTCACCCAAAACAGTCGGGGTGCCGCCACCTATATATATCGTCTTCAACGAATAACCCATGTTGCCGTACAGGCAAATCTCCCTTTTTAGTGCATCTAGATATTTCGGAATCAATTCAAGTGAAGTATATGAATTGAAATCGCAATAATGACATTTTTTTAAGCAAAAGGGAATGTGAATATAAAGCGCAATCTGCTTCATTTTTATTCCATCTTAAGCACGGCCATAAAAGCTTCCTGCGGCAAATCAACACTGCCGAATTGCCTCATCCTTTTTTTACCCTCTTTCTGTTTCTCGAGAAGCTTCTTTTTTCGCGTGATATCACCGCCATAACATTTTGCCAATACATTTTTCTTTAGAGCTTTTACGGTTTCGCGTGCTATTATTTTCCCCCCTATTGCCGCTTGAATTGGTATTTCAAAGAGCTGTCTCGGGATTACCTCTTTCAGTTTTTCTGTCATCTGACGTGCTCGTGTGTAAGCCTTGTCCTTGTGCACTATAAAAGAAAGAGCATCGACTACCTCTCCGTTTATCAGTATTTCTAGTTTAACAAGATCCGATTTTTTATAGCCCGAAAGGTCATAATCCAATGAGGCATACCCTCTTGACCTTGATTTTAACTGGTCAAAAAAATTATATATAATTTCTGCAAGGGGCATCTCATAGTTCAAAATCACCCTTTTTTCATTAAGATATCTCATATCTTTAAAAATGCCCCTCCTGTCCTGACACAGCTCCATTATCGTCCCAACATATTCGCTTGGTAGCATTATTGAAGCATCGACAAAAGGCTCTTCTATTAAGCTGATTTGTGCTGGAGCAGGAAAGTTTGTGGGATTATCAATTTCCATCTTATTTCCATTTACTTTTGTCACCTTATAAATTACACTCGGGGCTGTAGTAATCAGGTTTAGATTGTATTCCCGTTCCAACCTCTCTTGAATTATATCCATGTGAAGCAATCCCAAAAATCCGCATCTGAATCCGAATCCCAAAGCAGCCGATGTCTCAGCTTCAAAAAAAAGTGAGGCATCATTCATCTGTAATTTAGCCAGTGATTCTTTAAGGTCTTCATAATCTTCTCCTTCAGCAG
This sequence comes from Tepidanaerobacteraceae bacterium, assembly GCA_050949725.1. Classification (GTDB taxonomy): domain Bacteria; phylum Bacillota; class Thermosediminibacteria; order Thermosediminibacterales; family Tepidanaerobacteraceae; genus JBMNGH01. The sequence continues at coordinate 377,486 of JBMNGH010000001.1, forward strand.
GATACATTCCTGAAAACACCATCGGGATCGCTTTTTTATATCCGGGAAGCGGCTTTAACGCTGGTCTTTCCGCTTCGGTTATTGTGTCGCCTACTCTAGCATCTGTGACATTTTTTATGCCGGCCACAACATATCCTACTTCTCCAGCAGAAAGCTTGTTTACAGGTGTCATATTTGGATTAAATATTCCAATCTCTGTCACCTCAAAAGTTTTGCCGGTAGACATCATCTGAATATTTTTTTTGGGAATAACCTCTCCTTCCATTATTCTCACAAAAACTACTGCTCCTTTGTAGGGGTCATAAAAGGAGTCAAAAATAAGAGCTCTCAAAGGATCGGCATTACTTCCCTTCGGGTGCGGAAATTTACGTATAATGCTTTCCAGTACCTCTTTTATACCTATGCCTTCTTTCGCTGACGCCAAAATGGCATCACGTGTCGATAATCCTATTATCTCCTCAATTTCTTTTTTTGTCTCGTCTGGCACGGCACTAGCAAGGTCTATTTTATTTATTACAGGAATTATTTCAAGATTATGTTCAATGGCAAGGTAAGTATTTGCTAACGTCTGTGCTTCGATCCCCTGAGTCGCATCGACTACAAGCAATGCCCCTTCACACGCCGCCAGACTTCTCGATACCTCGTAATTGAAATCAACATGCCCTGGGGTATCTATCAAATTCAAAAGATATTTCTGGCCATCATCTGCATTATACAGCATTCTTACCGCCTTTGCTTTAATGGTGATGCCCCTTTCTCTTTCAAGGTCCATTTTATCCAGTACCTGTTCTTCCATTTCGCGCGCCGACACTGTTCCGGTATACTCCAGCATCCTGTCAGCTAATGTTGACTTGCCGTGATCTATATGAGCGATAATACAAAAATTCCTTATCATTTCTCGGGCTATAGACATTCCCTTCCTCCTCATCTAATAAAACCATTAACATAAATTATACCTAGGAACAGCTTATTAATCAAGATTTAGCCATTCTTTTAGGTTTAAACCAGTTTTTATGAGGTGAGGAAGAAAAATCCTTTTATCTGCCACTTGAATATTTATAAATTCTTTTCCAGCATGGATTTCGCCTATTTTAATCAGACTTTCAAATTCATAGCGTCTCCCCAATAAACATATTTCATAATTTCTTTTTTTATCCACAAAAAAAGAAATACTTTTAGGCCTTACATCAAGCCCTAAAGACGAATTAACCCGAGTTTCTGCAACACTCACTCCAATCGCCAAGATAATTGTAAAAATAATGACTAAAGTAATTAGATCTTTTGAAATCATCGCAGCCTCCTGTAAAATAACGTGTTTTAGATAACATGCTCTTTCAAATTTTACTGTGCTAACTGTTGTATTAAATCTGCAAGGGTATTTGCAAAGAGTTTTGCCGACCTTATGGATTCTTCCATAGTATTTCCATGACTTCCTATTTCTACCAATATGGCCTTGTTAGAAAGATGTTGATTAAAACGCTCTTCTCTTAAGAGTATCCCACGAGATATACCAGGGTATTTATTTTCAATCATCTCATTTAATAAATAACAAAAATTATAGTTTTCTTTCCAATTTGGATGCGGAAAATTAGTATCACTTCCAACTACGAACATTATCCTTGAATATGTAGTACCGTCTATTTTGACTGTTGTAAGTTCTCTTGATCTGCTTGCCTCGGGGAAAGGAGCATCTCTATGCAGATCTATTAATATTTTTAAAGATGGGTACTGTTTAATTAGTTTTTGAACAGTCTTTAAAGAATTCGAGTATGATGTCATATAGGTAGGAATATCATGTACCGTTTTATCGTGTATTGTGGCTACCCCAAGTCTCTTAAGCTCTGCTGCCATTTCTTCCCCTACCCTTGCCACGCTATAATTTAAATCATCAGTGTGGTAAGCTTTGTCTCGCGGTTTGTAATTATAAGTTTCTGTAGGTGTGTAGGACTCGCTTGTATGCGTGTGATAAATTAGTGCAATTGGTTTTCCTTGTTCGGGATCAAGTTTGTCGACCACTTGACGATCTGGTTCTACCGGCGGAGGTTCTGGTGGGTTTTCCGGAGGTACATGCTCATCTTCAATAATATTTGAGCTATCTGGAATTTCAACTCCAGGTGTCATCACAGCTTCTGTCTTAATAAGGCTCATCAAAGGAACCTGCAGGGCTAAAAAACTCTCGGGACTGCTTATATCCACACTTGTTATGTAATTCATAATCTTCCTGGTAATGCCGGCAAAGTTTACTAATTGTACATTTTGTTTTTCAAAAGTTTCTATTACGGGCATCCCCAAAGATATTATTTTTTTAGATAATTCACTGTCTAAACCATCAAAAATAGTAAAATAGGATTTTTCCACCTCAAATTGATTAAAAACAGCTACAGTTTTAGAGTTGAGCCGATTTGCGATATAAAAACATAGTACAATCAAAATTATAAGAGATATCACAATCAAAATTGACATCCTTTTCCTGATTTTAATTACTCTAAACTTTACCATTCAATCACATCCTCCAAATAAAACATATTCAATGCATTAAAAAAAAATGAGGCCATTTTGCCTCATTATTGATTGTGTGTTGAGTGGGGTTCTTTAGCTAAGCGCAAGGTTCCCGGGACCCGACTGGCAATCTCTGATTGCTTAGTCGGGTGGGGTTCTTATTGAAGAAATGTGCTCACTTCAGAGTATTCGATTCCCGGATGGACAGCAAGGTTAATTCCACCCGCAACTGATTTTGACGTGTTTTCTATTAAAGAATCTATTTCTTTAGGTGTTACTACAAGCTGTCCAACAAAAGGTGTCATAACTTCTCTCAGTAATTGAAACTTCTCTTCTCTGTCGATTGTTTCAAGAATTTTATAGAATTCTCCCCCGGGCTTTGACTGTCTAATAAACTGGCCTATCAGCATGTCTATAGCGTCATTTGCCAAAGTGGCTGCATCAACAACCGTTGGTACGCCAATCGCAATAACGGGTACACCAATGGTATCATTTGTTATTCCCATCCGTTTATTTCCGATGCCTGATCCTGGATAAACCCCACTGTCCGCTATTTGAACGGTAGTGCTTATTCTTTCCATACTTCTTGCAGATAATGCATCTATCGCTATGACCAATTTAGGGTTTATTTTCTCTACCAGACCTCTGATTATTTCACTCGTCTCTATTCCGGTAATTCCAAGGACCCCTGGAGAAAGAGCACATACCGGTCTGATACCTTCATCAATGTTAAATTTGTCAGGCATCAGTTCCATCAGATGCCTGGTAACAATTAATCTTTCAATAACTTTTGGCCCCAATGAATCGGGCGTAACATTCCAATTGCCAAGTCCTATTACAAGAATTGTGGCGTCAGCCGGTAGATCAATCATTGTCTTAAGCTCTTTAGCCAGGTTTTTGCTAACCTCTTCAGTCAATTCGGGGTCCTTATCTTTGAGGCGAGGCACTTCCAATGTGATATAATTCCCTATGGGCTTTCCCATAACTTTAGACCCCTGTTCTGTCTCTATTTTAACCCTGCTGATAGTCATTTCTTCAAATTTTTCTGTGTCCGTTATTACCCCCGGTATTTCATCAAGACCCGTAAGTTCTCTAGCCTCTACCGCAAGATCGGTTCTCACATTTATTCTTATGACATATCCCTCCTCATCGGAGCTCTGTAGGTACAAATGCATCAATAATTCCAATTACTAACGAGGCAAGCAGCGCTCCCCACCATGTCACAGTCATCGCCGGAACCAAAAACTGTGCAAAGTAAATTACAATCGCTGCTGTAATAAAACCTACAATTCCTCTATTCTGCGGCGAAATCTTTTTACCAAGAAGACTTTCCACAATAAAACCTAATACAGCAATCACTATCGCGGCTATCAAAGCACCGGTAAAGCCCGCAACCCTAAAACCGGGAAGCACAAAACTTATAAGCATTAATACAATGGCAGATACTATAAATCTAATAATCATTCCTATCATAATAAAATACACCTCCATTATGTTTTCCTTGTATTATATTAACCTTAAGGTTTTTATAATATGCAAAGCAAAATTGTTTTGACAACTTGAATTTTAACTTTGTAAATGATAGAATTAATTTTAGCTTTTACATGGGAGGTGAATTTATTGCCGAATACTGCATCAGCAAAAAAGAAAGCCCGGCAAATAAAAACCAAGACGGTGAGAAATAACATACTTAAATCCCAAATGAGGTATTCAATCAAAAAGTTTGTGGAGGCGTTAAGTACATCTGACCCGGACAAAATCAACTCTGCCCTGGTTAATGCATTAAAAACTATTGACATAGTATCAGCAAAGGGTGTTATCCATAAGAATACCGCCGCACGTAAAAAATCCAGTTTATACAAAATGCTTTCAAACTCAGAGACGTCAGCAAGTTAACTAGCGTAAGCCAATCTGCTTACGCATTTTTTATTACTTTAAAATTTATATTACTTTAGGAGTATGTAATTCAATAGTACAGTGAATAGAATAAAGCTTTATTATATAAAATACCTATAAAATAAAAGAAAAGGATTTTATTATGTGTTTTTTTTTCTTGGTTTATTTTTTTATATTTAAGAAATAATATAATTGAGGTCTGACTGACCTCAAATAACCTAGGAGGTGGTTGTCCTGGATAAAATAATGCAGTTAAATCAACAAATCCATCAGTTTCAGCAAAATTTGAACTCACTAACTCAAACAATAAGTCAGTTGTCAAATTCGGAACAAAATAATGCACAACAGCTATCTCAATTAAGTTCAACGGAATCAGCTACTGCCCAGAAATTGCAGCAGCTTCAGCAGTCAGAACAAAAAGCTTCTGAACAACTCCAGTCGATGCACAGATCTTTAACAGATATCTCAAAACAACTTGAGCAACTATCTTCAATCGGAAGGGATATTGAAGCACAGATAGCACAGGTTGAAACTCAGCGAAGAGCCGGTCAGCAGCAGAGCTGGCCTCAATATAAGACTCAAACGGGGTACAATTATACAGGAACGCCTCAGGCAAGAAATTCTGCCTACAACCGTGAGTTTGGCCAGCATTCGGTTCAGCCTGTTCCACCGGCAAAATCTCAATATGACCAGTACAGGAACTCCAAATATAACCAAGAATTTGGGCAGCACACAGCACAAACTGTACCTTCTGCATACCAGCAGCAACCTCCAAGGTACCAATAACATTGGGAAAGGGCGACGTTTTGTCACGTCGCCCTTCATCTTTACAGCGGAATGGACTTAGAGATTTCCGTCAGTAAAATCTCGAGACCCATTTTATCGTCAACCCTACCTTTTTTTATATCAAGATCCAATTTTTGACATAACTTTAAGGCGGATATTAATTCGGCTATATTGAAATTTCTTGATTGTTCGATTGTTTTCTTTAATACAAATGGATGTAATGCGAGTTGTTCTCTAATTTCTTGAAAAGACAAGTTTTCTCTGTTTTTAACTGCCAGTATCTCGCTGATATGCTTTGCAATCATGAACAAAATCTTAGTACAGCTTTCACCCCTAGAAGTCAGCTCGTTCAGTACCTCAATAGCTTTATCACACTTTTTAGAACCAATATGATCGATCATTTCGAATATATTATGTTCCGTGGAGCTTGAAAAAACTTTATATATATCGTCCATTTTAATGCATTCTCTATGTCCTATAAAACTTACAAGTTTTTTTATTTCCATTTCTGCATCACTCAAGTTGTCCGTAAATTGCGCCAGAAAAACCGCTGCGGAATAGTCTATATTCTTACCTAATTTTTGGATTCTATCTCGGATCCAGTCTGTTTTATGTTTGGGTTTCAGCCGTGAATAGTTACAGACAACACCATTTTTTTGGATTATTTTAAAAATCTTCTTTCGTCTGTCAACTGCGTTACATGTAAATACAAGGCAGACATGTTGCGGAAGGTCTTCAAGATAACCAATAAGTCGGCTTCCTTTGCTTGAAACATTTACTTGACTATTCTTTTCACCACTAAAAAAATTTGCATCAGTCACCAATACCATTTTTTTAGATGCCATCAAGGGCATAGTACTACATGCATTAATAATTCCTTCTTCACTTATGAACCGGCCGTCGAGAGGGATGAAATTAAGTGTTTCGTGTTGTTGTACTATTTTAGATTTAATTTTTTCCACTTCCTCTTTTACCAAAAGCTTTTCGTTCCCATACAATAAGAAGAGGTTTTTCATTGCAACAATCACTGCCCCTCTTGTAATGTTGTAAATATATTAACATCTTTTTCAGTAACTTTAAAGGTTACCCCCCCATGCAGATCTGTGCGTAGAATTCGAATTCCATTTCCGTTTAAAAGGTCGATTACCTGAGGTGAAGGATGACCGAATCTGTTGCCGGATTCCACACTTATAACAGCAACAACCGGTTTGACATGTCTTAAAAACTCCGGCGAAGTTGATGTGCCGCTGCCATGATGTCCGACCTTAATTACTGTGGATTTTATATCAATACCCGATTCCAAAATATTATACTCCCCTGCATGACCTAGGTCTCCGGTAAACAAAAAACTTATATCTTTATTCGACATTTTTAGGACAAGTGAATTATCATTATCCGTCGCCCCTGGTATTCCTCCTTTTGGTGGACTCAAAATTTCAAACAAAATACCATCGACAATGAATTCATCTCCTCTTGCCAACTGAATTGTCCTTATACCTTTTTTGTCACTAATAAGTTTCATTCTCTTGTATATCTCCCCTTGATCAGCAATTCCGTACAAGATCGTATCTACCTTCATGTTTTCCAATAGATAGATAAGGCCTTCGGAATGGTCAGAATCAAAATGGCTAAAAACCATAACTTGAATGCTTCTCACCCCTTTTGATTGTAAAAAAGGCTCTATTACATCCCTGCCCACATCAAAATCGCCCTGGTAAAATGCAGGCATGCCTCCTCCATCAATCAAAACGGTCATCTTGTTTGGGGTACGTATTAATATTGAATCACCTTGACCCACATCAATAAATGTTACCTCTAAGCTCTTTTGCTTTGGAATCAGGATTACCACCAAAATGATAATAAATGCGGTAATGGCTGCTATTTTGTATTTCTTTAGCTTTTTACCGGTTTTAAAATTGCCGAATACAAATAACAACAAAATGTAATAGATTAAGACTAAAATTGCCGGAAATGAAGGTACTGTGATTGTTGAAAAAGGTAAACGACCCAGGAAAACACTCGTTTTTTGTATTACAGTCATCAGTAAACCGCCAATATGAATAATCAGCACCCCGGCAGGCGGTACTATCAAGCCCAATATTCCACCTACAAAACCCGTGACCAAAGCTATACTTGCAATTGGGACCAAAATCAAATTTGTTAAAAAAACGATCAATGATATATTGTGAAAATGGTATGCCAAAATAGGTAGAACAATTATTTGAGCTGAACATACTACCGCCTGCATGTCTCTAATATATCCGGGCAGCGGCAATATTTTTTTTAATTTCGTATAAAAAAGTACAATACCCAATGTCGCCGCAAAAGAAAGCTGAAAACCTAATGTGTACAAATTTGCAGGATTTATTAGCAATGTTACGAACGCTGCAAAACTTAGATTGTTTACCGCGTCCCCTCTTCTTCCAACAATACTACCCAACATGGTAATCCATATCATAATGGAAGCCCTAACAACAGAGGGAGGCAAACCTGTCACAAAACAATAAAAGAGAATTATTAGGCTTCCTAAACAAAAAGATATGGTATTTGGGATTTTTACAAGGTCCATTAGCTTTACTGCCGCTCCAAAAACTATTCCTACATGGAGTCCAGAAACAGCAAGGATATGTATTATACCTGCATTGCTGAATGCCCTGAGAACATCCCCTGAAATTCGGCCTTTAATTCCGAGAATCATTCCCGAGATCAGTGACGACAATTCTTCAGGAAGATGAGCGTCATAGAAAGCCATTAACCTTTCTCTAAAGGAAAAAGCAGCCCTCAAGAATGGATTTGCATCATATTCACCAATTTTCTGTGAATCCCTTGAAAACATGGTTGTGGAAATGCCTTTTCTCATTAAATGAGCCTTGTAATCAAACCCCCCTGGATTTCTTTTACCCTTGGGTATCTTAAGCTCTCCTGAAAACCTTATCACGTCACCGTAATTATATGTACTGTCATGCTTTTTATCCCTCGGCGTACTCAAAAGGATCATACCTGTAACTCTTTTGCTGCTGTCATTATCAATTAAATATAATGCCCGGACTGTATACGTTATCTTATCTACATTAAGTTCGGGGGCATCGGAAACCACTCCGACAACCGTACGGTTTTTCCCAGAAAAATCGATAATTTCCCCTATCATTCTATCTACCTTGAAATTATTGTAAAAAGCCCCCATTGACAAAATCAATAGCCCGATAAATATCAGCCTTATTCGATTTTTTCGGAAGATAATCAAAAAAGCCAGGCTAATATTAAGAATTATAATTATTCCCGGCTGTTTTAAAATATTTGCCGATAAAATCCCTGAAATGAAAAACAGCACTATAAAAAGAAAAGGGCGAAACATACATGTCAAAGCTCCTTTTGGTTTTTATAGCTTATAACTCATACCCTGATCTTTTTCCACTTACCTGACTTATACCTTTGATAAATGAAGATTGAACGAAATACTTGATCACATCCCTGGGCAATCCACGCCCCTGTTAAACCCCAACCCATATTTATAAATAGTTTTGTGAGCACGATCCTCACTCCCCATACCCCTATAAATGTAGAATAAAGGGGCCAACGCGTGTCACCCGCCCCTCTTAATGCACCGGCAAGTATAAATTGTGTCGACTGCAATGGCTGGATTATCGCTATGATTTTAAGACAAACTACAGCTAGTATAATTACTTGGTGATCATTTGTGTATAATCCTGCTATTTGCCTTCCAAAAAAGAAAAACAGCGAAGCTATGGCCGCTGCTACAAACATACCCCTCCGTCTCGTCTCAAGACCGTATTTTTGAGCCATATTGAGTCTCTTCGCTCCAAGGCTTTGCCCAACAAGTGTTGTTGCAGCCATGCCAAAGGCCATGCTCGGGGCAAAAGACAGGCCGAAAACATTTATTCCTATCTGATGGGCCGCAAACACCGTAGTCCCCAAACCTGCAACTGTTCTGGCAAATTCTATCTGTCCGGTACGAAGCGCGAACTGCTCCAAGCCCGAAGGTATACCAATTTTTAATATTCTTCTTATCACGGCAATATCCAGATTATAGTTATTCCTTTGTTTTGATGGTCTTATTATGGAATCCTGGTGATATAAGGCTGCGAATGCCATTATCATTGCTATTCCCCGGGAAATAGTAGTGGCTAATGCTGCTCCGTTTACTCCCATTGCGGGAAATCCAAACTTTCCATAAATTAGAACATAGTTTAAAACCACATTTAATAGATTCGTAATTACATTGTACCTCATCGGGGATATTGTATCTCCCGCACCTCTCAAAGAGGCACCTATACCCATTGTTGTTGATATAAACAGACCCCCTAAAGAAATGATTTTTAGGTAGCCTGTAGCAAGTGGAAGCACATCAGGCTCTGCACCCATAAAATCTGCAACTGATCCAGCGAAAATAAAACCTATTATGCTGACAACTATACCCATGAACACTGTCATAATAATAGTTTGTCTTACTACTTTCTCGGCATTTTTTTTATCGCCATTTCCCACAAAGCGAGCAACCAATGCCATGCTTCCAACGTTCAATGACTGAAATACTGCAAGTGCCAGCATCATCGGCTGATTTGTTAGACCAACAGCTGCAAGAGACTGGGTGTTTATATTTCCTACCATTATCATATCGACCATGCCAAAAAGCGTTCCCAGCAACAATTCAACCAATGCGGGCAAAGTCAGTTTCCAAATATTTTTTCCTAGATTCTCTCCGGGTTGAATAAATGAGATCTCGTCTGTTTCATTTTTCTTACTTGAAATAGGCATTATCCTTTACACCTCTTATTAAATGCAATTTTGACTTTTGTATTTTACATTTATTTATTACTTTCCATATCTATTATTGCATTCTATATCAAATAAAGAATTCCTTCAAATTTCAAAATGCATCGTTCTAGCCTTTAAGATCGGTAGATATCTGCAATATAATTACACCTGCATTCTGAAACTCTTCAACCGCAGGAGAGTAGCTTTAATATTTAGATTTATCAAACCTTGCGAAGTTTGGCTCTAGAAAAAACAGCGCAGAATCGGAGTCAGTCAGTTAGCAAAAAATCCCGCTCCAGACAAAAAAAGACAAAGACTTTGGGTGATTTGGATAAAAACTTTGATAGTACACCTTACATAATTTATTTAAGGTCTATTAATTACGACGAAACAGTAGATTTAAATTAACACAAATACGGGAACACTATAACTGGTGATTTATTATGGAACTATTTATTCCGAAACGTGCTTTTTTCGAGCAGGATGCGTTAAAATACCCGACTGGGAAAAATATTTACTATAAGATGCACGAACTCGGCGTAGAAACAAAAATGATAGGGTCCCATAACAGGGTTACCGGCATACCCGGTAAAACAGCACAGGAAGGGTATTTTGAGGCAAAAAGGACACTTGTCGTCGGGGTTAGAAGAGGTCTTGATTTTCAGACCTGCAAGCCATCGGCACACTATCAATTGCCGCTCGTTACGAGTTGTATAGGTGAATGTGAGTATTGCTATCTGAACACGACCCTAGGGAAAAAACCGTATGTTAGAATATACGTTAATATAGACGAAATTCTGCAGCGTGCTAAAGAATATATTGATGAACGGGCTCCTGATACAACCCTTTTTGAGGGATCTGCAACATCAGACCCCTTACCTACTGAGCCATACACTGATGCGTTAAAAAGGACAATAGAATTCTTTGGGAAACAGGAAAATGGCCGCTTCCGTTTCGTCACCAAGTTTATAAGTGTGGATTCACTTCTTGATTTAGAACATAACGATAGGACAATGTTCAGATTTAGTATAAACTCCGAACCCATCATAAAGAAGTTTGAGCATAAAACTCCACCACTCGATGAGCGCATAGAAGCCGCCGTAAAGGTCGCAAGATCAAAATACCCCCTCGGATTTATTATCGGACCGATTTTTTATTTGCCGGGATGGGAAGACTACTATTCTGATATGCTTTGCAAACTGCATGAAGAGCTGAAAAATGAAAAAACGAAGATGAGTTTCGAACTTATCACACACAGGTTTACCGAGAGGGCGAAAAAAAATATCCTTGATATCTTTCCGAAAACCCAAGTGCCATTGGCCAAGGAAGAACGTATGTTCAAATACGGGCAATTCGGTTACGGAAAATACCTGTACCCCAAAGCCGAGAGGCAGAAAATGAAAACATTTTTCGAAAAAAAGATATCACGGCTTTTCCCTAATGCAGAAATACTATATTTTGTATAATATTCCACCCGCATCTTTAATATGCTTCAAACATGTAATATAATAGATTAAAAAGGTCAGCTTTTTAAAAGCGGGGGAATTAGTAATGTTCTTTATCGGCGTTTTTGGAATTCAGAGCAAAAGTAAACTGCAAAAGGAATACGAAAACGTTATATGTCCAGATTGTGGCAGGTTTTCCAGGGCTGAACTTTTTGAGTCTTATATGTATTTTCATTTCTTTTTTATACCGCTTTTTAAATGGGATAGAAAATATTATATTAAGCTCAGATGCTGCAATGCAATATATGTTGCCGAGCAAGACTACGCAAAAGAACTATTAGGCAATGATACAATTGATTTTACAAGACTTAAAAAGGCCGGCATTTCCGACAGCCGTACATGCCCCAACTGTGGAGTCTATGTTGACACTTCTTTCAATTATTGTCCTAACTGTGGCCATAAATTATATTAAGCTTGAAGATTTTGGATTTGTCGGGCTAGATCTGACATTGAATAAAAACCGGGTTTTTGTAAAGCTGTAAATTTTGCCGCTCTTAAGGCACCTGCTGCCAGGGCTTCTCTTGAAGTCATCACATGATTAATTTCTATGACTTCGTTTTCACCTCCAAATATTACACTGTGTTCTCCGACTAGGTTTCCCGCTCTTATAGCGTGAATACCGATTTCATTCTCTTCCCTCTTTTGGCTCTTTTCAGATCTGCCCAAAACATAATGAGATTCTTTTCTTACCTCTTTTATGGCATCGGCTATCATAAGTGCAGTCCCACTAGGAGCATCGATTTTTTGATTATGATGGCGTTCAATGATCTCAATATCAAATTCCCGCAACACACTTGCTGCCTGTTTAGCCAAATTCATCATTAGGAAAACACCTAGCGACATGTTTGATGACAAAAAGACCGGGACAGTGTCAGATGCCTCTTTTAGCCTTTGTTTATGTTGTTCCGTCAAACCGGTAGTGCCGACGACAAGGGCAATTCTCCTTTCAACTGCATATTTGCAAAGATTTCCCAAAGCATTTGGTCTTGAAAAATCTAATATCACGTCAGCTTCCTGAGAAATTTTAAATATGTCATCATAAATAATCAGCTCACCTTCCTCACCTGTTAAATCTACCCCTGCAACTATATTTATGTCTTGTCGCCTCTTTGTAAGTTGTGCTATGCTCCTACCCATCTTACCTTTGGCGCCGCTTATAATCACTTTTGTCATTTTCATCCTCCTTAGTTTGGATCTAATCAATCATTTAAAGTCCTTAGATATTTTTTTATAATAATGTTTATAAATATATTATCATTAATTATAAAAAAAAGCATTCCATAATTAACGTGAAATGCTTAAAATGTATCTTATTTACTCATGTAACTCTATTTTATTATATAGTAGCATGCTTCTAATTCATCGCTTTCTGTATTAGGCAGCTTTTCACGCAAATCTCTTATCGTCTGACTGTTTATACCAGTAAATTCATCACCTAAAATCCTAGTACAAACAGTATGACTTGCATGTGAGTACTTATTCCTTGATATAAAATTGACGATCTCATCTATTTGTTTCTGTTTATCTGTCAACTACATGCACCTCCGATCTTAGTTTTAACGTGCATTTATCCCATTATTCATCTAAGAGAAACATCACCGCTCAGCACTTCAACCACCTTTTTGCCTTCAGTTTCTACTAAGAGGGCCCCGTAGTCATTTATATCAAGTGCTGTCCCGCAGAAGCTGCCAGACCTTCCCATAACTTTTACACGCTTGCCCAGGTTGCAGCACAGAGATCGCCATTTTTGAAATATTGTAAAAAAACCATCGTTCATAGCAGTCTCGTAATACGTTTCAAAGCTTTTCAAAAGTGCTGCGAAAAGACCTACACGGTCAATATGCTCTTTTTTTATCTGCTTTAAAGAAACCGCTCCTGGAGCCAATTCCTTTGGAATAACATTATTTACATTTAGACCAATGCCAACTATTATATGATTGATTACATCAATCTCCGAACTCAATTCTGTCAGAATACCACAAACTTTTTTGCCACCGATTAATACATCATTAGGCCATTTAATCACAGCGGCAAGCCCGGTTTCACTTCTGATCGCCTCTGCTACTGCAACGGCACTTAAAATTGTCAGCTTAGGCGCCTCATAAGGTGCAAAATCTGGTCTTAGTACAGACGAGAACCAGAGACCCCCGTCTTTTGGAGAAATCCATTTTCTTCCCATACGCCCTCTGCCCTTTAATTGCTCCTCAGACACTACAAGTGCACCGTGAGGAGCCCCTTCGCTGGCAACCTTCTTTGCATATTCATTGGTCGAGTCGAGCACAGTAAAATAATAAATTGTATTACCCAAAAACGAAAGATTTGTCTTGAGCCATATTTCTTCCGGTATGAGAAGGTCAGGGGATTTGTCGATGCGGTAACCCAGTTTTGTTGAAGATGTTATACTGTAACCCATTTCCCTCAAAATGTTGACCTGTTTCCAAACACCAGATCGGGTAATCCCAAGTTTCTCACTTATCTCCTCGCCGGACACAAACCCACCCTTTTTTGAAAGCAATACCACGAGTGCTATGTTCGGTGAGGTTTTTTTTGCACAGATGTTAAATTCTTTATTGGTTTCCATCTTTTCACCCGCTTTATCGACGATCATCACAATTATAGAACTACTCTTGAAATTGGTCAACATATCTTTGCATAAGCTTCTATAAAATGTACGAGTAACCATATACAGCCGCAATTTCCTTTATTATACCATGGAATCAAACACTGCGTTATGTTAACATCTGTTATGAATAATTAAAGGAGAGGTGATACCATGTTTAAAAAAATTAGCTTTATTCTGATCCTTATGTTACTTTTAGGCCAAGTTTTTTCCGGCTTTTCTTTCGCGCAGGACGAAGACTTGCCAAATGATATCCAAAGCAAACTTGTTTTAGATGTCAATCAGATTCTAAACAACTCTACATTTCGCATATCTCGTAGTCAGTTGAATTCCGCACTGGCAGCTTACAGCAGACAACGCAACTCAAGATGGGATATGGAAAATATTTCTATTTATCTCAGAGATTACACAGGAGATGGAAAACCTGAAATAGTCATCATTTCAAGCACTTACACAGGTCAGAAATATATTGATATCTTTTCAGTAACATTTAATAGAATTTCACAGATTTTCTCCGGTAGAGGAAAATACATTAATTTATACAAAAACAGTTTTTCCATATCTAATGTAGGCTATGACGGTCGTTACTATTATGAAACTTACACGTACAAGTGGCACAACGGAAGATTCTTGAAAACAGGCTATGCAAAAACCTACACGAGAGACATCGATTTTGAAAAACCAATCAAAAAAGATGAGAGGATTGTCGTCGTAGACGCTCTTCTTAAAGCAAGAATGAAAGGGAATTATAAAGAGGTAACAAACTATCTTTCAAAAGAATACAAAAATAAGATTAAACCTGAACAACTAAGTAAACTTATCCCCTACGGAAGGGTAACGGCAATAGAAATTTTCGATTCGAGAAACGGCGATTGGGTTGTAGTGGTAATTCGCGATACCTGGGGTCGGAGCAGGGTATTCAAATTTGTTCCAGTCCAGGAAAAGGATCAGTACGGGAATTTTAAGGTAGATTATATAATGGAGATACCAAAGGCTAACTAAACTACCATACAACTTTAATATACTAACAATAAAAACTCATACAATTGCCCGGGTTGCTACTTTGGCCAAAACAACCCGGGCAAGCTACTTCAACCTTTCTCAATTTTCCTTTGTCGTACCCCTACTCGGCCTTTTTATTGCCGAGATAATGCAAATCTGCATATACCCTTATAATCCGGTCATCTGCTATGTGTTCTAAACTAACATTTTCAGGCACCGCATCGTCTTGACGATAGTTTAGGTAATTACATAGCATCTCTTTGGCTGCTGAATCACTAAATTCTTCATAGAAGTTTAAATAAATGTCTTCTGGGATTTCTAGCACAATGGAGTAAAAACCATTTTTTCTAGCCCTTGTCTCTCTAATTGAATCATACATGTAGAAGCCAGCCTTATGATTTCTTTTTCTTGTTTTTGGGGGTATTTGGCGCCGTTTTTAGCGGATTGTCTCTAATGAATTCTTCTGAAAGCTCATAGTTTTCAATCCGTTCATCATCCACCTGATCACCTTTAAATCTGGTTTTCTGCATTTTGTCCTTTCGTCCCTTTTTCTTTGCCATTTAATAACCCTCCCGGAATTTTTGTGTTATATTTAGTATCCCACACATTCCAAAAACAATTCCAGAAAGTTATATTATTTTCCTGATTTTAACTTCATCCTTTCAGAGTGGGAAAGCACGGCTTTCCTCATTCTAATACTTTTCGGTGTAACTTCAATCAGTTCATCTCTTTCTATAAATTCTAGACACCTTTCCAGTGTCATTTCTTTAGGTGGTGTTAATCTCAAAGCCTCATCAGCAGATGATGACCGTAAATTGGTTATATGCTTTTTTTTGCAGACATTAATGTCTATATCATGGGAGCGAGAACTTTCACCGACTATCATACCTTCATAGACCCTAACACCGGGATTTATAAAAAGTGTGCCTCTGTCCTGTGCATTGTAAAGCCCGAACGTAGTAGTGACACCATCTTCAAATGCAACAAGAACGCCCCTTGCCCGTGTGGGTAAATCGCCTTTAAAGGGGGCATATCCATCGAAGTTAGAATTTATAATCCCTTCACCTTTTGTATCGGTGATAAATTCGGAACGGTAGCCCAGAAGCCCTCGTGTTGGTATTTTGAATTCCAATCTCGCCGAACTGTCATTTAATACTTCCATGTTACTCATCTGACCGCGCCGATAGCCGATTTTTTCCATAACAATGCCGAGATATTGCTCCGGAATGTCAATTGTAAGCAATTCGACAGGTTCCATTTTTGCCCCGTTTATTTCCTTTAAAATAACCCTAGGTTTCGAAATCTGGAATTCATAGCCTTCGCGTCTCATTGTCTCTATAAGTACAGAAAGATGAAGCTCTCCCCTACCGGAGACCACAAAACTATCAGGGCTATCAGTTTCTTTAACATGAAGGCTGACATTGCTCTTAGCTTCCCTAAACAACCTGTCTCTGAGATGCCTAGTTGTTACGTAGGCCCCTTCCTGTCCCGCAAACGGGCTATTGTTTACACTAAAAACCATCGAAAGTGTCGGTTCATCTATTTCTACATACGGAACCGGTTCGGGTGAAGAAAGATCTGAAATGGTCTCACCTATATCTATTTGATCAATACCCGTAAGAGCGATTATATCTCCTACTGTTGCCTGTTGCTCACTTACCCTTTTTAAACCGTCAAACTTGTATATGTTGCTTACTTTCGCCTTTTGCGTTGAGCCATCTCTCTTACATATGGCATAATCATTTCCCGCAACAATTGAACCCCGGAATACTCGACCTATTGCTATTCGTCCAACGTATTCATCATGGTCTAATGTTGTAACAAGTAACTGAAGGGGGCCATCTTTATCACCTTTCGGAGCGGGAATATTATTTATTATTGTTTCAAAAAGCGGACCCAAAGAATCTGAAGAATCCTCGGGACCTAATTTGGCAATTCCTAGCTTAGCAGATGTATATACAATCGGAAAGTCAATCTGAGAGTCGTTTGCCCCCAATTCTATAAACAGGTTCAGCACTTCATCGATCACCTGTTTTATTCTTGCATCAGGCCGATCGATTTTGTTTATTATTACAACGGCGGGTAAGTCCAGAGCGAGTGCTTTTTTCAAGACAAAGCGTGTCTGGGGCATTGGTCCTTCAAAAGAATCAATGAGCAAAAGAACACCGTCTACCATTTTTAATACCCGCTCAACCTCTCCTCCGAAATCTGCATGTCCCGGAGTATCAACTATGTTGATCTTTATTCCATTGTAATTTACAGCAGTATTTTTAGACAGTATGGTTATTCCGCGTTCTCGTTCGAGTTCGTTTGAATCCAAGACCCTGTCTCGAACAGGCTGATTTTGCCGAAATACACCGCTCTGTTTGAGCATCCCGTCGACTAAGGTTGTTTTACCATGGTCAACGTGTGCGATTATTGCTATGTTTCGTAAACCATCTCTTTTTTTTATCATTAGTATTTCTCCCTTTAGAGTAAAGACAAATTCATTATGTTAAAATGATTGTAATTCAACTACAATGACAATTATACATACACACACATTAAAAAATCAAGGAAGTGCCAAAAAATGGAGGTGTTATTATTGATATAAATAAAATGCAAATAAAAAAACCCCTTGTGGGGATTATATTACAGCAGAAAAAATTATCCATTATTGCACCAGTTTATAAAGTCTTCATTTATATCCATAACTGTGATCTCGATATCCTTCACATCAGCTAATATTTGTCTGAATACCATTGCTGCATCTTTTTTCGAAACACCGCCTACACCTGTTGCAAGAGCCGGTATCACCATGGATTTGACTTTTAACTCCCGAGCTTTTTGTATAATAGACTTTAAACATTTTTGGACTATTTGTACATTTGATGGTTCAGCAGGATATTTCATAGTAACCGCGTGGAATACGTACTTGGCCTTCAGGTTCCCCGCCGTGGTAACATACACATCTCCTACTTTAGGGTCATTTCGTTTGCAGACCCTTATAGCCTCATCTTCTATTATCTTACCTCCTGCCTTTTTTATGGCGTATGCGACACCTCCACCCATAGGACCGATGCCGTTGGCAGCATTTACTATTACATCTGTATCGGCCTGTGTAATATCCCCGAGAACTGCCTTCATACAATTCAACCTCCTATAAAATACTATTTTCATTTTATCTTTATTCTTAAACTATTCAACACCATACTAGGATATCCTTCCAGCTTACTATATAGAAAAATTCCATCAAAAAAGAGCACTCAAACCGGCTAAACCTATAATCAATAACCATATCTGGCCATCGGGGGGAGTTGTATGAAAAATAAATTGCAGTTTTGGTACATATATTACTGCAAGATGCATTGCGGCAGATACAATAACAGATAGGGTAAGATATATATTAGAAAAAGGATTTTGTTCCCAAATTTTATGTCTTCCTGTCCTGCATTCAAAAACGAATATAAGCTGTGAAATTACTAGTGTACTGAAGGCTGCCGTCCTAGAAGCCGTCAAATTTCCTGAGGTATAAATACCTGTTATAATAAATGTGATGACCGTAGCAACACTTATAAAAAGTCCTCTATGAAGTATTTTCCCCCATAAACCGTCTGAAAATATGCTCTCATTCTTTTTACGGGGTTTTCTCATCATAACATCTCTTTCAGGTGAATCCATCCCTAGTGCCATTGCAGGGAGCCCATCTGTAACAAGATTCATCCAAAGTATCTGTATTGGCAAAAGAGGGGGTGACATGCCGAGCGCAGCGGTTATGGCCATAGTAAATATTTCTCCTACATTACATGACAAGAGGTATCTCACAAATTTTCTGATATTGTCATATATTATCCTTCCTTCTTCAACAGCATTTACAATGCTGGCAAAATTATCGTCCATCAGTATCATTGAGGAAGCCTCTTTTGTCACGTCTGTACCTGTTTTACCCATGGCAATTCCGATATCGGCTTCTTTGACTGCAGGTGCATCGTTAACTCCATCCCCCGTCATTGCAACAATATGGCCCCGCCTTTTAAGCGCCCGAACTATTTTAAGCTTATGTAGCGGTGTAACTCTTGCATAGATTGCCACTTCATCTACACACTTGTTTAATTCGTTATCACTCATTTCATCAAGCTCATCACCTGTAATTATTCTTTTATTCCCTTTTAGTAAACCGAGTTCGTTCGCAACAGCCCAAGCGGTTGCCTTATGATCCCCGGTAATCATTACCGGTCGAATACCAGATAAAAAACACTTTTTTACAGCTTCAAGTGCTTCAGGCCTCGGAGGATCAATCATCGCCATCATTCCTAGAAAAGTCATGCCATTTTCAATGTCGCTTTGCTCCAAATCCGAAATAGACAGCTTTTTATGAGCAAAAGCTAATACCCTTAACGCTTCGCGACCGAAATCCTCATTTACTGCTAATATATGTTTTTTGTTTGCAGAAAATAGTTGTTTAATTACGCCATTCTCTTCAACTTGACTGCAACGGGATAAAATAACATCAGGTGCACCCTTTGTAAACAGGTATATGTCTCCCTTATCAGATTTTACTATGACTGACATACGCTTTCTATTAGAATCAAACGGTAATTCTCTTATCCTTTGAAACTTCTTGTCTACAATTTCTTTTTGGATATTTACCTTCAAGCCAGCTATGAGAATCGCAGCTTCTGTGGGATCCCCGATTACATTGAAATCTCTTTTTTTCGATATAACAGATAAAAATCCGGCTTTTTCACGGACAATACCCGCATTATTGCATGATAATCCGATTTGCATTATTTTTGTCAGCTCAGATGGTAGATTACTAATCTTTGAGCCGTCAGCCGTTATGAAATCACCTTCCTGCCTATAGCCTGTTCCTGTCACCATGAAAGTTTCCCCATTTATATATATCTTCCTTACCGTCATACGATTTTCTGTCAATGTCCCTGTTTTGTCGCTACAGATAACAGTTGCACATCCAAGGGTTTCAACCGCCGGGAGTCTTCTAATAACGGCATTTTTTCGAATCATTCTTTGAACACCTATCGCCAACACAACAGTAACTATTGCCGGCAAGCCCTCAGGTATTGCTGCAACTGCAAGGCTGACACCCAGTAAAAACATGTCATATATTCCTTCACCCCTATATATTCCAAGCAAGGCTACGATAGCACAGATGGCAAGACACAGAAACACGAGCTGTCTACCCAGATGATCGAGGCGTTTTTGTAGTGGGGTTTGTTCATCTTCAACCTTAACGAGCATACCGGCGATTTTCCCCATCTGTGTATCCATTCCTATGGCAGTTACAAGCATTTTACCCCTGCCCGAAACTACAAGCGTTCCCATAAAAACAAGATTCTTACTGTAAATACTGGTCTGAACATTCTCATCACACTCGTCCGTTTTTTCAACTGGTATTGATTCACCGGTCAGAATTGATTCATCTATGGAAAGGCCCGAGCACTCAATAAGTTCTCCATCGGCGGGAACCCTATCTCCACTTTCCAGTATTGCAATATCACCCGGCACAACATCCCGGGATGGGATAATTTTGACTTTGCCATCCCTCAAAACTTTAGCCATAGGAGCAGATAACTGTTTTAAAGCCTGGAGAGATTTTTCAGTCCTATACTCTTGGATAAACCCTAAAACCGCATTCATTATTATAATCAAGGTAATGGCTGTAGCATCCACAATTTCTCCTAATAACGCAGAAACTACAGTAGCCGCTATTAGTACTAGTGTTATAAAATCTTTAAGCTGCCGAAAAAATATTGAGACAGTAGATAGCTTTTTTGTCTCCTCAATTATATTATCACCAAACATTCTTTTTTTTAGGGGTATTTCCCTGCCGGTTAGGCCTTTCTGAAGATTTGTTTGATTAGTTTTCATAAAAAAGTTCCCCTCCACCCAGTCTTTTACATTTACAAACTTATTCCTGAGTCGAGGGGATTATTCTTGAATTACAATCATTATTTAAGTCTCAAGATAAAACATATGTTTCATCTTTCTTTTATGGCAACATAGCTTATCTTTTAAAAAAATACTTAATTTCTCATATCCAGCCAGTTATCGTTTTCTGAAGACAGGTTTTAATTGTAAATATTTACACCTTCTGTTTTAACAAGCTGTTTAAATGCCTCCAAAATCTTTTTAGTAATCGGCCCTGGTTTTCCGTCACCGATTATTCTCCCATCAACCTTTACTACAGGTATAGCTTCGGCAGCCGTGCCTGAGAGGAAACATTCATCAGCGGTAAATACTTCATAACGTGTAAAAACCTTTTCTTCGATTTTTATCCCGAATTTCTGAGCAAGTTCTATTATTGCACCCCTTGTTATTCCAACTAGAATACCCGCATACGGAGGAGGAGTGAATATTGCTCCATTTTTGACTATAAATATATTATCACCCGTGCACTCAGCGACATAATCTTCTGTGTTCAATACAAGGGCCTCTGGTACCCCTGCAAGGTTAGCCTCTATTTTTGCCATAATGTTGTTTAAATAATTTAGAGACTTCATCTGAGGATTTACGCCCTCTGCAGGATTACGCCTGGTAGCTGCAGTGATTATCTCAAGCCCTTCTTCATACATCTTGTTAGGGTAAAGGACTATGCTATCGGTAATACAAACAATTGTAGCATTTTTGCACTTCGATGGGTCAAGACCCAAGTCACCTTCACCTCTTGAAACTATAAGCCTTATATATGCATCCTTTTGGTTGTTTCTCCTCAACGTCTCAAGAACGACTTCCGCCATTTTTTCTTTTTCCATTGGAACATAGAGCATTATTCCTTTGGCACCATCGTAAAGTCTATCAATGTGCTGCTTTAGTCTAAAAACCTTGCCTTCATAAGCCCTTATTCCTTCAAAAACCCCGTCACCATACAAATACCCGTGGTCAAAAACCGAAATTTTAGCTTCTTCCTCAGGATAAAATTTTCCGTTAATATAAACCTGTATGCTCATGGCTTATCCTCCCAATACATTAAAATAATCAATTAATTATATTATAAGTAAATACAAAAACTATGTCCCCAGCATTTTGTTTATCGGTTCTCCTGCAGGTACCATTGGAAAAACGTTTTCATCCGGGTCAACTGATACATCAATCAGGGCGGGTTTATTTGCTTCAATCGCATTTTTTACAGTGTTCTCTAAATGCTCGGGTTCAGTCACCTTATAACCGTCTACTCCACAGGCTTCAGCAAGTTTAACATAGTCAGGCCCTTCTGGAATTTTTACCTGTGACAACCTTCCACCGTAAAACATTTCCTGCCACTGTTTTACCATTCCTAGGCTTCTATTATTAAAAATTACGTTAATAACTGGGATATTGTAATTAGCGGATGTAATCAGTTCATGGCAGTTCATTTCAAAGCTGCCATCTCCTGCAATGTTGATGACAACTTTATCTGGCCTGCCAAGTTTAGCACCGATTGCAGCAGGCAAGCCAAATCCCATTGTTCCTAAACCACCTGAAGTAATAAATGTCCTGGGGCTATTAAATTTGTAAAACTGTGCTGCCCACATTTGATGCTGACCTACTTCCGTAGCTATGATTGCATTACCCTTTGTTACCCGGTTAATTTCATCTATCACAAATTGAGGCTTCAAACCTTCATTGCAATACTTCAAAGGATACTCTTTTTTCCATCTATTCACCGTTTCTAACCATTCTCTATGTTCCATGGCAGAGACGAGCTGTGTCATTTTATTAAGCGCATACTTCAAATCACTTCTTATGGCAATATCGTTTTCCACATTTTTTCCCAATTCCGCAGCATCAATATCGATGTGAATTATTCTTGCATTTGGAGCAAACTCGTCCACCTTTCCTGTGACCCTGTCGTCAAACCTTGCGCCCAAAGCAATTAATAAATCGCACTCCGTTACGGCTAAATTAGCATATGCTGTACCATGCATCCCCAACATCCCAAGAGAAAGAGGATGGCTTGTTTGAAAACCGGTAAGACCCATGAGGGTTGTGGTTACAGGAGAACTAATCTTTTCGGCAAAGGCCAAAAGCTCTGAACATGCTCCTGAACTGACAATTCCTCCCCCTGCATATATAACCGGTTTTTGAGCCTTATCTATCATTTCGGAAGCCTTCTTTAACAAATCATCAATGTCCGGTAGAAGCCGCTGCTTAAATTTATAAGACTTGACAAATCCGTTTACATTTTTGTTTACACTCGACTCATCTATCTCACCTGACATGATATCTTTGGGAAGATCTACAAGGACCGGTCCCGGCCTGCCGGTAGTAGCTATGATAAAAGCCTCTTCAACTTTTTTGGCTATGTCCTTTTTATCCCTGATAATAAAGCTGTGTTTTGTAATGGGAAGGGTAATACCCGTAATATCAACCTCTTGAAAAGAATCCTTTCCCAGTAGGCTAATCGGCACCTGACCGGTAAAAGCCACAATCGGTACAGAGTCCATATAAGCATTGGCAATACCTGTCACAAGGTTTGTCGCCCCTGGCCCCGATGTACTCAAAACAACGCCGACCTTGCCCGTTGCCCTCGCATAACCATCGGCAGCATGAGCTGCGCCCTGTTCGTGGACCGTTCTAATATGCCGTATTTTGGTATTTTTATAAATTGCATCATAAATTGGAAGTGCAGAACCACCCGGAAATCCAAAAATGGTATCAACACCCATCCTTTCGCATGTCTCTAGCAACAGTTCAGCTCCGGTCAATATCCTCACCTCTGACAAAGCTTTTAATAAAAATAACTAAAAAAAGAAGCCCTTCGCTTTAAGGGGCGAAAGGCTTCGCGTTACCACCCTGATTCTTCTGTGCCTTGCGGTCACAGACCTCAGCAGGTACGGGGCATTTAGCCCGATACCCGGCCTCTATAACGGGGGCCAATTCCCCTTGAATAAGGGGCCCCGGCCAGAATTACTCGGTTTTCACTCTGGCAGCTCCAAGACGATCTTCACAGTAGTTCCCCGGCATCGGCTTTCACCTTTTACCGACTCTCTTTAGCCTGAAATAACTGCTACTCTTCTCTTCACGGCTTTTAGATTATTAAACATAAGTATAACACGAGGCTTTTAAAAAAACAACCACATTTTTTATTTTCGTAATCTTTTTTTCAACCTTTTAAGCTTTCTTAATACTTCATGGTATTCGCAGTCAAATGCAGATATATCTTCTTTCTTCGTTGCTATTGACAGTTTACCTATTATCTCTGAAAGGCGATTTTCTAATACTAAAATCTGTTTTTGGATTTCCCCTTTATTAGTATCCTGGTTTGTGTTTATGCTTTCTAAATACTCCGCATAATTTCCTTTAAAAACGTTTATTTTGTGATTATCAATTGTCATTATGTGGTTCGCCACAGAGCTTACAAGTTTTCTGTCGTGGGACACAAATATTAAAGTTCCGTCATACTCTTTGAAAGCATCCTCAACAACTTCAATGGACTTAATGTCCAAATAATTAGTTGGCTCATCTAATAGTAGTAAATTTACATCTTGCAGCAGTATTTTTGCAAAAGAAACCTTGACCCTCTCACCACCACTTAACATATCTACCTTTTTATGGACTTCCTCACGTTTAAATAAAAGCCTTGCCAGTAGAGCTCTAGCGAAGTTCTCTTTATAAATACTACTATTCATCACATTTTCTAATATGGTCAAGTTATTGTCCAATATATTCAAGTCTTGGCTAAAATAACCCATCCTCACACTTGAGGCAATTTTTATGGAAGGCTCATTTTCTATTATCATTTTTAACAATGTGGTTTTTCCACAGCCATTAGGGCCGATTAAAGCTATTTTCGAACCATTGTAGATGCTAAATTCTGCATCATCGAAAATAATTTTGTCATCAAATGCCTTGTTTACCTTTTTGCCTTCTACAACAAGCTTGCTGTGTAAAATATCCAAATGTGCAATATCCAGCCTAATTGCCTCCTGTTTTTTGGGTTTCTCCTTAATTTCAAGATGCTCAATCCTTTTTTCTACATTTTTTATAGCCTTTTCAAGATTAGCCTTCCCCTTTTGACCGCCCATCTTATGCAGCCTTGCCTCGGAAATCCCCATGCGCTTCGGTGTTCTATTAATTTTCTTTGCCCTTTTTTTTATCTTGACAATAACATTTTCAAGTCTTTGCTTTTCTGTCAAATACTGCTCATATTCAAAATGATCTCTCTTTTTCTCTTCGGTATTCTGGGAGACAAAATCACTATAGTTTCCTTTATATATTTTTATTTTGCCATTATCTATAAACAATATCTTGTTGCATAGCTTATCCAACAGATATCTGTCATGGGTTACAAGAACTAAAGCACCTACACATTCCCCGAACATTTTTTCCATGAGCTCGATGCCTTCCATATCAACATTGCTTGTAGGCTCATCGGCAAATATGAGCGGACTGTTATTGCTTAAACAGGCAGCAATCTTAAACCTCGTCTTCTCTCCTCCGCTCATATTGTCACTCCAGGTAGTCGGAACACTGAATCTTGAAGCCATCTCTTTACTGATGCTTTTGTTGTAAGGTGCTTCAAATTGTGATACAAAAGAGCACGGTGTGTACAGTCTTACCCAACCTTCATCTGGTTTCAGCCTCTGGCTCATGATTTTGATTAAGGTTGTCTTTCCTGCCCCATTTACACCTACAACACCTATTCTATCACCTGTATAGATTTTGAAGTTTTCAACTTCTAATATCAATCTATTGCCGTAGTATTTTTTTATATTGGCACATTCCATCAAAAGCATAAAAAACCCCTCCGAGTAATTGGAGAGGATAGTGTCAAGATATTAACCTAATATCAAATTTCAAAAAACAACATGGGGTAATACTTTGCGACCCACACATTGAGATCATATACTTAATTTAAGGTTAAAACTATTTACTTATGCAAAGTACCAAATACAGCGAAGACACTATCCACTCATGAATTCTAAATAATGCGCACGCAAATACAGCCCTCTTTTAGGGCTTTACTCACTTCGTCTTTAACTGTCCTTAGAGTGAATTAGTTCTTCATCTGAGCCAATACCTTGTCCTTCCATAAAATTTTTGCGCTTAATACTTAATACAATTATATAAATTGGTCAACTCACTGTCAATAGTCGCATTACCTCTTAGGCTGTTGGAAATACAACAGATATGCGCGTGCCTATATTCAGTCTGCTCCATACCTCAAAGTAACCCCCGTGACGCTCCACTATCCATTTGGCAATAGATAACCCCAGACCCGAACCTCCTGTCTTCCTTGCCCTCGATTCGTCTGACCGATAAAAACGTTCAAAAATATTGGGCAATTCTTCAGGTGCTATCCCAATACCATTATCTTGAACAGTAATACGAACTGAACTTTCTTCACAAACGATTCTGATAATAATTTTCTCTCCACTGGGCGTATATTTTATGCTGTTGTCCACAAGTATTCGTATTACTTGCTTAAAAAGTTGCTTGTCAGCATTGATATAGGCGGGCCTCTTCAGTTCCATTTCAAAATTGTGACTTGGGTCTATCATTTGTGTCTCTGAGATTATCTCACCTACTACTTCACAAGCGTCAAAATCCTGTTTGTGAAGCCGTATGGTTTCATTGTCACCGCGGGCAAGAAAGAGAAGCTGTTCCACCAAGTCCTTCATGTTCTCCGTCTCACTCTTGATGGCGTCGATGGATTCCTGCATGGTTTTCTCGTCATTTTTACCCCAACGGTCAAGGAGATTCACATATCCCTGAATGACGGATATAGGTGTGCGCAGCTCATGGGAGGCATCAGAGACAAACCTCAATTGTGAATGATAGGAAGCGCTGATGCGATTTAGCATATCATTTATGGCAGATGCTAAGTGCTTTGAGCTCGTTTTGGGAACCGTCCACAGAAATGCGCCTGTCAAGCCTGCTCGCGTCAATATCGCTGATGGCACCGGCCAAATCCTTGATACGCGTGCCGTTTGCCATGGAACGCATATCAAAAACTTCATCATTAAGTTGCCTTGCTTTTTCGGCCATCTCGGACAAAGGCTTAAGAGTTCTCCTAATCAGCCCTCGAACCTTTTATCTATATTGTTAATTAAAATCAACAGCTCACATGATGAGACGATAAAAGCTAAAAATAAAAGCAGCTTTAAATCATTCGCCCAAATCGTACACCATTTTGTATGATGTGCCATTTAGAATAAATGCCAGATTATACTTTGCTAAACCTATTTTCCCCAATAAATGTTTTTCATCATGAACCTTGGGCAGGCTAAAACTCCGCTTTACATCATCAGCCTTTACAGGCAAACGCTTTTGTATAATGCTAGGGAGTGTTATTCCTTTAGGCAATTGTTCTTCAACCAGGACTTGGTAGCCTGAGAATGTGAAAGGATAGTTTAATGATTGTAAATTGCCAGGAGAAGGCTCATTGCTTTAATTATGTCCTGCGCCCCTTCTTCCGCCTTCCACATGGTAACTGAGAGGCTCATTAAAAGGATGAGCAAGTTTATTGATAAAAATCCGGCGAACAGCCTCCCGATCATTCGCATATTAAGTTTTATGACGAGGGATGAACGTATTTTATCAGTTAGGCTGGTTGAGTGCGTATTTTTCGTATTACTCATCCTTAATCACATACCCCACTCCGCGAACGGTATGTATCAGTTTAAGCCCAAATGGTTCCTCAATCTTAGCACGAAGATATCTGATATAAACATCCACTGCATTTGTCCCGCCTGAGAAATCGTAGCCCCATATACGTTCGAGCAAGGTTTCACGCTTTACGACAATATCCTTGTTTTCTACAAGGAATTGCAGCAAATCGAACTCACGCTTCGTCAAATCAAGTAAGTTATCCTTCACCCGAGCTTCCCTCTTCATCGGGTCAAGCACATAGTTCTCCTGCCATGGAGCACCGATTGTGTTTTCATCTGGCTATTGACAGCCGGCTCTTTTCCTGAGACAAGCCCTGATTCGGGCAAGCAGCTCTTCAATCGCGAAAGGCTTGGTAATATAATCATCGGCCCCTCCGTCAAGCCCTGTAACTTTATCTACGACAGCATCACGGGCGGTAAGGAGAATAACCGGCACATCCGAAAACTGCCGAATCCTTCGGAGAACCTCAATCCCGTTTAGACCAGGCAACATAATATCAAGCAGAACAAGGTCAAAGGGGCGGGCTTTCGCAAGTTCTAACCCGTCCCTCCCGTTAAATGCCTTTTTCACTTCATAACCTTCAAATTCCAGCTCCAGCTCTACAAAACGCGCTATTTTTTCTTCATCCTCGATTATCAGGATCTTCCCTCTTTGCTCTCTCATTATTACTATCCCTTACTTCCTTCTTTAAATTCTCCGCCGCTTCGGCAACTGAATCCAAAGTGCTATTTACTTTTTCTTTACCCAAATCAGGGCCTATAAACTTATATCTGTACCCAAAGAAAAGCCCTATAATGATAAGAGGAACGATAATCCAAAACGCGAATATTAACAGCAATACCAATACGGTAACCGGAACTGTTATTATTTTTTCTTCGCCCTTCTAACCTCAAAATTGTTCCTGTTTCCTAAGTTAATTATTTTCCCACACCATTTAAAAAATTTGCTAACTAAATCTCCGAAACCACTGCCCTCATCATTCGAGAAAACTTGTTCGGGTTCATCCTTACGGTAATCGCTTTCCGAGTTTTGCCGTACCTTCCTTGAATTGTAATAACCGCCTCCCTCAGGCGCTGGAATACGATTCTCCTTTTCAAGATTAATTATTGCTTCGAGAATATCCCCATTTGTCTTTTCAAGTTCTGCCTTGGCTTCGTCATAAGAAAGATTAGTTTTTTCACGCAATTTTTCCACTTGCTCCAAAGTAACCATAAAAGTAGCCTCCCGTTACTTAATTATGGTCTTATTATAGCAACATAATCTTCAAGGATAATTCAAAAATCATTAAAACTCCATTAAAATTTGTATATAACCAAATTAATCTTCTATTTTCCGTTGTCTATAATTAATTCAATTAGTATGCTATAAATTTTATACCTGATATTATTTTAGCATTTCCTATTTGTGCGCACAACTAAATTAGGGTTAAGGCCTCCGGAACAAAAAATGTAAGGTTGAAACTATATATAACCTGTTGCTATTTGTTTTAGCTCGTGTATGATATAATAAATTAAGGTGCTTTTGCATCAATCAAAATGGCCTAGTAATTTCATCTAAGAACATCGAACAGTTGCTTGCCCGCAGGCATATCAACAGGGAAATTCGGAGAAAACACGATAAATATACAAAGTTCAAAAAAAGGGAACCTGAACAGAATGAAAAATTCGAGAAAAATTTAAAACGTTTGATCGAAACGATCTTAACAAGATAAACTTTAATAAAACAAATGTTAACCCCTATATTTTATGGTAATTACTAACTAACACTGAATTTGTCTGATTACCCCTATTAATTGCAATACGGTTAAAAAATACTGTTAACTACAATAATACTTTATTTAAATAATCTTGCTGAGTGAGTCAGACAATATTATTCTTTTATATGTTCCTTTTTTTATATAACTTAAAACCTTAAATAATTTATTAAGGAGAGTTCCAAATTTGAAGACAGTAGCTTTAGTTTTATCGATTATTTTATTTATCACCGGGCTGCTTGGAACTGTATTGCCTGTTTTGCCTGGCGCTATTCTAATATACGGTGGTATGCTTCTCTATGGTTTATTGACAGGATTCCAAACATTAAATGCTCAATTCTTCATATTGCAAGGTTTGCTGCTTATTTTAACCTTTTTCATCGACTTCCTCGCTTCAGCAGTCGGAACAAAGAGGTTTGGAGGCAGCAAACAAGCAGCCTGGGGAGCAATAATCGGTACATTACTCGGTTTTGTTTTGCTTGGCCCGTTAGGCATTGTAGTCGGTCCTTTTCTCGGTACCGTAGTAACTGAGTTGTTACAGAGAAAGGAATTAGAAAAGGCGATTCACATTGGTTTCGGAACCCTTATCGGTATCCTGGGAGGAACAATTTTAAAATTGTGTATTGAATTAATAATGATCATTTATTTTTTCATGCAGATCTAATAATTTTTTTAACCTTCTCATTGACCCAATAGTAAAACTGCTCATTAGTTATTTTGTTAAGTTTTCTTTAATCGCTTCACCCATCTCTTTAGTCGTTACTACTTTTTCGCCATCTGATGCCATATCACAAGTTCTATACCCCATATCCAATGTCTTTTCAACCGCCGATATTACAGCTTTGGCAGCTTTATGATAACCGAAAGAGTATTCCAGCATCATAGCTGCGGAAAGGATACACCCAATTGGATTGGCCATCCCTTTTCCGGCCATATCGGGTGCAGAACCGTGAACCGGCTCATAAATAAATGGTTTTCCATCACCAATGCTGGCAGATGGGAGAGTGCCGAGCGAACCTGTCAAAGCCCCAGCTTCATCGCTGATTATATCGCCGAACGTATTTTCTGTTAATATGACATCAAATTGCTCGGGATTTGAAATCAACTGCATACAGCAATTGTCAACATACATGTGGGAAAGGGATACTTCCGGATAATTTGCAGAAATCCTTTCCACCACTTCTCTCCAAAGCCTTGATGTTTCCAGCACATTGGCCTTATCTACCGATGTTAGGCGCTTTCTCCTGTTTTGGGCGGCTTCAAAAGCAATATTTGCAATCCTTTCAATCTCGTCTTCAGTATATGCCATTGTGTCAAATGCTTCCAGCTTGCCGCCAACCAGTTTCCTTCCCTTCGGAGTACCGTAATATAGACCACCTGTCAATTCCCTCACGATCAATATATCGAAGCCTTCTTGTAAGCGCTCATTTTTAAGGGCCGAAGCGGATCTCAATGCAGTAAAAAGCCTTGCAGGTCTTAAGTTTGCATATAGACCAAGATTTTTTCTAAGGCCTAATATGGCCTGTTCAGGTCGAAGACGCCTTTCAACACCATCCCATTTCGGTTCCCCGACAGCACCAAATAAAATTGCATCAGAGTTTAGCACAAGATCAACCGTATCTTTGGGCAGCGGCTCCCCCAGCTCATCCAAAGCGGCACCACCGACCAACCCATAATGAAAGTTCATGGTTATTCTGTACTTTTCACTTATACCTTGGAGTATCTTTATAACTTCATTGGTGACCTCCGGGCCAATTCCGTCTCCCGGAAGAACTGCGATATTATGCATCACACACCCCTCCCTTTTTGGCATATTTAATAAGCCCACCGGCATCGATAATTTCCCGTATAAAATCCGGAAAGGGATATGCCTTATAGGTTTTACCGTTAGTTAGATTCTTTATGAACCCTTGTGATGTATCTACATAAATATTATCACCCTGCCTTACATCTGTGACAATATTAGGGCATTCTAAAATGGGCAGTCCCAGGTTTATGGCGTTCCTGTAAAAAATGCGTGCAAAGGAACAGGCAATAACACAGCTGATTCCTGCGGTTTTAATCACCAGAGGAGCATGCTCCCTGGAGCTCCCGCATCCGAAATTTTTTCCAGCAACAATAATGTCGCCTGTGGAGATTTTTTTTGTAAATTGTGGGTCAATCTCTTCCATGCAGTGGGAAGCCAGTTCATTTACATCTCGAATGTTTAGGTATCTTGCAGGTATTATGACATCTGTATCTACATTGTCACCGAATTTCCATGCCTTCCCCTTATAAATCATGAGATACTACCTCCTCCGGATGTGCAATCCTACCCTTTATGGCAGAGGCAGCCGCAACAGCAGGGCTGGATAAATAGATTTCGCTTTCATGATGGCCCATTCTGCCTACAAAATTTCGGTTAGTAGTTGAAACTGCCCTTTCGCCTTTTGACAATATTCCCATATGACCGCCCAGACATGGGCCGCACGTGGGTGTGCTCACAGCAGCACCAGCTTCTATAAAAATTTCGACAAGTCCCTCCTTAATCATGTCCAGATAAACTCGCTGGGTGGCAGGTATTACGATCATCCTCACATATGGATGAATCTTGCGGCCTTTCAATACCTTTGCCGCAACTCTCATGTCCTCAAGCCTTCCATTGGTGCAGGAACCGATTACAACCTGATCTATCTGTATGTCGCTCACTTCTCTTACACTCTTAACGTTTGATGGCAGGTGAGGAAGCGCCACAAGCGGTTCTATCTTTGTTACATCGTATTCTATTACTTCACTGAACAACGCATCCGGATCACTTTGAAGAAATACGCCAGATCTATCTGCCCTATTCTTTATATAAACCGCAGTCTTCTCATCAGGCTCAATGATACCGTTTTTAGCACCTGCTTCAATCGCCATATTGCAAATGGTAAACCTTTCGTCCATTGTAAGGTGCGAAATTGCTTCACCGGCAAATTCCATAGACTTATACAGAGCACCATCAACACCTATATCTCCGATCACGTAAAGTATCAAGTCCTTTCCAGTAGCCCATTTGGCCGGTTTGCCGTGAAATATTATTTTCATGGTTTCGGGAACCTTGAACCAGCATTTTCCTGTCATCATCGAATATGCAACATCGGTGCTGCCGACTCCTGTCGAAAATGCTCCTATAGCCCCATAAGTACATGTATGAGAATCGGCCCCAACGACAAGATCACCCGGCAGTACAATCCCGAGTTCTGGCAGAAGGGCATGCTCTATCCCCATCCGGCCCACCTCATAGTAGTGTTTTATGTCATGCCGCCTGGCAAAATCTCTCAACCTCTTGCTCAACTCTGCTGACCTTATATCTTTATTCGGTGTAAAATGATCGGGAATAAGTGCTATTTTTTCATTGTCGAATACTTTTTTCGCTCCGCTGTTTTCAAAAACCTCAATTGAAACCGGTCCTGTAATATCATTTGCGAGTACTAGATCAACCTTTGCCATTATGAGCTCATCAGGTTCTACGCATTTTTTTCCTGAGTGCATGGCAAGAATTTTATGAGTAATCGTCATTCCCAATTTATTTAACCCCCATTTAACTTTTACTAATATCGTGGTGTAAGTTGCCATTATAATATGTTTTATTTAAAGCATCAGTATAGGCAAGAGCACTTGACTCAATTATGTCGGTACTCAAGCCTCGGCCGATAAATATCTTTCCGTCTTTTTCCACCTTTACAACAACCTCACCAAGAGCTTCTTTCCCTCCAGAAACCGATTTAATGGAGTAATCGACCAGCTTGCAGCTAATATTGCAAGCCCTTTCTAAAGCCTTGTATGTTGCATCTATTGGGCCGTCGCCGGTTGCGGCCTCTTCTACGCTCTTCCCCTCAATTGTTACCCTTACTGTGGAAGTGGCAATAGCGCGATTTCCGCTGGATGTTTGGTAATATTTAAGCTTTATTATCTGAGGTATCCTTGATACCTGATCTTCCACAATTGCTTCAATGTCCATGTCGGTAATTTCCTTTTTTTTGTCTGCAAGGTCTTTAAACCGCTCAAAAGCTTTATTGATTTCCGTATCTGTCAATTCATAACCAAGCTCTGTCAGCCTTTGTGAAAACGCATGTCGGCCTGAAAGTTTGCCCAATACAATCCTGTTTGAGGCAAGACCGATCGACTGGGGTGTCATTATTTCGTAAGTAGACTTTTCTGAGAGCACACCGTGTTGATGGATGCCCGATTCATGAGCAAAGGCATTTGCACCCACAATGGCCTTGTTCGGCTGGACATATAAACCTGTAATCGTGCTGACTAGCTTGCTCGTTCGATAAATATGTCTTGTATCGACATCTAGATCCACACCAAAGTAATCTTTACGTGTCACAAGTGCCATCACCAATTCTTCGAGCGCAGCGTTTCCCGCCCGCTCTCCCAATCCATTGACAGCACACTCAACCTGTGTCGCTCCGTTTTCAACCGCTGCGAGGGAGTTCGCTACAGCCATGCCCAAATCGTTATGACAATGAACACTTACAATAACCCTATCCATCTCGGGCACTCGTTCGAGCAACATTCTTATCAGACTTCCAAATTCATGCGGTGTAGAATATCCAACCGTATCCGGAACGTTAATAACCGTAGCTCCTGCTTTAATTGTCTCTGAAAAGAGCCTGCACAAAAAATCCACATCAGACCTGGAAGCATCTTCAGCAGAAAACTCCACGTCTTCAGTGTATGTTTTCGCCCTTTTGACAGCCTCTACAGCCCTTTCCAGTACTTGTTCAGGTGTCATTTTAAGTTTATATTTCATGTGGATAGGCGATGATGCAATAAAAGTATGAATCCTGCCACTTTCGGCAAACCTCAAAGCCTCAGCAGCCCTATCTATATCTTTGGCTTCGGCCCTTGCCAAACCCGCTATTACAGTTCCCTTGACATTTTTGGCAATGACCTGAACCGCTTTGAAATCACCATTTGACGCTATTGGAAAACCCGCTTCTATTACATCAACTGACATTCTCGAAAGTTGCTTTGCTATCTCCAGTTTTTCCTGAACATTTAAAGTTACCCCTGGTGACTGTTCACCATCCCTTAGGGTTGTGTCAAAAACTCGTATCTTCCTGCTCATACTGGTTTACCTCCATTAAGTCCTAAATTTCATAATATTTTCAAATATTCTGAAGTAATTAACTAAACC
Source organism: Tepidanaerobacteraceae bacterium (assembly GCA_050949725.1). Classification (GTDB taxonomy): domain Bacteria; phylum Bacillota; class Thermosediminibacteria; order Thermosediminibacterales; family Tepidanaerobacteraceae; genus JBMNGH01. The sequence goes on from JBMNGH010000001.1 coordinate 412,081, forward strand.
CGCTTTCCCCTTATCTGATTAAACTATAGTAGAAATGAAAAATTAGCAATCTAAAGTAAAGATGATAAATTAGCAATGATTAAGTCTTTAAAAAATTGGTTTTAACTCTGCCCAAGGGAATTTACACAAAGTGCAAATTCCCTTAAAGGCAAATTTTCTCCTGAAATTATTATTTTTTCAGCCAGGGCATCATCTCTCGCAGTTTTGCCCCAACCTTCTCTATTGGATGCTCGGCTTCTCTGGCAAGGATCGTCTTGTATACGGGCCTGTTAGCCTGGTTTTCCAGAATCCACTTCTTTGCAAATTCCCCACTTACTATCTCTTCAAGCACTTTTTTCATCTCTTTGCGCACATCTTCATTGATAATTCTCTTGCCAACGGTAATATCACCGTATTTGGCCGTATCACTAACTGAATAACGCATCCAACCTATACCGCCTTCGTAAATCATGTCGACTATCAGCTTCATTTCATTCAGACACTCAAAATACGCTATTTCAGGTTGATACCCGGCTTCTACAAGTGTGTTAAAACCTGCTTTGATCAGTTCAGTAATTCCTCCACACAAAACGCATTGCTCACCGAAAAGATCTGTCTCCGTCTCTTCTGCAAATGTCGTCTCGATCACGCCGGCACGAGCACCGCCGATGCCTTTGGCGTAAGCCAGCCCTATTTGTTTTGCATTTCCTGTATAATCCTGCTCTACAGCTAAAAGGCAGGGGACTCCCTCGCCTTGGACATACATCCTCCTAACAAGATGCCCGGGGCCTTTTGGGGCAACCATAAACACATCCACAAATTCCGGTGGTACTATTTGATGATATCTTATGTTAAACCCATGAGCAAATGCGAGGGCATCCCCTTTTTTCAAATTCGGTTCTATTTCGTCCCTGTATATCTGAGGCTGAACGTGATCGGGGACAAGGATCATGATAACTTGTGCTTGTTTTACTGCTTCTCCTACAGTCTTAACAGTTAACTCCGATTCTTCGGCCAACTTCCAAGACTTGCTTCCTTCGTATAGGCCTACAACTACGTTAACTCCACTGTCCTTTAAGTTCAACGCATGGCCATGGCCCTGGCTGCCGTATCCAACAACCGCAACGGTCTTCCCGTCGAAAACTTTTAGATCTGCATCGCTATCATAATAAATCTTTGCCATTTTTTAGTATTCCTCCTCTACTTTGATTGTTTTATTGCCCCTATTGACGGCAATTATTCCAGTCCGGACTAATTCCTTTATGCCAAAGGGTTTTAATATTTCCTCAAATGCTTCCAGTTTTCCCTTATCTCCGGTCAATTCTATTATCATGGATTTCCTGCTGACATCAACGATGTTCGCCCGAAATATCTCTGCAATCTGGATAATTTCAGATCTAATTTGAGGCTCGGCATCTACTTTAATCAGTAGAAGCTCCCGGCTGACCGAGTCCCGAGGGTCTATTTTGCTCACCTTGATTACATTAATGAGTTTATTGAGCTGTTTTTTTACCTGTTCTACAACATACTCATCACCCTCCACCACTATTGTCATTCGGGAAATCTCCGGGTTTTCCGTTCTACCAACTGCTAAACTGTCAATATTAAATCCCCTGCGGCTAAAGAGCCCGGCTACCTTCGACAAGACGCCTGGATGGTTTTCGACAAGCACTGAAAGCGTTGTGTTCATACGTACTCCCCTCCTATCATTTCGTTTATGGGAGACCCGTTTAATACCATTGGGTATACATTTTCTTCTATATCCACAACACATTCCAGTAAATAACCGGTCTTTTCAGACAACAGCAAATCAAGTGCTTCTGAAAGTTGTTCACGCCTGTCAATCCTTATAGCCTTGATTCCGTAACTTTCAGCCAGTTTCACATAATCAGGGACAAATTCAAAATGCACCTGATTGTACCTGCCATCACAGTAAAATTGCTGCAGTTGCCTTACAAGACCAAGCCCTTTATTGTTAAATAATATTATCTTAATATCCAATTCATTTTCCACCATTGTAGCCATTTCAGTTAAATTCATTTGGAAGCTCCCGTCACCGCATATATTGACAACAAGCTGATCGGGTTTTGCTATTTTTACGCCAATTGCTGCTGGTAAACCGTAACCCATTGTCCCAAGACCACCTGAAGATATGAATGTTCTCGGCTTTATAAACTCGTAATACTGTGCTGCCCACATCTGATGACCCCCAACCTCGGTAGTAATTACGGCATCCCCTTTTGTCCTATTTGAGAGTTCCTCAATCACCTCCTGTGGGCAAAGTTTGTTTGTTGTGCTATAGGTGCCTTTCCTTTGTTTCAGCTCAGAAGCTCGCCCGTTCCACCCGGTATGCTCCCTTTGCTTAACCTGCTTAATTATTTCGCACATAACGCGCTTCACATCACCTACTATAGGAATACTTGTGTTTACATTTTTACCTATTTCAGCAGGATCGATGTCAATGTGTATAATATCGGCCTGTGGCGCAAAGCCTTTTACCTTGCCGGTAAGCCTATCGCCAAAACGCGCACCAATTGCTATGACTAGGTCAGACTCGGTTACCGCAATGTTAGCTCCCGGAAGTCCATGCATCCCAAGCATTCCCAGTGATAAGGGATGGTTTTCGGGAAAAGAACCAATTCCCATTAGTGTAGTAGCGACCGGAATTTTAGCCTTTTCAGCCAGCATCATGAGTTCCTCTTCAGCCCTTGCCATGATAACCCCTCCACCGGCACAGATCACCGGCCTGGATGCCTTATTGATGGCTGCTGCGGCTTTTGATATCTGAAGAGGATGGCCATCAATGTTAGGTTTATACCCCCTTAAGTTAATATGCTCAGGATATTCAAAGTTGATTATTTCTTCAGCTATATCCTTTGGGAGATCTATTAATACAGGGCCAGGCCTGCCTGTAGCAGCAATATGGAATGCTTCTTTTACTATTCGCGGCAGATCCTCTGCATTTTTAACTAGATAATTATGCTTTGTAAAAGGGGCGGTAGCACCTGTTATGTCAACTTCTTGAAAAACATCGCGTCCAATCAAACCTGTTGCAACTTGGCCTGTAATAGCAACCATGGGGATTGAATCCATATAGGCAGTAGCGATTCCAGTAACCAAGTTTGTAGCCCCTGGGCCAGAGGTTGCCATACAGACACCGACTTTGCCAGTAACTCTGGCATAGCCACTAGCCGCATGTGCCGCAGCCTGTTCGGAACGAGTAAGTATGTGCCGCAACTTATTAGATTTATACAGGGAATCATACACTGGGAGAATAGCCCCACCAGGATATCCGAAAACTATTTCTACACCTTCTATTTCAAGTGATTTTACTAGAGCATCAGAACATGAAATCTTCAAACTAACACCACCTTTACTTGAATATAAGAACCCCACCCGACTAAGCAATCAGAGATTGCCAGTCGGGGCCCGGGAACCTTGCGCTTCTCTAAAGAACCCCACCCGACTAAGCAATCAGAGATTGCCAGTCGGGGCCCGGGAACCTTGCGTTTCGCACTAAAAAATGCCCCTCATCCCTGTAAACTTTCAGGGACGAGGGGCATTACCCCGTGGTACCACCCTGCTTTGCCAAGCCAGTATATAGCTCGACCTCAGGAAGCAGAACAAATTCTACTTCGGATTAACGCCTAATGCGGCTCCGGACTACTTATGATTCACCCGGGCTGTTCAGGAGCGAGCATAAAGCGATGCTATTGGACCGGCTTTCACCTTACCCGGCTCTCTTTTCCAAAACCATTCGCCTTTCTCTCCATCATCACATTTAAAGGTATAAAAAAACAGAGCACATTTTCAAGCAAAAGTTAACTACTACCACTTCAAGTGCTCACTGTATTCCAAAACCTGCTCTTAAACAAATCATTGACCAACCGGCTGGTATTACCGGAGTGCTTGATAAATCCACTACCTAACAATTTCATTTTTCAGCACGGATATTGTTAAGTATTTTATCATCTGGTTTTAATGGAGTCAAGATAGTGAATACTAATATAAGGCAAAGTATTGTTTTTAACTCGTGTTTTTAAGATATTTCTACGTTGCATTCTATATTTCTCTGTCTGACAACATCATTGGTCGACACAATTAATTGTCAAGTACCTTCTCGTTATCAACAAAGAAACCTTTTCTTATAAACTTTGAGGATGCATGTAAAAATAACACTTAAATAGACAGTATTCCTGCCAGTTCATACAATTCCTTATCAATCGGCTTGACCGTATTTAAAGCCTTTCGAATATCATTTGTCACCAATTGCCCGTTTATAATACCTACCATTTTACCACTGACGTTTTTTTCTATAATCTCGACTGCTTTACCGCCTAACCTACTGGCAAGTATCCTGTCAAAAGCAGTAGGGGTTCCTCCTCGCTGGAGATGTCCCAATATTATTACCCTTGTTTCAAATCCCGTCTCGTTTTTTATCCTATTTGCAAGTTCTAGACTGCTTGTTGCACCTTCTGCAATGACAATTATGCTGTGAAGCTTGCCCCTTTTATAACCCGACTTTATCTTTGTGCAAATTGAATCTATATCAAATGGTATTTCCGGAAGCAGAATGGTTTCTGCCCCACTCGCCAGACCCGAATAAAGTGCAATGTGCCCGGATTCTCTTCCCATGACTTCAATTACAAAGGTGCGTTCATGTGAAGTTGCCGTATCCCTAATCTTGTTGACGGCCTCAACAACAGTATTGACGGCGGTATCAAAACCAATGCTGTAATCCGTAAAAGTTATGTCATTATCTATGGTACAAGGAATGCCCACGGTAGCAACGCCCTTGTCAGATAGAGCAATGGCTCCCCTAAAAGATCCGTCACCCCCTATTACTACAACACCTTCAATACCGAAAGCCTCCAGATTCCTTATTGCTTTTTCTTGACCTTTTTCTGTCAAAAATTCCGTACTTCTCGCAGATCTCAAAATGGTACCGCCCCGATGAATTATATCGCCTACTGAGCTTATGTCAAGTTTAACAAAATCTGATTTAATAAGCCCTGAGTAACCCTTCTTTATGCCGTAAACATCCATCCCGTAGAAGGTGGCTTTACGTACAACAGCTCTTATTGCGGCGTTCATACCAGGTGCGTCTCCTCCGCTGGTAAGCACCCCTATTCGCTTCATAAATATTCCCCTTTTCACAGATTTTGTTCCAATATTACCCTTTGAGCTTCTTGAGCTTCCGACTCCGGAACCAAAATCTCTATGCAACTACCATGTCGTTTGCTTTTCATTATCTCTCTCATTTTTACAAGAAACCCTTCGCTTTTAATGGCATTTTCAACTTTTGCAGCTGTCTTTTTGTCAGTAGCCATATAAATCACCGTCCACACAGCACAAATCCTCCTTTATTGACATAAGATTATGTTAAAAACTTAAATCTTAAGCTATAAAAATCCCGTTCTAGACACCATCCCATAAAGCCATGTGCGAAATACCAGAAAGTTTACTCAGTTTCTCTAAACATCCATATGTCACATTCACCTTATAATCCAGCATATAGGACTTGTCTTGCTCGTTTAAATATAATATCACAGGTGTTTTACCCGGATACTGAGAAAAAAGCTTTTTCATTTCCTTTACCTTTGATTGGTACCCGTCAGAAACGGAAATTATCAAGTACCTTTTTTTGTTAGTGTCAAGCGGAAAAATTTCCTCAGCTATAACCTTGGGCAACTCATCTTCTTTATGACTTATCCTTCCTTTCACAAATACCTTCATGTCAGTTTGTAACAATTGCAAATACTTTTCATAAATTGTAGGAAATACCAATACTTCGATGGCCCCTGTCAAATCCTCTAGCTCTATAAAGGCCATTATCTTATCGCTTTTTGTGGTTTTTGTCTTTACGCTCGTTATAATACCCCCAATAACCACTGTCTGGTTGTCCGAAACAAGGCTTTCATCGTAAATATCTTTTCCTGTAAAAGTGACCGTTTCCGACAGCTCCTGCTCGTATTCCAAAAGTGGATGTCCGCTCAAGTAAATGCCTAACATCTCTTTTTCCATTGTGAGCAGTTCTCTCTGCTGATATTCAGGGATGGCCGGTAGAGAAACTTTTTTTAAAGAAGACTTGTCTTCGACTATATCAAAAATAGAGATCTGGTTAGCTAAGTTATTCTTTTTGCTCTTTTGAAAATGTGATAGCACATCTTCGTAAACAGCCATCATTTGTGATCGATAAACACCTAAAGAGTCTAATGCGCCGCTTTTTATTAAGCTTTCCAAGCCCTTTTTGTTTACAAATTCACAAACTCGATTCAGGAAGTCTTCAAAAGAGGTAAATCTACCTGCCCGATTTCGTTCCTGTATAATAGACCTTGCAAAACCATATCCTACATTTTTTATTGCAGTTAGACCAAATCTTATCTTCCCTTGTATAACAGTAAAGTTTTCAAAGCTTTCATTAATATCGGGTAAAAGTACATTTATTTTCATATGGCGACATTCACTAATATAATAAGCTACTTTTTCGCTGTTGTCCTTAACACTAGTCAAGAGAGCGGCCATAAATTCAACCGGGTGGTAAGTCTTCAAGTATGCAGTCTGGTAAGCAATCAAGGCATATGCTGCAGTATGTGCCTTATTAAAACCATAACCTGCAAAATAGGAAATCTCTTCGAAGATTTTTTCTGCCGTTTTTTCATCTATTTTATTATTCATACATCCCTTGATGAATTGCTCCCTTTGTGCAGTCATTACATCCTGCTTCTTTTTACCCATCGCCTTGCGCAAGATATCAGCTTGTGCAAGTGAAAAACCAGCTAATTGCTGTGCGATCTTCATGACTTGTTCTTGATAAAGAATAGTTCCATACGTCTCGGACAAAATTGATTCCAATGAAGGATGTAGGTAATTTATTTTATTAACACCATTCTTGCTCTTTATGAATTCTTCAGTCGCACCGCTACCAAGTGGTCCAGGCCTGTACAATCCAATTATCGCTATAAGTTCCTCAAATATATCAGGTTTTAATTCTTTTATAAGCTTTTTCATCCCTTGGCTTTCAAGCTGAAAAATTCCGGAAGTGTTGCCCTGTGACAACATTTCATATACCTTTTTATCATCAAGTGGAATTGTATCAATTTCCACTTTCAGCCTTTTGGTTATGTAAATCATCTTTATCGTGTCTCTAATAACCGTCAAAGTCCTGAGACCTAAAAAATCCATTTTCAGCAACCCAAGTTCCTCAAGTATATTCATTGGGTACTGAGTGGCTACATTCGATTCACCTATCTTATGTAAAGGTACATGTTCTACTAAAGGATCTTTTGAAATTACTACACCTGCAGCATGAGTTGAAGCGTGTCGAGGAAAACCCTCAATCGATTTGGCCAAATCGAGTAGTTTTCTAATTCGTTCGTTATCTCTGTACAGTTCCTTGAGCTCAGGATTTAGCTCGATTGCATTTTCTATAGTCATACCAAGCTCAAGGGGAATTAATTTGGCCACATGATCTACCTCTCCATAAGGATAACCGAGCACCCTTCCCACATCTCTTATTGCGGCTCTCGCAGCCATTGTACCAAATGTAACAATCTGGGCGACGCAGTCCTGGCCATATTTTTGAACTACATAATCTATAACCTCCTGCCGTCTTTCATAACAAAAATCTACATCAATATCCGGCATCGTCACCCTTTCCGGATTAAGAAATCTTTCAAAAATAAGGCCATATTTTAAGGGGTCAATATTTGTTATTCTAAGACAATATGCCGCTAAACTGCCTGCTGCAGAACCTCTGCCAGGCCCAACGATTATTTCGCTTTTCCTGGCAAAATTTATAAAGTCCCAAACTATTAAAAAATAGCTTGAATAATTCATGCTTTCTATTACATTCAGTTCATAATCAAGTCTTTCCTTTATTTGTGAAGTGACATCAGGGTATCTCTCATAAAGCCCTTCATAACAAAGTTTCCTAAGATACTCATCTTGAGTAAACCCTTCTGGGACTTTAAATGTAGGAAGGTGTATCGTGTTAAAATCAAGTTGGACATTGCACCGCTGAGCAATCTTAAGCGTGTTGTCAATCGCTTCAGGAATGTAGCTGAAAATGGATGACATTTCATCAGCTGATTTTAAATAGAATTCGTTTGATGCAAATTTAAGACGATGGGTATCTGCGATTGTCTTGCCGGTTTGTATGCACAATAGGGCATCGTGGACATCTGAATCATTCTTTAAAATATAGTGCACATCATTTGTCGCAACAACTGGTGTCTCCGTTTCTCTGCTCAGCCTAACAAGGGCCTGATTTATTTTTTTTTGCTCCAGCATACCATGATCCTGTAATTCCAGAAAAAAATTATCTTTCCCAAAAATGTCCTGAAATTTATAAACTAAGCCCTTGGCTTTATCGTATTCATCTTTTAAGATGAGATCAGGTATTTTTCCTGCTTTACAAGCACTTAATGCTATCAAACCTGTACTGAACTGCCTGAGCATATCCATGTCTATTCTGGGCTTGTAATAAAAACCATTGATAAAAGCATTTGACACCAATTTCATAAGGTTTACATAGCCCCGGTTGTCTTTGGCAAGCAAAACCAAGTGGTAATGTTCATCGTCTATCTTGGGCTCCATATCGGTCATCCGGCGTTTTGCCATATATACCTCGCAACCTATGATAGGTTTGATCCCATTGGATTTCATGACCTTATAAAAATCGACTACACCGTACATTACACCATGGTCAGTAATTGCAACACTTTTCATGCCCATTTCCACAAGCCGTCTTGCAAGACGCTTTATATCACATGCCCCATCGAGAAGACTATAGTTAGTATGAAGGTGAAGATGGACAAACTGATTCACTGCAGTCACCCCTGTGTCAATCCGACTTTTGTGTTTTCTCAATTTTACGCTTTTTCGATTTGATAGCCTCAGCTATATTATCAATCTTCTTTAACCTATGACTGACTCCAGATTTTCCCAAAGGTGGGTCCATCATTTCACCCAACTCTTTTAGGCTGAGATCTGGAGCCATTAAACGAGCCTCTGCAATCGCTTTCAAGTTCTCTGGCAGTTCATAAAAGACTTTCACGTCCTTTAAAAACTTTATATTGTCTATTTGCCTCATTGAAGCACTTATAGTCTTGTTTAAGTTAGCTGTTTCGCAGTTCACAACCCTATTCACACTATTTCTCACTTGTTTTATAACCCTGACATCCTCGAATTTTAAGAGGCTGTTAAATGCACCCATTATTCCTAATAGTTCAGATATCTTGTCGCTGTCCTTTAAATATACAACGTAGTTGTTTTTACGTTGTGTTACTTTTGATTTTAAGCCAAAACTATTTGCCAATTCTGCCAGAAAGTCAGCCTGTACCTTTCCAGCAGCAACAAATTCAAGGTGATATGGTTTTCTCGGATCACATATTGAACCACTGCCAAGAAATGCACCTCTTAAGAAAGCCCGCCTACAACACCTTTTGGTAATTATAGGTTTGCTGAACAAGGTAAAAAAAATATTATCATCTAACGGCTTTATTATTTTCCAATTAGAAAGGAATGATATTACACTGCTCGCTTTTACGGAAACGATATACTGATTATGTTCTTTAAAATAATTATTTCTTTTGACAATTAGCTCTACTATTGGTCCATCAAGATATTTCTTCAACAGCTTATAACATTTTCTAATGGTTGGTGCATGTTCTGTCTTTATATGAATAAAAGCTCGCTTGCTCCCACAGGGAATATTGATACTTCCAGCCGTAAGGATTAGAGCAGCCAACTCTGCTCTTTGGCAACATTGTCCTAAAAAAATACGCGACAGCTCTTGCTTCACTTCACCAGAAAACGACAAGCCTCGCACCCCTCTTTTTTTATTCTATAATCTTCTAATAAAACCTTCTGATGATTTTTATGATACAGGTCTAATAATATCAACTTTCGTTCAGGATATTAATAACCGTATCGGCAAGTTTCTTAGGGCTGTGACGTACATAATCACTAGGATTTATAAGTTCTGCGGTTACAACCCTGTACCCCATTTTTCTAATTGCATTTTCATCACATGAGACACAAATGGAACCTTCTTCATGATATCGTAAGAGCAGTTTTGAAGGAATGTTTTCAACATTAACGACAACATGTTCAATTATGCGGTCGTCAGAATGCTCTACTATTGATTTTACATGATCGCTAGCCGAGTAGCCAGTCGTTTCACCTGGTTGAGTCATAATATTTACAACATATATTTTCTTTGCATCTGATTCTAAAATCGCCTCTGTTAAATCTTTTACCAATAGATTTGGTATTATGCTCGTGTATAGGCTTCCAGGCCCTAGCACAACAGCATCCGCCTCTTTCACAGCCACAACAGCCTCATTTAGGGGCTTGGCATTAGAGGGTACCAAACGTACTCTCGAAATTTTTTGCGATTGCTGTGGAATACGTGATTCGCCACATATTACGGTACCGTCATCATATTCGGCTTCAAGTTTCACATCTTCCAACGTTGATGGGAGTACCCTTCCTCTAACAGCAAGTACTTTGCTCGATTCTTTTATCGCTAGCTCGAAATCACCAAGCATCTCGGTCATTGCTGCAAGGAAAAGGTTGCCAAAGCTATGACCTTTTAATGAACCAGAATTAAAGCGATATTGAAAAAGCATTTCCATCAGTGGCTCAGTATCTGCCAAGGCAAGTAGGCAATTTCTGATATCCCCTGGTGGTAAAATTTTCATCTCATCCCTCAAACGGCCAGAACTTCCCCCGTCATCCGCTACCGTAACAATTGCAGTTATTTCATTGGTATATTCTTTTAAACCACGCAAAAGATTTGGAAGCCCTGTCCCTCCCCCGATACAAACAATTTTATAGCCCAAAATAATCCACTCCATTTTATTTGTCGATATCTCTATGGTCGATAATAACTTTATAGTGATTAGATTTAAGTAAAACTGCCAGCTCAGAAACAATAGCAATTGATCTGTGCCTTCCACCTGTACAACCAATTGCAATTATTAACTGAGATTTTCCTTCCCTAATATAATATGGTATGAGAAACTGTATCATTTCATTAAGCTTCTTAAGAAATTGTACACTTTCCTCCCATTTCATTACATAATTTTTTACCTCAAGATCTTCACCAGATAGATTGCGGAGAGTATCTACATAAAAAGGATTGGGTATAAACCTGACGTCGAAAACCAAATCCGCATCTAGAGGAATCCCCTGTTTGAAACCGAAAGAAACCAGATTTATGACAAAGTGTTCATCTTTTTCAGGCTCAATGAAATGGCTGACGATTTCCTCTTTCAGCTGGCCAGGGGTTTTATTAGATGTATCAATAATACAATCTGCAGCAACTCTCAATTTAGCCATCCTGTTTTTTTCATTTTTTATTCCATCAAAAATACGACCCTCAGGCGCAAGAGGATGCCGCCGCCTGCTTTCTTTGAAACGCTTTATAATCACTTCATCTGACGCTTCCAAAAACAGTATATGGTAATGAGAGCCCTTCTCCTGGACCTTTTTCAAACTTTCAAATAAACCGTCAAAAAATCCTCCTCCCCTGATATCAGTAACTATTGCAATTCTATCTATCATCTTTCTACTCTGGCGACACAACTGGACAAAGGTGGGTATAAGTGCAGGAGGAAGGTTGTCTATACAAAAATAACCGTAATCCTCAAAAACTCTGAGTGCTAAGGTTTTGCCAGCTCCGGAGAGGCCGGTTATAATTATAAATTTAAGTTCATCCATATCGATTCCTCCTGCTCGATGTTCTCAGACACAATCCATAGTTGATAATATCAAATCACAGTAAAACTCATTCAAAAAATATCTCCGTTTTTGGTTTATAATTAACTTGCATTTATTATATCTTTTTTCGTCAGCCCCGCCTTTTGCGCGATTTGAACGGCTCGGCTGAAATCACCCACTCGATTTGGATGATGGGCATCACTTCCTATAATAAAACGAGCCCCATGATTCTTGGCAATTCTCACAAATTCTTCGGTCATAAATCCGTGACCAGAGTTTATCTCAAGTGCCGTTCCCACTTTTGCGGCACTTTTAGCCAGCTCGGCAGTATCGATGGGAAGGTGTAATCCTGGATGCGTTATGGCATCTACTTTATAGTTGTTTAGAACATTTATAAGGATAGCTGTATTTTGCATTTTAACTTGACTTTTAAGACAAGGGTTAATTTTTTTTGCTATAATATTTTTGACTACCAGATGGTATCCATCAGAAAGGCTTAGAGGCCAGACCAATGGATGAAGACCGACCATCACATAATCGAGTTCTTCAATAAGTTTGTCAGGTATATCTAATTTTCCACAAGTACTGATAACATTAGCCTCACAACCAAGAAGTATATTTATTTCGTATATTTCTTTTAGTTTTTCTATTTCATCCCTCATTTTTGCATAATCTTCTATCTTCATACCTATCCCCATATTTGCTGGACCGTGTTCGGATATGCCTACAGCTAATAAACCTTTTTTCACCGCTTCCTTTACATTATCCTCAATACTTCCAGACCCGTGGCTATAAATCGTATGTGTATGAAAATCGCCCCATAAAAACATGTTTTTTAGCTCTCCTCGGTTAATTGTATTATAATATATATTGTAGACAAAATCTATTTCTTTGATTTAACAAAGTACATAAATAGTAAGGGAGGGTTTATCAATGACTGTATATGATCTGGCTCATGAGCTCGCAAGAAATCTTACATCGACCAAGGAGTTCCAGGAATTTAAAAAAGCCAGGGAAAAACTTGACAGGGATCAACAAGCCAAAAAAATGTTGGAGGATTTTAGAAAAAAGCAATTTGAGGTTCAAGCGATTAAACTGTCAGGAAAATCTGCCGATGAAGAAGAAAAAAAATTACAGAACCTTTACCAGATAGTAAGTTATAATACTACTGTAAACAATTACATTGAAGCTGAGACCAGATTTGCAACGTTAATGTCAGATATATATAATATTATTGAAAAAGCACTCGGGTTTGAGTCACATGAAATCGAGCCTGATGACAACAAATAAATACAAAAAAGGGGTGCTGGTCTAAACTCAAAATTTGATAGCCAGTACCCTTAATATTTTTTCCCAATGTATTGATATCATTGTAGTATTAACTATAGGAAATTTTTCTGTTACATTTCACCATGTGAATAGCTTAATCAAAGTAAGAGCATTAACAATTATATATTCATTATAAAAACCGCTGCACTAAAGTAAATAAAAAGACCAGTGATATCGAGAAGTGTAGTAACAAGCGGTCCTGAGGCAACAGCCGGATCGCGGCCTAGTTTATACCATAACAGAGGCATAAATGTTCCGAGCACAGCCGCAAAAACCAGATTGAAAATCATTGCAATACCAACGACCATTGCGATTATCATATTTCTCTCCAATATATAAGCTGTTGCTGCTATGAGAATACCGTTCACACACCCTAGAATTATGCCTATAGCAGCTTCTCTAAAAATATTTTTGACTATTGAGTAATTGCTTATTTCCCCTGTTGCAAGCCAGCGTACAACAATTGCGGCAGATTGTGTCCCCACATTTCCACCCATATCCATTAGCACCGGTATAAAAAAAGATAGAGCCACAAAAGTCTGGATCGCATGAGAAAAGTTATTGATCATATTCCCTGAAATAATCTGGCCAAAAACTGCAATTAATATCCAAGGAAGTCGCCTTTTTGCTCTGAGCCAGGTAGAAATTCCATTGGAGATCGGCTTCTCATCAGAACCGGAAAACTTAAGAATGTCTTCAGTAACCTCTTCCTCTATTACTTCCATTACATCATCTACGGTAATAATCCCCAGCAAGATTCCACTTTCGTCAATAACAGGAAGCGCCAGGAGGCCGTATTTTTGTATATACTTGGCAACCTTTTCTTGGTCAAGACTGGCCTCGACCTTTTTTACGTCGGTCTTCATAAATCCACCAATTTGAGTATCAGTCGGCGCTAAGATCAAATCTCTCAGGGAGACCACACCTACAAGCCTGTTTTGGTCATCCACCACATAAACATAGTAGATGGTCTCAGCATCTGGTGCTAGCTCTCCGAGCTTGTTTAGAACATCGCCAGCCTTCATTTGTTCTTGAAATGCAATATATTCAGTTGTCATCAGCCCTCCGGCTGTATTTCTGTCATATTGCAAAAGCTTCTTGAGGTCAGTCTTATCCCGTATCTTTAAAAGAGATAATATCTTGTCTTGTAATTCTTTATCGAGGTTGCTCAATAAATCTGTTATATCATCAAAGGGCAATTTTCCCAAAAGCATGGCTGCATGCAGAGGTTTTATACCTGTAAGGAAAAAATATCTTTTTTGTGAGTCGATTTCAGCTAGTACTTCAGAGGCTATGTCAATATTTAACATGTTAAATAGTTTCAGAGACATGTCAGGTGAGAGGTCAACCAGTATATCTGCGATATCAACAGGGTGACAGTCGCTCAGCATCCTTTGTAAAGCGTTTATATCCCCTTTTGAAATAGTATTTTTGATATACATCAGATCTAAGGTCTTTTTCATAATGCCACCCCCTGTAGGTGTTTCCACAGATAATAATGAACTCCTATGGCTGAAAACTGATTGATAAAAAATATGGAAAACGCAAAATATATCAAAAGCGCACAAACATCAATCACAGTTGTAATAAACGGGCCTGATGCTACGGCCGGATCAATATTTAATACTTGAAATATCATAGGTACAAAAATTCCAACAAATGCTGACAACATTAAAGCAAAACACATTGAAAAACCTACAGCCAAACCAAGGCTGATGTCGCCCTGCCAAATAAATGCCACTAATCCCAGAATTAGACCACATATTATACCTATCTGGAGACCCGCGAGTGTTTCTCCGCCCAAAAACTGTAAAAAATTTTTTTTGTTTACTTCCCCGGTAGTTAGGCCCCTGACTGATAATGCTAAAGATTGTGTCCCTACATTTCCACCTGTTGCCATAAGGACAGGTATAAAAAACGAAATCGCAACAAATGTTTCAATTACATGAGAATAGCATTTTATTACAAGACCTGAAAGCATGCTTCCAAGAAGACATATTATTAGCCAAAAGACCCTCTTTCTAGATGCCGAAAAAACTGAAGATGTCATTAGCTCTTCTTCGAACACAATTCCCGCAAGCCTATAAATATCCTCTGTGCTCTCCATTTCTATAACTTCCAATGCATCATCAACAGTTACTATACCGAGAAGTCGGTTATTTTCATTTACTACAGGGACGGCTAGCAAAGAATATTTTGAAATGATCTTGGCAACCTCTTCCTGATCTAAACCTACATCGACTGAGACAACATTTTTATGCATGATTTGTTCTATTTTTTTAATCCTCGGTGCACTTATTAGTTCTCTTAAAGAAAGGACACCCAGCAACTGCTTGTTTTCGTCAACAACATAAAGATAGTAAATCGTCTCTGCATCTCGTCCAAACTTTCTTACATCTTCAATTGCATGGCTTACATCTACATGTGAAAATATATATACATAATCAGTTGTCATTAAACCCCCAGCGGTATCATGAGCAAGTTCGAGGAGAGACTGCAACTCATCATAATACTCACTGGGAAGTTTTGATAAAACCCTCTTAACTTCAGTACTAGGCATCTTTTGAAGCATATCAATCATTTCGTCAACAGACATATTTTCAAGTATTTTAATGGTTTCAGATTCAGTCATTTGCGAAAGTAATGCAAGCCTTTCCGAGGGTTCAAATTCCTCAATTACTTCAGCTGCCTTAGCAGTATCCATTAGTCGAAGAAATAACTTTTGATTTTCTTTTTTTATGTCTGCTAATATTTGTGCTATATCAACAGGATGAAGATTGGCCAAAATACTTTTTATTTCATCAGTTTTTTTATTTACAAGCAAATGTTTTATAAGTAAAACGTCTTTTTTAGGCAACATTTTTTTAATCCTCCTTATTTAGAGGATCAGATTACCGCAAGGCGGTAGACCAGACCCCATTATATTAAATGAAATTATTATAATTTGGCTACTAGGACCAGGATCCACGTTACCGCCCCCTTTTTTATAAAAATGAGAACTCCACCCGGCAACGCAATCAAAGATTGCTGTCGGGACCTGGGAACCTTGTTGTTTAATAATAAAACCCTTTCTATGACGAAAGGGCATAACAATTCTATCCCCCCTCGTCTTCGGTTTTAGCACTGGGCGACTTAGGAATTTATTTCCAGCCACATTAGATTTAACCTTAATCCGGCCAAATCTGTTTACCCATTGGTGTCTCTCGACATTTCCGGGCAGTGGCGTGTATTCGCACAGGAGCCTCACCTAACAGGAATTTTACAATTATAATACAAAATATTCCTATATATTCTTATTCTAATATACTCTCAACTAATTTTATTAAATCTACATTTAATATGTCAAGGTAAATTTTTCGGCGATTTTTACTCTATTTGATCTTGCAAATTTACACATTTCTTCGACCGAATACCTTTATGTAAAAGTAAGCCTAGAGACGTAGTCTAAAGGCTTACAACAGATTCCGCCAATATAAATAATTAATGCAACTTCTCTACAAGTGTATCTTTTGCTTTTTGGGCTGATTCAGCCTGTTGCTGAACCTTGTTGCTGAGTGTTCTCAACCTGTTGTTGAGTGTTTTGAATCTGTTGCTGGGTGTCCTGCATCTGCTGTTGGCTTGTCATCTGCTGATTTAATTGTGCCAGCTGTTTTGTCGATTGGTCTAACAGTTGGTTCATTTGGTAATAAATTTGATTAGCCTGTATACTTTCCTGCGCTTTCGTCAGCGCATCAACGGCTTGTTGAATTGCCTGATTTACCTGGTCGTCGGTTTGCTGTTGTTGTGTTTGAGCCTGATTTTTTAATTGGTTTAAAAGCTGTTTGAACTGTTGCGATGTTTGATTTTGAGCAGACATCTGCGTATTACTACCTCCTTGGACATTATTTGGTTCGTTTACTCTACTTACATAATGGGTTCCCATACCGAGCTTTTGCTCGTTTGAGACTTCTACATCTTTCTTTTTCTTGAGCGCATATTTGCTCCATTCCTTTCCAGGTGACATATATTCACCTCCCAAGATTTCTTTATTTAATATCCCCCAAAGGAATGTGTTTTAAAGGATTAATATCTTGAATCAATGGATTAAGTTATCAATATTTTTTTGTATTTCCTCAAATAACTTGCTTTGGGCCATTCCGCTTTGCACCTTATTCAAAGAATCAACCGCCTGTTGTAAAACTCGATTTAAATTATCTATAGACTCCATTTGCGGATCATACACATTATTATTGTAAAAAACTTCTTGTCTGTCTCGTTTATGTTCTTCGATCTTGTTTTCCATATTTTTGTAATTTAACAATACCTGCCGGGATTCTTTGTTAAATCGATTTATGCGATCTTCAATATCTAAAAAAACCTGGTTTATTTTATCGTGTATTGTTTTGTAAGACTCCAGTAACCAAATTTTTTTTTGTGAGATTTGCTGCCTTTTTAGTGCATTATTTTCCCCGGAAAACCATTTTTCTAATAAGCTTTGATTGTTTTTTAACTCGAGATCAATTTCGTTAAATGCAGAATCAATTTCATTTTTATGCTTTATAAGGTTGTCTTGTATCTCATTTGTCTTTTTCAAAATATCTTCAAACATGGTTTGAAATTGACTAAAAAAATTATCTAGATTCGTATTTTGGTTTGCAATAGTGTTTGTTTTTGCAATATCCTGTTTATATTTCAAAAGTTCACCTCCAATATTGGGAAAGTTCTTTATTATTCTTACCTGCATCAAGCGGTTTTTTTCATCCTTGTTATGGACTTAAAACAATATAAACTCTTATTTGGAAAAAAAAACAGCTTTTATTACAAAGCCGTTGAAACTTCATAAGTTTTTTTCATTTAACCATGTCATACAGTTGTCTCAATTATTTATTTTGACATATAGTAATCATTAACTCTGTCTTGAATGTAAGTCCTGTAGTATTTACCCGGAGGAGTATCATTGTATAATTTGTATCCTTCATCAATACAAAAATTACATGCGTCTCTGGGTATGGCTACGGCATAAATCTCGACACCCCAGTCAGATTTTGACTTGATAGTAACCAAGCCGGAACATTTTGGACATACCTTAAATTGTTTTACCTGCTCCTCAAGTATGCCGTCCGTATCGTAATAAATCTGCCTGGGTCTAGTAATAATGTTTTTCCCTGAAATAGTGTTTTTTCTTATGAGATCTCTTTTTTCCCAATTCTCATACAACTTTTGACAAAGCTTTTTAATATATTCTGTTACTTTATAAGGCTGCTTTACTTTTGCTTGATCAATATCAGGCTCCCTGACAGCAGAGTAGTCCATTCCTGCCATTGCTAAAATAATCCCTAAATTAACATAAGGCAATGCACCTTCAATCGAGTAGCCACCTTCAAGTACCGCAATATCAGGAGCTAACCTATGATTTAATTCTGCATATCCTTGAGCAGTAAAATTCATGTTTGTGATTGGATCAGAATAATGATTGTCTTGACCTGCAGAATTGACTATAATGTCTGGGTTATATTCTCTTATGATGGGTAAAACAAGATTGTCAATTACATATAAAAAACCTTCATCACCTGTTTGAGGTGGCAAGGGAATGTTGATATTGTACCCCACGGCGGATGGTCCACCAAATTCATCTATAAAACCTGTGCCGGGGTATAAAGTTCTGCCATCTTGATGCAAAGAAATAAATAGTGTATTTTTGTCGTTCCAGTAAATATCCTGAGTTCCATCTCCGTGGTGGCAATCAGTGTCAACTATTGCAACTTTTATATCTCCGTATTCCCTTCTTATCTTTTCAAGCATCACGGCCTCTATGTTTATAATACAAAAACCCCTATCCCCAAACACTACCTGATGTGCATGATGGCCTGGAGGTCTTACAAGTGCAAAAGCTCTATCAACTTCGTTGTCACAAATAGCTTTTAAAGCCCTAATAGCACCTCCGGCTGAAATCATGTGTGATTTGGTTACTCTTGAATTGACATCTGGAACGCAAAAATGAACCCTTTGAATATCACGATCATCAGCCATATCCGGATTGAAAAAACTTATTCCCTCGATATCAGAGATGCCTTCCTCAAAAAGCTGGTCTTGGGTATAGAGAAGCCTTTCCTCTCTCTCCGGATGTGTAGTATCTATTGCCCAATCAAAAGCGGGGAAAAAAACTAGACCCAATTTATGTTTAGATCTAAGCATTTACTTACACCTCATAACCTGTAAATTAATCCGGGTTTCACCTGTGCTTTGATCCTGATATTTTTGCCTCTTGTGTAAAAACCCCTTACCATAGAAAAGCACGATTCTTCAGTTATCTCTGCTTCTATTTCTTCATTTAATGCTCCTAATTCACGGGCCTTCTGTTTTACTAATTCTGTAGCCTGAATCCTGGCTTTATCTAGGTTGTAGTTACTTGGTAACTGATCGTAAATCCCTAGTTCAGGGACAGAAATTACACCTTTCTCAGTATCGGCATTCAGAGTTATTTCAGTTGTCGTTTTGGCCAGAGCGGCTCCAACGGCATTTGCGATCTCATAATTATTAGGAAAATTGCATCTGATATTAAATTTGTTTTCAAGTGCTTTTGATATCGATTTGGCCGGCCCTCCAGCAATACAGACACTGTTAGGCCTTATCTTTTTACCGTAAAGCAGCTCTTTTACTGTATATACGGGATGATTGTTAATTTCTTCTAAAAGCTGTTCAACCGAACATTTAATCAGTTCGCACATCTTATTTATTACTATATCGGCTGCCTTTTCTGCGCTTAGCCCTAACTCTTTCCCAATACGCATCATTGCTGCCACGGCCTTATCTTTGTCTCCACCTTTAATTAGCTTCAGCACTATTAAGGCGTCAGTTGGAGTAGGCTTTTTACCACCAAATGCCATGGCAAAGCCTTCCCTTTGCGGGCCGATTGAAAGCTCGCCATCCTCTATTTTTATGCAACTGTCGCCCCCTACAGCCAAGGATGAGCTAAAAATCGCCCTTACTAATGTAGGATACTTACCTATTTTTATTCCTTCTGGTTCAAATACCGGTATTCCATCTGCAACAAAAAAAATATCAGTGGTTGTCCCACCTATATCCAAAAGAACCGCATCAGAAGACACTGGTAAAAGAGCACATATTCCCAGCAGGCTAGCAGCAGGCCCTGATAAAATCGTATTAACAGGTAAATTTTCCGCGCTTCTAATATCCATTGTGCCAGCGTCAGCTTTTAAAACATTGACAGGCGCTTTAATGCCTTTTTCCGCTAAGGCGGCTCTTACACTTTGGGCAAACATGTGGAAAACGTCGCTGACTGCTGAATTTAAATAAGCAGTAAATATCCTTCTGGGAAAATTTAGCTTACCAGAAATTTTATGGCCGAGAGTTATTGTTGGAAAATTATTTTCTAACAATTTGCCAATTTCAATCTCATGTTTAGGACATCTTACCGAATATTTTGTGACAACTGCAACACTTTTTATACCCTTTCTCTTGAACCTTCTAACAGCCTCGAGGATTTCAGCACGACTAAAACAATCGACTTCATTGCCTCTGTGGTCAATATACCCTCTTACAAAACAGTTTTCCTGGCCACATGCCAAAAAACCCGGTTTTATGCCGGGGCCGCTCTGTATTATCATCCCTACGGGTATAGTTTTATTTTCTGCTATTGCATTAGTACAAAAAGTTGTACTTAAATTTATTCTTTCAATCTTACTGACGTTGACACCTTCAATGAGTTCTTCTATTGTATGATATATGGAGTTAAGTAGATTGGAATAATCAAGCGGATTTTTTGTAGCGCGAATTATCTCTCCATTTTCTATTATTACACCATCTACGTTAGTTCCGCCCATATCCAGCCCGATAATCAATTTTTTAAGACCTCCTCTTGTTTCACTCACCTTGAATCTTTATCTCGGGCTCAAGATTAATACCAAATCGCTCCTTTACAGTTTTTTGAATATGCGTGATAAGTTCAATAACATCCTTGCTTGTGGCATTTCCCATATTTACGATGAAACCTGCATGAAGATTCGAGACCATAGCATCCCCGATTCTATAACCTTTGAGACCGGCCTTTTCTATCAAATACCCAGCATAATTCCCGGGAGGCCTCTTAAAAGTACTACCCGCGCTCGGCAAGTTTAATGGTTGCTTTTCTTTCCGAAGGGAAAGGTATTTGTCCATCTTTTTCTTTATAACACTATAGTTTCCCGGTTTAAGCTCCATCTCCACCTCAAGCAAAATCTCTTCCCTGTTTTGCAGGACACTGTATCGATAGGAATATTCCAAATCATCATGGTATAAGTCATAAATATCTCCACTGTAATTGAGGACTTTTACTTTTTTCACAATATCCGACATCTGTCCATCATATGCACCTGCGTTCATAACAGTAGCTCCGCCTATACTGCCCGGTATCCCATTTGCAAACTCCAGGCCGCTTAAACTGTTGTCAAGTGCAACATTGGATGCAGCCGATAATGAAACGCCTGCCTTGCATTTCAATGTATAGCCGTTTACAAGGATGTCGTTGAAATTCTGAGATAACTTTATTGCAACACCTCTGATTCCCTTATCAGTTACAAGCAGGTT
>JBMNGH010000002.1:0-152367 GCA_050949725.1 Tepidanaerobacteraceae bacterium
GACTTCGAGGAAGGCTCGATGCTCTACAACGCGTTCGGCGGGATCGCAGCAATCCTTCGTTACAGGACCGGATACTGATGTTTCAGGAGAAATACCACCAGATTGAGCGCATGCTCCGGGCATGCACCGGTGAAGAGGATGTCCTCCTCACGACGGGGGGGGATCACGCTGATCTCGCCTCGACGGTAGCGTTTAAACTTGCAAAGAAGCAGAAGAGAGCCCCGGCAAAGATCGCCGGCGATATCGCAGGGACGCTCGCGGCCGACCCTGACCTCGGCGACATCCAGGTCGAGGCGGCAGGCCCCTACGTCAACTTCAGGTTCGGCCCCTCGCTCCTCGCTGAGGCGGTCAGGGAAGCACTCGAGCCCGGCTACGGGAAGCTCCCCCGCCGCTCAGAGCGGGTGGTACTCGAGCACACCAGCGCGAACCCAAACGGCCCTCTCCACGTCGGCCACATCCGAAACACCGTCATCGGCGACTCCCTTGCCCGGGCGTTCCGGAAGGCCGGGTATCCTCTTGAAGTTCAGTATTACCTAAACGATATGGGCCGCCAGGTTGCCATCGTCGCCTGGGGACTCGATCACCTCGGCATCGCCCGTGAGGAGGGCGAGAAGGAAGATCACTACGTCGCGCGGGTCTATATCGCTGCGAACCAGAGGATCCAGGAGAACCCCGCGATCACCGAAGAGATTGATCACCTCATGCAGGGTGTGGAACGCGGTGATCCCGAGACCGCCGGCACGTTCCGGGCGGCCGTCTCGCTCTGTGTGGAGGGGATCAGAGCGACTCTCGCTGCTTTGAATGCCCATCATGACCGATTCGTCTGGGAAAGCGATTTTATCAGGATCGGGGATGTTGACCGGGTCATCGAACAGGTCCGGCGGCTCCCACAGACCCACGAGGATGAGACCCTCTGGATCGATCTCTCGGAGGAGGGCTTTGAGAAGAAGTACATACTCCGGCGGAGCGACGGCACGTCGGTCTACAGCACCCGGGACCTCGCCTACCATACGTGGAAGGGACGCAACTACGATCGGGTGATCGATGTCCTCGGGGCCGACCACAAGCTGATAGGCGCCCAGCTCCAGGCCACCCTCGGCCTCCTCGGGGAGAGGGTGCCCGAGATCGTCTACTTCGAGTTCGTCTCCCTCCCTGAGGGATCCATGAGCACCCGGGCAGGGAAGTTCGTCTCCGCCGACGATCTGGTCGAAGAGGTGACTGCAAAGGCGTTTGAGGAGGTGACCGCCAGGCGCCCGGAACTCTCCACCGAGGAGCGGCACGCCAT
Organism: Tepidanaerobacteraceae bacterium; assembly: GCA_050949725.1. GTDB lineage: Bacteria > Bacillota > Thermosediminibacteria > Thermosediminibacterales > Tepidanaerobacteraceae > JBMNGH01. The sequence goes on from JBMNGH010000002.1 coordinate 1,286, forward strand.
TGCGGAATCGGTCGCCATCGCCGCCATAGTTCAGGTAGGAGAAGAAAAGTATGCAATTCCATTGAGCTCAATAAAAGAGACGGTAATTATTTCCAGAGAGACCCTAAAAAAAGTCCAGAAACATGAGGTCATATTGCTTAGGGAACGAGTGGTTCCCCTGCTCAAATTAAGTGAAGTGCTTGACATACAAACAGATGTAGACTCAAAACAATATATGACCGTTGTTATTGTGAAAAAAGGAGATAGAGATGTCGGTTTGGTAGTGGAAAAACTAATTGGTCAGCAGGAGATTGTTATTAAGTCACTCGGTAATTATTTAGAAAACATCAAATTTATCGCAGGTGCAACAATTCTCGGAGATGGAAAAGTTGCATTGATACTTGATGTAAATACATTAATTTGAGTTTGGAGGTATTTCTGTGACCGAAGATATCCGTCAATTTGTCGAATTCAAGCTAGGCGAAGAAACTTATGGTGTAGATATACTTCAAGTAAAGACTATTGAGCGCATGATGCCTATAACAAGAGTGCCCAAAGCGCCACAATTTGTGGAAGGTGTAATCAATTTAAGAGGAGATATAGTAACTGTAATTGATTTAAAAAAGAGATTTGACCTTCCGAAGAGGGAAGAAACAGATAACACCCGTATTATTATTGTAAATGTTGAAGATATAACTGTTGGAATGATAGTCGATTCTGCTACTGAAGTGATCCAGCTTCCTCAGAATGCTATAGAAATGGCACCTTCAATTGTTGCTGGGATAGACGCAGATTTCTTACAAGGAGTAGGAAAAATAGGCGACAAATTATTAATAATTTTGGATCTTTTAAAGATATTAAAGCCTGATGAAATTGAGCAACTCGCAGAAATGTGAGGTTAAAATTATGTTTTCTGAGTTAGAATTAGATGCTTTACGAGAGATAGGTAACATAGGTGCGGGAAATGCAGCAACATCCCTTTCTGAAATATTGCATAAAAAAATTAAAATTAATGTATCACAGGTAAAAGTCTTACCTTTTGAACATGTTGCCGATTCGATCGGTGGTGCTGAAAAACTTGTAACGGGTATCTTTATGCGTGTCAATGGAGACTTCAAGGGCAATATTTTAATAATTATTCCTGAGGCTCTTGCCTATGATTTAGTTAAGAAATTATTAAAACAGACAGGAAAAATAAATGGTTTTTCAGAAATGGGTAAGTCTGCCTTGATTGAACTCGGCAATATTGTATCAAGTTCTTATGTTGCTGCTTTAGCCGATTTTGCCGGTATTAATATTAAAGTTTCTGTTCCGGGATTCGCTTTTGATATGGCAGGAGCAATTCTGAGCTTTCCTCTCAGCCTATACGGCCATATGGGAGACACGGTCTTTTTGATAGAAACACAATTCCTAGAAGACCTTGATAATGGTCAGGTTCACTTCCTGTTAAATCCAGATCAAGAATCGTTGAAATTACTTTTAGATGTAATTGGAGTGAGTTCTATTGAAACAAATAGTTCGGGTGGTAATGGCCGAATATAAAGCAGTAAGAGCACCTGTTGTAATTATATCGCTCGGCCTGGGGTCATGCGTAGGAGTTGCACTTTTCGATTCCACTCATAAAATAGGTGGCCTTGCGCACATTATGCTGCCCGACAGTAAATTGAGCACCAAAAACCATTTTAATCCCGGGAAATTTGCTGATACGGCAATAGATGCACTACTTTATCAGATGATAAGACTTGGAGCAGAACAAAAGAATATAGTCGGTAAAATAGCTGGTGGAGCCCAGATGTTCAGGATGATATCAGAAAATGCGGCTATGCAAATTGGAAAACGGAATGTTGAGGCAGTAAGATATAATTTATCGAGGCTGAACATTAAATTGATTACTGAGGACGTTGAAGGTGACTACGGAAGATCCCTAGAGTTTAATACCGAAAACGGCAGTCTTACCATTAAGACAATAGGGCATGGTGTAAAGGTTATATGAGATCATGGGGTGGTAAGATGAATATTGTGGAAAATGACAATCTATGGAGGCAATATACTATTTCCGGAAACAGTGAGGCAAAAGAAAAATTGATTAAACGATATATACCACTCGTTCAACATATTGTTGAAAAAATGAATATCAATACACCTAGCTACATAGATCACGAAGATTTGGTAAGTTATGGCTTATTTGGACTTTTACAAGCTATAGACAGGTTCGATTTAAAGGCAGGCACTAAGTTTACCACTTTTGCTTACACAAGGATAAAAGGTTCAATTATTGATGAGCTAAGAAAAACTGAAAAAATACCTACGTCTACAATAAAAAAATTTAAAATATTACAAGAAGCATTGGCAAAACTTGAGCAAGAGCTGAGCAGGGCGGCAAGTGACAACGATTTATGCCGCTATTTAAATATCACCACTGACAAACTATATGAGATGTATAATGAGGTTTCTATTTATTCAACTGCAATCCCGTTTGAGGACTTAGTTTATACGAGTGAATATCGTAAAGATTGCGGGCGACCGGATGTGTTTGCCGAAAAACAGGAGATTAAAAAAATACTCACTGATGCTATTAATCGTTTGCCAAAACAAGAGAGGCTAGTGGTGACTCTTTATTATTATGAGGACTTAACTTTCAAAGAGATAGCTGAAGTTATGAAACTATCTCAAGGAAGGATTTCTCAACTTCATACAAAGGCAATATTAAGATTAAGAGGAAGGCTTTGCAGAAATAGGGCTTTGATTAAAGGGGGTAGTGGTTAGCTTGAAAGAAAAAAAGAATTCTACCAAATCGAATGCTGAGCAGGGTGAAGCGGTTCTTGATTCCGATCTAGTTATTGAAGTATCTAAAGATGAAATGACTGCAGTTGCTAAACTTATACCACCTAAGGGTGGGCAGTTGATTACCTTTGGTCAAGCATTAAAAAAAATTGAGGAAAAAGGGATTACTTATGGAACGGACCTTGCAAAATTAAGAGAGATAATAGAAAAAAATGTTTTTTTAACGAATTTTGAGGTTGCAAAAGGTTTACCTCAGGTTAATGGAAGAGATGGAAAAGTCATAATTCACTTTGAAACAAAAAAGAGTTTAAAACCGCGGCTTTCTGAGAGTGGCAAGGTTGATTTTTATAATTTGGATATGGTTATCAATGTATCCAAAGGTCAACTGCTCGCCGAAATTATCTTTCCAACTGAAGGGAAGCCTGGCATGACAGTGACGGGCAAAACAGTAATGCCCAAAAAAGGGAAAATGGCAAGAATAATTCCGGCAAAAAATGTTTCCATTTCAGATGATGGAACCCGTATAACAGCTGATATTGATGGCCAGCCCGTATTATCAAATGGAAAATTAAGTGTGTTACCTATTCTGGAAATCAAAGGCGATGTTGGTCCTGCGACTGGAAACATCAATTTTTTGGGAAGTGTTTTTGTGCGGGGAAATGTGAAGGATGGGTATAAGGTAACTGCTGAAGGGGATATAGAGATTGTAGGGACAGTGGAGTCTGCTGAGATTGTGTCAAATGGAAGCATAAAATTGGTTAGGGGAATTCAGGGAAGAGGGAAAGGCAGGCTTAAAGCAGGGTTAGATGTAATAGCCAGATACATAGAAAACACACAAGTAGAAGCGGAAAATAACATAGTTTCCGAAGCCGCAATGCACAGCACCCTTTTTGCAGGTAACAAGATCATACTAAAAGGCAGACGTGGTCTCATAGTAGGGGGAAAGAGTACCGCTGGCGAGGAGGTTGTCGCAAAGACTATAGGCTCTCAAATGGCTACTTATACTGAAATAGAAGTTGGTGTTAATCCAAAACATAAAAAGGCATTGCAAGAAATAAACCTTGAATTAACTAATACTAAAAAAAACTTAACAAAGGTAAGACAAACCATTGATACACTACACAAATTAAAAGACCGAAATTTAATGACTACAGACAAACAGTCATTGTATAATAAATTGCTTAACACAAGAGAAGCTCTTGAAATGGGCATCGACCAGCTAAACAAAGAAAAGGAAAGACTTGAGATGAGCATATCGAAGCCGAGCAGGGCAAAAGTTTCGGCTAGTGACATAGTTTTTACTGGTGTAAATATCATCATAAATAATTCGAGTTTGAAGTTAAGAGATAAGGTGGAACACGTGACCTTTTATAATTACGAAGGGCAGATCAAATTTGGGCCATATGAAGGATAGGTGTTTAATATGTCATTCAAACCTGTTGATCTTCAAGTTTTGGTGCCCAAGGTTATAGAAGCAGCAAAAGTGCAGCAGAGTCACAAAACTGATGTTGAAGGCCGAAAAGACCTTCTTATGGATCAGTTTCAAAAACAGCTTAATACAGAAAGGCAAAAGGTAAATGAACATAATAAATCTTCAGAGATTAAACTCCAGCCCAGAAATCATTCTAAAGACGAAAAAAATAACAAGGATAAAAATAAGAAAAAGAAAAAACAACATAACACAAAATCAAAAGGTTATACAAAAAGTCATATAGATATAAGGATTTGAACGAAATATTGTGCTTCCCAATGGGCATAATAAAGACCGGGCATTACGGATAGTAAATTTATTAGGTCAAAAAGCAAGAAAACTACGGTCATGGTCTAAGAAATACGCAATCCCTTCTAACGATACACCTTGACATTTCTGAGTTTATAAGACTATTATATTTATTGGAAATAATGTTCATGATATGATCAGATAATAAGGAGACGTATATCAAGATGACAAAGGTATATCTTGACCATGCAGGGACTACTCCTATCAGAAGAGAAGTTTTTGAAGCTATGGTACCGTATTTGACTGAGAACTTTGGAAATGCATCGACTTTATATTCATACGGTAGGGAGGCAAAAAAGGCACTTGAAAACAGCAGGGAAAATGTAGCCGCAATAATAGGCGCAAATCCTGAAGAAATTTTTTTTACATCTGGTGGTACTGAATCTGATAATTGGGCTATTCGGGGAATTGCTTTGGCTAACAGGAAACATGGAAATCATATCGTTACTTCTTCAATAGAACACCCTGCCAACCTGTATACATGTCAGGATTTAGAAAAACAGGGATATAAAATAACTTATATCCCTGTGGATGAACACGGTCTAGTCAATGTTGATAGTGTAATAAATGCTGTTACTGATGAGACCATACTTGTATCTATCATGCATGCAAATAATGAGATTGGGACTATTCAACCGATAGCTGAAATCGGAAATGCATTAAAATCTTTAAAAAAGAATAATCTCTATTTCCATACAGACGCGGTCCAATCAGTAGGCAAAATAAATGTAGATGTAAACGATTTGAATGTGGATCTTTTAAGCATTTCATCACATAAACTATATGGACCCAAAGGTGTAGGTGCGTTATATATTCGAAAGGGTACACAAATAAAACCTTATTTAACCGGTGGGGCTCAGGAGAATAAAAATAGAGCAGGAACTGAAAATATCCCGGCTATTGTAGGTTTTGGCAAGGCTGTTGAGCTAATTTCCCAAGAGATTGACATAGAATATGAAAGGCTTTTACATCTGAGGGATAAGCTTATAGACGGGATTATGGCAGAGATTCCTTTTGTCAGGTTAAATGGTCATCGTGATTTGCGGCTTCCTCACAATGTGAATATATGTCTGGAATTTGTTGAAGGGGAGTCCTTACTTTTTAATTTGGACATGAAAGGTATATGTGCATCAAGCGGTTCAGCTTGTAGTTCGGGTTCTCTTGCTCCATCACATGTACTCCTCGCATTAGGCATTCCTCCTGAAATTGCACAGGGATCCCTGAGAATGACCTTGGGGAGAGATAATACTGAGGAAGAAATCGATTACGTGATAAAGACATTGCCCAAAATAGTTGAAAGACTAAGGGCTATGTCGCCGCTATTTGCTGAAAAAAAGGCATGCCCTAAACGTGTATGACCAACCGAGTGCTTTTATGAAAACGGTATAACATTTCAGGTTGCTACCACAGATAGGTTAAGCTAGAAGAAGGTTTAATAATAAAGTTTTGAATATTTTATAGAAAACGGGACGGGATGGAATTGAACAAAAAAAGGGTTGTAGTGGCAATGAGTGGCGGCGTGGACAGCTCAGTCTGTGCTTATATTTTAAAACAAGAAGGATATGAAGTAATAGGCCTGACCATGTTGAAATCTCCAGATGATTTTAAACAAACCGATATGGCAAATGGTGCGAATAAAGAAGCAAATCCAGAACTTGATATTGTCTACGATGCCCGCCGTGTGGCTGAAATGTTGGATATACCATACCATACGATAGACCTAAAGAAATACTTTAAAGAGAAGGTAATTGATTATTTTGTAAATGAATACGTTTCAGGACACACGCCTAATCCTTGTATCATCTGCAACAAATATTTAAAGTTTGATGCTCTCTTGAAAGAAGCACTTGCCCACAATGCTTTTTACATTGCAACAGGTCATTATGCTAGAATACAGTACAGAGGCTCGAAAGGGAGGTACATACTTAAAAAGGCGAAAGACAAGGCAAAAGATCAATCCTATGCCCTTTACCGATTATCCCAATTTCAATTGGAACATACACTGTTACCCATGGGTGAATATACTAAAAAAGAGATTCGCACAATTGCTAAAGAAGCTAACATTCCGGTTGCATCAAAACCTGACAGCCAAGAGATATGTTTTATCGATACAGATTACAAAGATTTTATCAAACATGTCGCTCCGGAATACATAGTTGCAGGAGAATTCGTCGATAAGAAAGGTAATGTCATTGGGCAGCATAAAGGCATACCCTTTTATACGGTAGGTCAAAGAAAAGGGCTTGGAATTCAGTCAACCAGACCACTATATGTTATAAAAATAGACTCAAAAAAGAATCGAATCCTACTTGGCAGTGAAGAAGACACATATGCCGAGCAATTTACTGTTGGAAGCCTTAACTGGATTACGTTTGATCGGCTTTCAGAGACGATTAATGTCGATGTCAAGATAAGATACAATTTTAAAGAAAGGCCAGCACAGGTGTTCCCGATTGAAGAAGACCGTGTAAAAGTAATTTTTAAAGAACCCCAAAAGTCCCCTGCCCCAGGCCAAGCAGCAGTTTTTTATCGAGGAGACGAGTTAGTAGGCGGGGGTACAATAGAAGACAGAGTAGTTCTGGAATAATGCGCACATAGCGCATTTTTTTTGTTTGTTTGGTTAAAATATATAACATGACTGTTAACATAAATAATTTTTTTGAGGTGTTACTATTGGTAATTTGTCCCGTATGCAAAGGAAACTCAATAGGTAAGGTAGGGAATAATCAATATTATTGTTGGAACTGTTTCCTTGAATTTTCGCTCCAAAAAGATAAAATTATGATTTATGAACTAGCTGATGATGGTACGCTGCTTCCATATATGGATGAGGAGGACGATGTTTTCGGAGGTAGCTAAATGAAGTTCATCTATAAATATTTAAATGATCGGTCAGCTTTAAACAGGTTCTTTTCATTTATTGTTTTCTCAATTTTAATACTATTTGTATTTCTAGAAAGGAATAGACTCAGTAACATATTTTTACCTTTTATTATTGGAATATTTATTTCGTATATTTTAAATCCAATCGTTGTTTTTTTAGTTGATAAAGGAATGAAAAGATGGGTTGCCGTAAGTCTATTATATTTTTTCCTGATAGGGTCAATAACAATTGCACTCGTTTTTGTGGTTCCACTTACATTGATTGAGCTTAATAAACTCATAAATGCGGTGCCGTCTTTTACTGAAGAAGCACAGCAAATCCTGGATGGAATGAGAGAAAGATATAAGGACATACTGCCACTTTCTATTCAGGAAACAATAGATAACAATTTAAAATATCTTGAAAGTAGTGTTTTAGACTTTATTCAGACATGTGTTGATAGGACGATAACATTACTATCTAGCTTGCTCAGTGTGATTCTTGGTCCTATCATCGGTTTTTATATATTAAAAGACTTAGGCATTATAAAAACTGCTATGTTGGGCCTTGTACCTGTTTCTTACCGAAAGAGATTACTAAAAATCCTAAAGACAATTGATATCACCTTTGGCAATTATATAAGAGCTCAGATTTTGGTGTGTTTTCTCGTAGGCTTCATGACGGCAATATCGCTATATATACTAAAGGTCGAATTCGCAATTTTAATTGGATTTATTGCTGGTATCACTAATATTATCCCTTATTTTGGACCATTTATCGGTGCCTTACCAGCTGTTTTGATTTCTGCATTGCGTTATCCACAAAAAATCATTTGGATTGTCATTATAATTACAGTTATACACCAGTTGGAAAGTGGGATAATATCTCCTAACATATTGGGAAAAAAAGTTGGTTTACATCCACTTACGGTAATACTCTCACTTTTGGCAGGAGGAAGCTTTTTTGGATTTTGGGGCCTAATATTTGGAGTGCCAACAGCAGCTTTACTAAAACTTCTGCTAATACCTTATCTGACAAAAACAAAAACCGGATAATTCTTAGAGTAAAATTATCGTAGGCAATTCCAAAAAAATAATGGGAAGAGCCAAAAAAAACTCTTCCCATAATCACGTCTTTCCTGTATGTTTGTAGTAGACAAGACCAACAAACAAGGAGGGACGTGATATGAATATTTTACCCTTAAAAGACTTAACCTTCAAGGACATAGAGCAAGAATTTTTCAAACTGGGTTGTGAAATTGCTAGAAATCTTATGCAGCAGTTCCTGGAACAGGCTGATGAAGAGCTATCAAAAAAAAGAGACAAAACCCAATTAAGACATAAAGGCAAGAAAACAACCACCATTAAAACCCTTATGGGAGAAGTGGTATTCAGAAGAAACATCTACAAAAAAGTTGCTGAAGACGGCCAGGTTCAGCACATTTACCTACTTGACGAAGCCCTTGGCTTTGAAAGTATCGGCACCATATCCCCTAATCTGGTAGAAAAGATAATAGAGCTCAGCTGCCATAAATCCTACCGTCAAGTAGCCCAAACAATCAAAGAACTAACAAACCAAACCATAAGCCACCAGGCAGTATGGGATATCATCCAAGCCGTAGGCCAAAGGCAAAGGGATGCAGAAGCTCAACTCATCAAAGCCTATAGAAACAATGAACTGTGTGGTGACCGAGAAGTATCATTACTTTTCGAGGAATCAGACGGCCTCTGGATACCCATGCAAGGCAAAAGTAGGCCCAAAAGAGGCAAAGGCCGTAAGGAACTAAAAATAGGTCTATCCTATGAAGGCTGGAAGCCCCGATACCCATCCTCCAAAGAATATATGACAGTAGGGAAAACAGTCTTTGCCGGTTTTCACCAAGCAGAAGACTTCCAAGACCTAAGAGAAGCCACCATAGCCTCAAGATACAACACTGATAAGATTAAACACAGGATACTAAACGGTGATGGAGCAATCTGGATTAGATACGCCCATGAGCCGGAAACAGGCATATTTCAATTAGATCCATACCATCTATCAAAAAACATAGTCAAAAACGTAAAAGATAAAAGAGCAAGATACTATATCAAAAGATGTCTAAAAGCCGGAGAGTTAAGCAAAGCATACACCAAAATAGAAAAATTGAAATATAAATGTAACGGTCTTGCCGATAGAATAAAGGAACTTAACGACCTGGAAAGCTACATAAAAAACAACCAAGACGGCATAATCAGCTACAAAGACAGAATAGAAATGGAAATCTCCAACCCACCGGAAGGATTGGAATACCGAAATCTTGGGACCATGGAAAAGAACGTAGACATATTTGCCAAACGCATGAAAGGAGGCAAGAGTTGGAGCGAGGAAGGAGCCACTAACCTAGCAAAAATCATTGCTCTTAAAATGGGAGAAAACTTTAAGGATAAAATTGCCGCCCTTATATCAGACAAGTATCGGATAGATTAACAGAACGCTTTGAAGAAAGCATCAAAAACACCCGAAAGAACATAGACAAGACCATAAAAAAGGAGATTTACCCATTACACCGTGGAAAAATACCTTTTTCCGATTGCAAGATGACCAATGGAAGGCGAGTTATCCGCAATTTATTTAACATGCAGGATTTTTGTGAACTAACCTACCGTTAAAACAGCCCTAGTAGGTAGGCTTACTTGATGTTGCCCAAAAATAACCTAATACATGAAAGGAAGTAACTGACATAAATGAGACCGTAAATGTCTGCCCTTGGCCAGTCGAAACGACATGCAATGCTCAATATCAAGGCTGGCTATAAAGCCAATCTTGGGGTTTGTCTTGACATGGAGAAGGTATTATTGGCCATTTTTGGCGCCAGCCAAACTAGACCCAGCGGCTAAGGAAATGGCAACTTCTTGAATAAGATAGATTCAGGAAAGACAAAAAAATTGCCTACTTATACTTGACTCAAACGGATAATTTACAAATATTGCACTAGGTCTTGATTTATGATATACTACTTCCGGTAAATACACACGCTGGCCAATTTCAAAGGTGGTGCCTCAAGGGCTTCTTTGAAAGATGAGGCTGGCGGAGGCAAAAACCAAGGAGGTGAGAACTATGTCGGTAGTTTCTATGAAACAATTGTTAGAAGCAGGAGTGCATTTCGGTCATCAGACGAGAAGATGGAACCCCAAGATGAAGGAATACATCTTTACAGAAAGAAATGGGATCTATATCATTGATTTGCAAAAAACCGTAAAAAAAATGGATGAAGCTTATGAATTCATCAGAAATATTGCGGAAGAAGACGGCAATATACTTTTTGTCGGCACAAAAAAACAGGCTCAGGAGTCTATCCAGGAAGAAGCTCAACGTTGTGGTATGTTTTTTGTAAATCAAAGATGGCTTGGCGGAATGTTAACAAACTTTAAAACCATTCGCAAAAGGGTTGACAGACTTTACGAACTTGAAAAAATGGAAGAAGACGGTTTATTTGAGGTATTGCCTAAAAAAGAGGTAATCACCCTAAAACATGAACAAGAGCGGCTTGAAAAATATTTGGGTGGCATAAAAAAGATGACTGAACTTCCACAGGCTCTTTTTGTAGTCGATCCCAGAAAAGAGAAGATAGCTGTTCTGGAAGCCAGAAAACTTCAGATTCCAATAGTAGCAATTGTTGATACTAATTGTGATCCCGATGAGGTAGATTATGTGATTCCGGGCAATGACGATGCTATTCGGGCTGTAAAGCTCTTGACTGAAAAGATTGCGGACGCAGTATTAGAAGGTAAACAAGGTGAACAAATGGAATCAGAATAGCATTTAACGTAAGGTAAGGGAGGGCATGTTCACCCTTACCTTTAGTATAATAATCATAGTGCAAATATTTTAACATTATGGGAGGCATAATTAATGATAACACCCGAACAGGTAAAGAACTTGAGAGAGCGAACCGGTGCCGGAATAATGGATTGCAAAAAAGCTCTCGTTGAAACAAACGGTGATTTAGACAAGGCTGTCGTTGCGCTTCGAGAAAAAGGCCTTGCTAAGGCGGCAAAAAAGATTGGCAGAGTAGCATCAGAAGGTGTTATTGATTCCTATATACATGGTAATGGGCGAATAGGTGTTCTGGTGGAGGTGAATTGTGAAACCGATTTTGTTGCAAAAAATGAGGAGTTTAAAAATCTTGTAAAAGATATAGCAATGCAAATAGCCGCATCAAATCCAAAATACATTTCAAAAGATGATGTTCCGGAGAGTGTTATCCAAAAGGAACGAGAAATTTTAAAAGCCCAGGCGATAAATGAAGGCAAGCCAGAACACATTGCTGAAAAAATTGTTGATGGTAGAATTAATAAGTATTATGAAGAAAACTGCCTGCTTGAGCAGCCATATATTCGGGACCCTGACAAAAAGGTCTCTCAGCTAATCATGGAAAAAATTGCAGTAATCGGAGAAAATATTTCTGTTAGCAGATTCACACGGTATGAAAGGGGCGAAGATGTAGAATCCGCTTCAATCGTTAATAATGCTTAAGAGAGACACCGTATAAGTGTCTCTCTTTTAAAAAGAGGAATTTGAACATTGGTATAGAATTTATTTTTTAGTGAAGAGAGGGTTTTGGATGCACAAACCTATATATAAGAGACTTATTCTGAAAATTAGCGGTGAAGCATTAGCTGGTGAGAAGGGCTTCGGTATAGATCAGGACATATTAAATTCCATAGCCGATCAAATAAAAGAGGTTCATGAACTAGACATTCAAGTAGCGATTGTCGTGGGCGGGGGCAACATTTGGCGGGGTAGGAACTCCAAACAGATGGACCGTGCCACAGCAGATTACATGGGAATGCTTGCAACGGTAATTAACGCATTGGCTTTACAGGATGCACTGGAAAACCGAAATGTGCAGACAAGGGTTCAAACAGCGATAGAGATGAGAGAGATAGCCGAGCCTTATATTAGGCGTAGAGCAATTAGGCACCTTGAAAAACGCCGTGTTGTGATTTTTGCGGCAGGGACAGGCAATCCATTTTTTTCGACTGATACTACTGCTGCACTCAGGGCGGCAGAGATTGAAGCAGAAGTAATTTTGCTTGCAAAAAAAGTCGATGGTGTCTACGATTCAGATCCAATCGAGAATCCGAATGCCAGAAAATTTGAAAAGCTGGATTATATCGATGTGTTAAAACAGGGTTTAGGCGTTATGGATTCGACGGCTACATCGCTTTGTATGGATAACAGTATTCCCATAATTGTATTCGGCATAAATACACCCGGTAATATTAAAAGGGTGGTTTTTGGTGAAAATATTGGAACATATGTCAGGGGGTGTTGATAAAAGTGGTCAAAAGTCTTTTTGATGAATCAGAAAGAAAAATGAAAAAGGTTATTGCAAGTCTTAAAGAGGAATATGCTTCAATAAGAACGGGGAGAGCCTCTACAGCACTTTTGGACAAGGTGTATGTTGACTACTATGGAGCTGCAACGCCAGTAAATCAGGTTGCATCAGTTAGCGCACCGGAACCAAAAATGATTCTTATTCAACCATGGGAAACTCAGATGCTAGGGGCTATTGAAAAGGCAATATTAAAATCAGACCTAGGCCTAAATCCCAACAATGATGGCAAGGTAATAAGACTTATTTTGCCCGATTTGACGGCAGAGAGACGTCAGGAACTCGTCAAACTGGCCAGAAAAAAATCAGAGGACGCAAGGGTTGGTGTAAGAAATATTCGTCGAGAATACAATGATATTTTAAAGAAAATGCAAAAAAACGGAGATATATCTGAAGATGAGCTTAAACGCTCTCAGGACGAAATACAAAAGATTACTGATAAATACATTGACGAGGTAGATAAAGTGTTGTCAGCAAAAGAAAAAGAAATTATGGAGGTATAATTCCTTAGTAAGGTTAAGTAAGAACCTTAAAATGAGGTATTACTGGAGGTTTACGCCATAGAAAAAATATCATACGACTTGATTAATATTCCAATTTTGACGGCCAAGGAAATACTTAGTAAAAATAATATTAAAATCGATTGTATAAAGCATACCAAACCTCTTGTAGCTTTCAGTCAACCTGTAGAAGAGAGGGTCGTAAGGGTAGACATAAACAATTTGAGTGGTAGCGTTACGTTAATAACTGCTTTTTTTCCAATCATTGATATCAGTGAAGATAACCAAATTTAATAACCCCCTCAAAAAGAGGGGGTTTATTGTAGTAAACATTGGAGGAACACTTATGACTACTGAAGAGCTTAACACTAGTCGCCTAGACAAAAACAAGATACCTAAACACATTGCAATTATAATGGATGGGAATGGAAGGTGGGCCAAGAAAAGGGGTTTACCCCGTATTGCAGGTCATTGGGTTGGTGCCGAGGCATTGAGAGACATTGTTGAATTTTGTTCAGAAATTGGCTTAGAGGCACTGAGCGTATTTGCGTTTTCCACAGAAAACTGGAAAAGGCCTGAATACGAGGTATCGACTATATTCAATTTACTTCTGTACTATTTCAAAAAAGAAGTTGAAGAGTTACATAAGAATAACATTAGAATAAAGGTTAGTGGAAGATGGGAAGAACTGCCAGACCGAATAGTAAATGAAATAAAAAAAAGCATAGCGCGTACTGAAAATAATACGGGTCTTATCTTAAACATTGTCTTGAATTATGGGGCAAGGAATGAAATCATAGAAGCGTGCAAACATATATGTCGCGATTTTAAAAATGGATTGATAAAAGAAGATGACATCGATGAAACAATGTTTGGAAGTTATTTGTATACAAGAGGTTTGCCAGACCCTGATCTATTGATCAGGCCGAGCGGAGAATTGAGAGTAAGTAATTTTTTGTTATGGCAAATTGCTTATTCCGAACTTTGGTTTACAGATACTTATTGGCCGGATTTCAAACCAAAAGACCTTTTAAATGCTTTAGCAGATTATCAAAGCAGAGAGCGCAGATTTGGGGGTTTAAAGTAACAAGATGCGTGCAAGGATACTGAGTGCGGTGTTAGGTGTTCTTCTGGCAGGGTATGTAATAGGTGCTGGTGGCTGGATATTTTTTGTTGGGATTTCAGCCGTAAACATACTGTCAATATATGAACTTCATGAGGCTTTCAAAAAATTAAATGTACATATAGCTTTTAACATTTGTTCATTTTTTTCTTTTTTATTGCTATACACGGCATCATTCATGCAAGATGTATTCTTTATTTTTGTTCCATTTTGTATTGCATTAATGATTATATTTATATTTTTATACAGTATAATAAATAATAACAGAAATGATTTTACAGATGTTGTTTTTACTGTTTTTACATTTGTCTACACTTCAGTATTATTTACGTACTTTATATTGACTAGGTCTTTACCTTTAGGTAAGCAACTCGTTTGGTGGATCTTCATAATAACCTGGGCTTGTGACATAGGAGCTTTCCTTGCAGGTACAATGTTCGGCAAAAAGAAAATTACCCCGACTATTAGTCCCCATAAAACCTTAGAAGGAAGTATAGGTGGTTTATTAATCAGCGTGATAATAAGTGTAATTTTCGCCAAGATGTTTTTGGCCGAAGTATCAGTATTGAATGCTTTAATACTGGGAATCATTATTGGTATTTGCTCTCAGCTTGGTGATATTTCTGCATCCTTAATTAAACGTTGCTGCGGCATAAAAGATTTTTCCAACATTATACCGGGTCACGGCGGTATTCTCGACAGATTCGATAGTGCCCTTTTTTCATTTCCCGCCGCGTACTACTATATTGCCATTATCCTTAATAAGGGTGGGTTTCTATAGTGAAGTTAATAGAAAACGACTATAAACCTTTAATAATATTATTTTTAACTATAGCAATAAGTGCCTTGGCTATTTTGCTCATATTAAAGTATCTTCTCCCGCTGTTTATTGGTATTTTAATAGCCATTCTGGCAGAACCCCTGATAAACTTTTTGAGTAAGCGGACAAAGCTTACCAGAGGGATATCAGCAGGTTTAATTATATTTTTTGTATTCATTGCTTTCTTGTACGGTTTAATATTGGTCATAATGAGACTTTTGTTTGAACTAAGAAAGCTTATTAACATGTTGCCGAATATTAATAATATTATTGATGAACTAACTGATTACTTTATAAACATATTTGAAAGTGTGCCTGATGAAACAGTTGTGTTCTTAGAGGCAAATATAAATCAAATACTGAAATACATAGAAGGGTTAGCCTCAAATTTTTACGGTTTATTGGTTAATAAAATAGGGATGCTGCCTAATGTATTGATAAATGTATTTATTTTCATGATTTTTACTTTATTGTTTGGATTTTTTTTAACAAAGGACAAGAACAGTATCATTTTAACCGCGAAAAGGATAATACCCAGTTCCTTACAGAATAAATTAAAGGCAATACATATAGAATTGTTATTTTCTTTCGTCAGACTATTAAAGGCACAAATAGTGCTTGTCATGATTTCCACATTAATAACTGTTACAGGTTTTTATATATTGAAGGTGGAATATGCACTAATACTCGGCTTGTTGTGTGGGTTACTTGATATTTTGCCGGTCGTTGGCCCAAGCATTATCTTTGTTCCATGGATCATATTTTGTCTGATAACGGGTAATATAGTGATGTCGATCGGTTTGCTAGTGTTATATTTGATTGTATTGGGTTCAAGACAACTGCTGCAGGCAAAAATTATAGGTTACAACCTCGGCATAGACCCTTTCATTACACTTCTGTCTATTTATTTGGGGATCCAGTTTTTCGGTGTTCTCGGCTTGTTCATTGGGCCTATAGTTGTCGTTATCGTCAGGGCTTTGCTGCACTCCGGACTAATACCGCCTTTATACAATAATAATAGATGATTGTGCAGGTGATTGTTTTGTATACTGTGATAGCTGCGTTGATAGTATTTGGGTTGCTAATTTTCATCCATGAATTCGGGCATTTTTTGGTTGCAAAGCTTTCAGATATCAGGGTTTTGGAGTTCAGCCTTGGTATGGGACCACCAGTTGCCAAGGTGAAACGGGGTGAGACAGAGTATTCGCTCCGTGTTTTTCCCTTAGGTGGTTTCGTTAAAATGGAGGGTGAGGAAGAACGTGTTGAAGACCCGAGGGCTTTCAGCAGCAAGCATGTCCTTACACGAATGTCTGTAATTTTTGCAGGGCCTTTGATGAACTTTATATTGGCAATCATACTAATTGCGGTCATTGGCTTTTTTGCAGGCGTTACAACAACTAGGATATCGGTGATCCCTGGCGGCCCGGCGCATAAAGCCGGAATACAAGATGGCGACAAAATCGTATCTATTGATACGGTTAAAGTCGATACATGGGACGAAGTTGTGAATTTGATAAGTCAAAAGCCGAATGAAGAGATAGAAGTTGTAGTGCGCAGAGAAAATAGTAACTATACTTACCACGTAAAATCGGATATTGAACAGGAAAGCAATAGAGGTATTATCGGTATTAAGGCGGAGGTAATAGAAAGGTCCTTTGTAGAAAGTATAAAATCCGGGGTCGAAAAGACATTCTGGATGTCTAAGATGATCTTAAACGGCATCGTGCTAATAATTCAGGGGCAAACAAAGGCCGATGTTGTAGGACCGGTAGGAATAATTCATCTTGTGGGAGAAGCCGCAAAGATCGGTTTTCTCAACCTTTTATATCTTGCAGCAGTCATAAGTACAAATTTAGGGCTGTTTAATCTTTTGCCAATACCAGCTCTTGACGGAAGCAGGATATTTTTTCTAGGTGTCGAACTCTTAAGAGGAAAGCCTATTGAGCCTGAAAAAGAAGGATTAATCCATTTTGTTGGATTTACTCTTTTGATGATATTGATGGTATTTGTAGCGTATAAAGATATAATGAGATACAATTTGTTTTAGGAGCGGAAAAAACTTTATGCAGACTAAATTCAGCACAGTAGTCAGAAAAAAGACGAGGCCGGTGAAATTGGGCACAGTAGAAGTGGGTGGAGTAAGCCCAATAACCGTTCAGTCAATGACAAATACAAAGACAAAAGACGTTCAAAGCACAGTAAAGCAAATCAAAAGTCTTGAAGAAGCCGGGTGTGAGATAATAAGGGTTGCGGTTCCGGATATGGAAAGTGCAATGGCAATTTCCGAAATAAAAAAATGTATTAGAATACCATTGGTAGCTGATATACAATTTGACTACAAGCTTGCAATAAGAGCAGTAGAACACGGTGCTGATGGTCTTCGGATTAACCCAGGAAATATAGGCGATATAAAAAAAATAAAAGAAGTGGTTAAAACGGCCAAAGACTTTGGCGCTCCGATAAGAATAGGCGTCAACTCAGGCTCTCTTGAAAGTGATTTGCTCTCCAAGTATGGAGGACCAACCCCGCAAGCGCTTGTCGAAAGTGCACAAAGACACATAGATATTCTTGAAGGCATGTCGTTTTACGATATAGTAGTCTCCATTAAATCTTCAGATGTCTATTCTACAGTTAAGGCTTATGAGTTGATAAGTAAAGAGACGGAGTACCCTTTACACCTGGGGATAACGGAGGCAGGTACGTTTTTTGCAGGTTCGATAAAATCTTCTGTAGGATTGGGTATACTCCTTTATGAGGGAATAGGTGATACCATAAGAGTTTCACTTACCGGAGATCCTTTAGAAGAGGTAAGGGTAGGATATGAAATACTGAAAAGTTTAGGTCTGAGGAAAAGAGGTATTAATTTGATCTCATGCCCTACATGTGCCAGGACGGAAATCGATCTTGTAAAAATCGCTACAGAGGTTGAAGAAAAATTAAAGGACATCAAGACCCCTTTGAACATTGCTGTTATGGGATGTGTGGTTAACGGTCCGGGCGAGGCAAAAGAAGCAGATATTGGGCTTGCCGGAGGCAAAAACAAGGCAGTTATTTTCAAAAATGGTAATATCATAAAAACTGTTAAAGAACAAGATGCTGTCTCTGAGCTGTTGGATGAAGTGAAAAAAATATGTGATGAGCAATGATTGTATTTTGTAAACTTAAAGCATTAGATTGTTTACAATTTTTAGCATGAATTCAACGGTTTGACAAAAACAATCTCCTCTGGTAAAATGACCCTAAAAAAACGTATAGTCTCATTAAGCGTACATTTAAGGCAATTGTTTTTGTATTATTGAAAGGAGAAGAGCTAAAAATGGAGAATGTAATAAAGGAAATAACTCCCAGATCAACCGATTTTTCTCAGTGGTATATCGATGTAATATTAAAAGCTGAATTGGCTGACTATTCTCCGGTAAGAGGTTGTATGGTTATAAGGCCGTATGGTTTTGAAATATGGGAAAACATGCAGAGGTTGCTAGACGATAGGTTTAAAGCTACAGGGCATAAAAATGCTTATTTTCCTCTTTTTATTCCGGAAGCTTTGCTCCAGAAAGAAGCTGAGCATGTCGAGGGTTTTGCTCCAGAAGTCGCCTGGGTGACTCATGGTGGCAATGAACAACTAACTGATAGGATAGCTGTAAGGCCTACATCTGAAACGATAATATGCAGCATGTACTCAAAATGGATAAAATCATGGCGGGATCTTCCTGTATTGATCAATCAATGGTGTAATGTAGTGCGTTGGGAAAAGAGCACAAAGCCGTTTTTAAGGACGGCTGAGTTTTTATGGCAAGAAGGTCACACTGCCCATATGACCGAAGAAGAGGCTGAGCAGGAAACCATTAGGATCCTGCATATATACAGGGATTTTGCAGAGACAGATTTATGCATGCCTGTCATAAGTGGCATAAAATCTCAAAATGAAAAATTCGCAGGCGCACTCAAGACATATACCATTGAAGCAATGATGAGCGATGGAAAGGCACTTCAGGCAGGTACTTCCCACAACCTTGGGCAACACTTTTCAAAGGTATTTGATATAACCTATTTAGATAGAGATGGTCAATTAAAATACGTTTGGCAAACATCATGGGGAGTTTCAACGAGATTGATTGGAGCACTTATCATGACTCATGGTGACGATAAAGGTTTGAAGTTACCCCCCAAAATCGCACCTGTTGAGGTCATAATCGTGCCTATTCCTGGCAAGAAAAAGGATATTGTTGTCGAAAAATGCAGGCAGATGTTCAGTGATTTAAAAGCTGAATTTAGAGTTGAGATTGACGATAGAGATGAATATACACCCGGTTGGAAATTTACTGAATGGGAAATGAAAGGCGTACCAATTCGTCTAGAAATCGGCCCAAGAGATATGGAGAAAAAGCAAGTTGTACTTGTCAGGAGAGATACGGGTGAAAAAGTCGTTGTAGAGGAATCCAAAGTTGCTATGACATTGCACAAAATGTTAAACGATATTCAGGAAAATATGTACAAAATAGCAAAAAAGTTTATGACAGATAATACGTGGGAAGCAAAAAGTATGGATGAGTTTTTGGACATAATATTAAACAAGAAGGGTTTTATCAAGGCTCATTGGTGTGGCAATTCAGAGTGCGAGAAGTCAATAAAAGAAAGGACAGGAGCAACTCTTAGGTGTATCCCATTTGTGGATGACGGTATGACGGGGAGATGTATTGTATGTGGAGGGAAAAATGGCAAGACAGTTTATTTTGCACGATCTTATTGAAAAGGAGTCTTAAACATGTCTATAGCGGCTATTGTCCCTGCGTATAATGAAGAAAAAACAATTGGGAAAATATTGGAAGTATTGAAAGAAGTAGAAATGCTGGACGAAATCATAGTAGTAAGTGATGGCTCGACTGACAGAACAGCCTTAGTTGCCCGAAATTATTGTGTTAGATTAATCGAGCTACCTCAAAATGTGGGTAAAGGTGATGCGGTCATGGTCGGGGTAAACAATACTGATGCTGATGTTATTTTAATGGTTGACGCTGATCTGGTTGGGTTAAACAAGAATCACGTTAGCCAGCTTTTGAAACCGGTTATTAATGAAGAAGCGGATATGACAATAGGAATTTTTAAAAAGGGGCGAGGGTCGACTGACTTTGCGCAGAAGGTTGCACCTTTTTTATCTGGTCAAAGGGCAATAAAGAGAACCCTTTTTGATAAGTTAAAAAAATACAAAGTAAAGGATTATGGGATTGAGACGGCGCTGACTATCTTAACGAACAGAGAAAACTTAAAGGTAAAAGAAGTTTTTTTAATTGACTTAACACATGTTATGAAGGAAGAAAAATTAGGCTTTATGCAAGGATTTTGTTCAAGGCTTAAAATGTACTGCGAGATTGTATTTTGTTTGATTAAATTAAAATTAGAGGTGTTTTAGTTGTCCTTTGGGGAAATTGCCCTAAAGCTTATTACCTCAATTATGATGGGAGGAATAATAGGATTAGAACGCGAGAGCATCAATAGGCCCGCGGGCTTTAGAACACATATCCTCGTTTGTGTCGGTTCGACATTGACCATGCTTGTTTCTATTTATATATTTCAACAGTTCAAAGGAATGACAGGAATTGATCCAGGTAGAATAGCTGCTCAAGTAATTAGCGGTATCGGGTTTTTGGGTGCAGGAACAATAATAAGAGAAGGGGTAACCGTAAAAGGTCTTACAACCGCTGCAAGTTTATGGACGGTTGCTGCAATAGGTCTGGCTATTGGCAGCGGTTTTTATCTTGCAGCTATACTTGTCACTTTTTTGACAATAGTTACTTTGATTTCTTTTTCGAAGATAGAAAACTACATAGTCCAAAGGCAGTATCTTGAACGGATATCTTTAATTATTGATGATAAGCCTGGCCAGATAGGGAAAATTGGTTCGATACTTGGAGATATGAATGTAAACATAAAAAACCTAAAAATGATGGAAAGTTCAGATGATAAATTATCAATAATACTTTTAGTCAGAATGCCGCCATATTTAAAAATAAATGATTTAATATCAAAACTGTCGCAAATAAGAGGAATATATGACATAAACGAAGAATAACCTTAGTTGACGAGGGATATAGATGACTAACCTTAAAGATATTTTGGGAAGAAGATTGGAAAAATTTAAGAATTCTGACTCAGATGAGTTAGCTTCCTACTCCGGAATCTACATAGACTCAGTTAATGTCAGGCCCCGGATACGGGGTATTGAAGTTTATATTAAATCCAAATCGATGGTTTCTAAAGAAATGATGGGAAAAATAAAAGCCCATCTTTTTCGTATTTTGCCAAAATGCAGCAAATTATCAGTTTACCAGAAACCTGGTTCTATCGAACACACTAAAGTGATCATAGACAGATGTTGGGATAATTTATTGAAATATTTATATAAACGGATACCTCAAGCAAGGCTTTGGTTATGCAACAGTATGTATGAGGTAGAAAAAGATGGCCTCAATATTTACATTGAAAACAATGGTTTAGAAATGACCAATAAGAAAAAGATCCTCGCTTTCATCGATCGATATTATGAAGAAATAGGTGTAGACATTAAGGTAAGCTTTAAGGAAAAAATGTCTGATGAAAAAGATGATAAATATGATATATATGAGGAAGACAGAGAGCTAGTGGAAGCAGTGTTGAACAATAATAAGGCTTCAGACCTTAAAGCATCAAATCATGCACAAGCTGGAGTGATAATAGGGAAAATGCTGGACCGTAATGCAGTTCCGACATGTTATGCAACAAATAGCGAAAAGGATGTAATTGTCGAAGGAGAAATATTTGACCTTTCAAAACGTGAATTAAAAAACAATAGCATGATTGTAACTTTTGGCCTGACGGATTATTCAAATTCCATCGGCGTTAAACTTTTTCTTTCGGAGGAAAAAAAAGAAATTTCTGAAAGACTAAAAAACAATATGTGGGTCAAGGTGAAAGGTAATATAAAGCAAAATAAATATTCCAATGAAAATGAATTAATAGCCAAAGACATAAATTATGCCAAAAAACCTTTGCGTCTTGACACGTGTTCAGAAAAAAGGGTTGAACTCCATCTACATACCCGATACAGTGCCATGGATGCGATTTGCTCTCCGTCAGAAGTAATCAACCTGGCAAAGGGCTGGGGTCATAAATCCGTTGCATTTACTGATCACGGTGTTGTGCAGTGTTTCCCTGAGGTGTACGAGGCTGCAAGACGAGCTGGTATAAAGCCGATATATGGTGTTGAAGCTTATGTTTTTGATGATGAATTTCCTGTAATGGTGAGTCCCCCCTCAATAAACATTCTCGAAGCGGAGTATGTTGTCACTGACATTGAGACAACAGGTCTTTCTACTCAAAATGACGAAATAATAGAAATAGGAGCTGTAAAAGTTAAAAATGGCAAAATAATAGACACTTTTTCAGCCCTTGTAAAACCACAAAGGCCACTTCCGGCGAATATCACCCGGCTGACAGGTATAACAAATGATATGTTAAAATCTTCACCGTCTTTTACGCAAGTAATACCCAATTTTTTAGATTTTTTAGGTAATAGCATCTTCGTAGCTCATAATGCAGGTTTTGACGCAGGTTTCATAAGAAGAGACTGTCAAAAGCTAAATTTGCCTTTTAATAATCGTATACTGGACACATTGGCATTATCGCAGATTGTCCTTTCAAATCTCAAGAATCATAAACTTGATACCGTTGCTAAGCATTTAAAAATAAAAATGGGAAGTCATCACAGAGCAGTGGATGATGCAAACACGGCTGCTTTGATTTTAAAACATCTCTTATCACAAGTTATAAATACAGGTATAAGCAATCTTTCAGATATTAATAAAATCTATGGCCTCAGTTCAAAAGATGTTCATTTAAAGTCGTATCATGCTACATTGTTGGTAAAAAATAAAGAAGGATTGGGTAATCTGTATAAACTTATTTCACTAGCACACATGGATTACTTCTATAGAAATCCAAGAATTCCCAAATCTTTAATTAATTCCGCTAGGCAAGGGCTCATACTCGGATCAGGTTGTCAGGCCGGTGAACTGTTCCAGGGGCTCCTTCGGAATTGTTGTCCCACGGAAATCGAGCAGATAATAAACTATTATGATTACTTAGAAATCCAACCTGTGGACAATAACGATTTCCTGGTGAGAAACGGAATGATCAGCAGTAAAGGGGCCTTACAGGATTTAAACAAGCGAATATATGAATTGGGAAAAAAATTTGATAAACCCGTTGTCTTAACAGGGGATGTTCATTTCTTGCATCCTGAAGAGGAAATTTGCAGAAAAATATTACTTAAGGCACAGGATTTTCACGATGCGGAGCATGAATCAAGGCTTTACTTCAGAACAACAGAAGAAATGCTGAGAGAATGTGAATATTTAGGAGAAAAAGCTGCTAGAGAAGTTGTCATAGACAACACCAACAAAATTGCTGATGAAATCGAGCCTGATTTAAAACCAATTCCGGATGAATTGTATACACCTGTAATAGAAGGAGCAGAAAGTGAAATAGTTGAGATGACGTACAGAAAGGCGAGGGACTTGTACGGTTCAGATCTCCCGGACATGGTTAGCAAAAGGATAGAAAAGGAGCTAAAGTCTATAGTTGACAATGGTTATTCGGTAATATATCTTATTGCACATAAGCTCGTTAAAAAATCTTTGGAAGACGGATATCTAGTAGGGTCGCGTGGTTCTGTAGGCTCTTCCCTTGTCGCCACCCTCTGTGGGATAACTGAGGTAAATCCACTTCCTCCTCATTATCGTTGTCCTCAATGCAAGAAAACAATTTTCGTTGAGGATAGTCATGTAGGTGTTGGCCCTGACTTGCCAGATAAATCTTGTCCTGACTGCGGTTCGGTAATGAAAAAAGATGGCTTTAATATACCCTTTGAGGTATTTATGGGATTTGAAGGTGACAAAGTCCCTGATATTGATCTAAATTTTTCAGGTGAGTACCAATCAAGAGCACATAAATTTGTTGAAGAACTGTTCGGCAAAAATAATGTGTTCCGTGCAGGAACTATTTCTACAATTGCAGAAAAAACAGCTTTTGGGTTTGTCAAGTGTTATTTTGAAGAAGTATCAGATGAAAAATCGAGTTACGAAATTAAGCGGCTTGCAACGGGAATAACAGGGATTAAGAGGACTACAGGCCAGCACCCCGGTGGGATTATGATATTACCTAGGGACAAACAAATATATGATTTTACGCCGATCCAGTATCCTGCCAATGATAAGCGATCAGGAGTTGTTACAACTCATTTTGATTATCATTCAATAAGCAATAGGTTGCTAAAATTAGATCTGTTGGGGCATGATGATCCTACTGTTTTAAAAATTCTCGAAGAGGAAACAGGATATGACGCCAAAAAGATATCACTCGATGATGAAAAGACCATGCGAATATTTTCATCATTGGACTCACTAAACTTAAATTCAGAAGATATTGGAACTACTGTTGGCACACTTGGTGTACCAGAATTTGGAACAAGGTTTGTAAGACAGATGCTGGAAGAGACGAAACCCACAACCTTTTCAGAACTTGTTAGAATAAGCGGTCTGTCACATGGAACAGATGTCTGGCTTAATAATGCACAGACCCTAATTAGCAAAGGAATTGCTACATTAACAGATGTCATTGCAACGCGTGATGATATTATGACATATCTAATTCATAAAGGGAATAAACCAAGCGTTGCATTTAATATTATGGAGGATGTTAGAAAGGGCAAAGGATTGAAACCTGAATTTGAGGGCATTCTGTCGAAGTCAAAAAAAATTGACAAATGGTTTATCGAATCATGTAAGAAGATAAAATACTTATTTCCTAAGGCTCATGCAGTAGCATATGTTATTATGGCTTTTAGGATTGCCTTTTATAAAGTACACTTTCCGGAAGCTTTTTATTCAACTTATTTTACGGTAAGAGCTGATGATTTTGATGCTAGTTTAATCCTCCAAGGGCAGAATAAGATAAAGGAAGCTATGGAGCAGTTAGTAAAAAAAGATAAATACATGACATCAAAAGAAAAAAGTCTATATACGGTATTAGAAGTGGCGAATGAAATGTATCAAAGAGGCATACAGTTTGTTCCAATAGATTTGTATAAATCCGATGTAAAAAGGTTTAAAATTACATCAGAGGGTATTCTTCCGCCAATATGTACTTTGCCCGGATTAGGAAGTACCGCAGCCCATAATATCAGCATTGAGCGGGAGAAGGGTAAATTCAGCTCCATTGAAGATCTTCGCAAAAGGACCAGAGTAACTAGAAATGTAATTCAGATATTAAAAGATAACGGAGTATTGAGAGGTCTCCAGGAAACGGATCAGCTGAGTCTCTTTTAATATTGCATTAAAAAAACCACTATGCTATAATTTAAAGGGCATACGTATTTATTAGGTAGAGTGGGTTAATTAGTCCCACTCTTTAATATTATTTAATATTTCGAGGTGTTTGGTAGTGTTGAGTAAACGTACTTTAAATGATTTAGAAGAGATTGGACTTGAAATAGTAAGAGAAAGAAATTTTGAATTGGTTGATATAGAATTCATAAAAGAAGCTGGAAATTGGTATTTGCGGTATTATATAGATAAACCGGGAGGAATAACAATCGATGATTGTCAGGATATAAGCGAAGCAATAAGCCGTAGGCTTGACATTTTGGACCCAGTACCTTACAGCTATATTCTCGAAGTATCATCTCCCGGATTAGAAAGGCCATTAAAAAAAGAAAAGGATTTTATCCGCCATATTGGTGATTACGTGCAAGTCAAAACATTTGAGCCAATAAAAGGTCAACGGGTATTTGAAGGAACACTGGAAGATTTATCAGATGGTATAATAACAATTTCGGGTGACAAAAGGTAATGCTGTCCCTGGAGAAAATTTCATCTGCCAAATTAAAGATTAAGTGGAACGGAGAGTGAAAAATGAATATCGAGTTTATTGAAGCCCTTGATCAAATAGAGAAAGAGAAAGGTATTTCTAAGGAGATACTGATTGAGGCCATAGAAGCGTCTCTTATTTCTGCCTATAAAAAGAACTACGGTTCAGCACAAAATGTTAGCGTAAATGTTGACAGAGACACTGGTGAAGTAAAAGTTTTTTCAAAAAAAACGGTTCAAGACGATGTCAGCGATTCACTGCTTGAAATCGATATAAATGATGCTGTCAAAATTAACCCTGCCGCAAAAGTCGGAGATATAATTTCTATTGAGGTTACCCCAAAAAAATTTGGCAGGATTGCTGCACAGACTGCAAAGCAAGTGGTTATGCAGAGAATAAGAGAGGCTGAAAGAAATATTATTTATGAGGAATTTTCGGGTAGAGAGACGGATATTGTAACAGGGGTTGTCCAAAGGTATGACAAGAAAAACATAATTATAGATTTGGGCAAGACTGAAGTCATACTTCCGGTAAGTGAACAGATTCCGACAGAAGAATATTTACAGGGCAGCCGGATAAAAGTATATATACTAGAAGTTAAAAAAACCACAAAGGGACCATTGATAACAGTTTCGAGGTCCCATCCGGGGCTTGTAAAAAGGTTATTCGAACTTGAGGTGCCTGAAATATTTGAGGGTATAGTTGAGATTAAGGGTATCGCGAGAGAAGCAGGCTCTCGGACAAAGATTGCCGTATATTCAAAAAATGAAAATATAGATCCCGTTGGGGCATGTGTAGGGCCTAAGGGTTCTCGTGTGCAATCTATTGTTGATGAGCTGAAAGGAGAAAAAATCGACATAATAAAGTGGGACAGGGTCGTAGAGAATTATCTTTCTAATGCTCTTAGTCCGGCAAAGGTAATTGACGTAGCAATTGAGGAGAGTACAAAAGTTGCTAAGGTTTTAGTTGTAGAGAATCAATTATCTCTTGCTATAGGGAAGGAAGGTCAAAACGCGCGTCTTGCCGCAAAACTTACCGGATGGAAGGTGGATATAAAAAGTCAAAAAATCGAAGAGAAATCTGACGTGGACAAACTTGACGAGGACGAAAAGGGGGATTGCGATGAGCCCTAAAAAAATACCTATGCGTATGTGTCTTGGGTGCAGGGAAATGAAGCCGAAAAAAGAAATGACCAGGATTGTCAAGACAGTTGATGGAAATATTGAAATAGATCGGACAGGAAAAAAATCCGGAAGAGGCACCTATGTGTGTGAAAATCGTGAATGTATCGAGAAAGCTTTAAGGGTTCAAAGTTTGTCTAAAGCTCTTGACACAAAAGTAACAATAGAAACTGTATTGCAACTTAAGGAGGATTTAAGCAATAAATGATATCCCAAAGGATATTATCTTTGATGGGGATAGCAAAAAAAGCCAATAAACTTGTTTCGGGACAGGATGTCGTTGAAAGGCAGATAAAGGCAAACAAGATCTACCTTGTGATACTATCAAAAGATGCCACATATAACACCAAAAAAAAGTTTAACAGCATGTGTGTCAAAAATAATATTCCAATCATTTTTTGGGGAAAATCTGAGGAGCTTAGTAAAGCTATTGGGAAGGAAAGTTCTAAAGTATTCGGAATTATTGATGAAGGATTTGCACGTGAACTGAGAAAACAAATTGATATTTTTAACGGGGGTGGGGTATATTGAAAAAATTAAGAGTATATGAACTCGCCAAGCAACTGGGTATATCTAGTAAGAAACTTATATCGATATTAGATGATCTCGGCATAGATATAAAAAATCATATGAGCAGCTTGGATTATGAGACGGCGCAACTCATCAGTGACCTGATGACTGATAAATCCGAAAAAGACAAACGGAAGGCTAAAAATGACAATGCTAAAGTTGCTAATGGACAAAAAGTAAAGGTAAAAACAGATAAACCAGCTGAGCCCAAGAAAAAAGTCATCCATATTCCCGACAATATTAGCGTCAAAGAGCTGGGTTATAGAATGAACATTGAACCTGTTACAATTATAAAGAAGTTGATGGATCGGGGTTTGATGGTTAATATAAATGCAGAGATTGATTATGAATCTGCAAAAGACCTTGTAGTTCAGTATGGGTTTGAAGCCCAACGCGAACAGGACTTGGACGCTTCTTCAATGTTTGCCGATGATGATCCAAATGACAAGGGTGAATTAAGGCCGCCCGTAGTAACGGTTATGGGTCATGTTGATCATGGCAAAACGTCACTTTTGGATTCCATCAGAGAGACAAATGTTACATCACAGGAAGCCGGCGGGATAACACAACATATCGGGGCGTCTGAAGTGAGTGTAGATGGGAAAACAATAGTATTTTTGGATACCCCGGGTCACGAAGCATTTACAACCATGCGTGCAAGAGGAGCAAAGGTGACTGATATTGCTGTGCTCGTTGTAGCTGCTGATGATGGAGTGATGCCCCAAACCGTTGAAGCCATAAATCACGCAAAAGCAGCAGATGTGCCTATTATAGTGGCTATAAACAAAATTGATAAACAATCTGCAAATCCTGATAGGGTAAAACAGCAGCTTGCTGATTACAATTTAATCCCTGAGGAGTGGGGTGGAGATACCATTTTTGTTAACGTGTCGGCCAAGACAAAGACAGGAATAGACAGGCTACTTGAAATGATCTTGCTCGTGGCTGAAGTATCTGAGCTTAAAGCGAGTTATACTGCTGAAGCGAGAGGAGTTATAGTGGAGTCTAAACTCGATAAAGGCCGTGGTCCTATAGCTACAGTCTTGGTCCAAAACGGGACGTTAAAAGTTGGTGACAGTGTTGTTGCAGGTATGGCATATGGCAAGATTAGAGCGCTGTTTGATTCAAAGGGTAAAAAGATAAAGTCCGCAGGACCATCCATTCCAACTGAGGTTTTGGGCCTATCTGAGGTTCCTAAAGCAGGAGAATTATTAAGAGTGGTATCCAGTGATAAAGAAGCAAAGGCTATTGCTGATGAACTCAGGCAATTTCAACGTGAATCTGAATTTGCAACACCGCAGAAAATATCACTAAACCAGCTTTTTGAACAAGTCCAAAAAGGTGAAGTTAAGGAATTAAGTATAATAATTAAGGCTGACGTCCAGGGAACAATTGAGGCATTAAAGCAAGCACTGGAAAAATGTTCTGATGATCAGGTTAAAGTTAAGATTATACATGGGGGCGTAGGTGCCGTAAATGAGAGTGACGTAATGTTGGCATCGGCATCAAACGCAATTATCATAGGTTTTAATGTACGGCCTGATTCAAATGCGAAAAGATTAGCAGAAAAAGAAAATATAGATATACGTTCATATAGAATAATTTATGATGTAGTCGATGATATTCAATCTGCTATGAAAGGTATGCTAGAACCTAAATATGAAGAAACGGTTATAGGTAGAGCTGAGGTCAGAGCTTTATTTAAAGTTCCCACAATAGGTGTTGTTGCAGGATGCTTTGTGAATGAAGGCAAAATTACAAGGAATTCACAAATAAGGGTTATCCGCCAGGGTGTGGTGGTTTACGAAGGAAAAATTTCCTCATTAAAAAGGTTTAAAGACGATGTAAGAGAAGTCGTTAGCGGTTATGAATGCGGTATCGGCATTGAAAAATTCAATGATATAAAGGAACAAGATATACTTGAAGCATTTGTATTAGAGGCTGTGTAAGAAACAACGCATTGAGGAGGGGATTTCAGTGACCTTTTCCCGAAGCGACAGGGTTTCAGAAGAAATAAAAAAAATTGTAAGCGACATAATCAACAATAGTTTAAAGGATCCGAGGATAAATTGTATGATTTCTGTAACGAAGGTAGATTTGTCTAAGGATATGAGGCATGCTAAAATATTTGTAAGTATTTATGATGATGAGAATATCCGAAACCAGGCTTTTGAAGGCCTAAAAAATGCTGAAGGCTATATAAGAAAAGAACTTGGCCAAAGGATGAGGCTGAGATATATTCCGGAAATATCATTTAGGTATGATGACTCAATTGAGTATGCAATTCATATTAATAAGCTCTTGCAAAAGGTCGAGCAAGAGGACAAGAATAGAAACGGTGATTGATAATGTATTCTGAGATTGTACAATTATTAACTGAAAAAGAGACTTTTCTTATAACCTCGCATATAGTACCTGACGGGGACAGTGTGGGTTCTACCTTGGCATTGACACATGCACTTAAAAAAACAGGGAAAAAAGCAGTTCCTGTTATCAATGACATTATACCCAAAATGTATTCTTTTTTGCCTGGTAGCAGCCACATAAAAATGTCTGTCAGCGACAGATACGATGTTATGATATGCCTGGATTGTGGCGATCAGGACAGGCTCGGCTTCGATAAAGACCTAAAAAAATATGCAGAAACTATTATTAATATTGATCACCACAAGAGCAACACGCGTTTTGGTGATTATAATTTTGTAGATCCTAATGTATCATCTGCTGGAGAATTACTTTATGGAATAATAGAACAAATAACAGATATCAATTTTGACATAGCACTTTGTCTTTATACCTCGATTATTACTGATACAGGCTGTGCCAGGTATTCAAACACAACTGCATCATGCTTGAGAATGTTAGCTGATATGATAGAACTGGGCGTAAAACCTGAGTATGTGTGCAAATATGTATATGAAAATAGGACTGTTGAGTCCATTAATCTGCTCGCACAATCACTCGACACAATTGAATTTTTTGATGACGGAGCGATTGCTAGTATTTATATTACGGAGCAAATGATGAAAAAGACCGGAGCATTGGAAGAAGATGCCAACGGTATAATAAACTATGCAAGAGAAATTGATGGTGTTGAGGTCGCTGTACTTTTCAGAGAAAAGGGCGATTCGACAATAAAAGTCGGTTTAAGGTCTAATGATTGGGTAGATGTAAGCAAGATAGCACAAAGTTTTAATGGAGGAGGTCATACCAGGGCCGCGGGCTGTTGTTTGGATACATCTCTGGAACATGCCAAAAATCAAGTCATAAACCACATAAGAGAGTTTATGTCAGACCAGAAAAATGGGCATTAGCGGAATAATAAATGTTTTAAAACCCCCTGGTATGACTTCACATGATGTAGTAAGTTGGGTTAGAAGGACTATTAATGTAAGAAAAGTAGGGCATGGGGGCACTTTAGACCCTTATGCTGCAGGTGTTTTGCCGATATTTATCGGTAAAGCTACTAAAGCTGTCCGTTTTTTTGAGAGCGATGATAAGGAATATATAGCTGAACTGTTGTTAGGGGTTACTACTAAAACAGGTGATGCCCAGGGGGCCGTTACATCCCGTAAAAATTTCAATGTAGATGAGACGGTGCTAAAAAAAACATTAGTAAATTTCGTCGGAAGAATAAAACAAATCCCCCCGATGTATTCTGCAGTTCACCATAAAGGCAAGAGACTTTATGAGTTAGCAAGACGTGGTATTACTGTGGAGAGAAACCCCCGTATTGTTGAGATAAAATCAATAGAGCTCCTGCATTTACAAAATTGCAGGGCAATTCTCAAGGTGAGTTGCTCGAAGGGCACGTATATTAGGACCCTTTGTGAGGATATTGGAAAACATATCGGTTGCGGTGCTTGCTTATCGAGTCTTGTGAGGACAAGGTCGGGTCTTTTTCTAATATCTAATTCGTTTACAATTGAAGAAATAAGCGTTTTGGTGGAAGATGGCACAATACATAGGTCTATTATTCATGTAGATGATGCATTAAAACATTTTCCAAAAGTGAAAGTTGGCTTAAGTGCCGAAATGTTCATTTCCAAAGGTAAATACATCTGCCAAGGTAATATTGATCTATTAAAAAAATTGACTTGCAGTGACATTGTAAGGATATATGATAATAGTAACATCTTTATTGGGATAGGCGAAATAAGAAAAAAACAGGACGGTAACATATACGTAAGTTTGATAAAATCTTTGAGGTAGGATAGGGACTTCTTATGGAAACATATAGAGATTTATCTGCGCTAAAATTTCAATTTCCAACCGCTGTAGGTTTAGGAAACTTTGACGGTGTCCATGTTGGACATCAGATATTGCTCACAAAGTTAAAAGAATTATCTAAAAAGAATAATCTAAAATCTGTCGTTATTACCTTTGAGCCACATCCATCGAGGGTATTAACCCCACATAAAGCTGCGCATCTTATTACTACGTCATGCCAAAAAGAAAACATAATACGATCCTTTGGTATAGACTTTCTTGTTGTATCACTATTTACACGGGAATTTTCAAGAATAAACTATACAGATTTTATATACGACTATCTGATAAAAAAATATAATGCAAAGTTAGTAATAGTGGGTTATGATTATAAATTTGGCTATATGGGTAAAGGGAATGCGTCTCGCATTAAGCAAATATGCAATAAAGAGGGTATCAGTGTAGTAATAGTCCCACCCGTAAGACACGAAGGAAAAGTAGTCAGCAGCACACTTATTAGGTCCCTTATAAAAACTGGAGCAGTCAGAAAAGCTAGTGAATACTTGGGAAGAAATTTCAGTATAGAGGGCAAAATAATACATGGAGATGGTGTGGGAACAAAGCTCGGATATCCGACTGCAAATATTTGTATTCCCGATAATGTTATTTTGCCGGCACGTGGGGTATATGCTGTTTTAGCTTTATGGGGTGGCTTGACATATCAAGGTGTTGCGAATTTGGGATATAAGCCAACATTTAACGGTAATGAAATCAGGTTAGAGGTACATATTTTTAACTTTAACAAGGATATTTACGGCAAAGAGATTAAGGTAGAATTTGTTGATATTATTAGGAAGGAAGTCAAGTTTAATAGTGTTGAACAACTGGTAGCCCAAGTTAAAAATGATTCATTGGCTGCAAAAAGCATACTAAGCAAGTTTTGCAGTTGAAAATTTACATTTTAACTCTATTGTGATAAAATCTATTGTACAGATGAACCCTTGTCTGGTTTGATTCGAGGCTCCGACGGTCTTACTGGGCAATAGGGGATTCCAGGAGGATGAGGAGGTGAGTTAAATGGCTTTACTGAAGGAAGCAAAAAAAGTTATTATCGATAAATTTAAGACACATGAGGGAGATACAGGTTCGCCTGAGGTCCAAGTTGCAATGCTGACGGAGAGAATTAATCAACTTACAGAACACCTAAAACAGCATAAAAAGGATCATCATTCCCGGAGGGGATTGCTAAAAATGGTGGGTCAGAGGCGTGCACTTTTAAATTATTTAAAGAACAAAGATGTGCAGCGCTATAGGAACCTTGTCGAAAAACTTGAGTTGAGAAAATAAAGCGGGGTTACCCCGCTTCATTTTATAATCTATTTGCAAATAAGTCTATTTAACCAGTTTAATAACTCTTATAATAAAAAATTAAATAAATAATGCATACTCAAAAAGGAGGATCGATTTTTTGGAACAGTTTTCAGTGGAAGTAGCAGGGCGAGAGCTTGTTGTTCAAACAGGTAAATTGGCACAGCAGGCTAATGGTTCGGTATTGGTAACATATGGCGATACTGTTGTCCTTGTAACCGCAACTGCTTCAAAAAAGCCTCGAGAAGGTATTGACTTTTTACCCCTCACTGTTGATTATGAGGAGAGGCTTTATGCGGTTGGGAAGATACCGGGAGGATTCATAAAAAGAGAAGGAAAGCCCAGCGAGGAGGCTATTCTAACTGCAAGAGTTATCGACAGACCTTTAAGACCATTGTTTCCAAAAAAACTCAGGAATGATGTTCAAATAATCTCAACGGTTCTTTCGGTTGATCAGGATAACACCCCTGATATAGTAGCTATAAACGGGGCATCTCTTGCACTGTCAATTTCCGATATACCCTTTGACGGCCCGGTAGGCGCTGTTTCAGTAGGGTTAATTGACGGTGAGTATATCATAAATCCCACGGTATCACAAACTGAAAAAAGTCGCCTGAGCTTGGTTGTTGCAGGGACTAAAGAAGCTGTTATTATGGTAGAGGCGGGTGCAGACGAGATAACAGAAGAAGAAATGTTAAAAGCCATTATGTTTGGTCATGAAGGGATTAAAAAAATAGTTGAATTCCAGGAACAAGTGGTCAAACAAGTGGGCAAGAATAAGATGGAAATACCTGTTATTGAAATCGAGCAAGATTTGGACAAAGCGGTAAGAGAATTTGCTACCGATGAAATACTAAAAGCCATTAAGATATTTGACAAACAACAGAGGGAAGAGTACATCGACAAAATCTATGAGGATACTTTGACCCATTTTCAAGATGTGTACCCGGAAAAAGAAAAGGAGATCACAGATGTTCTTTACGATGTTTTAAAAACAGAAGTTAGAAAAATGATTTCCGTTGAGGGGATCAGACCAGACGGCAGGAGCAGTGACCAAATTAGACCTATTTCCTGTGAGGTCGGAATATTACCCAGAACTCACGGGTCAGGGCTTTTCACCAGAGGCCAAACACAGGTACTTACGGTCGCAACATTAGGCGCCTTAGGGGACGTTCAGATATTGGATGGCCTTGGCATAGATGAATCAAAAAGGTATATGCATCACTATAACTTCCCTCCTTACAGCACAGGTGAAACGAAGGTGCTGAGGGGGCCCGGTCGTAGGGAAATAGGGCATGGGGCATTGGCAGAAAGAGCTCTTGAACCTATGATTCCCTCAGAGGAAACATTCCCGTATACCATCAGGCTTGTCTCTGAAGTCCTGAGCTCAAACGGTTCAACATCTATGGCCAGTGTTTGTGGTTCTACATTGGCCCTGATGGATGCAGGTGTTCCAATTAAGTCACCAATAGCAGGTGTTGCAATGGGACTTATAAAAGATGTTGAGAAAGTAACAATATTGACAGATATACAGGGAATGGAAGATTTTTTAGGAGATATGGATTTCAAGGTTGCAGGTACAGATAAGGGAATAACTGCAATACAAATGGACATTAAGATTAAGGGAATAGATGAGGCTGTTTTAAAGGTGGCCTTAGCCCAAGCCAGAGAAGCGCGTCTATTTATTCTGGATAAAATGTTATCAGTCATTTCCAAGCCAAGAGATGAACTGTCTAGATATGCCCCAAGAATATTTACAACAACCATTGATCCTGACAAAATAAGAGAAGTGATAGGCCCGGGGGGAAAAACGATAAATAAAATTATTGCAGAAACCGGTTCAAAGATAGACATCCAAGATGATGGTAGAATATATATTGCAGCTCCCGATGAAACCTCTGGGAAAAAGACCCTTGAGATAATACAAAGATTGACTCAGGATGTTGAAGTTGGAAGGATTTATATGGGGAAGGTAATAAGGATAACGAATTTCGGAGCATTTGCTGAAATACTTCCTGGAAAAGAGGGCCTTGTTCACATCTCCAAATTGTCGAAGGAGAGGGTTAAACGGGTCGAAGATGTAGTCAAAATAGGCGATGAAATATTGGTGAAGGTTACCGATATCGATAAACAAGGTCGTATAAACCTTTCACACAAGGATGCGTTAAGTGAAAAACAATCGAAGAGCCAGAAGGCATAAACCGAATCTCATCGGTTTATGTTTTTTTGTGTCATAAATTCCGTTTTCCCAAATAATATTTTAATATATCGATAAGGGAAGGCGGTTAATAAAAATGCGAATCTATTTATTCAGATTTCCAAGACGGTTTGTCGTGTTTTTATTATTGATTATTTTTATAGCTTCATGGACCATTTTAAAAACGTCTGATTCTAGCATCCAAACAATATCGCAAGTCAAACCTATTTATGAAGGCAGCAAAAATAAAAAAATGATTACTTTTACTTGTAACGTAGCCTGGGGCAATGAGTACATACCTAAGTTACTCGAATTATTCGAACAAAAAGATATCAAGATAACATTTTTTATCGAGGGGAAATGGGCAGAAAAATACCCAGAACTGTTAAAGCTGATCCATTCGAAGGGTCATGAGATAGGCAACCACGGCTACAGCCACGCACATCACGCCAAGCTTTCCTTCGAGCAAAATCTCGACGAGATACAAAAAGCGGAGCAAGTTATAAGTCAAGCAATAGGTGATAAGCCAACACTTTTTGCGCCGCCGTACGGGGAATTTTCGGACAATACGATAAAAGCAGTTGATACATTAAATTATAAACTCATAATGTGGACAATAGACACTATAGACTGGAAGAATCCGGGGCCAGAGTATATCATCAATAAAGTCTTGAAAAATGCAGGTAACGGAAAAATTGTTCTGATGCATCCCACTGCAGATACCGTTACCTCGCTTCCGACTATAATCGAAAACCTACATAATGACGGTTATAAAATAACAACAGTGGGGGAGTTGCTTTCAAAATAGAGTATTGACATTCAGCCTTAATAAATTTTTTCAAGTTTTAATCCTTGTGCCGTAACCAGAAGATATGGATTTGTTAAAAAACATTCGATTTTTTGTCTATCAATCCGAAATTATTTTTTAATGTAAGTACGCGCAAGACAGCTTCATCAATTTTTTGCATTGATATTTCACCACGATGTGCTGCTGCCACGAGAGAATCAAATGCTTCCACCATTCCCTCTTTGTTGTGACATATGAGTAGTATATCGATCCCCGACTTAACTGCCTTTACAGCTGCATCCCCGGTACCGTACAACTTGGTAATGGCCCCCATATCCAGATCATCCGAAATAACAACCCCTTCAAACCCTAGCTGTTTTCTCAACAAACCGTCTATTATTGAAGATGACAAGGTAGCAGGGTTGGCCTCATCTAATGCAGGGAGTAATATGTGTGCCGTCATAATTGCCGGCACGTAGTTTTTGATTGCCTCTTTAAAAGGAACCAATTCGAAGTTATTTAACCTGTCTAATGAATGTTTGACAACCGGCATGTCTGTATGCGAATCCACTGAAGTGTCCCCATGACCCGGAAAATGTTTAGCTACAGGGATTACACCCTCATCAAGAGTTCCTTTTATAAAAGAAAGTCCCATTTGTGATACGATTTGAGGATTGCTGCCGAATGCCCTGTCGCCAACCACTGGGTTATTGGGATTGCTGTTTATATCCATGATGGGCGCAAAATTCATATTAATCCCCATACGTTTCATCTGTTCAGCCATTTTACTGGCAGATTTTCTTGCTTCTTCAGGTTGGCCACTTTTAGCCAGCTCACTGGCAGAAGGAAAGCGCCCCTCTTTTCCCGGTAACCTGTTGACTCTTCCACCTTCTTGGTCGGTACTTATGAGCATACCCACGACGGATGGACCGCTTCTAAGATTCTGAAGCTGCGCTGTCAGTCGACTTACCTGTTCAGCAGTTTCTATATTCCTTTCAAAAAGGATTACACCACCAATTTTATGTTTTTTTAAAAAATCGGCAGTCGCATCGTCTAACTCTTTTCCCTCTATTCCGACCATCATTAATTGACCTATTTTTTCTTCCAATGTCATGTCCTTAATATATGACTTAACAACTTCATTTTGTTGAGGCAAATCAGGAAGTTTGACGGAGTCGGTTTTTTTATTGTTATTTACAGAGCATCCTGCAAACACTAAACTCAACAAAACTAACAACAATAATTGTATCTTGTACCATTTTGCGAAAGCACATCTATTCATTATCAACCAACTTCTTTTGTATACGTATTTTGACTACATTTTATCAAATAATTGTACATTTGTTAAATAGTAATTTGCAGCACTGGGCAGAAAGAACTGCAATTTTGTCTAAATCATGATATAATTAATTTGCATGGGGTACCCCTGCCCCAACTCACTATCCTATAATTATCTGTAAACTTATCATCATATTCAGAACGGTTACTACCTTCAGATTTAGAAAAAGAATATTTTTTATTGTCTCTTTAGGTGGATAATTTTTGTTCACCTTATTACGTTATTTCATTGATTAACAAAAGCTACAAGCAGTAAAGGAGTGTTATGTAGTTATGGTTCAGAAATTATTTCATGGTCTTTTTAAAATAGATGTCCCCCTTCCTCGAAATCCACTTAAATCCCTCAATGTATATCTATTCAAGAGTAAGCAAAGGAATTTGATTATCGATACGGGCATGAATAGGCCGGAATGTATGCATGCCATGCTTTCTGGACTGCGTGAACTTGATATTGATCTACACGACACCGACTTTCTTATAACACATATGCATGCTGATCACTCCGGGCTTATCTCCTCCTTGGTTACCAGTAGTTCAAGAATTTATTGTAGTGAACGGGATGCGGGATATATAAATGCCTCGGCAAAAAAAGACTACTGGCAGGGAATGTCTATATTTGCTCAAACAGGTGGTTTTCCGGAAAAAGATTTGCAAGAAGCGATAAATAAGCATCCAGGTAATAGATACAGTTCAGAAGGTTGTTTGAATTTTACTTATGTAAAAGAAAAAGATAATATTAAAATCGGTGACTACTTTTTTTATTGTGTAGAAACACCAGGTCATACTAAGGGTCATATTTGTTTGTATGAACCAGAGAAAAAGTTGTTCGTAGCAGGAGATCATATTCTTGATGACATTACACCTAATATATCCCTGATAAAGGACAGGGAAGACGAAAACCCATTAGATGATTATATTAACAGCCTAGATAAAGTTTATGAATATGATGTTAGAATAGTATTGCCAGGGCACAGGGCAATATTTAGTAACTATAAAGAAAGGATAAACCAACTCAAGCAGCATCATCTAAAAAGAACGGATGAGGTTTTTTCAATATTATCTACTGGTGGATGGAAAAGTGCGTATGAAATTGCATCATTAATGAAATGGGATTTGAGCGATTCTTTTATAAAATTCCCTGTCTCACAGAAATGGTTTGCAACGGGTGAAGCCTTGGCACACTTAAAATATTTAGAGCGAAAAGGTATGGTCAACAAGAAATGGATTGATTCTTGTTTTAGATATTCCAGAAAATAGTCTGATAGCAGTAATTGTAAAAAAAGTATTGCCAGTGATTTCCTTTAAAACCGTATAGTCCTTTTCCATGCTCTGTACTCACTTTACGTTAATTTTTTGCTCAACGGGTTTGGTAGTATCTAATTTTTATGGTTTTGTAATCAATTAACCCCATTTTTTATTTGCAACTCACAGTGAGATAAACGACAAAGCTACAAAAAGAGCTTTTTAGATTAGCGATGCTTTATAAAAAAAGAGGTGAACCAATATCTGTGTTGACAATGTATATGTATAAAATAAAGAGTCAGTCGATTAATATAAGAAGAATATTAATGCTAGCATTTATAATATTCTATACAATTGCATTATTTATGAAGATAACTGATACCTATAACATTTATGTAAATTCCTGTCTGCAGATAACCACCATTCTATGCTTTATTTCTTGTATTATAGGAAGTGATAAGTCAACTTTAATATTAGGTGGAATTTTCTTAATTGTAGGCTCTTTTTTACTAGTGATTACTCAAAGTACTTTTGATTTATGGCTAGAGGGAATACAAAAAACACTTGATGTTTTAAGTGTGTTAATATTTAGCAGATTCTTAGCTATGCCTTTTGAACTTGGTCCTTTTAAAAGTGAATTGGCAGCTGTAATAAATAAAAATGTAAACAATAATTATTTTTTTTACATCATGGTTTTGATTTTAATTATATTATTTGGTGGATTTGTCAATTTAGCCATTATTCCCTTAGCATTTTATTTGATCGATGATATCTTAAGAAATAATTATAATGATGCCGATAGGCTATTAGCTACCATTATAAAAAGAGGAGCAATATTTGCGCTTTCTTGGTCGCCTTTTAGTGTCATTATGGCAGTTCCATTAGAGTGTAACAATATACCATGGATCAGAGCGTTGCCCTATAGTATTCTTTATATAATTATCGGCTTAGCTATATCATTGTTATTCTTATCGCTAGGTCTGGAAAGAATAGAGAAACAAAAGGACGTAAAACTCGGAAAGGAAACAATAGGTAACTTTACAAAAAATCTAGCTATTTATTTCGCTTATATTATGCTACTACTTATAAGTATCTTTTTACTAACATACTTATTTCATTTCGGAATAATAGATTCCATTATTATTATTTCACTATTTGTTCCATTTATCTGGGTTGTTTTTCAGGGTAAAATTAATTCTTACTGGCAAGTCTTTAATAAATTTACACAAGTGGACTTACCTAATATGCATAACAATTTCATTATATTTGTTAGTGCCGGTGTTTTCGTAATAGCCATGGAAAGAATAGGACTAGCACATGTTATTATGCCGGTATTTCAAAACTTACAACAAGTTTTGGGTTATTATTGCGTTTACTTTTTAATTCCTTTACTAGCTATTTTATTAATAGGGTTGGGGTTACCACATTTTGTAGTACTTATGGCCCTGTCGGAAAATATCGATATAAGTCTATTAAACGTTCAACCATTAATATTTGCATTTTTACTTATAGTAGGTGGGACAATAGGTATTTTACTTTCTCCATTTTCGGCTACTAACTTAATGATTTCGTCGCTCGTAAAAAAGGATGTATTTTCAGTATCTTTAAAATGGAACTATTTGTACAGTGTACTGTTGCTCATAGTTACGATATCTGTTCTAGTCCTTTCTGTATACTCCAAAATTTGTTAATAAGTCGAGTTTACATAACAGCATGGTGTCAAGTTAAATTTGTGTAATTTTCTTTATTATATTTAGTCATTGGGCCACTGCTTATGATACCTATTAAAAATGCAAAATTTTCAAAATCCAGTTGATTAAATAAAAGACGCAAAAGGAGAGCAATGGATCATGAAGACAAACGAAAAAATAATCATGATTTTACCTTACCGAAAATTATCTAACATTGCCAGCGAAGTTATTGAAGAGCTCGGTATTAATATTCCGATAAAAATCGGTGGCATGAGCGAAGGGGTATTGCTGGCAAAGACAGCTAAAAAAGATGGTAAGGAAATTATTATCAGCAGGGGTGGTACAGCTAAACTTATTCGTGAGAATGTTGATCTGCCTGTTGTCGAAATAAAGGTAACGGGTTATGACTTGCTGGGCGCTATATATAAATATAAGAATAACAAAGCTAATTTTGGCGTTGCGGGATATAGTAATATTATACGTGGAAGCAAAGCTATTGCCGATACCTTGGGTCTAAACTTAAATTATATCATCATCGAGAAAGAAGAGGATGCTTACAATAAAATCAGGGAAGCGGCTGCTGAAGGAATTAATATAATTATTGGTGATACTGTCGCAACTTCGATTGCCCACCATTTAGGATTGGAATATGAATTGATTGAGTCTGGACGGGAATCAGTAATTGAAGCAATCTGCGAGGCAAAAGATCTGTATGAAGCTATTATGAATGAGCGAAAGCACAAAGAACAGATTAAGATGATCCTCGACTTCTCTAATGAAGGAATTATTGCAGTTGATCAGAAAGGTATGATTACCCAGATAAATCCGACAGCGAAGTCATTATTTGATATTAAGTTTGAAGAAGTTGTTGGCAAACCAATAGATCGAGTGATCCCAGATATAGAAATTTCAAAAGTATTAAAGACTAAGCAAAAAGAGTTAGGGAGTATACACAAAACAAAAAATGCAATAATAGCAACAAATATGGTGCCTATTTTAATCGATAATCTGGTTTTCGGTGCTGTTGCAACTTTTCAGGATATCACTAAAATAACAGAATTAGAACAAAAAATAAGGCAGAAAATATCCTCCAAGGGGCTGGTTGCCAAGTATACATTTGATGATATTATTGGGGAAAGCGATTCGATTTCTAAGGCTGTGAATTTGGCCAAAAGATATGGTTCAACCGATTCTACTGTTTTAATATTAGGAGAAAGTGGAACTGGCAAGGAGCTTTTTGCTCAATCAATGCACAACATTAGTAAGAGAAAGAATAATCCTTTCGTTGCCATAAATTGTGCTGCCTTGCCTGGGGACTTGCTTGAAAGCGAACTGTTTGGCTATGAAGAAGGTGCTTTTACTGGAGCGAGAAAAGGGGGAAAAAAAGGTCTATTCGAGTTGGCTCATAATGGAACAATATTTCTTGATGAAGTAGGTGAAATGGATCCAAAAGTACAATCAAGAATACTTAGGGTTATTCAGGAAAAGGAGATAATGCCATTAGGCTCGGACAAGGTAATCCCTATTAATACTCGAATAATTGCTGCTACAAACAGATTACTAACGATAGATGTTGACTCCGGTAGGTTTCGCAAAGATCTTTATTATAGATTAAATGTTTTAAGTATAGAGGTGCCGCCTTTAAGAAACCGAATAGAAGATATTCCACAACTTGTTGACCATTTTGTAAGGGAATACAGTCGGAAACATGGGATAAAAATAACTTCTGTTGATAAAGCGGTTATTCAAGAACTGCAAAAATATGACTGGCCTGGAAATGTACGGGAGCTGCAGAATATTTTAGAAAAACTAGTAGTTATATCCGATCAGGGGAAGATTACAAAAGACTTTTTGGAAATTATAGACTTTCCACCAATTATATACCAACAGGCCCAACAAGATTCCTCTTCATCGTTATTGTTAGAAGGGACATTAGATGATATAATAAATAAAGTCATAGAAAATACGTTAAAAGAAGAAAATTTTAATAAAACAAGAACGGCAAAGAGGCTGGGGATAGATAGAACAACATTGCAACGAAGATTAAACAAGTTAACCAAATAGTGATAAACGATGCAAAATACATCATCGATGCAGGAAATTGCATCGATTTA
This sequence comes from Tepidanaerobacteraceae bacterium, assembly GCA_050949725.1. Lineage (GTDB taxonomy): Bacteria > Bacillota > Thermosediminibacteria > Thermosediminibacterales > Tepidanaerobacteraceae > JBMNGH01. Next base: position 44,111 of record JBMNGH010000002.1, read on the forward strand.
TATTTTTTCATGCAAGTAACTAACGCATATCAAAGGCATTCCCCATTTGGCATGAAAATTGCTTATTTATAAGATGTGAACAAAGTATATTATAAATGAAAGAGAGGTAATATCGGAGCTCATCCATTTCACTACTGATTAATGCTCAAAAATAGAATATGAAAAATCGTGGAAAGTGGGGTTGTAATATCATGGAAAAATAACCTGCATCTTTTATGCAAAGTTCTTGTAAAATGGATTTTTCTAGCGATAGCGACTAAAGACCAGTTAGTGGACGGGCCTAATATATGGGCATAGATATAGCAGCTTAGTAGTGATTTAAACCAGCCAGTTACAACGCTAATAGGAATAAGCAAAATTTGCAACATGAGTTTTAATTGTAAGCCTTGGTTACAAGGAATGATTTATTTTAGGTGAGGAGTGTTTATATGGATGGAATTAATATAAAAACCAATAATTACGAAATTCTCATTAAAAATATCATAAAGATAATTGCGATTTGTTTAACACTTTTTCATTTATACACAGCTGGTACAACTCCGTACACTCCGGTAGTACAACGTGCTGTGCATTTAGGGCTAGCCCTCGGAATGGTATTCTTTGTACACCCTACAAAAACACGCTCTGGGCGTAAGTTGGCTATAATTGACATAATGCTCTTTTTAATGGCTGTATCTTCAAGCTTTTATATTATAAAGAACTATCATGCGATAGCATTCCGTGCGGGATTCGTCACGACTACAGATATTGTGTTTGGCATTTTTATGATATTATGTCTTTTAGAGGGAACTCGTCGGGCTTTAGGCCCTGCTATGCCTATAATAGCTATAATATTTCTGCTTTATACCTATTTCGGTTATATAGTTCCAGGCGCGGCTGGGCATTCAGGTTTTAGTTTGGCACGTATCATTAACACCATGTATATCTCTACAGAAGGAATATTTACTACTCCCTTGGGGGTTTCAGCGACATATGTCGGGATGTTTGTAACATTCGGTGTTTTTTTGCAAAGAACAGGTGGCGGAGATTTTATTTTTAGGCTTGCCAATGCTGTACTTGGCCATGTAGTCGGAGGACCGGCTAAGGTTGCGGTTGTGTCAAGTGGATTTTTGGGGATGATGACTGGTAGTGTTGTTGCTAATGTTGTAACTTCAGGGAATTTTACCATACCGATGATGAAAAAGGTCGGATTCGACAAAAATTTTGCTGGTGGGGTTGAGGCTGCCGCCTCAACAGGAGGTTTGATCATGCCACCAGTTATGGGTGCTGCCGCATTTATAATAGCTGAAATACTAGGTATTTCCTATTGGAATGTTGCCCTTGCAGCATTTGCACCAGCATTCCTTTATTATATATCACTTTTCTTAGCAGTCGATTTAAGGGCGAGAAAATTAAAAATAAAGCCAATGGCAAAAACAGAAAGAGAATCAATATTAAAAGTTTTACGAGACGGTTGGTATTACATTGTTCCAGTAGTAGTTTTAGTACTTTTAATTGCTATGCACTTAGCAAGCGTCTTGAAAGCCGGTTTTTATGCAACAGTAATTTTGATTTTACTTGTAGCAATTTTTAATAGATCTGCAATTAGCATAAACAATTTAATTGATATATTAGCCGAGAGCGGTAGAAGCTTAATAACGGTAGCAATGGCATGTGCTTGTGCCGGAATAATAGTCGGGGCATTTACATTGACAGGTTTAGGGCTCAAACTTTCCACCTTGCTTCTAGCACTTTCCGGAGGAAACTTGTTGGCGCTACTGTTCCTAACAATGATATGTTGTCTAATTTTAGGAATGGGGGTTTCTCCTACAGCAGCATATATCGTACTTGCTATTCTTGTTGCACCGGCGCTGATACAGTTGGGTGTTATCCCTCTTGCAGCCCACTTATTTATCTTTTATTTTGCCATTTACGCCAATGTCACCCCTCCAGTGGCAGTTGGCTCTTATGCAGCGGCAGCGATTTCAGGAGGTAATTCTAGCCTTACAGCTGTACAAGGATTTCGTCTAGCCTTGCCGGGAATTCTTATTCCGTTTGTTTTTGCCTATAATCCTTCTATATTGTTAGTAGGTGGTTTTATGGAAGTATTCATAGGCATATTATCGACGTTTCTTGGTGTTCTACTTTTGACAATAGCTTTAGAAGGATATATCAAAGGGCAAGTACCGATGTTCTTAAGGATTACTCTATTCATCGGGGCACTGCTTCTGATAATCCCTGGTTATATCACTGATATAGTTGGGTTTATTATGGCAATAGGAGTATTTTGTTTACAATTTGTATTTACAAAAAAAACAGAAGAGAGGGTGGTGTCTTAAAGGGAATGAAACTTTTTTATAATTAGTCGAGTTTATATTGTAAGGTTTTCAAGAAAATTTAAGGGGGTTTTGTATAATGAAACGTCATTACTGGATTACCTTGGCGGTAGTTTTGTTATTAATTGTCGGCCTAGTAGGCTGTTCCTCTGGAACAGGGGTAGAAGAAAATGGAGCATCAGAGGGTGACACTAATGGTGCAGCAGAGGCCGATACTAATGGTTCAACGGTCCATCGCTTAATAATAGCAGGATCACCTCCTGGTGGCACAAGTTATATTCTTATGGGCGGCTTGGCTAAAATTATAGATGAACATGTTGAAAACGTTTATGCTTCTGTACAAGCCACTACTGGTTCGGTTGAAAATGCTAGACTCGTAGCCGAAGGTGAGTGCAATATTGGGACTTCTTTTTTCCATAGTGCTCAGCTAGCATATGAAGGTAAAGAACCATTCAATGAGCCGAAAGATAGCATACGAATTATGGCGGCTGGAATACCCCCGGTAGCTCACTTTGTTGTCAAAAAGGATTCAGGCATTGAATCATTTGCTGATATTAAAGGGAAAAGAGTCGCAGTCGGTGCACCCGGTTCTGCAATGGCCCTGACAGTAGTCCCGACACTACTAGAATTTTATGGGCTTACAATGGATGATATTGATGCTAAGTACATTGCACCAAATGAAACGGCAGATGCTTTAATAGATGGTGTAATTGATGTGGGGGGTGTCCTCGCTGCACCACCAGCAGCTGCAGTAACTCAAATTGCAACGAGCGTAGATATCAAGCCAATCAAGTTTAGTAAAGAGGATTTGGATAAACTTCAGGAAGCTTATCCTTACATGGCAGGATTTAATATTAAAGGCGGAACTTACGACGGGATTGCGGAAGATTATATGACACCTTGTATGCCTGATGGAATGACTGTAAACAAAGATGTTCCTGAAGATGTCGTATATAGAATATTAAAAGCGTTACACGAGCATCAAGATGAATGGATAGCTGTTCATCCAGGTGCTGCAAACTGGATACCTGAAAGGTTAGTAGAAGTCTACGAACCTATTAAAGAATTTTTACCCCTTCATCCAGGCGCCGAGAGATACCTTAAAGAAGAAGGATATATAAATTAATAATATTTCCTTATTGGTTAACGTCGATGTTTGGTAATTGAACATTGACCCTCATACGGCTAACCAGGAATTATTTCTTAAAGGTGACAATGGTGACATCAGGTTAGCCGTATGAAATAAACAAAAAGTTATCTTATAAACGCTTGGAATAAAAAATTTTTTACGTGCTTTTTGTTTAGTGAAAATCAAAGCGCTTTTAGTATATATCCTGAATCGTTGATATAGTAGCTTAGATATTTAAGGGCATCTAAAAACAGCAAAAATGGAAACAACATAAAAAAAGTGCTTTATTTATAGATAAGCTTATAAACAATCGAAATTTTAAAATGTCTAATAGTTTTCAGACTATCTAATATTAAGAGTATAATTTAGTTCAACCGATTTGTTGGTCATAAAAGGAGGCAATAATAAACTAAGATATTTGATAATTGAAAGTGCCCCAAATACCATATTTTAAGTGAGAAATGAAACGTTTAGTTTTAAACAAGAAATCTTTTCTTCAATTTGGGTAATCTTTAGGGTATAAGATTTTGAAGAATTATTGGGATGGATTCTCATGTAATAAACTTACGAATCACCATGGGATTACTATCTGCATACATCTAGGCCGCAGTTTTGTTCTAGTATAATATTTCTCCACGCTTGATGATATTTATCCCACTTGCGCAATTCTGCATAATGATTTATTATCATCATGCGTTGGTCAAGTATTTGCGGCTCAGGCATTATAGAAATCTTAATATCTTGATATTTAGAAAGCCTAGCAATCGCACTAGCATCTTTCTTATCATTTTTCATTCCCTAAGTCAAAGTACTTGATAGAACAGACATACAAGAGGTTAATTAAAAACCCCTTGAGGTTATTCGACCTAAGGAAGAAGAGTGGTAGATGAAAGATACCGTAGATTCTATGAAGTTTCATGGGCTTTCGTTGTAACCGCTCTTTTTCTTTTTAGAATATTACAACCCAGCTAAACATCGCATTTTTCTTATGGGGTAACATGATTACGCTTTGTCACGAATACGAACACAATGAGCCAGAACGCACGCACATCTTATCTGGGTAAAAAGGATTATATGATAGGTGTTGAAGGCAAGCTCCCATAAGATTTATTTTGACAACAAATATAAATTAATCAAAGAATGTTCGGGTTGTTTTAAAACCCTTAATTTAAATATATATTACGAGGAAAGAAGTTTAAAGATGGGGTTTTTATGATACTGTTACATCTAACCCGGATAATTCCGGGAGACTACTAGTACTATTTGAGGAGGTTATTTATATGGTTAAACGTGAAATTATTCGTACTTTTTGCGGTATTTGCCACTTTGCCTGTGCGCTTGTTTGTACAGTCGAAGATGGTAAACTTGTTGCAGTAAAGGCTGATCGAAACAGTCCTTTCCGCCACGAAGTTTGTCCCCAAGGTAAAGGCCCCCTGACCCTTATAGGAACATCACATCATCCTAATCGTCTTAGACATCCAATGAAAAGGGTAGGGAAAAGGGGAGAGAATAGATGGCAACAAATATCATGGGATCAAGCTCTGGAAGAAATTGCGAAAAAGCTTGTAGAGCTTAGAGATGAATACGGTCCCGAGTGTATTTCCGTACTCTTAGGTGAGCCTAAAAATATGGAGACCATTTTCGGTCATAGGTTTGCAACGGTGATTGGCACACCTAATGTTATTACTCCTGGTGGTCTGTGTGGTGTGCCTCGTCAAGAGGCATATTATTATACGATGGGCCGATTCCCCATGCCGGACATACCTAAAGAAGTTAGGAAACCTGGAGACCCAATACCAAAATTAGTGATTTTATGGGGTGCCGACGGTCGTCGTTATTTAGGACGTAATTTTCTCAAAACAAAAGAAGAGTTGGGTGATGATTTAAAAATCGTTGTAGTAGATACTATGAAGACCTGGGTTGTTAAGAAGTATGCTGATATTTGGATCCGTCCTCGGCCGGCTAGTGACGGTGCACTGGTTATGGGTCTCTGTAAAGTTATTGTAGAAGAGGAGCTATATGATAAGGAATTCGTTGAGAAATGGACAGTAGGGTTTGACAATTTTAAAGAGGAATTAAAAAAATTCACCCTTGATGAAGTTGCGGATTTTACTTGGGTACCTAAAGATCAAATTATCAGCTTAGCTCGACTTTATGCTACAACTAAGCCCGCCTCAATTCAGGAGGGCAACTCCCTGGAGTTTTATGCCAATACGTTTGATACTTTTAGATTAACATCCATATTGCGTTCTATTACCGGTAACCTTAATGTACCAGGTGGCGATGTATTTTTAACTCCTGCAAAACACAAAAGACCAGGGCATCTCATGTTGCTTAAACAAAAACCACGCCCATACGAAAAAATGATTGGAAGAGAAATGCACGCTGCGGCAAAGTGGAATTTTGTGCCCTATCAGGCATTAATAAAGGCAAATTTGGACGACGAATATGATTATAGAATAAGAGCAGCAATATGCAGTTTAACAAATCCTCTTATTAGCTATCCTGACTCAGTCTCAACCTACAAAGCTTTTATGAATATGGATTTGATTGTTGTTAATGAACTGTTTCCTACACCCACTACGTGTATAGCTGATTATGTATTGCCTGCCGCTTGGACCAATGAGCAAGATACGATTGGTTATTGGGGAGGTCGTTGGGAAGAGTATAGAGCCTACAAGAAGGTAGTGGATCCACCTGGTGAAGCTTGGCCTGATCCTAAAATATTTAATGAATTAGCTAAAAAAATGGGCTTTGAAGAATATTGTTATGAAGATTACAGAGAGGCTTTAGATGAGCTGTTAGAAGGGTCTGGTCTTACTTTCGAAGAGTTTATGGAAGTTAGAAAACTACATCCAGCTAAGAAATACAAAAGTTTTGAAGAAGAACCGCTTAAGACTCCTTCAGGAAAAGTCGAGATATACTCTAAAAGATTGGAAGAAGAAGGTCTTAACCCAATGCCGACATGGGATTTTATTACTAAAATACCAGCGCCAAATAAAGATTATCCCCTAATCTTAACAAGTTATAAGGAGAACATGTATTTTCTTACCGGATTTAAAATGATCGAACAACTACGTAAAGTTGTACCTGAACCAATCGTTCGGATCCACCCTGAAACAGCCAAAGAGTATGGGTTGAAGAATGGCGAGTGGATTTATATCGAAACCCCTAAAGGGAGAATCACACAAAAGCTTAAGTACGATAAAGATACCTACCCACGGACCGTTAATGCTGCATGGGGATGGTGGTTCCCTGAGGATGGGCCGGAGACTTTTTATGGTTGGAAAAAGTCAAACTTTAATGTCCTGACTGATTACAAAGTCATGGCTCCTCCTGTAGGCACGCCGGAGATTAAAGGAATCCCCTGCCGATTAGCTAAAAAAGAAGATTAATCGTTATAAGGAAGATATATATTTTGCAAGATACGATAAATTTTTTCGAGAAAGGGAGAGGAAACTTATGAAGCCAACCCGATTTACACCAGAGATGATCAGAGATTTTTTGTCAAAGGGGTACTGGACAAACGAAACGACTTCTGAGACATGGGACCGAAATGCAGAATTATTTGGCTTGGAAGAAGCGATGGTTGATTCAACAAGAAGGCTGACGTGGAATGATTTTAAAAGGAAATCCGATACACTAGCCATGAACTTTTTAGAAATGGGTTTCCAAAAGGACGATATATTTTTTATATTATTACCCAACTGTGTCGATGCTTATATCACGAAGCTCGCCTGTGAGAAAGCAGGAATAATATGCATAGCTTCGCTAATGACTTTAAGGGAAAATGAAATTGAAGATATTTTAAAAACTTATGATGTTAAAGCCATCATAATACCAGAAAAGTTCAAGAGTTTTAATTGTTACGAGGCTATAAAAAGCATGAAGCCCAATTTACCAAAATTAGAGTATATCTTTTGTACTGGGTATAATGTTCCTGAAGATACTCATAGTGTTGAATGTCTTTACCATAAACAGCCCAAGAAAAAATACGACCTGAGTAAAACCAGACTTAAAGTTGACGAATTAGGGGCCTTAGGTCTTACAAGTGGGACAACAGGTGTGCCTAAGGTGGCGGAGCATACGATTGGAGAGAGAGTTGCTTTATGGAATTCTTATGTAAAGAAAATGGATCTGAAAAAAAGTGACGTTGTATTAAATGTATTAAATCCAGTAACCGGGTCATGTGGGTATTACAGTGCGAAAGACGGCGCAAAGCGTGTAGTAATGGATATTTGGGATGCAAAAGAGGCCTTAAGGCTTATCGAGGAGGAAAGAGTTACTGCTATTATCACAACACCGGCCCAGCTATCGATGCTTATAAAGGAAGCCGGAGAAGGTAATTATGACACGAGTTCTTTACGGGTTATTTTGGCTGGAACAGCGCCAATGACCCCGGAGCTAGCCATGGCATGTGAACAAAAACTTGGAGTAATACTCGTCAATAGTTATGGCAGCATGGACGGCGGCGGTATCAGTAATGTGTCCATATATGACGACGAAAATACGAGGTATTACACGGCTGGAAAGGTACATCTTGGCAACGAGATTAAAATCGTAGATGATGACGGAAATGAAGTCCCAAAAGGTGAGGAGGGTGAACTTATTTTAAGGGGAGCCATCACTAGCAGTGGCATTTTTAAAGACCTTGAAAAAACAATAGATACATGGGGATGCCTTGGAGAGGACGGATGGTTCCACACAGGCGATCGAGGAAAGTTTGATGAGCAAGGTAACCTTGTCCTTACAGGGCGGAAGAAAGATATGATTAATCGTGGTGGACAAAATATATACCCACACGAGATAGAAGGTATGTTATTTACGCATCCGAAAGTAAAGCATGTTGCAATAGTCCCAATGCCCGATCCGGTTATGGGAGAAAAAGCCTGCGCATTCGTTGTCCCTAAGGATGGAGAAAACTTTACTTTCGAAGAAATGACAGAATTTCTTTTGAATCACAAAATTGCCAAGTATAAACTTCCGGAAAGGCTTGAAATACGCAAAAGTTTACCACTTCGTGGCGAGCACAAAGTTCTTAAAAAGGAACTTATTAATGAAATTAAAGAGATATTAAAAAAGGAAACTGAAAATCAAGGAGAAACCAATTAAGTTATATAGTTAGTCCATTACCTATAATAAATACAAGTCCTTTGAATAGCTGTTGAAGGGAGAATAGTAGCAAATTGGCAGGGAAATTAGAAGAAAATACTTTTGAAAACTTAATCGTAGAGAAAAAAGACAATGTCATGTGGATTACTCTAGACCGGCCTGAGAAGCTGAATGCCTTAAATAAAGAAATGTACACTGAACTGCATAAAATTCTAGATATCGTTGAGATGGATTCCGAGTGCCGGGTGCTAGTCGTTACAGGTTCAGGCAAGGCTTTTTGTGCCGGAGGAGATCTTTCACAGTTATACCAAGCTGCAACTACTGTAGAAAGTGCGCAGGAGCGTTTGAGGATGTCACATTCTTTAGCAACACGCTTAAGAAGCCTGAAGCAGCCGATTATTATGGCTGTAAATGGGGCTGCTGTAGGTGCCGGTTTAAGCCTCGCCTTAATAGGTGACATGATCATTTGTGCCGAGGATGCTCGATTTGGAGCAACATTTCTCCGTGTAGGCTTGATACCGGATATGGGTAGTATTTATAATCTAGTTAAGCTGTTAGGAACAAGCAAGGCCTGTGAGTTATGTTTCCAAGCTGATATTATTGATGCCAGAAAAGCTGCAGAAATGGGATTGGTTAATCGGGTTGTTGCTAAAGAAGAATTACTTGATACGGTCAGTAAATTGGCAGAAGGAATGAGTAAATTACCTTTTATGCAGCTTGGGTTGTTAAAAAAAGCAATTTATAAAGCTCAAGAAGTGGACTTCTTTACAGAAATAGAAGACGAGATTAATTTGCAAAGTCTTTGTATGGTTAGTAAGGATGGCAGGGAAGGAATTAAAGCGTTTTTAGAAAAGAGAAAACCAATTTTTAATAAGTAATTAAATAATCATAAAATAATAGATTGGAGTGCTATAGATATGGTTGAAACGTCAGGGAAAAAAAGGGTTCCAATTTGTAAGGGTCTTCTTACGGACTCTTTGTCAGAGCTTAAAAATGTACGTCTACTAGGAACAAAATGTAATAGTTGTGGCGAAGTAGGCCTGGGAAAATTGTCAAGCTGCCAGAATTGTGCAGGTGAGGATTTAGAAGTTATTCCTTTAAGCAATCGCGGTACACTATGGACTTATACCGTTATTCGTCACGTGCCACCTGGAGACTTTAAAGGAAAGGTTCCAATGGGAGAAGGTCTGGTGGAATTACCTGAAGGCATAAGGGTTAAAACTCCACTAGGTGTAGATATCGAGAAGATAGAAATTGGAATGCCTTTAGAGTTCAAGGCATACCCCCTTTACGAAAATGAAAATGGAGAAGAAGTTATTGCCTTCAGATTTGATCCAATAGAACAGTAAGGAATGGAAAGCTTAAAAGCTGATAAGGAAGAATAAGTTTAAATATCTAATTTAATTTTCGTAATCTCAACATTTGAGGAGGTATTGTAATTGAATGAAAAAGAAATTGTGATTCTTGGGTGTGGAATGCATAGATTTGGGCGTTTTGAAGATAAATCATATGTAGATATTGGTAGAGATGCGGTCAAGATGGCATTAGATGATGCTGGAGTTAATTGGAAGGATATTCAGGCTGCATATTGTTCAACTGTGTATACTCCTGCTACTACAGGCCCGAGGGTTTTGCGCCCCCTAGGTGCAACCGGAATTCCAATTTATGATGTTGATGCTGCTTGTGCTAGTGGTGGTGTCGCCATGAAGCAGGCAATGATAGGGCTTCAATCAGGTGAATATGATATTGTTTTGGTTGTTGGTGTTGAAAAAATGCCCAGAGGCTTTATGGATCCAAAAATGAATTATGAAGATTGGCAAATTAACATGGGCATGTCAACTAACCCTAGTTACTGGGCAATGATGGCGCGCCGTCATATGCACGAACATGGGACGACGGAACTGCAAATTGCTAAAGTGGCGGAAAAGAACCATCGCAATAGTGTTAATAATCCTTATGCCATGTACCAGAAAAGGTTTACTCTGGAGGAGATATTGAATTCAAAGCTAGTATGTGATCCCATCCGATTATATGAGATATGTGCCCCCAATGAAGGCGCAGCCGCTGTGGTAATGTGCACAAGGGAAAAAGCAAGGCAATATACTAGCAAACCTGTGACTGTAGCTGCTATTTCTCATACACTTGCGGTTTACAGTGCAGATTTCCGAGTGCCGATGACCAGCATGAGTGCTAAAATAACTAATCCTGGTCCGACAGAACGAACGAGCAAAATAGCTTATGAGCAAGCAGGTATAGGTCCTGAAGACATAAGTTTATTTGAGGTCCAGGATACTGATAGTTTTTGTGAGTTGGAGATTTATGAACATCTGGGCCTTTGTCCTGTAGGCGAGGCTGGAAGGCTCATTGACGAAGGTGTAACCGAAAAGGATGGGAAATACCCTGTAAACGTAAGCGGTGGCTTGATCTCAAAAGGAGAACCAGTAGGTGCATCCCATCTTGGGCAGGTAACGGAGATAGTTTGGCAGTTAAGAAATGAAGCAGGCCCACGGCAGGTGAAGGGTGCTAAAACTGGCTTAGCTCACGTTTTAGGTGCTAATGGCAACTGTGTAGTTACTATTCTCAAAGCATAAACGTATGTTTTTTACGGCAGCATCAGGGAAGTTGTCGGCAAAAGTTAAGGGATAGAGATGGTCGTTGAGCCTTTATTTAAGCAATTTTTTTATCAGCCAAAACAATAACAATGAAATTAGAGGAGAAAGAAAATGAACGAACACACTATTATAGAAAAATTAGAATCATCGCCTTTCTGGAGCCTTTTAGGCATAAAGGTTGTCAAACTTGAAGTTGGATTATCAGAGGTGTATCTCCCCTTTAAACCCGAGTTAGAACAAATTTTCTCTACTATGCACGGCGGGGTTATTGCTACACTTCTAGATGCTGCCGGTGGTACTGCTTTTTTTAAAATGATTGATCTTGAAAATGTCTATACGCGGACGATTGAAATAAAAGTAAATTATCTAAAACCTGTATTACGAGATCAAAAAGCAATTACTGCTATAGGAAAAGTGATTAAAAAAGGAAGGAGAATCGGAGTTAGTTCTATAGAAGTTAAAAACACATCAAACGAGTTAGTTGCTTTCGGAATTGGGACTTTTGCGCTTTTTCCCAAAGAAGATTAATGATTGTTATTTCCAAAATACTAAACTCAATTGTATTCTTTATACAAATAAATTACAGTAAAAAAGTTGTTTAGGAGGGGTGATTTTGGCTGTCAAGGTTATTCGCGAAAAATGCCTTAGCTGTGGTTCTTGTGAAGAAGAATGTCCTTTTGACGCCATCAAAATTGATGATATCCGATATCATACTGATAAATTAAAAAATGGTTTTGAAAACCTACCCTTAGATCATATTGACGATGTGCCAGTTGTTGATGAAGATAAATGTGTAGAATGCGGTAGGTGTGTTAAGGTATGTCCTGTAGATGCCCTCTATATTGAAAAAGACTCCTAAAGATTTATTTTTGCTAAATTAACTTATAGACTGATACTGAAAAACTCCCTATATACCAAGGTGGCGTTATGTAAATTATAAAGTGGTCTAACAAAGGAGTTGACGGAAATATGGCAATTAAAAATTTGGAAACACTTATCGAGTATGCTAAAAAAAATGAAAAGAAAAAGATGGTCGTGGTTGCTCCTCACAGCTTAGATGTTGTTCAGGCAATTATAGATGCTGAAAATCAAGGATTAGTCGATGCCATATTGGTTGGTGATTGCGAAGTTATTAAATCTCTATATTGCGATTTAGAGGCAGAGCCAGATATAATTCATGAACCTGATGAAAAAAAAGCAGCCCAAATAGCAGTAGAGCTTGTGAAAAGTAAAAAGGCCGACATGATTATGAAAGGCAAAATTCAGACTGCTGATTTGGTCAGACCAGTATTGAACAAAGAGAGAGGAATAAGGACACGTCACTTGTTAAGCCAAGTGGTTGTTTTTGAAGCACCAAATAATGATAGATTGATGATGCTTACAGATGCGGCTATTAATATTTCACCGACGGTGAATGAAAAGGTTCAAATTTGTAGCAATGCCATTACAGTGGCGCACTCTCTGGGGATAGATATGCCAAAAGTAGCATTACTCGCTGCCTTTGAGTTTGTAAATGCGGCCATGCCAGCCACTATAGATGCTGCATGTATTACCCAAATGAATCGTCGCGGACAAATAGAAGGGGCCTTAATCGACGGGCCCATAGCTTTAGATGCCGTTATATCCCCGAAAGCAGCCAAGCAGAAAAAAATAAGTAGTCCGATCGTTGGCCAAACTGATATACTTGTTGCACCAGACATTGAAGCAGCCAATATTTTATATCGTTCAATTTTATATTTTGCAGGTGCGCGTTCTTGCGGTATAGTTTATGGAGCGCAGGTACCCCTTGTTTTATTATCTCGGGCAGAAGATCCCTATACTAAATTATGCTCTATTGCTTTAGCAAGCCTTGTCGATCATTTTGAAAAAAATAATAGGAAGGAGTGAGCGAGTATTAAAGTAGCAGTTGTATTAAACTTAGGTAGCACAACTTTAAAATACAGTGTTTTTAATGTTGAAAATATGGAATGCCTTGTAAGAGGTAAGGTAGATAGAATCGGACAGGAAGATTGTTCTGCTAGTCACAAGCTAACCAATGGGATAAAACTTGATAGACCGCTGCCGGGTACTGATTACCAGAAGGCGATTGATTATGCCTTAATCCTTTTATCTGATCGAGATTATGGTGTTATTGAAAAAACCAGTGATATTCAGGGTATTGGTCTAAAAACAGTCCATGGGGGAAAAATATCTGGCACTGTATTAATTGATGAAAAAGTGATCGATGCCATGCACGAATTTTGTGTTGTTGCTCCAGCACATAACAATATTTATTTAGAAGCGATACAATATTTGTTAAAAGCTTACCCAAATACGCCGCTAGTAGCAGTATTTGAAACTGGCTTTCATAAGGATATGCCACTGTACGCAAAGACCTATAGTGTGCCCTATGAATGGTATGAAAAATATGGAATTTGTCGATATGGGTTCCATGGTGCATCACACCGGTATATATCAGAAAGAACTTCCGAAATTATAGGTAGTTCAAATTATCGTCTTATTTCGTGTCATCTAGGAGGCAGTTCCTCCATTTGTGCAGTTTTAAATGGTAAATCAATCGATACCAGTATGGGATTCTCAAATCAATCGGGCTTAATGATGTCTAATCGGGTAGGAGACTTCGATCCATACGCCATACCCTACCTGGTTGAAAAACATAACTTCACTTATAAAGAAATATTTGATATTTTAACTAATAAAAGTGGGTTGCTAGGTATTTCAGGAATTAGCGGCGACCTAAGAGATCTTGAAAAAGCAGCTGCTAATGGCGAATTTAGAGCACAACATGCATTAGATATGTTTGTGTATAACACGCTGAAATATATTGGTGCATATGTAACAGTACTCGGTGGCTTAGACGTATTGGCCTTTACCGGAGGCATAGGCGAAAACAGCCATTATCTGAGAGCACGCATATGCAAAGGGTTATCACTGTTTGGAGTGTCCATAGATGAAGATAAAAATTTAGCTCCACGTGATCAAATTATATCTTCAGATAGTAGTGATGTGAAAGTATTAGTAATCCCTGCCAATGAAGAGCTGATAATTGCAAGAGAAACAGTTAAATGTCTTAATAATTAAGGCATGATTTGCGGTCAAATGGCGAGTATCCTAAGTTATTTTTTGAAAATTATATGGTGTACGCATAAATAAAAGGAGGTTTATCGAAATGGATGTAAAGCGTATTGCTGTAATTGGTGCAGGTCAGATGGGAAGAGGTATTGCTCATGTTGCTGCAGTAGGTGGTTTTGAGGTCAATCTTTTTGATATTAAGGACGAGTTATTAGAAAGCGCCCTGATTACGATAAAAAAGAATATGCAAAAAGGAGTAGAGCGCGGCAAGTTAACGGCAGAAAATATGGATGCTTCTTTAAAAAGAATAAAGAAGTGTAACGAACTTACGAAAAGCGTCGAAGGTGTCCAATTAGTAATCGAGGCTGTTCCGGAGGATTTAGCCATAAAACATGAGGTATTTAAAATCCTGGATGACGCTAGCCCAGAAGAAGTTATTTTTGCTACGAACACGTCATCCATGAGTATTACGGAGATAGGTTCAATAACAAAAAGACAGGATCGCTTTATTGGCATGCATTTCTTTATTCCAGCGCACATTATGAAACTTGTTGAAATTATTCGTGGCCTGGAGACCAGTGATAAAACTACGGAAATTGTAGATCTAGTTGCCAAACAGATGGGCAAAGAAACCGTCCTTATTAACGAATTTCCTGGATTTGCGACCAGCAGAATCAATGCCCTGATCGGAAACGAAGCTTTTTACATGCTGATGGAAGGGGTCGGGAGCGCACGAGACATTGATAAAGCATTGAAACTTGGGCTGAACCATCCTATGGGGCCTTTTGAAATGATCGACATGGTTGGTCTCGATACAAGGTTAAAGACATTGGAGTATCTTTATAAGACTTTAGGGGAAAAATACCGGCCTTGTCCATTGCATGTAAAATATGTAAAAGCCGGAAGACTAGGAAGGAAGGTTGGCAAAGGCGTATACGATTATACTGATGATGAAAAAAACTAAGGGATGTGATATTTATGCAGTTTGAGAATATTATTTTTGAACAAGTTCCCCCATTAGCGATTTTGACTATTAACCGACCTGAAGTAAGAAATGCTTTAAATCAGAAATCTTGGCAAGAGATTCAGGAGGTACTTGACGAGGTTTCGCGTAATGATGAACTGAAAGTTCTAATTATCACTGGGGCCGGGGAGAAGGCTTTTATTGCTGGGTCTGATATAAAAGCTTTACGGGAAAGAACGATGGTAGAGACATTGGACAATCAGTTACAGGCATTATTGCGGAATATAGAAGCATTAAAGAAGCCTGTTATCGCTGCAATCAATGGATATGCTCTTGGAGGTGGTTGCGAGGTAGCCCTTGCCTGTGATATTCGTGTAGCTAGCGAAAAAGCCAAATTTGGGCAACCTGAAATCAACCTGGGTATTATGCCCGGGGCAGGTGGTACACAGCGTCTTGCCAGATTAGTGGGCCCGGGTGTGGCAAAAGAGCTGATTTTTATGGGAAGAATTATTGATGCCGAAGAAGCGTATAGAATTGGTTTAGTAAACAAGGTTGTCCCTCATGGACAGTTAATGGATACTGTCAAAGATATGGCTACTACTATAGCGAAAAAAAGTCCACTAACCTTAAGTTTAGCCAAACTAGTCGTAAATACTTCTTTTGATACAGATATTACAACTGGATTAGCGATAGAGCGACTTGGCCAAACAATCATCTTTGGCTCATCAGACCGAAGAGAAGGCATCGATGCCTTTCTGGAAAAACGTGTGCCCAATTTCAAGGGTGAGTAATACTGATAACAAAAGGACATGAGTGTTACGATTATAATAAATGTTATTTTAGTTTTTAGGCAACATCATTACCGACTCATAAAAATTTAAGAAAATCTTTAAAAATGTTTGTTTGATGGATTTAATGTATCGGTTAGTAATGTAAAACTTTAAATAGAGGTTTATTTGAGGAGGCTGCAAAATGCGAGAAGTAGTTATAGTTGAGGCTGTCCGCACCGCAATCGGCAGAATGGGAGGAACATTGAAGAATGTAGAGTGTGATCGCTTAGCCGAAATACCAATTTCGGAATGTATTAAGCGCACCAAGATACCCAAAAACATAATTGATGAGGTGATTATGGGCCAGGCAAAGCCTACTACTGATGCGGCGAATGTAGCAAGGGTAGCATCTTTGCGTGCAGGGATTCCCATTGAAGTCCCGGCCTATACAGTTATGCGGCAATGCGGTTCTGGTTTAGAGGCAGTTAATAGCGCTGCTCGGCAGATAATGTGTGGGTTGGCTGATATCATTGTTGCCGGAGGAGTGGAAAGTATGAGTACCGCTCCATTTTACCTCCGAAAAGCGCGTTATGGTTATAATGCGGGCAACGGGGTGCTTGTTGATCCAAATACTGAAAGTCAACCGCGCTCTCAGCCGGAGGATATTTTCGGAAGAATAGAAACAATGGGCCTTACAGCGGAGAACCTTGCTGAGAAGTACAATATTAGCCGTGAAGAACAAGATCTGTTTGCTTTTAACAGTCAGCAAAAAGCCCAAGTTGCAATTGAAAAAGGTTATTTTAAGGATCAAATCGTTCCCGTAAAAGTTGAAAACCGGAAAGAAACGATTATATTTGATACAGATGAACACCCCCGAAAGGTAACGTTAGAGGGTCTGGCCAAGTTAAAACCGGTTTTCAAAGAAAATGGCACAGTTACTGCAGGTAGTTCCAGTGGCAGAAATGATGGGGCCAGTGCTTTAATGTTAATGGCAGCAGAAAAGGCGCAAGAACTTGGATTACGTCCAATGGCACGTATTGTGTCTCAGGCTGCATGTGGTGTTTCACCTGAAATTATGGGCATCGGTCCGGTGCCGTCTACCCAAAAAGCCCTGCAGCGGGCCAATTTGACACTTGATAATATTGACCTTATTGAGTTAAATGAAGCTTTTGCTGCCCAGTCTTTAGCGTGTATCAAGGCCATGGGTTTGGAAAATAGTATGGACAAAATCAATATAAATGGCGGGGCTATTGCTTTAGGGCATCCACTTGGGGCTTCCGGTGCGATTATCCTGACCAAACTGTTACATGATATGGTAAGGCTTGGTAAAAGGTACGGTCTAGCAACACTATGTATTGCAGGAGGGCAAGGAGTTGCTACGATTGTGGAGAATATGAATATTTAAAAAGCATATAACATAATTATTGCTATGAACAAAAGTATTATTAACTAAACGAAGTTCAAGTCAAGGTTTTAAATGACAAGAAGACCCTAATAAAAAAACTTTTCCTGCCTTGAATGTCAATGTTATATTTAATTTTTAAAAGGAAAACAGAGATAAAGAGGGAGTTCTAACTATGAATATTATTCTTGCCCCTGATTCTTTTAAAGGAAGCTTATCTGCCACCGCAGCTGTAGAGTATATGGCTCGCGGAACTTCTGAAATAATGCCTGATGCACGGATAACTAAATTACCCCTTTCTGATGGGGGCGAAGGTCTGGTGGAATCTCTTGTTACTGCTACCGGAGGGCAAATTTTTTACCAGCAAGTTACCGGCCCTCTTGGAAATCCAGTTAATGCTTTCTGGGGAATGCTTGGCGATGGAATTACCGCTGTAGTGGAGATGGCGGCGGCCTCCGGCCTGCTGCTTATCCCAGAGGAACAGAAAAATCCCATGATAAGTACCACCTTTGGCACAGGAGAATTAATAAAATCTGCTTTAGATAAGAGATGTTCCCGGCTAATTATCGGTATAGGCGGTAGTGCCACTAATGACGGTGGCGCAGGTATGGTTCAGTCTTTAGGGGCGCGGCTTTTAGACAAACAGGGGAAAGAACTCTCGTTTGGAGGCGGCCAACTGGCTCAGTTAGCTAAGATTGACGTCTCTGGGCTTGATCCGAGGCTTAAAGAAGTAGAAATCTTAGTTGCCTGTGATGTGGATAACCCGTTAACTGGGCCTACAGGGGCATCTTATATTTACGGTCCACAAAAAGGGGCCACAGCAGAAATGGTACAGATTTTGGATGCTGGTTTAAAACACTATGCCGAGGTTATCAAAAGAGATTTAAAAATTGATGTCGAGCATATACCTGGGGCAGGTGCGGCAGGTGGTTTAGGGGCCGGGCTGTTGGCGTTTCTTGAAGGGAGATTAACCCCAGGAATTGACCTAGTAATGCAGACCGTAGGTCTAGGTGAAAAACTTGTTGACTGCGATCTGGTCATCACAGGAGAGGGAAAGCTAGACGGACAATCAGCGTACGGTAAGGTACCAGTTGGTGTCGCTCGCAAGGCAAAAAGATTCGGGGTACCGGTAGTAGTTTTAGCCGGAAGTATTACCGAAGATGCAGAGGTATTACATCAAGAGGGGATTACAGCTCAGTTTTCGATTATTAATGCCCCTATGTTGTTGTCTGAAGCCATGTCAAAGACAGGCCAACTATTGGAGTGTACTACGAAGGAAGTGCTGCGTTTGTTCATTGCCCGGAACTCCTTCCGCGAACATAAAACATCAAAAACATAAAACGTCAAAAAAAAATAACTGGAATCATTTGGTACAATAAATTATTTTGATAAAACTTTTGGGGAGAAAACAATTTATTGAACTGTGCGGAATCGTACTATTTGTAACCTACGGGTAAGTATTAGGACATGGGCTGTGCAACTTGTGCCAGCTGATTGGCAGGACTTATTAGAAACAACTTGCTGCACTATTCATTTTTTGTAAACATAATATTAGATATAGATATAAATATGGTTTTGAAAAGAAGCGAAGGTGGTGCTAATCATGGAAAAGATTGTAATTCCTTATCATAATAAATTTGTAGAAGCCAAGGTCCCCAAAAAAAACTTAATTGCTATATTAAAATCTGAACTAAATGAATATCATAATGATTTATCGGAACAGGAGATTGTAGAAAAGGCTTTGGATAAACCTATCGGTAGTAAAAAGCTGGAGGAAATGGTGGTTGGAAAGCAAAACATGGTTATTATAACAAGTGACCATACCCGACCTGTTCCGAGTAAAATAACCATGCCAATACTCTTAAACAGAATTAGGAAGGCTAATCCGAATATTAATATCAAAATACTTATTGCAACTGGATTTCACAGAGCCACATCAAAACAAGAACTATTTGATAGGTTTGGAGATAAAATTGCCAGAAATGAAGAAATAATAGTCCATGATTGTAAGGATCCCAATACATTGGTATATTTAGGAAAACTCCCTTCAGGTGGGGACTTGATTATAAATAAGATAGCTTTGGAAACTGAATTATTGATAGCAGAAGGCTTTATTGAACCTCATTTTTTTGCCGGTTTTTCAGGCGGAAGAAAGAGTGTCTTGCCTGGCATAGCTTCTGAAAAAACTATAATGGCAAATCATTGTTCAGAGTTTATAGCTAGTGAATATGCAAGACCTGGTGTTATAAAAAACAATCCGATGCATGAAGATATGATTTATGCCGCTAAAAAGGCGAAACTCTCGTTTATATTAAATGTCGTTATAAATAGCAATAAAAAAATTATCAATGCTTTTGCGGGAGACAGCGAAAAGGCTCATGAGCAAGGATGTAATTTTGTGTCAGAATTATCGGAAGTGGATCCAGTGAAAGCTGATATAGTTATATCTTCAAACGGGGGCTATCCATTGGATCAAAACATTTATCAATCTGTCAAAGGCATGACTTCAGCTGAAGCTACCTGTAAAGAAGGTGGAATCATAATAATGGTTTCAGCCTGCAGCGACGGGCACGGAGGGCAGTCTTTCTATGACAGTCTAGCAAATGCCCAATCTCCTCAGGAATTATTGGATAGAATTGTTAAAGTTCCCAGAAACGAAACACAACCAGAACAATGGCAGCTTCAAATATTATGTAGAATTTTGAACAAGCATACCGTTATTCTTGTTACTGATATGTGTGATCCTCAAATGATAAAAAACATGTATTTAGAACATGCATATACCTTGCAAGAGGCTATACAAAAAGCATTTAAGATAAAAGGAGAAAATGCAAAGATTACTGTTATACCTGATGGAATTTCAGTGATAGTAAAACAGAATAAACGTTCGACGAAAGACCTTATGTTAAATCCAAGGTGTAAGGCCTTGAGTATGGAATCTTGATTTCTTCGAGAGACTACTTAATATAAGGAGAGGGGTAATTTGAAGCAATTCGACACGGCCATTATTATTGCCGGAGGTAAAAGTACCCGCATGGGTTTTGATAAAGCTTTTATGAGAATCGGCAATTCTTATTGTATAGAATTGCTTATCCGGAAATTAAAAAAAAATTTTAATGAAATAATTATTGTAACAGAAAACTCAAAAAAGCACGATTTTATGAATGATGCAATAACAGATTTTATGAATGTTACAATAACTTCTGATATAATAAAAAATGCCGGTCCCTTAGGTGGTTTACATGCAGGGCTTAAAGCTTCTAGTAGTATGCATAATTATCTTGTTGCTTGTGATATGCCAGTTATATCAGATGAGCTTATAGTTCATATGAAAGACCTTCTCTTTTTAAAACCCGATATTATTGCATGTGAAAATAACGGTTTTATAGAACCTTTTCACGCGGTTTACATGAAGCCTCTCATATCAAAAATAGAGCGAGAGGTAAAAACCGGAAACTACAGTTTGTATAACCTTATGCTGAAGTCCAATACTGAAATTATTCCCTTTGATAAACTCAAAAAAATATGTAAAAGTTTATCTCTTTTTACCAATTTAAATACTCGGCAGGAATTGAATCGATTTATTAAAGAGGTGGATTATACGGGTTGAATGTTACGCAAATAGCTAAAAACCAAGTTGAACATTTACTATCTATCATTTTTTTCATAGACTTTTCTTATGATTAACAGTGTCGGTTAGGATTTATTCTTCACCGACACTGTTACTATATTTTAAATTTGGTATAATTGGCAGCATAAGCGAGTTGTAATATAGTTAGCCTATTATAACACTGTGTTATTCTATGATGATTCTATTATATGTGCTAAAAATAATACTACAAATTAGCATATTGAGCGTATTCAATTTGATCAGCAATTATCATATTGTAAGCTAAATTTTTTTGATATGACGTCTATACAATCGGCTATGACTGAGCATATACAGTCACAATTTATGAATATAAACTTTTTGTCAACTGTAGCAACTAGGACATCGCCCTCAACAGCCACAACTTTCACCTGCTCCTTATTTCCCGATCTGAACATTACTATGATTTTTTCATCCTTTAATTTTTTTAAAATGTCACAGATATTATCGGGGACATGTTGAGTTTCAGACATGTTATACCCTCCTTTCATATCCTCTGCAATATTTTATGTTTGACAGTTCAATAGCGTTACAAAGAGAAGAGGAAAAATGTCAACTTAAAAGCATTCGTTAGCATTTCTGGTATTTATAGGAAAAAGTTGAATTTCGTTCGATTTAATCGTTTTTATAAAAGTTGCTCGATAAAAAATAATAATAAAGTACAGCTATCCTAAATTATGAGTGCAGCTATCCTAAATTATGTTGAAAAAAGAGATTGTTTCATGTATACTTTAATAAAAGCCGGACAAGGAAAGGCGAGCATATAATGAATTTGACTTCATGGGTTGAAGTAGACATCGATGTAGTATCTAATAATGTAAAGTTGATCAAGAATTTTATCGGAAATAAAAAACTGATGGCTGTTGTAAAAAGCGATGCATATGGTCACGGAATAGAACCTATAGCTTATTGTGCGGTTGAAAGTGGAGCCGATTATTTGGGTGTCGCTACACTCGAAGAGGGTATTTTGTTGAGGGAAAAAGGAATTACAAGTCCAGTGCTGGTTTTTAATACTATTTTACCGGATCAGGCTGATTTTATAGTAAAAAATGACCTCACTGCAACGGTATGTTCATTTGATGTAGTGAAATCACTCGATGAAGCGGCACGCAGGATTAACAAAAAAGCTTGTATACATGTTAAGGTCGATACTGGTTTCGGCAGGTTTGGACTATTACCTGAGCATGCAATCGAGTTTATAAAGATCATCATTACGAACTTTGATTGTCTATCAGTCGAAGGTATATACACTCATTTTTCATCAGCGTCTTCTGAAACCTTGACCAGAGCGCAGTACGAAAAATTCAAGTGTGTGCTTGAAAAGCTAACTGAAATAGGGTATGATATTCCGATAAAACATTGTTGTAATAGTACAGCTGCATATTTATATAGAGATATGCACCTTGATATGGTTAGAGTAGGCAATCTTATGTATGGCCTCTCTGATGTCCAACTAAATGGCATTAAACCTGCGGCGAAGATTTTTTCTAAGGTCATAGCGTTAAAAAATTTGCCCAGTGGGCATAATGTAGGATATGGGAATAAATATATCACGAAAAGACCTACTTTGGTAGGTGTTGTCCCATTTGGTTATTATGACGGTTTAGAGTTAAACGTCTTGCAGCCAAATGGCATATTTGATCGTTTAAAAGCTTTAATAAAAGAGCTTCTGAGAAGTCTAGGTTTTAAAAGTGTGCAACCGACAGTAAAAATTAAAGATAAGTATTGTAATATTATTGGAAAAATTGGAATGCAGAGCTGCATTATAGATTTAACTAATCTTAAAAAAGAGGTTATTGTAGGGGATACTGTAGAGCTTAAGATGAGAAAGGTAAATTTATGTTACAATATACCCAGGATTTATCAAAAAACAGGACAAACCATTGTAGGTATGAGAATGGTATTTCCGGAATATGTTGAAATGGATGCAAAGGTTAAAAAGAGGAGAGAGGTTTCAATTGGATGAGCTTGTAATAAAAGTTGAAAAGGTAGAGGGTGCTGACGACTTACCCCTACCTAGATATATGACACCTCTTGCTGCCGGTATGGATCTTTTGGCTAATATTGAGAACACGATAGTATTAGAACCGGGGAAATTTAAAATGATACCCTGCGGAATAAAGATAGAGCTTCCAGAAGGATGCGAAGCTCAAATCAGACCACGTAGTGGTCTGGCTGCCAAATATGGCATCAGTATATTAAACAGTCCCGGGACGGTGGATGCTGATTACCGTGGTGAAATACGGGTTTTGCTAATAAATCACGGTGATAAAAAAGTCTGTATCAATCGAGGTGATAGAATAGCCCAGATTGTAGTTGCACGTGTTACAAAGGTTAAATTAGTGGAGAAAAGTAATCTTAGAGAAACATCACGGGGTGAAGGTGGTTTCGGACATACGGGTATTTGATTGCATTTTCTTACCTCCGCTGACATACAATATAAGGGAGGTAAGTGCAATGAGATTAAGTGAATTGGGCGGGAAGGAAATCGTAAACCTTTACGATGGTGAGAGATTAGGTATCATTGGTAGTTCTGACTTAGTTATTGATTCGGAAACCGGGAAAATTGCATATCTATTGATTCCCCGAAAAAAAAATCCGTTTTTGGTGTTTAGTGACCGAAATGTTAACCAAGTCCCTTGGGAAGCAATTAAAAAAGTAGGGTCGGATCTCGTAATTGTTGAAGTACAAAATAAAGTAAAAAGATAATTAATATTCCTGGAGGTGTTTTTTTATTGTCAAAAAACGGGCATAAGCTTATGATCATACCATTGGGTGGTATGGGAGAAATCGGGAAGAACATGACCGTTATTGAATATAACAAGGAGATCTTGGTAATCGATTGTGGTCTTATGTTTCCTGAAGAGGAAATGCTGGGAATTGATATAGTAATCCCGGACATTTCTTATTTAATAGAAAATAAACATAAAATCAAAGGTATTGTGATGACACATGGGCATGAAGATCATATAGGTGCACTGCCATACGTTTTACAACTTTTGGATGTTCCTTTATACGGAACAAAGCTTACCTTAGGGCTTGTTGAAGGAAAGTTACGAGAGGTAAAGATTAAAAAAAATATTTGCATGAATGTAATTAAACCTCCTTCCTCAGTTAAAATAGGGAGTTTTAAAATTGATTTCATCAGGGTAAATCACAGCATACCTGATTCGGTAGGCCTTGCCATTCATACACCTGTAGGGATAATTTGTCATACAGGCGATTTCAAACTCGACCAGACTCCCGTAAATGGGGAAAAAGCTGATCTTAATAAATTTGCAGAATTGGGTTCAAAAGGTGTCCTCGTTTTAATGTCTGACAGTACTAATGCGGAACGTGAAGGATATACAATGTCAGAAAAGGTAGTGGGACAAACCGTAGAGGATATATTCAGAACCGTTAAGGGTAGAATTATTGTAGCAACGTTTGCCACAAACATTCATAGAATTCAGCAAATATTTGATGCGGCTTCTAAGTTTGATCGCAAGGTAGCAATTGTCGGCAGAAGTATGGTAAACGTTGCTAATATAGCTATGGATTTGGAGTATCTTACAGTTCCGACCTCGTTGCTGGTAGAAATGGATGATCTAAACAAACTTCCCAAAGAAAAAGTTGTAATATTGACTACCGGTAGTCAAGGTGAACCAATGTCTGCATTGACACGAATGGCTATGTCAGAGCATAAAAAAGTAGATATTTTCCCAGGAGATACTGTACTAATATCTGCAACACCTATCCCGGGTAATGAAAAATTTGTAGCCAGGACTATAGACCATTTGTTTAAGCAGGGAGCTGATGTGATATATGAGGCAATCTCCGGTGTCCACGTTTCAGGGCATGCAAGTCAGGAAGAATTAAAACTTATGCTAAATCTCATAAGGCCAAAATATTTTGTGCCGGTACATGGTGAATACAGGCATCTTATACGACATGCGTTACTGGCCAAGGAAGTTGGGATACCTGAAAATAATATTTTCATAGCTGAAAATGGTCGAATTCTTGAATTTACAGCAGACAGTGCCAGCATGACCGGCAAGGTAACTGCAGGCAAAGTTTTGGTGGATGGTTTAGGTGTCGGTGATGTCGGAAATATTGTATTGAGAGACAGAAAACAACTATCGCAAGACGGGATTTTGATAGTAGTCGTTACAATTGATAAGGAGACAACTGAAGTTATAGCTGGTCCTGATATAATTTCTAGGGGTTTTGTGTATGTGAGAGAATCTGAAAAATTAATGGAACAAGCGAGAGAAAAAGTAAACCAGGCACTAAAGAAGTGTCAAGAAGAAAACATCAAGGAATGGTCTAGCATCAAATCGCAGGTGAGGGATTTCGTAGGAAAATTCCTATTCGAACAGACCAGGAGAAGGCCGATGATTTTACCCATTATAATGGAAGTATGACAGCAATGTCATACTTTTTCTGTATATTTAACAGGAATCATCAAAGAATATAAAGTAAATGATATTATCAAAGAGGTGATTCATATACTCATTAATACAAGCAATCAGAACCCTGATCAGCAAAACGATAAAGCCACTTCTTCCGCTGCATCTGTAAATGCGATTCAACAATTGGGACAGTTGCAAGTCCCCAAGCTAGAAAGTGATTTTCACTCCATTACCATTGTTGGGCAGATTGAAGGTCATATTGTATTGCCGCCACAAAATAAAACCACTAAATATGAGCATATTATTCCACAGTTGGTCGCAATAGAGCAAAACCCCAATATCAAAGGTTTGCTAGTGATTTTAAATACTGTCGGTGGAGACGTGGAGGCGGGGCTTGCTATTGCAGAAATGATGGTTAGCATGACTAAACCGACTGTGTCTTTGGTATTGGGAGGGGGTCATAGCATAGGGGTTCCTATTGCGGTGGCAAGTGATTATTCCTTCATAGCTGAAACAGCGACTATGACTATACACCCCATAAGGCTAACGGGTCTTGTCGTAGGTGTTCCCCAAACATATGAGTATTTGGACAAAATGCAGGATAGGGTAATAAAATTTGTTGTTGATCACTCCAGGATAAATGAGGAGACATTTCGTGAACTGATGTTCAGCACGGGCAAGTTGGCAAGGGATATCGGAACAATACTTGTAGGATCCGATGCTGTAAGATGTGGCCTAATAGACGAAATTGGAGGGGTAGGTCAGGCTGTGAAAAAGCTGAAGAGACTAATTGAGACCAGAGACAATGACTCAGTTCATTAATAAGGTGTGGTGAGATTGATTTTATATACATTGATGCCGCGTGAAGTTATTTTCGATGGTTTTGATAAACAGCATGAATATAAAGAGGTTGAAGTAGATGGTATCAAGCTGTTAATTGAACCACTTGAATTAAACAAAGCGAAGATAGTCAGGATGATAAGCACTGACCCACAAGATTACTTAAACCCGAATTTGTCTCCGGGTAAGATCATTGAAATAAAGTTTTGATTTAGTTTACTCATATAAGCCCTCTTCAACTAGCCTTTATCTGCAAAAAGGATTTTCAAAATAAATGGAGAAATAAATTTGAGAGGTGTATTTATATGAGTAAACTGCTGGGAAAGGTAAAAAATGATGCTAGGTGGGAGATTAAAGGAATCCTATTAATCGCTTTCGGTGTATTGAGTTTTTTTTCAATTTATTCCGAGGCCGTTGGTTTGATAGGAATCTTTTTGAATAGAAATTTGAGGGGTCTTGTTGGGCAGGCGGCCTTTATTATCCCCATATTATTAATAATATGGGGTTTATACTGCCTTCGGTACAAAAAAGACCCGGAGCCTGTGCCGCGGGCAATCGGATTATTAATAGTATTTTTTGTTCTAATATGGTTGTTGCATTACGGATTACACACGCAAATACTTGAAATGACGTTCTTTGAGAGGGTAAAGCATAGTGCCACTTCCGGTGTAAACGGTGTTGGTGGTGGCATAATCGGCGAAATTGGCAATACGTTATTTTTAGGAGTATTTGGCCTGACTGGTTCATATATACTAATGATAACTTTGCTGGCAGTGGGCATTATATTGACGACTGGATTTCCGTTTTCATACATAGTAAAACAGGCCAAAAACAGGATGGGAGTAAAAAAAAATATAAATATAATTGCTCAGAAGGAAGATAATGAAAAAAATTCGGCAGGAAAGAGTGCCTTAGATGTTGAAAATACAAAGAAGAAAGAAACACTTAAACCTGATAAGACGGAAACCTTAGAATCAGAAAATCCTCTTGCCGAAGAATACGAATATAATACCGAAGAAAAATACGAGGAATATAATTTCCCACCACTTTCATTTCTAAAGAAAGATACCGCTAGACAGAATGTTTTCAGCGAAAAGGAAATACTAAATAATGCTCAGGTCCTAGAGAAAACGCTGGACAGTTTCGGCGTACAGGCAAAGGTAGTGCAAGTAAGCTGTGGCCCTACTATTACAAGGTATGAAATACAGCCATTGCCCGGTGTAAAGGTGAGTAGAATTGTTAATCTTGCCGATGACATCGCCCTCAGTTTGGCTGCTTCAGATGTTAGAATAGAGGCGCCTATACCAGGAAAAGCAGCTCTTGGAATAGAAGTCCCCAATAAGATAAATTCAAGTGTCTTTTTGAGAGATGTCCTTGAAACATCAGAATTTATGACTAATAAATCAAAATTGACTATCGCATTGGGAAAAGATATAAGCGGCAAACCGGTTATAGCCGACCTAGCTGAGATGCCTCATTTGTTAATAGCGGGTGCTACTGGCTCTGGCAAAAGTGTTTGTATAAATACGATTATTACGAGCATCCTGTATAAATCTCATCCTAATGAGGTGAAGTTATTATTAATCGACCCAAAGGTTGTCGAGCTATCGGTATATAATGGAATACCTCATCTTTTTACCCCTGTGGTTTCAGATGCCAAAAAAGCCGCTGCTGCTTTAAATTGGATGGTATCTGAGATGGAAAAAAGGTATAAGATGTTTGCCCAAGAAGGGGTAAGAGATATTAGCCGATATAATGAACTGCATTTGGACAACCCCGTATGCAAGGTTCTAGTTGTTATTGATGAACTTGCCGATCTGATGATGGTGTCTCCAAGGGATGTGGAGGACAGTATTTGCAGACTTGCTCAGATGGCAAGAGCCGCCGGAATACATCTTGTTGTCGCAACCCAAAGACCATCTGTAGATATTATTACAGGGCTTATAAAAGCAAATATTCCTTCTCGCATTTCTTTTGCGGTTTCATCACAGGTAGATTCCAGGACAATCCTTGATGTAGGTGGCGCAGAAAAACTTTTAGGTAAAGGAGACATGCTCTTTTTCCCTGTTGGAGCCGCTAAGCCCACGCGTATTCAGGGCGCTTATATATCCGAAAACGAAGTTGAAAAAATTGTAAAATATGTCAAACGGCAAATGGAACCCGATTATGAAGAATTGCCATCAGATATCAAAAATGTTGAGCATGTAAAAAAAGACGAAGACCAGGATGAGCTGTTTAACGAGGCACTAGCCATAATAATTGACAGCGGTCAGGCATCAATATCAATGCTGCAAAGACGGCTTCGCATAGGGTACGCAAGGGCAGCGCGACTTATTGACCAAATGGAGGAAAAGGGGTACATAGGTGGTTATGAAGGTAATAAACCCAGGGAAATTCTTATTACAAGGGAACAGTTGGACAAACATTTAGGCGAATAATGTAAATTTATACATAATCGGAACACGGTCAGAATATCGAAAGGTATCAAAAAAATGTAAATATTGCTATTACCTGGGAAATATAAATCAATCTGAACGGAGGTGCTGCTTTTGAGCATTTGTGAAGACTTTGGGGAAATAACTGATTTTGAACAACTGGGAAAAACATTAAAAAAATTTCGCGAAACTGCTAACATTACCCTTGAACAGATACAGAAAGAAACAAAAATCCGTAGTAAATATTTATCAGTTATCGAGAAGGGTGATTTTTCCAAAATTCCTGGCGGTGAAGTATATGCTAAAGGTTTTTTGAGAAATTATTGCAAATCTGTGGGAATAGATTATGATTTGGTTCTAACAACCTATAAAAATATAAAGACTAAGAATAAAAACATTGAAAACGATGAATGTAATAAAGACATGAGAAAACAAACTGGACATAAAATAAAAAAAGAAAAAGATGTTGGGTTTAAATTAAAAACACCAGAGCACCGAAAGTTCTTAAAATATATAGCTGTTGCTGTTTTGTTGGTTATACTTATAGCTGTATTCTTAAGGTTCAATAAAAATACTGACTATACTGATACAAATCCCGAACAACCACCGAATATATCAGAAGAACATAATAAACAGGCTCAGGTTGAAGAAGATGTTGAAAGTGTTGAAAATGGTTTCCAGAGTCAGCAGGAAGAACGATCTTATGTTAAGTTAATAGAAGAAAGGGAGAGCGACACTGTATACGAAGTCGTTGGAAAAGATATTGATTTAGAGTTCAAAGTTATAAGTGACAGGTGTTGGATATCCGTAAAAAGTGATAATTCCCAAGATTATGAGGGTATCTTAGTCAAGGGTGAATCCAGAAAGTTTAGGGCAAATGAAGTACTCTATATCAGGATCGGCAACCCTAAGGTTGTCAGTATTGTTGTGAATGAAGAAGACCTTGGAGTCCCGGGAGGAGATAAGCCCAGGAATTTTACTTTTCAACGGAGGATTTAACACAAATGAATCATAATCCCCGACCCTGAAATTCAGACAAGGTCGGGGATCATTTTTTTTTAAGTTACAACAAAGGTGACTGTGTTGAACTACAACGAAGGACAGTAAAAAAATGCATGTTTAATATTATATTCAATGACTTTAATATAATCTAATATTATTGTATACTATAGCGGGTGTTTAATATGAGCTATTGTAATAAAAAAAACATAAAAGTTGGTCTTATTTCCCTGGGTTGTGACAAAAATTTAGTGGACTCAGAGTTTATGCTGGGAGTATTGAAAAAACACAATTATGTCATAACAAATAAAGCGGATGAGGCGGAAATAATAATTGTCAATACATGTGGCTTTATTCAGTCTGCAAAACAGGAATCGATTGATACGCTTTTTCAAATGAGCAAATATAAAAAGAAAGGCAATTGTAGGTACTTAATAGCTGCAGGTTGTCTTGCTCAAAGGTATAAAGGACAGCTGCTACAAGGTATGCCAGAGCTGGACGCTGTAGTAGGCACAGGCAATTTTCATATGATAAATGAAGTGATACAAAAGTTAGACGGAGCACGGATTAATCTTACGAGTGATAGGGTTTTCATCGATTATGATATTAACCATAGGGTTAAAATTTATCCAAACATATCCTTCGTGAAGATAGCTGATGGATGTAGCAACAGGTGTTCTTATTGTGCTATTCCACAAATAAAAGGGCCCTATAGGAGCAGGGATATGGAATCAATCAGAAAAGAGGTTGAATTATTATTAGCCGATGGAACCAAAGAGATCAACCTTGTTGCTCAAAATACCTCAGCTTATGGAATTGACATATATGGAAAACCGAGTTTAATTGGACTGTTAAAACAGCTGATTAAAATAAAAGGTGATTTTTGGATAAGGTTACTTTACACTTATCCGACAGATGTTGACGATGAGCTTTTAGAAACTGTAGTGGGGAGCCCTAAGATAGCAAATTACCTTGATATCCCAATGCAACATGTAAACGATAGAATATTAAAATTAATGAACCGACCTATGAACGGAGTGTTAATAAGAAGGCTTATAGAAAAAATAAGAGGAAAGTTTCCGGAATTAACATTGCGTTCAACGTTTATTGTAGGTTTTCCCACGGAGACCGATGATGAATTTGGTGAATTGATTGATTTTACTAAAACCTACAAAATTGATAAGCTAGGTGTATTTAAATATTCTTGTGAAGAAGGGACTCGTGCTGCGGTGATAAAACCTCATATTCCACCGAAAATTAAACAGCAAAGATATCAACAGCTCATGTCAGTTCAAAGAGAAATTTCGTTGTTAAACAATAAAAAGCTGGAAGGAAAACTATTAAGAGTTCTTGCAGAGCGATATAATTATAATGACAATATTTATGTTGGTCGTTCAGAAAAAGATGCTCCTGGCGTGGATGGCCTAGTTTTTTTTAAAGGGGATAAATGTGTTCCTGGCAATTTATATAATGTGAGAATAAAAAAGGCCAAGGAGTACGATCTCATCGGAGAAGTCGAATACTGATAGCCAACAATACACTAATCATGTTAAAAAAATTCGGTTTAAGCATAGTGAATGCGCTTGTCTATTTATAATAAGTGGATATAAATGTGGGCATTTTCATAATATGCCTTTTTCTTTTTAAGACAACTGTGTGCCAAGTATGCTATAATTATATTATGTAAACTAAAATGAGGTGATTAGAAATAATAGACAAGACAAGTCTTACTCGAATAGGAATTGTGATGCTAATATCGTTATTGATACTTCTTGCAGGCCAGTATGTATTTACAAAATATAAGATCGAAGATGCTCTCTTGAACCGTCTTCAGCAGGTTGAATATGTTGATAAAGTCGATATAAAACAAGATGCGGGTATATTTAATGTCAATATTAGTTTTAAGCACATTGACAATTTTAAAGATGCATATGAGAAGGTGCGAGAAATAGTAAATAAAAGTTTGGGTAAACGCAGCTTTAAGATTAATATCGATAACAACCCGGACCGATTATTGACACACATTTTCAATAAACGTATTCAATTTGTTATTTATGAGGCTATAAACACAGGGAAATATGATGAAATGCGAGCTAAATTGGAAGAGATTAGAGCTGAATTTCCTGTTGAAATCAACGTTTTTATAGACAGGAACAATTTATATTTACATTTAGAACATGATGAACATCGTCTTTATCATATAGTTGAATTGACTGATTAATTTGATTCAACTGACAGGTTGCTAGGAGAGGAGGAAACCATGTTGTTAGAAATAGGAGTAGGCATATCAGCTGCTGTTACGGTTTTTCTTTTAATTAATGGTGTCAATGTATTGCCTTTTCTATTGATGCTGGTTTTTGTCTATATTTTGTATCAAGTCATGGATAAAGGCAGTTTAATAAAGAGTCGTTCAAAAGTAATATTGACTGATTGTAAAATAACTTTTGATCAGATTGGCGGTCAGGAAATAGCAAAAAATGAATTGCTTGAAGCACTAGATTTTATTAAAAACATCGAAAAAGTCAAAGAGATGGGTATACGGCCTCTGCGCGGTATATTATTGACTGGTAACCCGGGCACAGGCAAAACGCTGATGGCTAAAGCTGCCGCAACGTATATAGATTCAGTTTTTATTTCTGTTTCAGGAAGCGAATTTGTAGAAATGTATGCAGGCGTAGGAGCCCAAAGGGTGAGACAGCTTTTCCAAAATGCAAGAAATTTAGCTAGTAAGGAGTCAAAAAAACATGCTGTAGTTTTTATCGATGAAATCGAGGTAATAGCTGGGACACGCGGTAAAAACACAAGTCATTTAGAATATGATCAGACTCTAAATCAGCTACTAGTCGAAATGGATGGTATTTCGTCCGATGATCTAAATATTTTGGTGATAGGGGCAACCAATCGGCCAGATATTTTAGATTCAGCCATTTTAAGACCTGGTAGATTTGACAGGATTGTGCGTGTAGATTTACCTGATAAAGAAGGCAGACTTCAGATTCTTAAAATTCATAGTATTGGAAAGCCTATTGCAAAGGATGTAGATTTAGAACAAATAGCAAAGGAGACTTTTGGTTTTTCAGGAGCCCATATAGAAAATCTCTGCAATGAAGCTGCAATTTTAGCTATGAGGGAAGGGGAAAAGGAGATCAGTCAAAGATTTTTCATGGAAGCAATAGATAAGGTGATTATGGGAGAAAAGCTTGCGAGAAAACCAAGTAGAGAAGAACAAAAAAGAATAGCAGTCCATGAAAGCGGTCATGCCCTCATAAGTGAACTATTAAATCCCAATTCTGTTTCTACAATCACCATTACTTCTCGTGGAAATGCCTTAGGTTATATGAGACAAAAATCTGATGACGATGTATACCTTTATACAAAGCAACATTTAGAGTCCCAAATTGCCGTATGCCTTGCGGGAGCCATCGCTGAAGAAAAGGTATTGGGAGAGAGCAGTACAGGTGCTTTTAGTGATTTTGAGCAGGCCGTAGAACTTTCAAAAAAGATTATATTTTCCGGGATGTCGGCTCTCGGTGTAGTTGATAAGAATACAATTCCTGAGAAAGAACTACACAGCGAGATTACGAATATTATGAATGTTCAAAGACAATATGTCGAAAGACTTATTGTTCAAAACAAAACTACCCTTGACCAGGTTATCAGTAATTTGTTGGAAAACGAAAAAGTTGATGGTAATTGGCTCAGAGAGGTTTTAGGCAAACCTGATGTAGCATAAAATGTTTTTGTAAAAAAGAGGTATATATGCAAAAAAAGACGAATCTATTATATAATTTAATAAGTGAGGGGGGTCTTTATGAAAGCTGAGACAATTGCCGTAGGATCTGAGCTATTATTAGGGCAAATTGTCAATACAAATGCTATGGTTATATCTAAGGCATTACAACAGATAGGCATAGATGTTTATTACCACACTTGTGTGGGTGATAATTCAGAAAGGCTCAAAGAAGTTTTTCAAGCGGCCTTCAGGCGTTCAGATGTGATTATATTGACGGGAGGCCTTGGGCCGACTATGGACGATATGACAAAAGAAACCGTATCTTCTTTTTTGAAACTTTCTTTGAAAACTGATGAAACCTCTCTTGAGCACTTAAAAAAAATATTTGAATTGCGCGGAATAACCCCAACTGAAAATAATTATAAACAGGCCATGATCCCTCAAGGCTCTGTTGCAATACCAAATAGAAGTGGAACGGCACCAGGAATACTTCTGAATCACAATGATAAAATTATAGTTATGCTCCCCGGTCCTCCTTTTGAGATGGAACCTATGTTAATGGATACTGTTATCCCATACCTGTCCAAGTTTACAAATAATACCATTCATTCAAAGGTATTGAAGTTCTATGGTATTGGAGAATCAGCTCTTGAAGAAAGTATTAAAGATCTTCTAATAAAACAGACTAATCCCACTATAGCTCCCCTCGCAAAAAAAGGGGAAGTGACTGTTAGGATTACCGCTAAAGCCGACAATCGTGAATCCGCCATTTGTTTGATAGAGCCGGTCGAAAGGGAAATAAGGGCTAGGCTTGATGATTATTTTTACGGTTATGACTATGATATGGTAGAGGAAATTGTAGTTAAGCTTTTGAAGACACAGGGTAAAACCATAGGTGTGGCTGAGTCTTGTACAGGTGGTCTTATGGCACATAGGATTACGAATGTGCCAGGTGCATCAGCTTGTTTTGAAAGAGGTGTTGTTTGCTATAGCAATAATTCGAAGGTTGAGCTGCTTTGTGTAAGCCCCGATACATTAAATAAATATGGGGCTGTAAGTGAACAGGCAGCTAGAGAAATGGCAGAGGGTTTGAGAGTCATATCGAGGACGGATATAGGTGTGTCGATTACAGGCGTAGCGGGACCTGATGGTGGAACAAAACAAAAGCCTGTCGGTTTGGTATATATAGGCTATGCTGACGTGAACGGTGTAGAAGTTTTCAGGCACATGTTTACAGGTAAAAGAATTGATGTAAAAGAGCGTTCAGTTAACTCTGCGCTACATACGATAAGACTCAAGCTATTAGAGTGCAGGTGATTAGATGGGCTTTAAAAAGGTGTCCCAACTCTTTGTAACTTCTTGTTTAGGTGCTTTAATTTTAATACTTGTTTTTAACAATACTCGGGTAAACGTCAGCGGTGTGGAGTTGATAATCGGGTTAAAACCTGCCTTAAAAGGGTTTACGTCAATTATTTTGCCACCGCTCGGCAACGTAAAGGCATATACGCATGGTCTGCCGATCAAACTTTCCATTGAACTTAAAACCATTGATATCAATCTGTTAAAATCTATTATTGACAAAGCCCCTGACAAGAATGAGCTGTGGACACTTTTTGGGGGAGAAATCATAAAATCAATGTATTTGTTGGGTTTAAAAACGATGATTCTTGGCGCTGTCGGCGCCTTGGTTACAGCGTTTGCTATGAGATATACAAAAAAACAAATTTTGATTAGCTGCATCATAGGAATAATGATATCACTTATGATGCTCACGTCACTTTATATATCGTATGACCTGAATGCCTTTAACACGCCTGAATTTACAGGAACATTAGTTGTAGCACCATGGATCATTGATACTGTAAATAAAGGAGTATCGCAAATAAATGAATTCGGCCAACAGTTAAAAAACATATCTGATAGTGCTTCAAACGTTTTTGCTAAAATGGACAATTTCAGCTCTCTAGATACTCAAGACTCAATGATTAAGATTCTACACATTAGCGACATTCACAACAACCCCGCTGCACTTGGTTTTATAGAAAATATAGTAGACAGTTTCGATGTTAATTATATTATTGATACTGGCGATATCACAGATTATGGTACTCCTTTAGAAGATATTGTTATAAAGCACATATCCAAATTACCGGTGAAATACTATTTTGTTGCTGGCAACCATGATTCCGGTTTTACCGAACAGTTGTTTGAACAGGTTGAAAATGCCGTTGTATTAGATAATGAAGCTGTAAATATTGAAGGTATAACATTGCTTGGATTTGCCGATCCTGTTTCAAAATCAAATGATATTAAGTCTCCAGAGTTTCTGCATGAAGCAGAATTAAACCTTCAAATCAAGGAATGGCTGGATAACAACAATACACCTGATATATTGGCAGTGCACAATCCGGCGATTACTGATAACCTGGCCGGTAGGATCCCTGTAATATTAAATGGTCATACACATAGATTATCAATTAAAGATCATAATGGAAGTTTAGTTATAAACGCAGGAACCACTGGCGCGGCAGGAATAAGAGGGCTTCAATCAAAAGATGATATCCCATATTCAGCTGTTGTCTTGTATTTTCAACAAAAGGACGGACAATATCATCTTTCTGCCGCTGATACGATAAAAATATACAACCAAAGTATAGGGTTTCAGGTTGAACGGATATTTTTTTGATAAAGATATTTAACCATGGGAGATATTGATATGGACACAATTAGAGCTTTTATAGCACTGGGAATAGATGATTTGACAAAAGACATCATTTATGATTTCATCGAAAAAATAAAAGAGGAACGAGCATTCGAAGATATTAGGTGGGTTAAAAGGGAGAACCTGCATTTGACCTTAGCCTTTTTGGGGGAAATTCCCGTAGATTCAATTCCGGCCATAGATTGTTTAATAAAGGAAGTAGCTAGTAATAATTGTAAGTTCAAAATCAGATTTACGGGAATAGGTTTTTTCCCCAACCTTAGGTCGCCGAGGGTTTGCTGGATCGGGGTCGAGGAACAGCTTTTTCTTGAGAAACTTAAAAAAGACATTGACAATGGGTTGGAGCGTATCGGGTTACGCTACGATAAAAAACCGTTTTCTCCACATCTTACTATAGGCCGTATCAAAGCTAATAAAAATAAAATATCAATAGAACATATAAGAGGCTTAAATATTGACGTATCATATACGGCATCAAATATCTGGCTCATGAAAAGCCAGCTTTTTAGAGAAGGTCCTTTGTATACGTATGTGACCGGCAGTTTACTTAAAAAAAGAAAATAAGGGCAATATGGAGGTATGTCTATTATGACAGGAAAACAAAAAGCGCTTGAATCGGCTATTTCACAGATTGAAAGACAGTTTGGCAAGGGTTCCATTATGAAGTTAGGAGAAGCCCAGTCAAAATTCAATGTTGAAGTTATTTCCACAGGGGCAATCCCGTTGGATATCGCACTTGGTGTCGGTGGGGTCCCTCGGGGACGAATTGTGGAAATTTTTGGCCCTGAATCATCCGGAAAAACAACAGTAGCATTACATATGATAGCAGAAGCTCAGAAAAATGGTGGTACGGCTGCATTTATCGATGCTGAACATGCACTTGATCCGACTTACGCAAAAAATTTGGGTGTTGACACGGATAATTTATTAATTTCTCAGCCAGATACGGGAGAACAGGCATTAGAAATATCAGAAGCACTTGTGAGGAGTGGTGCGGTTGACATAATAGTTGTCGATTCTGTCGCTGCACTTGTGCCAAAAGCAGAACTGGATGGGGACATAGGTGATGTCCGTGTTGGGTTACAGGCCAGATTAATGTCCCAGGCACTTAGAAGGCTTTCAGGCTCTATAAGCAAATCTAAAACGGTTGCTATTTTTATAAATCAGTTAAGAGAAAAAGTGGGGATAATGTTTGGAAATCCGGAGACAACGCCAGGAGGTAGGGCCTTGAAATTTTATTCATCTGTCCGACTAGAGGTCAAGCGGGTTGATGGGATAAAACAAGGAGAAGAAATTCTCGGCAATAGAACAAGGGTAAAGGTAGTTAAGAATAAGGTTGCCCCACCGTTTAGGAAGGCAGAATTCGATATAATATATGGTGAAGGTATATCAAAAGAGGGCTGTCTATTAGACTTTGCCGCAGACGAAGGGATTATTCAAAAAAGCGGCGCGTGGTACGCATATGGTAAGGAGAGGATAGGTCAGGGCCGTGAAAATTCCAAACAATATTTAAGAGAGCATCCTGATATTTATGAAGAAATTCTTCATAAAGTAAGAGAAAAATATAATTTGTTAAAGACAGATGAAAAATCTGATGAGAAACGCACAGGAGAAGGTTCATAAAATGAGGTTTTTATACTTTACGGATACACACATAAGAGGGACAAACCCTCAGAATCGTCTCGACAGTTTTCCGGAAACCCTACATAAAAAAATTAATGAAGTAATAGACATAGCAAAGTATTATAAAGCTGATGTGTTGCTTCACGGAGGAGATATTTTTGACAGACCGGATATATCTCCATCACTTGTAAGACAATTTGTGTTGCTGCTGAAAAAGAGTCCTTTTCCAATTTATGTAGTAGCGGGCAACCATGATATTTACGGTCAAAACCCACTTACGATAAATAGGACCATGTTGGGGCTTTTAGACAGCACTGGTGTTATAAATATAATAAAACAAGATGAAATGAAGTTTTTTGAAGATGGAAATATTAAGATACAGCTAACAGGGCGAAGTTACTCGTACGGCATTGATACTGACGATGGATTTAAAAGTTATATTGTAAAAAAAGATCAGAAAGCTAATTATGCCGTGCACATGGTTCATGGCATGCTTTTGGCGAAACCCTTCTTTAAAGACATGGCTTATACATTAATAGATGATATTATAGAAACTCAAGCGGATATTACGTTGTGTGGCCATTATCATACAGGATTCGGTGTAAAAAAGCTAAATGGAAAGTATTTTGTTAATCCAGGCGGTCTTGTAAGGATAAATAATAGTATAAACGAATTGTTGAGAATGCCAAAAGTGGTTTTGTTTGAAATAAAAGAGTCGGGCATTAATATCGAAGAAATCACGCTGAAAACAGCATTACCTGGCCATGAGGTGTTGGATCGTTCGAAGTTGGAAGCCATGTCATTTAAGGAGAAAAAGTTGGCTGAATTTGTACAAAGCGTTTATACAACAGGAGAATACAATACGGTTGATATCTCTACCATAATTGATAAAATTTCCCAAGAAGACAACTTGAAACCGGAAGTGATAGAAGAAGCGTTGAACAGAATAGGCTTTATTGAAGAAGTGTTATCTTCAACCGGTGATAATTTCGTCGAGGTGAGCTAGTTGGGGTGTATAAAAAGTCTAGAACTTCATAATTTCCAGTCCCATAAAAATTCTTCAATAACTTTCCATGATAAATTGACTGTTATCTTAGGCCAGACAGATCAGGGTAAAAGCGCCATAATTAGAGCACTCAAATGGGTCTTGTACAACGAGCCTCGCGGAACTGATTTTATAACTGCAGGATGCAATACTTGCAAGGTTTCTTTGAAAATGAGTGATGGCACAGTTATAACCAGAGAACGAGATAGAAATAAAAACAGGTATATACTAATACGAGGTGGTGAAAAACAGGTTTTTGAAGGTTTTGGTCACAATGTACCGCTTGAAATCACCAGGGCACACGGTATCCCAAAGATTTTTATTGATAGAGATTCCAATGCAGCAGTAAACCTTGCTGAGCAGCTTGAACCGCCATTTTTAATATCTGAAAGCGGAAGTAAACGTGCAAAAGCTCTCGGCAGGCTGGTGGGTGTACATATAATAGATGCGGCTCAGCGCATAACGATCAAAGACTTAAATGATACAGAACAGCGCCGTAAGCTTTTGAACAAGGAGATTGAATCAATAAAAAAAGAACTGGAGAACTTTACTGATCTTGACGAGAAGGAAAAGAGAGTTTCAAGGTTAAAATCTTTGTTAATAGAATTAAAGCAAAAGATGATGAAAGTATCTAAGCTCCGCGAAATCAACCAAAAACTCATACCCACATTGGCTGGGATTGAAGAGTCTGAAAATCTTATAAAAAAGACAGGCTTTTTCATTAAAGCTGAACAAAATATTGCTGAGGCAAATCTGCTCATATCCAAATATCTGAGATTATTAAACATCTCAAAACGAATGAAACACATAGAGCAAACAACAAAAGTAGAAAGTAGTCACTTAAAAAAAACATCCAGTATTTCACAAATAGATGACATCTTTTTAAAAGTTGCCCAAGTCAATTCTAAGCATAAAAAATTAACGTATATTAAAGATAACCTCGAACATATAAAAAAGTGGATGAAAAAGTCTGAATCGTATCTTGAAGCTACTCAAATGGTTGATATGGCTGAAAAGGCAGTCGCAGAAGTCATGAAGCTTTTTGAGACATTAATAAAATACAAAAAGATAAAAGATAAACTTACTTTAATAGATAACGGTATCAGGGTTCAGGAAAGAGAGTTGGCTAAACTGCGAAGTGTAGTTTCTGCTCAAGATATCCTTGATAAAATAACCGAAAAATCATTGCGACTGTCTGTTTTGACCAGGTTAAAAAAAGCCATTTTTGATAATGAAAAATCACTGTTGAAAGGGAAGGAATATCTTAAACAAGTTTATTGCTCGATTAATTCCACGACTCATGAATATTGTGTTTTACTAAAGAAACTTTCCAGATGTCCTACCTGTCTAAATCTTATAGACGATGAAACAGCTGATAGAATTGTGCACGATATATTAAACAGAGGCAAATATAAACTGGAGGGTAACTGAAATGGATGCTGAGAGAGAAATTCAAAACTTAAAAGATAAAATAGATAAAGCCAAGGCGCTCAGGTATAAAGCTGAAGCCCGACTTGAGGAACTTCAGAAACAAAAGCAGCAGCTGTTAGAAGAATTAGAAAGCCTTGATGTAAAACCGGAGGATTTAGATGTGGAAATAGAGACCTTGACCAAGGAAATAGGTGAACTGCTGGAAAAGACAAAAAGACTTATCCCCAAGGATATTTAAGAGGATGAGACAAATGGAAAAAATGGATTCGGTGCTTTCCGCTCTAGAAGATAAAGCGGCCAAACTTGATCTGGAACTTGCAATGAAAAAGAACATAAAACTAAAACTCGAAAACGACTTGGCAACCAAAAACAAAGAACTGGACAGATTAAGCGGCTATATAGATGTCTTGGAACAGGTTAGAATACTGTTACAGAAGGCCTCGGAATATGCCCGTGAGCAAATAAGACAGCAGATTGAAATGCTTGTCACTCACTGCCTACAGTTTGTTTTTGGTTCTAATATCGAATTCTGTATTGAACTTAATGAAGTAAGGGGTAAGGCAGAAGCCGAGTTTTATGTTTTATCAACATATGATACCATAAAAATAAAGACAAGGCCTGAAGATGCAAGGGGTGGGGGTGTTGTCGATATAATCTCACTGGCTCTGAGGATAGCTGTAATACAAAGCACAAACTTGTATAAAGATGGGCCATTGATATTAGATGAACCGGCAAAACATGTCAGCGGAGAGTACATAGCAAATGTAGCCCAGTTCTTAAAGCAAATATGTGATGTATTCAACAGACAGATAATTATGGTGACACACAATCAATACTTAAGTGAAATAGCCGACTTGTCATATCTTGTGGAACTAAGGGACGGTTATAGCGATGTATCGATATTTGAGTCTACATTGTAAAAATTACGGTTTTTACAGTGGTAACCCGATATTCTTGACATGATTGTTAAAAAAGTGTAAAATTAATAGAGATATTTAGTTCTTGCAGCAACTATTTATGCTCATTTTTGAATTGGGGTTTTGATTTATCGAATGGGGTACAACTTTAAATTAAATTAGAGTATTCTCTATTTAATTACTTAAACCGAGTTCCCCTCGGTTTTTATTGTTTTTGTTACAAGGAGGTGAATAAGTATTAATTTAACAAGTGTTATTGTAACTGTTATAATCGGGTTAATAACTTTAGCCTTAGGCTATTTTATCAGAAAATATATAGCTGAGGCAAAGATAAATTCCGCAGAGGAATCGGCAAAAAAAATCTTGGTCGAAGCTGAAAATAAAGCGGAAGCACTAAAGAGAGAAGCACTGGTAGAGGCAAAAGAGGAAATCCTAAAATTAAGAAACGAAGCCGAAAAAGAGCTTCGTGAAAGAAGAATTGAGCTACAGCGATCAGAGAGAAGGCTAGTGCAGAAAGAAGAAGTACTTGATCGAAAGATGGAAGCAATAGAAAAGAAAGATGAAATCATTGGGAAAAAGGAAACCGACATTAACCAATTGCATGAAAAGGCTAAGGAATTGTTCCAGAAGCAGCTGGTAGAACTTGAAAGAATCTCTGGCCTGACAAGTGATGAGGCTAAAGACTATTTACTGTCAAGGATAAGAGACCAAATCCGCCATGAAGCGGCCGTGATGATAAAGGAAACAGAAGCCCAAGCCAAGGAGGAAGCACAGAAAAGAGCCAGGGAGATTATATCACACGCAATACAGAAGTTTGCGGCTGATCAAGTTATGGAGACGACTGTTTCAGTAGTTTCTCTTCCTAACGATGAGATGAAGGGTAGAATAATCGGGAGAGAAGGAAGGAATATAAGAGCCCTTGAGACATTAACAGGTATAGATCTTATTATTGACGATACCCCTGAAGCGGTTATTCTTTCCGGATTTGATCCAATAAGGCGTCAGGTGGCCAAAATAGCACTCGAAAAATTAATTGTCGATGGGAGAATACACCCTGCTAGAATAGAGGAAATGGTTGAAAAGGCACAAAAAGAAGTAGAAAGTATCATTCGTGAAGAAGGAGAAAAGGCCGTATTTGACACTGGAATACTGGGTTTGCACAGTGACCTTATAAGATATATAGGAAAACTAAAATTCAGAACCAGCTATGGCCAAAATGTACTGCATCATTCTATTGAAGTTGCGCATTTAGCCTCTTTTATGGCTGCTGAGCTAGGAGTGGATACAAAACTTACAAAAAGAGCTGGCTTGCTGCACGATATTGGTAAGAGTGTGGATCAGGATATGGAAGGTCCTCATGCCCTGGCTGGAGCAGAGATTGCTAAAAAGTACGGCGAAAGTCCAGAAGTTGTTAACGCAATTGCATCACATCATAATGACATAGAGCCAAAGACCGTAGAGGCGATATTGGTTCAGGCAGCAGATGCTGTTTCTGCAGCACGGCCTGGAGCGAGACGAGAAACACTTGAGTCATATATAAAGAGGCTTGAGAAACTAGAGGAAATTGCAAATACGTTTGAAGGTGTCGAAAAATCCTTTGCAATTCAAGCAGGTAGGGAAATTAGAATAATGGTAAAGCCGCAGAATGTGGATGATTTTGGAGTAATTGAGATGGCAAAGGGCATAGCAAAAAAGATAGAAGAAGAACTAGAATATCCTGGGCAAATCAAGGTTAATGTTATAAGAGAAACGAGGGCTACAGAATACGCAAAGTAAATGTAACAGGGCATAAAAGTGCGCAAGTGCGCACTTTTTTTGCAAAAACAAAGCGATGTGTGGGAGTTGAACTGAGTGAGGTTATTGATAATAGGAGATATTGTTGGCAGACCCGGTAGAACAATAGTTCAAGAAAAAGTGTCTTATTTAAGAAGAAATTTTAGTATTGATTATGTAATTGCAAATGCTGAAAATGCAGCAGGTGGAAATGGCATTACTGAAAAAATTAAGCAAGATTTGTTAATAAGCGGTATAGATTTTCTGACAATGGGCAACCATATTTGGGACAATAAAGACGTGTTCAACTTTATAGATGAAGAGCAAAGAATGATCAGGCCCGCTAATTATCCTGAAAAAGCCCCTGGAAAAGGATATCAGCTGGTTGAGCTGGAAAACGGTACGGTCATTGGAATTGTGAATTTATCTGGTAGGGTTTTTATGAATCCATTAGATTGCCCTTTTAGAACAGCAGATGTTATTATAGAAAAAATAAAGCCTTTAACAAAGATTATTGTTGTTGACTTTCATGCCGAGGCTTCATCCGAGAAGGTGGCAATGGGTTGGTATCTGGATGGAAGGGTATCTATTGTAGCAGGGACCCATACTCATATCCAAACCGCAGATGAAAGGATTTTACCAAAAGGCACAGCTTATATCACCGATGTAGGCATGACTGGGCCCAGGGATTCTGTGCTAGGCATAAAAAAAGAACTTGTAATACAAAAGTTTTTGTCTCAACGTCCTGTTAGGTTTGAAGTTGCTAAAGGCTCTCAGCAACTCAATGGCATAGTTGTAGAAGTAGATGTATCCTCCGGAAAGGCAAAAAGTATAAAACGAGTAAATATTAGTTGAATATTAAATATTCTTGTAAAAATTTTATAAAAAACAAGGACTTTTCTTATAA
Source organism: Tepidanaerobacteraceae bacterium (assembly GCA_050949725.1). Lineage (GTDB taxonomy): Bacteria > Bacillota > Thermosediminibacteria > Thermosediminibacterales > Tepidanaerobacteraceae > JBMNGH01. The sequence continues at coordinate 87,952 of JBMNGH010000002.1, forward strand.
ACATAGAATAAAATACATTATAAAGCAAACTATGCAGGGAGGAATAAATAATGGAAGTTTTAAAGGTATCAGCTAAGTCTAATCCCAACTCAGTTGCAGGAGCTCTAGCAGGAGTCTTAAGAGAAAAGGGTGGTGCAGAAATTCAAGCAATTGGAGCTGGTGCATTAAACCAGGCAGTAAAAGCAGTAGCCATTGCTAGAGGATTTGTGGCCCCAAGTGGTGTTGATTTGATTTGTATCCCCGCTTTTACAGATATAGAGATTGACGGCCAGGAAAGGACGGCAATGAAACTTATTGTAGAGCCTCGGTGAGAGTAAATAATAAGTGCTTTAAATTCAAATATAAAAGCAGATACTATTTATAAAAGCCTGTTAAACAACAAACAGGCTTTTTGGTTGTCTTTCATTAATTACCAAGTGACAATCCCAAGAAACGTCAGCACGGAGGGAAAAATGAAAATTGATTTACACATACACACGACGTATTCCGATGGCCTCTTGACCCCTGCACAGGTTGTACAAAAAGCACGACAATTAAATCTAAGATTTATAGCCATAACTGATCACGATACTACAGAGGGTATACCAGAAGCACTTGAAGAAGCTAAAAAGAATAATAACCTGGAAGTTATACCGGGTATAGAAATAAATACCGATTATAAAAATGAGGAGGTTCATATTCTCGGATATTATGTGGATTACAGCGGAAATTATCTAAAAAAAGCTCTTGAGCACATGCAGTCGAGTAGGCTCAAAAGAGCAAAACTCATCACTGAAAAGCTAAACTTACTTGGTTTAAATATTAATCTTGAAGAAGTTATGAATAAGGCCTCTGGCCCTTCAATAGGAAGACCTCATATAGCGGCTGCATTGGTTGAGAAAGGGTTTTCAGAATCTCTACAGGATGCGTTTGATAAATACCTGAACAGGGGTAGACCTGCATACGTTCCGAGAGAAAGGCTGACGCCATTTGAAGCTGTGGATTTAGTATTGAACAGTTCAGGCATACCTATCCTTGCACATCCCGGTCTTATAAAAAACCAGAATATTATAGGTGAGCTAATACAATATGGCATTAAAGGTCTTGAAGTTTACCATAAAGAACATTCAAGGCTTCAGACAAAGCACTACATCAATGTTGCAAAGCATCATAGTTTGCTTATGACAGGAGGTTCTGATTGTCATGGAAGAGAACCACTTCTTTTGGGGACTTTGGATATTCCTGTGGAATTTGTGTTGAAACTAAAAAGGAAAAAAGGCCTTATATGAACTTTGATGATTTATTAGTAATAAGTGAACAGATAATAAGTGAACAGATAATAAGTGAACAGATGTTTTAGTGTATACAATAATCCAATTTTGACAAATTGGATTATTTCTTTTGAAACAACAAGGTTCCCGGGCCCCAACAGCAATCTTTGATTGCGTTATCGGGTGTGGTTTTTTTTAATCTTATGCAGGACTTTCACGTAATGTGTAGAATATTATATACTGTAAAAAGGACTAATTGGTACCCGAGCATACCACAATAGGAGATGTACATTAATGATTGGTTTTACCGCAGACAAAACCCCCTTATATGTACAAGTAAAGAACTATATATACAAGATGATCGTCGATGATATTTGGCCAGTAGGCTTCAAATTGCCCCCCGAAAGGGAGCTTGCAAAAGAATTGGATGTAAGCCGCAAAACAGTTAACCTTGCTTATAAAGAATTAGAAAAGGAAGGTTTTTTATCATCTCATCAAGGGAAGGGTACTTTTGTCATAGATAAACCTTTGAACATCAAGGAAGGAAAAATTGATAAGCTGGCCTCTTTAGTAGATGATGCGATTGAAAAGTCGTTCCAACTAGGAATTGAAGAAGAGGAATTTTTGGATTTATGCAAAGCTAGAATAAAAGAATATTCAAAGAGCTTAAAAGAACTTAAGTTAATACTTATAGAATGTAATAAAGAACAATTAGACTACTTTTGCAGGGAGCTGGAAATAAGCGCCGAAGTTAATATTGTTCCTATCCTGCTTCAAGACTTTAAGCGCAACGCAGAACAAATTAATCAAAAGATAAATTCCTCTGATTTTGTCGTTACAACCGTATTTCATATCGATGAGGTTAGCAAGCTTCTCAATGATAAAATAGAAATAATACCAATCTCTTTACATCCCCAGCTTGAGAGCATCATAAAGATTGCTAGGATAGATCCCGAATCAACTATAGGTATTTTATCAATATCTGAAAACTTTGCATTAAAAGTAAAAAACTCTCTAAAAGACTCAGGTATGAAATTCAAGAACATATCAGTATCTGTTGCTACGAGGCCGGAAAGCATCAAAAAATATATTCAAAATCTTGATGTAATCATAGTATCACCGAGCAGAAAAAAAGATGTTTTACCTTTTATAAAACAAACTCAAGAAGTAATTGAATTTATTTTTGTTCCCGATGTGGGATCAATAAATCTATTAAAATCTGTTCTAATTAAAAAACATTAATTGAAACAGGGGTGATGAAGTGTCAGGAAAGGCGTTTATGATCAGTATCGATGAAAAGATTTGCAAAAAGTGTGGGATTTGCATATCTTTTTGTCCCAGGAATGTGTTTGCATCTAGCTCAGGGATGCCGGTAGTCACACATCCTGAAAACTGTACCGGCTGTAAGCTTTGTGAACTTAGATGCCCGGATTACGCCATAGTTATTGGAGGTGAACTAGTTGGCAAATAAAGCAATACTGATGCAGGGAAACGAGGCTTGTGTTGAAGGGGCACTGGCTGCTGGCATGAAATTTTATGCCGGATATCCTATAACCCCGTCCACAGAAATCGCTGAGCTTTCTGCAGAAAGGCTTCCTCAAATTGGTGGAAAGTTTATTCAAATGGAAGATGAAATAGCTAGCATGGGTGCAGTGATCGGAGCTTCCTTGGCAGGTTTAAAGTCTATGACTGCTACCAGCGGTCCCGGTTTTTCTCTTAAACAAGAGAATTTGGGTTTTGCATGCATCGCAGAAGTACCTTGTGTCATTGTAAATGTCCAAAGGGGAGGACCGAGCACCGGCCTGCCGACATTACCTTCTCAAGCAGATGTGATGCAGGCATGTTGGGGCGCTCATGGCGATCATCCTATTATCGCCCTATCGCCGTCGTACGTAAAAGAAGTGTACGAAATGACGATACGCGCTTTCAATTTGTCAGAAAAATACAGGGTTCCTTGTATATTGTTAATGGACGAAGTCGTAGCTCATATGCGCGAAAGAGTTGAACTGGATGAAAATTGTTGTGTACAAATAATCAATAGAAAAAAACCGGATCTCTCAATTAAAGACTATAAACCTTTTATGGATTATGATAGGGATAAAATTCCCCCTATGGCTTGTTTTGGTGATGGGATACCTTTCCATGTGACAGGTCTTGTACATGATGTCACAGGTTTTCCGTCTACTAACCCCTGTGTTGCTGAAAATTTAATAGATAGGCTAATGAAAAAGGTGTACGATAATCTAGAAGATATTGTCGATTATGAAATGTATCAAACTGAAGATGCAGAAACCATTATAGTATCGTTCGGATGCACTGCGAGATCTACTTTAAGAGCAGTAAACTTATTGAGAAAAGATGGGGTAAAGGTTGGGGCCCTTAGGCTGAAGACCATATGGCCTTTTGCAGATAAGGCAATACAAGAATTGAACGGCTCTGTTAAAAGTATAATCGTAGCTGAGATGAACTATGGTCAGCTTATCCATAGGGTAAAGGCTTCCGCTAAGAATAAATTCAATATTTTTGGGCTTAACAAATTCAATGGAGAGATGATAACCCCTGACGAAGTGATTGCCAAGGTAAGAGAGGTGTTAAACAATGCGTGAAAGTTTACAAAAGTATTTCAGGATGGAGAAATTGCCTCATATCTGGTGTCCCGGATGTGGTCATGGAATAATCACAGGCTCTGTTGTTCGTGCGATAGACAATCTTGAGCTTGATCAGAAAAGAATTTGTATTGTGTCAGGGATTGGATGTTCTTCCAGAGCACCGGGTTATTTAAATTTTAACACCTTGCATACAACTCATGGAAGAGCATTGGCTTTTGCGACAGGAATTAAGCTTGCTAGGCCGGATCTTAAAGTGATTGTCTTGACAGGTGACGGAGACTGTTCTGCTATTGGCGGAAACCACTTTATCCATGCTTGCAGAAGGAATATCGATTTAACAACAATAGTGTTCAACAATAATATTTACGGAATGACCAGTGGACAGTATTCTCCAATGACACCTAAAGGCGCTTATGCAACAACCGCTCCATATGGTAATATCGATAGAAATTTTGATTTATGTAGTTTGGCTCAATCTGCAGGTGCCACGTATGTGGGACGCGGAACGGTATACCATGTTCCACAGCTTATAAAACTAGTCGAAAAAGCGTTGCAACATAAGGGTTTTTCGTTTATCGAGGTTATGAGTATATGTCCAACCTATTTTGGCAGAAAAAATAAACTTGGTACCCCTGTCAAAATGATGGAAATGTTACGCGATAATTGTGTTCCAGTTAAATCTGCCGAAAGACTTTCTAAACAGGAATTACAGAACAAGGTTATAATAGGAGAATTCTATCAAGAACAAGCTCCTGAATATACGGAAGAATACGATAGAATTATTCAAATGGCACAGGAGGGAGTTAAATGAAGAATTACACAGAGCTGAGATTGAGTGGTTCAGGAGGCCAAGGCCTGATACTTGCTGGTATAATCCTGGCTGAAGCTGCCATTCTAGACGGTAAAAATGCCGTACAATCGCAATCTTACGGCCCTGAAGCGAGAGGAGGTGCGAGCAGGGCTGAAGTGATAGTCAGCGATGAGGACATAGATTACCCTAAAGTGACTAATCCCGATGTGCTTTTAGCCCTTACTGAAGAAGCATTGAAAAAATACATGGTTAATTTAGCAAAAGAAAGCTTAATAATAATCGACTCTAGTATCGATAAACCACATACAACCGCAAAGGTTTTAAAGGTTCCAATTCTAGATACAGCCCAAAATGTTGTTGGGAAAATAATAGTAGCAAATATAGTGGCTCTCGGTGTTGTGACAGCAGTTACAGGTGTTGTTTCAAAAGAATCTATCGAAAAGGCCGTAATGGAAAAGGTCCCCAAAGGGACGGAAGAGCTCAATAAAAAGGCCTTATTTGAAGGCTTTAAACTAGGCGAAAACTATAGCCTTTATTTATGAAAAATCTTTTATAGGCGCAAGACCCGCCGATAAAGTAAGTATTACCATTATTAGGAGTATAACTGCTGAGATAATGACCAATAGTTTAGATTAATTGAAGGTTTTATTTGCAATAGTAATACATAACACTTGAACGACCATTTATTATAAAACCCTTAAAATTTTTATTAATGATTATTCCCATTTATGTTGTATGGCGGGTTAATCATGATATCAAAACAAATGTATTTTGTGGTATACTATTAAATAAAAATTTTAAGGAGGTAGATTTTTCACATGGCCAAAACTATAAGTTCATTTGAAATTGTTCAACAAGAGATCAAAAAGGCATGTGACAAACTTGACCTAGGAAATTCAATTTATGAGGTCTTAAAAGAACCTGAAAGAGTATTGGTCGTTTCAATTCCTGTAAAGATGGACGATGGCAGCACAAAAACTTTTATAGGCTATCGTTCTCAGCACAGTACTGTTATAGGACCTGCAAAAGGTGGTGTCAGATTCCATCCTAATGTTAACCTCGATGAGGTGAAAGCACTTTCAACATGGATGACATTTAAGTGTTCTGTTGTAGGCATTCCCTATGGAGGAGGCAAGGGAGGTGTTGTTTGTAATCCTAAAGAGCTTTCAAGCGGAGAGCTGGAAAGATTGAGCAGAGGTTATTTTAGTGCTATCGAACCGATAATAGGGCCTAACAAAGATATTCCTGCACCAGATGTATATACGAATGCCCAGGTGATGGCATGGTTCATGGATGAATACAGCAGCTCACAAGGGTATAGTGTACCCGGAATCGTAACAGGAAAGCCGCTTGCCATCGGAGGATCTCTCGGCAGACGAGAGGCCACAGGCCGCGGCGTATCAATAATAATCCGCGAAGCGGCTAAAAAAATAGGGCTTGACTTGACTAAGACAACTGCTGCGGTTCAAGGTTTTGGCAATGTGGGAAGCATAGCTGCAAGGTTGTTACATGAATTGGGTTGCAAAATAGTGGCAATAAGCGATTCTCGTGGAGGGATATATGATCCCAACGGCATAAACCCTGAAAAAGCACTCAAGTATAAGAAAGAAAATAACGCTATCAAAGGGCTATCAGGAACGGACATAACAAATGACCAATTACTTGAATTGGATGTGGATATTTTAGTTCCTGCTGCACTTGAAAACGTCATAACCGATAAGAACGCTCAAAACATTAAAGCGAGTATTATAGCTGAAGCTGCAAACGGTCCTATTACACCGGAAGCTGACTTGGTTTTAAACGGCAAGGGATACCACGTTATACCAGATATCTTATGTAATGCAGGTGGTGTTACAGTTTCTTACTTTGAATGGATACAAAATCTCATGAACTTTTACTGGACAGAGGAGGAGGTAAATCAGAGGTTAGAACAGCTCATGGTAAAGGCGTTCAAAGAAGTATTTGATATGAGTGAACAGTACAAAGTTAGTTTAAGAGAAGCAGCTTATTTAGTATCGATAAAACGCATAGCCGATGCTTTAAAAGCAAGAGGTAGAGTATGAGAGAGATATGGTTTAAAGGTATTTTAAATAGTGACTAGATTGAAAACAGCCTTGAATTTGTATTAAATATATTGTATTCTTATAAAGATAGTTTTTTTGTAAAAAGGAGGGTTTAATTTGTCGGAGAAGGATTCCCTCATGAATCTGGACGAAGAAAAGAGAAACTGGGAAAAAAACAAGCTTCAAAAGGTTTTAGAAAAATTTCCAGAAAGGCATAAAATTTTCTATACTGGTTCTAACATTGAGGTTAACCGTTTGTATACAGAATTAGATGTACAAGACACAGATTATCTTACGGATCTTGGGTTTCCGGGAGAATATCCTTATACACGAGGTGTCCAGCCCACCGGTTATAGAGGGAGGCTCTGGACAATGAGGCAGTATGCAGGATTTGGCACTGCCGAAGAGTCCAACCAGAGGTACAAATATCTCTTGTCCCAAGGTCAAACAGGGCTCAGCGTTGCCTTTGATTTGCCGACACAGATAGGTTATGATTCGACTCACCCCCTGTCCCAGGGAGAAGTCGGCAAGGTTGGGGTGGCAATTGATTCGTTACAGGATATGGAAATCCTGTTTGACGGTATTCCTCTTGACAAAGTCAGTACATCTATGACGATAAATGCACCTGCTTCAATATTGCTCGCCATGTATGTTGCAGTAGCAGAAAAACAAGACATTTCACCTGACAAACTATCAGGCACTATTCAGAACGATATATTAAAAGAGTACGCTGCCAGAGGCACATATATTTTTCCACCTGAACCATCCATGCGGTTAATAACTGATATCTTTGAGTTTTGTTCGGCAAACATGCCGAAGTGGAATACGATAAGTATAAGTGGATACCACATTAGAGAAGCAGGGGCAACTGCAGTACAAGAGGTTGCCTTTACTCTTGCAAACGGAATAGCATATGTTGAAGCGGCATTAAATTCAGGCCTAACCGTGGATGAGTTTGCACCGAGATTATCCTTTTTCTTTAACGCACACAATGATTTGCTCGAGGAAATAGCCAAGTTTAGAGCGGCGAGAAGGCTTTGGGCAAGGATAATGAAAGATAGATTTGGTGCCAAAAATTCAAAATCAATGAAGCTAAGATTCCATACACAAACAGGAGGCTCTACACTCACGGCACAGCAACCGGATAACAACATAGTACGTGTTGCGATCCAAGCACTTGCAGCGGTTCTTGGCGGAACTCAGTCCCTGCACACCAATTCCAGGGATGAAGCTCTTGCCCTTCCTTCAGAGGATTCTGTTCGGATAGCCCTGCGCACTCAACAAATTATTGCTTATGAAAGCGGTGTTACGGAAACCGTTGACCCGCTTGCGGGTTCATATTATATTGAATTCCTGACAAATAAAATAGAAGAAAAAGCAAGGGAATACATTGAAAAGATCGACGAGCTAGGTGGAGCAGTAAAAGCAATCGAAAAGGGATTTGTCCAGCAGGAAATACAGGATAGCGCATACAGGTACCAAATGGAAATAGAGTCAGGAAGGCGTATTGTGGTTGGAGTAAATAAATTCCAAACTCAAGAGGAACCACCAAAAGATTTATTGAGAGTAGATCCCGAAGGAAGGAAGCTGCAGGAGAAAAAGCTGAAGGACCTAAAAGAATCTCGTGATAATATTCAAGTTAAAAATTCACTTGATACTCTTGCCCAAAAAGCCATGAAAAATGATAATTTGGTACCCGAAATATTAAACTGTGTAAAAACGTACTGTACACTGGGAGAAATTTGCGACACGCTTCGGGATGTGTTTGGTGAATACAAGGCTTCTATTTCTATTTAATGAGAGGTGACTATCAGTGAGCAAGACGATAAGAGTTCTTGTTGCAAAGCCGGGTCTAGACGGACATGACCGTGGTGCTAAGGTAATAGCACGGGCTTTAAGAGATTCCGGCATGGAGGTAATATATACAGGTTTGAGGCAAACACCTGAGCAAATTGTAGAGGCAGCAATTCAAGAAGATGTTGATGTAATCGGATTGTCAATACTATCCGGAGCACATAATCATCTTTTTCCTAAGATAAAACAACTGCTAGAAAAAAGGGATGCAGGTGATATTCTTGTAATCGGCGGAGGTGTGATCCCGGATGAAGACATTCCAGGTCTTAAAGCAGCAGGAATCAGCGAAATATTTACTCCGGGAACACCTACTAAAAAAATAGTCGAATTCATCAAAAGTAATGTTCGGATAAATTGAAGGTGTGTTTAGATGAACATTGAACAGCAGGTTCTTAGAGGTTGCAAGAGGAGTATTGCAAAAATCATTACTATGGTCGAAGAACAATCTAGTGAGGCGACGGGCATCTTAAGTAATATTTATGAACATACAGGAAAAGCAAAAATAATTGGCATAACTGGCCCACCGGGCAGTGGTAAAAGCAGTATCGTCAATCAACTTACCAGACTATTGAGGTCTAAAAATAAAAAAGTCGGAATTATTGCTGTCGACCCTACAAGCCCGTTTACCGGAGGTGCATTGCTGGGTGACCGGGTTAGAATGCAAGAGCTTACACTTGATGAAGGCGTTTTTATTCGCAGTATGGGGAGCAGGGGGGCCCTTGGGGGCCTTTCTCGAGCCTCTTACGATGCTGCAAAAGTTATGGATGCGGCCGGGATGGACTATGTATTGATTGAAACAGTAGGCGTAGGTCAATCAGAGGTTGATATCGTAAAGTTAGCCGATATAGTTGTACTAGTCTTAATACCCGGAATGGGAGATGACATTCAGGCTATAAAAGCAGGCATAATGGAAATAGGCGACATTTTTGTTGTGAATAAAGCTGATAGAGACGGGGCAGCCATGCTTGTAAAAGAAATTGAAATGATGTTTGACCTTAACCTTGAGAAAACGAAGCATAGGCCGCCGGTTATCAAGACTATTGCCACTAGTGGAGAGGGAATACAGGATTTAGAGCATAGGTTAAATGATGTATGGAATTATTTGGTCACCAGTGATATCTTATATCAAAGAAGAAAAAACAGGGTAAGAAGTGAACTGTTTAACTTACTAAATGATAAGTTTTTAAAAATGCTTAAAAACACCTATTCAGACAAAATAGAAGAACTTATAGACAATATAATCAATAAAAAACAAGATCCTTATTCTTCTGCGGAATCCATCTTTAAGGAAATATCATTATAAAATCAGATTAAATTTAAGTTAAGGGAGGGTTAAAAAATTATCACTAAAATTGATCACATAGGGATAGCGGTGAAGAGTATTGAACAAACACTGAGTGTGTACACAGATATTCTGGGTTTACAATTGACAGGTCAAGAGGTAATCGATGATCAAAAAGTTAAAGTAGCATTTGTTCCTATAGGTGAAAGCGAGATAGAGCTACTTGAATCGACCGAACCTGACGGCCCAATTGCAAAGTTCATATCAAAGTACGGTGAAGGAATTCAACACATTGCACTTAGAGTCTCTGATATAGAAAAAACTTTGGTAGAACTGAAACAAAAAGGTGTAAGGCTTATAGATGAAAAGCCAAGGTATGGAGCAGGAGGAGCCAAAATTGCTTTTATACACCCTAAAGCCACTAAAGGGGTTTTGATCGAGATTTGTGAAAGATGATGAGGAGGATTAGGTTATGGATATGGTCGAAAAAAAATTAAAAGAATTGGATGAAAAGTATTCTGCTATTCAACAGGGTGGAGGAGAGGAGCGAATAAAAAAGCAACACGACAGCGGAAAATACACCGCTAGGGAGCGAATACACAAGCTGCTGGACGAAGGGAGCTTTGTGGAGATCGACGCATTCGTAGAACACCGCTGCATAGAATTTGACATGGCCCAAACAAAAGCCCCTGGAGAAGGAGTAGTGACAGGCTATGGCACAATAAACGGCAGATTAGTATACATATTTGCCCAAGACTTTACCGTAATAGGCGGTTCATTAGGAGAAATGCACGCCCAAAAGATATGCAAAGTAATGGACATGGCACTGAAGATGGGAGCCCCCTTAATAGGCCTAAACGACTCAGGAGGAGCCCGAATACAAGAAGGAGTAGATGCCCTAAAAGGTTATGGAGAGATCTTCTATCGCAACACAATATCATCAGGAGTAATACCCCAAATATCAGTAATCTTAGGTCCAAGTGCGGGAGGAGCAGTATACTCACCTGCAATAACAGACTTTGTATTCATGGTATCAGGTATAAGCAAAATGTTCATAACCGGCCCCCAAGTAATAAAAGCAGTAACAGGCGAAGAAGTCACCCCTGAAGAATTAGGCGGGGCGGCCACGCACAACACCAAAAGCGGAGTAGCACAATTCATGAGCCAAACAGAAGAAGAATGCTTTGATCAAATAAGGGCACTGCTATCATACATACCATCAAACAACCTGGAAGATGCGCCCTACCAAGAAACAAACGACGATCCGACGAGACTAATCCCCGAACTAAACACCATAGTGCCCGACGATCCTAACAAACCGTATGAAATGAAACAAGTAATCAAACACCTTGTAGACCAAAACCAAATATTAGAAGTACATCCACTCTATGCGCAAAACATGATAACATGCTTTGCGCGTTTAAACGGCCATAGTGTAGGAATATTGGCAAACCAGCCCAGACACCTGGCCGGTTGCCTAGACATAAACGCATCAGACAAAGCAGCAAGATTCATAAGATTTTGCGATGCATTCAACATACCGCTCATAACATTCTCAGACACCCCCGGCTACCTACCGGGAGTAGCACAAGAACACGGAGGAATAATCCGCCATGGAGCAAAACTACTCTACGCTTACTCCGAGGCCACCGTTCCCAAACTAACCGTAATAACCCGGAAGGCATACGGCGGAGCGTACATAGCCATGTGCTCGAGGCACCTGGGAGCAGACCAAGTCTTTGCATGGCCGACAGCCGAAATAGCCGTAATGGGTCCAGAGGGAGCAGCCAACATAATATTCAGGAAAGAAATCCAAACATCACAAAACCCTGTAGAGACCCGAAACGAAAAAATAACCGAATACAGACATAAATTTGCCAATCCCTATCAGGCAGCAAAAAGAGGCTATGTTGACGATGTAATCGAACCATCGACAACCAGAGTAAAATTAATCTCAGCCCTAGAAATGCTCATGAGCAAGAGAGAGACCAGGCCAGCCAAAAAGCACGGCAACATTCCTGTATAGAAGGGGGAAAAAATACAATGAATGGTGTACTTTCTGAAGCACTAAGGACTACAGCACTTGGTATGGGGATTGTTCTCGTTACATTATACGTCTTATCACTTATTCTGGACATCATGAAACTAATTTTTAATCCTCAACAAAAAGCTAAAAAAAAACAAGAGCCCATACAACAAGCTGAAAAGGTTACCACAAAAGATACTATAACACAAAAGGCTGTTCAAGCCGATGATATAGAACTTGTAGCTGTGATTACCGCAGCGTTGAGCCAATATCTTGACAAACCAAATTCCGAAGTAAAGATAGGAGCAATCCGACAACTGCACAAAAAGACCCCAGCTTGGGGTATGGCAGCCCGTCTTGAAAAGACAAGATTGAGCTCATAAGATATTTGGCTGATGAAAAAATAATCGATAAACCATGAAAGGAGAATAAACCATGAAAAAATATAAAATCACCGTAAACGGTCAAAGTTATGAAGTAGAAGTAGAAGAAATCGGAGGAGAAAAACAGCCCGCCGCCCCCATACAACAAAAATCAGCAGTAGAAGCAAAACCAGAAGAAAAACAACAGCCGGCATCAGCAGCCCCGGCGCCCAAACCAGCCGCAGCATCTCCAAAACCAGCAACAGACACTGTCGGCAAGACCACCATAGAAGCCCCCATGCCAGGGACCATACTGTCAATAAAAGCAAAGTCCGGTGCCCAAGTATCAAAAGGAGATGTAATCATGATACTTGAAGCCATGAAAATGGAAAACGAAATATTTGCACCAGAAAGTGGAACAGTTACCATAGAAGTAACAGAAGGTACATCCGTAAACACCGGGGATTTATTAGCAGTTATAGAATAAAATAAACGGGAGTGGAAGACCGTGCTTGAACAAATCGTCAATTTCATAAAAAGTACTGGATACTTAAACATAACAATAGGCCAGGCATTAATGATATTGGTAGCTTTTGTCCTGCTTTACCTAGCAATAAAAAAGGAATATGAGCCGCTGCTACTTGTTCCAATAAGCTTTGGCATACTCCTTGCCAACATACCACTTGCAGATCTAATGGAAGAAGGTGGCTTTTTATACTGGATATACCAGGGCGTAAAACTTGACATATACCCACCTTTAATCTTCTTAGGCGTAGGAGTCATGACAGATTTCGGCCCGCTTATTGCAAACCCAAAAAGCTTGCTCTTAGGAGCCGCTGCACAATTTGGAATATTTACGTCATTTTTAGGTGCTTCCCTATTAGGATTTAACTTCAAAGAAGCTGCGTCAATAGGGATAATAGGTGGAGCAGACGGCCCGACAGCCATATTTCTCACGAGTAAACTAGCACCACACCTTTTGGGAGCAATAGCAATATCAGCATATTCATACATGGCGCTTGTGCCGATAATCCAGCCGCCTATAATGCGTCTGTTTACAACGAAAAAAGAACGCCAGGTTACAATGGAACAGCTCCGGCCCGTCTCAAAGACAGAAAAGATAATATTCCCGATAATAGTGACAGTCCTTGCAAGTTTCTTAGTACCAGATGCAACTGCATTAATCGGATGTCTCATGCTCGGTAACTTGTTTAGAGAATGCGGGGTAACAGAAAGACTGTCAAAAACCGCTCAAAACGAACTTATAAACATAATCACAATATTTTTAGGTGTAACAGTGGGAGCGACAGCAAATGCAGAAAACTTTCTAAGGTTTGAAACCATAAAAATAATAATACTAGGTCTTGCAGCATTTGCGGTAGGCACAGCAGCCGGTGTATTGTTGGGAAAACTGATGTATTACCTCTCCGGAGGCAAAGTAAATCCACTAGTGGGCTCAGCGGGTGTATCTGCAGTTCCCATGGCTGCAAGAGTATCACAGGTAGTTGCACAAAAAGAAAAGCCTGGAAACTTTATACTGATGCATGCAATGGGTCCAAACGTCGCCGGCGTTATTGGATCAGCTATCGTTGCTGGGGTACTGCTCTCGCTTTACGGCGGATAAATATAAAAGAAATGGAAGGAGACTCATATGACGCTAAGACAGGTAAAAGTAACAGATACAATATTGAGGGATGCCCATCAATCACTTATAGCAACACGGATGAAAATAGAAGAAATGCTGCCTGCTGCAGAAAAGTTGGATGAAGTCGGCTACTATTCTCTTGAAATGTGGGGTGGAGCTACTTTTGACAGTTGCCTCCGTTTCTTGAACGAGGATCCCTGGATAAGACTCAGGAAGATAAAGGAAAAGATCAAAAAAACCCCGCTCCAAATGTTGTTAAGGGGTCAAAATCTTCTCGGATACCACCATTATCCGGATGATGTTGTTGAAATGTTTGTAAAAAAATCCGTAGAAAACGGAATAGACATTATTAGGGTATTTGATGCCGTAAACGATGTGCGAAACATGGAAAAGGCAATTCAGGTTACAAAACAAGCTGGAGCACATGCGCAAGGTACTGTTGTTTATACGATAAGCCCTGTCCATAACAATGAGTATTATGTCTCAGTAGCGAAACAACTTGTACAATTCGGCATAGATTCGCTGTGTATCAAAGATATGGCCGGTCTGCTTTCACCATTTGATGCATACGATCTCGTATCAATGTTAAAGCAGGAGATAAACGTGCCAATACAGCTTCACTGTCACTATACGAGTGGTATGGCTTCAATGGCTTATTTAAAGGCTATCGAAGCCGGAGTAGATATTATAGATACGGCATTATCTCCATTTGCTCTGGGTACTTCGCAGCCATCTACAGAAACCATGGTGGCTGTGTTGAGAAATACACCATATGATACAGGTATCAATTTAAAGCTCTTAACCAGTTTATCAGACCACTTTAAAACAGTGAGGAAGAATTATAAAATTGACAGTGTTATCACTATGGTCGATGCTATGGTGTTAAATTATCAGATCCCTGGCGGAATGTTATCAAACCTAACTACCCAGTTAAAGCAGCAAAATGCGCTGGACAAATTACCTCAAGTTCTGCAAGAAGTTCCAAGGGTTAGAGAGGATCTTGGGTACCCACCCCTTGTAACACCTACCAGTCAAATTGTAGGCACTCAAGCAGTTGTCAACGTTTTGACAGGTGAAAGGTATAAGATGACTATTAATGAAGTAAAAAACTATGTCAGAGGTCTATACGGAAAACCACCGGCGGAAGTTAATCCCGAAATCAAGAAAAAGGTCATTGGAGATGAGGAACCGATTACGTGTAGACCGGCGGATTTATTGGAGCCTGAATTGGAAAAACACTTTAAAGATGTTTCCTACTATCTTGAAAAGGATGAAGATGTTTTAACTTATGCTCTTTTTCCGAAAATAGCCATAAAGTTTTTTGAGGAAAGGCAGGCCCAAAAATACAAAACAGATACAGCGCTGGTTCAAAGAGACGATTTTGATGTGTATCCGATATAGTTAATTCAATTACCCACTACATTATATTGTGGGTTACAATGGGAAGGACTTTTTTATATTAAGAAAAATCTTATTTAACTTGAGCAAAATCTTCATGTCGTTTTACCTCGATTGTAAATACGGTATTACGATTATAAAGATTTTGCTTTTTTTATCCCATATACAGTAAATTAAGGATTACTTTACATAGAGGAGTTATTCAATTTGAGTTGAAATAAAAGTTATAAAGGATTTAGGTTTGTTGGAGGTCAAAATGAATATTAGAGGAGAAAAGGTTGTTTTGCGAAGAGTAAAGGAATCCGATTTTAGTAACATAATCAAATGGCATCAGAATGATGAACTTACATATTTAGTCGGGGAAAGAATACCAAAGAGTGTTGACGAATGCAGAGCAAGATATTTAAATTCAAAGGGAATAGTCGAAAGAGTCTTAGCCATAGAAGACATAAAAGGGAGGCTCATAGGTCAGATTGAGATTGATAATATTAATTGGATTCAAAAAGAAGCAGAACTTTTTATTTATATAGGTGATAGGAGACTTTGGGGTGGAGGATACGGTTCGGATGCCCTTACCGCGTTTATAAAATATTTTTTTGACCATAAAGGATTCCAAAATGTTTATCTCAGGGTGTACGAAAAAAATAAACGTGCCATACGATGCTATGAAAAATGTGGATTTAAAAAAATGGGTATTTTAAAAATTAAAGACCGAGAGCAATACGGCGATAATTTGATACTGATGACAAAAACTAACGTCCAAAAGTAATATATCCTCTGTTCGAATTTAAGCCTGCCTTAATAGTTTTAGTGGCATCTTTTTTTATGCTGGCGCTTATATATAGGTAAGGACCAATTCATAGAGGAATGATTACCTATGTATAGACGCTTACTTTTTGTGATTTTGTGCTTATTTGTATGTATAAGCTTAATTTTGTCATTTTTGTATTTAGATAATAAGAAGTATGAAAATAAAATATACCCCGGAATTTATGTTGATAAATTGTACATAGGGGGTCTCGAGAGACGAGATGCTGGAGATTGTGTTAAAAACCATTTTTATCCTATGCTTGAACAAGAGATAACCCTTGTATTTGAGGATATCAAACTCTTGTTGAGGCCATCACAGGTCATTAAAATAAATGTTCAAGAAACAGTATTAAAGGCTTTTAATCACTTAAGGTCTGAATCACTTATTGAAGGTTTCGTTGCGCGGCGCAAGTTAAGACAATCGCCGGATAAGTTAAAAGTTATATTTGAATTTAAAGATGACGAAGAATTATTAGCTGAGTTGAGACAAACCATTTATAAAGAACCTAAAAATGCATTTTTTAAAGTGGAAAGAAATTCTATTAAAATAATTGAAGATGTACAAGGCCGAATTCTCGACGAAATCAGTCTGAAAGAGCAAATTATTAATGCAGTGTTAAGTAATCAGAGTGTTATTACAGTTCCGGTAAAGCAAATAAATGCAGAAAAAACCGCGAGCGATCTCGAAAGGCTTGAAATCAAGGTAAAGTGTGCAGAGTTTTCAACTAAATTCAACGTTAACTTAAAAGAAAGGACTGAGAACATTAAACTGGCTGCCGAGAAATTAGATGGTTATATTATAGTGCCAGGTGAAGTTTTTTCTTTTAATGGTGTTATTGGAGAACGTTCAAAACAAAAGGGATACAAAGAAGCTCCGATTTTCGTAAATAATCGGACTGTTTTAGGTGTGGGAGGTGGTGTGTGTCAACTTTCAAGTACCATTTATAATCTTGTCTTGCTTACTGATCTTGAGGTAGTTGAAAGAAGCAACCATTCTCTTCCAGTCAGTTATGTTCCATTAGGAAGGGATGCAACCGTAAATTACGACACTATAGACTTTAAATTCCGGAACAATACCGACATGCATTTGCTAATTCATGCAAATGTCGAAGATGACACTTTGAGTGTAGCCTTTTTTGGCAGGGAAACAATACAAAAAAACATAAACTTGTATTCTGATACGATAAAAACTATACCACCTCCCGTTAAGACGAAAAAAATATCTACTCTGGAAAAAGGCACATCAATTACTCAGCCTGGTTCTGAAGGGTACCAGGTTAAGTTATGGAAGATATTTGAGGTCGATGGAAAAAAAACAAGGGAGGTTGTTTCAATAGACACATATAATCCTGTTCCAACTATTGTATATGTAGGAGATAAAGAGCCAGCCGGAGAACAAACCGTCTTAGATGAACCAAGCAACTTCATGGATTTTCATATAAACCAGAATGACTTAGACTGAATTAAGAACTGAAAATGATGACTGGACTTTTCTAATAATGTCTAAAAACCGTCATGATATTTACTTATGTTAGGAACCCATTTTTATGGGTTTTTTTGTATTGTGATATTTGCATAAGGTCTCTTTATGTTATAATATACAGGAGACGAGGGGGAAACGTCATGGGTCTTGATGATGAGATTAAAAGTATTTTCAACTCAAGAGAAACTGATATACCATTTGGGGCAAAGTTGTATTTTAAACTGGCTCAAAAGTTTGATATTCAACAGGTCCGAGCAAAAGAATTCATAAAATCCCTTCATTGTTCCAAATCCGAAGATGCTGGTAGCGTATTTGAATACATAAAAGAGGAATTAAAAGAACGATTAATAACTTGTTCTGAGTGTTCCTTATGTAAAGCAGAGCACCACACTCAAAAGGTCCCCGGTGAGGGAGAATTAAAATCACCGCTTATGATAATAGGGGAGGGCCCGGGTTTTGATGAAGATAGAATCGGCCGCCCGTTCGTGGGTCGTGCAGGCCAGTTGCTTACAACAATATTAAGTAAGCTCGGAATTAAGCGTGAAAAAATATATACTACGAATGTAATAAAGTGTAGACCGCCTATGAATAGAAAACCTCTTGCTGAAGAGATAAAAGCCTGCTCAGATATTCTCGAAACAGAGTTAACGTATTTATCCCCAAGTGTAATTATCACACTCGGTTCTGTACCGCTCAACTATTTCCGTCATGGGATAAGTATTACAAAGTGCAGAGGGCAATGGATTTATACAAGAGGATTTTGGGTAATGCCCACCTTCCATCCAGCGTATATTCTAAGGCAGTCGGGAAAAGCTTTATATAAGACAAAATGGGATGTATGGCTAGATTTTAATGAAGCGATACGAAAAGTAAATGAAATGAGGCCTGAATATAATTTTAGTTGAACTTATAGCAGATCGGAAGTGAGCAGAATGAAATATAAGATACTAACATGGGGTTGCCAAATGAATCTTTACGACAGCGAGGTTATTTCAGGTGTATTAAAAAAAATAGGCTATTGTCCAGTTTCTTCATTGAAAGAAGCTGATTTGATAGTATTAAATACGTGTTGTGTAAGGGAAAATGCTGAGCGGAAGGTGTACGGCAGGATAGCTCAGCTTAAACAGTTAAAGCATAATAACCCGGATCTTATTATCGCTGTTTCCGGTTGTATGATACAGCAGGAAAGTGTTGTCGAGCACATTTCAATGCATCTCCCGTATGTAGATATAATATTTAGTATCAATAATGTGCATAAACTTCCGGAGTTGATACAAAATGTTAGGCAGGCCAATTTATCGCTCGTGGAAGTGAATGACTGTACATCTGAAATCTCTGAAAACTTGCCGGTTAGTCGTGAAGATAAATTCAAGGCATGGGTACCTATAACTTACGGATGTGACAACTTTTGCAGTTACTGCATCGTGCCGTATGTAAGGGGCAGACAAAGAAGTAGAAAGCCTGAGGATATCCTTCAGGAAGTAGAGCAGCTTTCAAAAGAGGGATTTATAGAAATAAATCTGCTCGGTCAAAATGTTAATTCTTATGGAAAGGATCTTGTAAAACCAATAACGTTTTCACAATTACTCAGAAAAGTAAGTGATATTAAGGGAATAAACAGAATAAGGTTCCTGACTTCACATCCTAAGGATTTGACAGATGATTTGATCATTTCAATGAAAGAATGCCCCAATGTATGCGAACATCTGCATTTACCTGTGCAGGCAGGAAGCAATAAAATACTAAAGAGTATGAACAGAAAATATACAAGAGAACATTATATGGGTCTCGTGGATAAATTAATAAAAGCGATGCCTGATATAAGCATCACTACAGATATAATTGTGGGATTTCCAGGTGAGACAGAAGAAGATTTCTTGGATACGCTTGACCTAGTCGAGAGGGTCAGGTTTGATTCGGCGTTTACATTTATGTATTCTAAACGGAAGGGTACACCGGCTGCAACAATGTTAAATCAGGTCAGCGATGAAGAAAAGAATGAACGCCTACAGAGACTAATAGAGGTTCAAGATGCCATCTCCTTGCAGAACAATAAAGCCTTAAAGGGAAGAGTCTTGGAGGTGCTTGTTGAAGGTGTCAGCAAGGGCAATCCAAACAGGCTTTCTGGCAGAAGTAGGACGAACAAGGTAGTTAATTTTGAAGGGAATAAAAATTTGATAGGCAAACTGGTAAATGTAGAAATAACTGAGCCCCATACATGGTCATTGATAGGACGTGTTGTCAGGGATATACAATAAATATTTTACAAAGGGGAGTTTATATGCAGACCCCTATGATGAAGCAGTATAAAGAAATAAAGAATAAGTATAAAGATTACATTGTATTTTTTCGTCTGGGAGATTTTTATGAAATGTTTTTTGAGGATGCCGAACTGTGTTCCAGGGAACTGGAAATAGCCCTTACCACAAGGGATCATGAAAACAAGGTACCGATGGCGGGTGTTCCCCACCATGCCGCCGAACAATATATAGCAAGACTTATAAACAAAGGGTACAAGGTTGTAATATGCGAGCAGGTGGAGGATCCAAAAACGGCAAAAGGGATAGTAAAAAGGGAAGTCGTTAAAATAGTAACGCCAGGTACTGTTACTGATATAAATGCGCTTGAAGACGAGAAGAACAATTATCTCGGGAGTATATACAGTGAAAATGACAATTTTGGTTTGGCTTTCGTTGATATATTGACAGGCGAATTTTTCACTACTGAATTTAAGTCCGAACCCCCTTTTCAAGAAGTAATTAATGAGTTGGCCAAGGTTTGCCCCAAAGAATGTTTGGTAAATGAGGGGTTTAGTCGTCATTCTTCTTTATACAAGAAACTCAGCGAGGATCTCTCGATTTATTTGACGGTTAAAAGCGACAATTATTTTGATTTAAGCAGTGCAAAAAAGTATCTGATAGAACAGTTTGGTAATGAACAATTCACACAAATTTTAGCCATGAATTATTGCCAAATTGCTTCAGGTGCGGCTCTCAAATATTTGGAGGAGACACACAATAACAGCCTAACTCATATAGATGAAATCAAATTATATGAGAATAACGATTACATGATATTGGATTTGTCGTGCCGTCGAAACCTGGAACTGACACAAACTTTAAGGGATAACAAAAAAACAGGAACATTATTATGGGTATTAGACAACACACAAACCTCCATGGGTGCAAGGCTTTTAAGAAAATGGATAGAACAGCCGCTGACCAATATTATAAAAATAAATGAAAGATTGGATTGTGTCGAAGAGCTTTTAAATAACTATTTTTTGAGAGAAGAGCTCAAGTCCCTTTTTAAAGATATATACGATATTGAAAGGCTTACCGGAAAACTAGTATGCGGTAGTGTAAATGCACGTGATCTTCTTGCAATAAAGAATACTATTGGGTGTTTTCCAGCCATAAAGAAATGCTTAAGTAAGTTTTCATCAAAATTGTTTTTACGATTAAAAAATCAGCTTGACACAATGGATGACCTGTTCGATCTTCTCGAAAAGTCGATTAATTTAGATCCGCCGTTATCAGTTCGTGAAACGGGAATTATCCGTGATGGATATAACCCTGAGATTGATAAACTGAGGAAGGCAACAAAAGAAGGGAAGAATTGGTTAGCTAAGTTAGAAAAACGCGAGAGAGAAGCTACCGGCATAAAGTCACTAAAGGTTGGTTACAATAAAGTTTTTGGTTACTATATAGAAGTAACAAAATCTAACCTCTCATTAGTCCCCGAGGCCTATATCAGAAAACAAACATTGGTAGGCGGTGAACGCTACATAACGGAAGAACTAAAGAACTATGAATCAATGATACTTAATGCTGAACAAAGACTGCAGGAATTAGAGTATGATACCTTTTGTATAATAAGGGAGGAGCTGGCAGGTCACGCACATCGGCTTAAACAAAGTGCTTATTCAATAGCTGCTCTAGATTCCTTGCTATCTTTTGCTGAAACTTCTTATAAATACGGGTATACGAAGCCGGAAATAAGTTTGGGAGATGAATTGTTTATCAAAGATGGCCGACATCCTGTTGTAGAACGCTCGCAAAAGGATGAGGTATTTATTCCTAATGATACGAATATTAATTGCACAAACTCAGTGATTTCAATTATTACAGGGCCTAACATGGCGGGGAAATCTACATATATGAGACAAGTGGCATTAATAACAATTATGGCCCAGATAGGTTGTTTTGTCCCCGCAAAAAAAGCAAGGATTGGCCTGGTGGATAGAGTGTTTACTAGAATAGGTGCTTCTGACGACCTCTCGGCGGGAAAGAGCACTTTCATGGTTGAGATGACTGAAGTTGCCTATATACTGAAAAACGCCACCAACAGGAGTTTGCTGATTTTGGACGAGGTAGGAAGAGGCACTAGCACATATGACGGCCTATCGATAGCGTGGGCTGTGATAGAATACATACACAAAAACATAGCTGCCAGGACTCTATTTGCAACACATTATCATGAGCTCACATGTCTTGATAACATGGAAGGCGTTAAGAATTATCAGGTATCAGTGAAAGAAAGAGGGGAAGAAATAGTATTTTTGAGGAAGATAATACCTGGGGAAACAGACAAGAGTTACGGAATACAGGTTGCACGGCTCGCAGGACTTCCCAATAGCGTCATATCAAGGGCTAAAAATCTTCTAAAAGACTTAGAGGAAAAGTATTCGACATATAAACAACAGGCGGCAGCTGCTATGGATTCTATAGAATCCAGCAATAATTCTGATGAACAAATAAGTCTGGATGAGCTAAACGAAAAGGAAGCAATCAGAAAGCTTAAATCAATCGACCCTAATACTGTTACACCTTTAGAGGCTCTTAATTTATTGTTTTCCTTAAAGCAAAAACTGGGTTGAGGGGATGTTATGGGTAATATAAAAGTCCTTAATAAAGAGGTTTCGTCAAAAATTGCAGCTGGAGAAGTTGTTGAAAGACCTGTTTCAATAGTAAAAGAGTTGATTGAAAATTCATTGGATGCCAGAAGCAAAAATATAATAGTAGAAATAGAAGGTGGAGGAAAAAAATGTATCAAGGTAATCGATGATGGAGATGGTATACAAAGGGATGACATTAAACTTGCTTTTGAAAGACATGCGACGAGTAAAATTTCTAAAGAAGAGGACATATTCAACATAAAAACATTGGGCTTCAGAGGAGAGGCCCTCGCAAGTATAGCTGCGGTTTCACAGGTAACGATAATATCAAAAACATATGATGAGGAAGTCGGTACAAAATGTGTTGTTGTAGGTGGTGTGTACAAAGGTACAGATGATGCGCCTACAAACAAAGGATGTATAGTAGAAGTAAAAAATTTATTTTTTAATACACCGGCGAGAACAAAATTTTTAAAAAGTGATACAATAGAGGCGGGTTATATAGCGGACCTTATTTCTAAATATGCTTTATGTAATCCCAACGTTTCGTTTCGTTTTTTAAAAGAAGGTAAAGAAAGTTTTTATACCAGTGGAAGCGGTGAATGTGAGGAAGCAATAGCTAAGGTTTTTGGAATCGAAGTCGCAAAGAATATCATAAAATTTGAAAAGCCTTTTGCCGATGGTTTCGTATCAGGCTTTGTGGCTTTACCCCAATTCAATAAAGGAAACAGAAGTGCGCAGATATTTTTCGTAAACAAGCGTCTCATTGAAGACAAAGGCTTATCTTTTTCCTTAGAGAGGGCGTTTAAGACTCTAATCCCCATTAATCGTTTTCCGATTGGGGTGTTGTTCGTTACTATTGACAGTTCAAAAGTGGATGTCAATGTACATCCTTCAAAAACTCAAATAAAATTCCACAGAGAAGGTCATCTCTACAATGCCGTTACTGAAGTGGTCAAAGCCGAGTTAAAAGAGAAAATTCTAATACCCAAAGAAGACATTCCTGTAAGGTATCATGAAGGAAAATATGATAAAGAGCAATTCTTTCAGACTCAAAATATATTACCTGATGAATATTTTTCCAAATATCATGAGACAATAATTCAAGATACTGATATAATAAAGGAAACAAATACAGATAAAATTAAAACCGAAAAAAGTTATGGCAATCATCACCATGTTTCAAAATTAAGTTTTATTAGTGAACAAAAAGGGTTAAGCTTTGATAAGATTATTGGCCAATTATTCGAAACCTACATTATCGCACAAAATAACAAAAGCTTTTACCTCATTGACCAACATGCGGCACATGAAAAGATCCTTTACGAAAAACAAATAGCAAAACAAGAGAGCGATTCGATTGCCACACAGCAACTTATAACTCCTTATACAATGCAGCTTTCAATAAAAGAAGTGATGTTTTTAGAAGAACATATCTCGCTATTTAAAGATATTGGATTTGAAGTTTCTGTTTTCGGCCGTGATACAATCTTGATAAGAGAAGTGCCATATATATCCGGCAAGGCTGTAAGCCCAATTTTGCTTCGCAAAATACTAGATGATGTCATTGATGGAGGAAAAGGTGATGATCCGCTCGCAAAGGAAAAAATGGCAGCATCGGTGGCCTGTCATGCAGCCATAAAAGCAGGCGAAACACTTTCCATGAGTGAGATGAGGGAACTTTTATCACAACTTGAGGAACTGAAGGCCCCCTACACATGTCCCCACGGTAGACCGACTATTATCTGTATTTCTTTATATGAAATTGAAAAAAAGTTCAAGAGAGTACAGTAACTATATAATATATGAAAGAAAAGAAGACAATGCTTAATGATCGGATAACTTTGTTGGTCATCGTTGGTCCAACGGCTGTGGGGAAAACAAAAATTGCGATAGAAGTTGCAAAAAAATTAGGCACCGAAATCATATCATCTGATTCCATGCAGATTTACAGATATATGGATATTGGAACAGCTAAACCGACTAAAGAAGAACAGGTAGAAGTAAGACATCACATGATTGATATAATAAACCCAGATGAGGATTTTAGTGTTGCAGATTTCCAAAATATGGCAAATAATCACATAAAAAGCATTAGTACTTCCAAAAAAATCCCAATACTATCGGGAGGTACCGGTCTATATATAAATTCAGTATGCTATAACTACCAATTTTCCGAAGTTGACAGTGATGAGAGTTTAAGACAGGAGTTACTGGAAGAAGCAAAAAAAAATGGCATAATGGCCTTATATAAAAAATTACAAACAATCGATCCGGCTGCTGCCAAGAAAATACATCCTAACAATAAGAGAAGAGTTATCAGGGCATTGGAGGTATGTATTAGTACGGGAAAAACATTTTCTCACTATGAGGAAATGACAAAAGTACATGGGAGTTTATACAACACAGTTATGATAGGTTTAACGATGCCAAGGGTTCAACTGTATGACAGAATCAACGAAAGAGTCGAATTAATGTTTAAGAGTGGTCTCATAGATGAAGTTAAAATGCTTCTGAACATGGGATATTCAAAACACCTTAATTCAATGCAGGCAATCGGTTACAGACAAATAATAGAATATCTTGAAGGCAATATAACTAAAGAAGAAGCCAAATATCTCATTGCTCGAGATACCAGACGATATGCCAAACGGCAGTATACATGGTTTTTAAGGGATAAAAATATAGTATGGTTTGATGTGTCAAGAGGAGGTACAAACAAAATAGCATCAAGCATTATTAATATTGTGGAAGGAAAAACTAAAAACACCTAGAATACTAATTTTAAACTAAATAATAAGGGGGACATATAATGACAAAGCCTCAAATCAACCTGCAAGATAGTTTTCTGAATCAGGTCAGAAAAGATAATATACCTGTTACAATTTACCTGATAAATGGTTTCCAGCTTAAAGGTTTTGTGAGGGGATTTGATAATTTCACTATTATACTTGATTCCGACGGCAAACATCAATTAGTTTACAAACATGCCGTATCAACCATATCTCCTCTCAGGCAGATATCTTTCAATTATTCTTCTTTAGCAGAACAGAAAAAGACGGCTGAGGAGGAGAGCTAAAGACATTACATACAAAATAGACAATAAAAAATAGTGTGGTAAGTGAGATTTATAATAAATAAAATGGTATTTAATCCAATCGTCCCCGAGGGAATTATTCCTTCGGGGTTTGATCTATTGAAGTAGGGGAGAGCAGTATGTTATGGGAAAAATAAAAAAACCGGAACAAGTTACTCCGATCGCTAGTGTTCTTACCCCAAATGAAGGGTTGTTTGAACCCGTAAGGGTAACTCTGTCTAAACGGCTGGGACAATCTATTTACACCAGTCCAGTGTTACCTTTTAACCATACTGACTATTACACAACCGAAATGGGCAAGGACCTAAAACGATGTATTTTTGCCTTTATGGATCTTATCGAACCAAATAAACTCCCGTGCCTGAAACGCTGGTCTAATTCACTTGAACAAGATTTGGCAGTGAACAATCAGCGGCAGGTCAATATAGACGTTGGATATGTTAGTCTAGGGAAATTGGTGCTTGCCAGCACCAAGAACCACAGCCACCGCATATATTTAGATGAAGGTATTTATGGTGAAGTCACGCTGCGTTTCGTTCGCGGTCAGTTTGAGCCATGGCCCTGGACCTATCCGGATTATGCAAGCCCCGAGTATCGCAAGATTTTTGATGAGATTCGTGAACTCCACCGAGAGAAACTGCGTTCTAATTAGGTATTGGCTTATAGTTATCATCTTTATAAAAAGGGAATTACTTTCCCCGAGGAATTTACCTCGGGGTTTTTTATCCAAAATTACTAATCCCGCATATAATAAATTGATGTTTACTTTTTATATGTTCATTTTTTTAATAATGGGGAGTGCTGTGAACCATGGTCAATGTTACAAAAAATAAAAGTAACACTTCTAATAATATAACGGATCTCTTAATCGATGGTTCTATAACTCCCGCTGAAGCTTTCATTATGCTGCGCCAGATTGAAGAAGTCCGAACAGTACAGGGAAAAATAAGCAAAGTAAATGATGAAGAAAAATTGGAAGACACTATGAGAGAACTTGACGAATTAATTGGCCTTACAAAAATTAAGCAGTTGGTTAGAGAATTAAAAGCTTTCGTAGAAATACAAAAAAAGCGAAGAGAAGAACGGCTGCTTGCAGAGCCTCAGGTTCTTCATATGATTTTCAAAGGTAATCCGGGTACAGGCAAAACAACTGTCGCAAGATTACTGGGTAAAATGTTTAAACACATGAAGGTTCTTCAAAAAGGTCATACGGTCGAGGTCGAGAGAGCAGATTTGGTAGGCGAATATATCGGGCATACAGCTCAAAAGACCAGGGAACAGATAAAGAAAGCATTAGGCGGTATACTGTTTATCGACGAAGCCTATTCTTTAGCTAGAGGAGGAGAAAAGGATTTCGGTAAAGAAGCTATCGATACTTTGGTAAAAGCCATGGAGGATCACAAAGATGATTTGATTGTAATATTGGCTGGGTATAAAGATGAGATGGAAAGATTTCTTCAAATTAATCCGGGAATCAGATCACGGTTCCCAATAATAATTGATTTTTGCGATTACTCAATGGATGAATTGATTAAAATCGCAAAAATGATGGCTGAAAAGAGAGAATATAAATTTAGTTCTGAAGCCATTGACAAACTGGAAGTAATTTTAAAAAATAGCAAAAACAGTCTCAACTATGATAAGATGGGCAATGCACGTTTGGTACGTAATATGATTGAAAAAGCAATCCGTAGGCAGGCTTTGAGGCTTGTAAATAAAAAAAACATCTCCAGAGAAGATCTAATGTTTATAAAGCCTGAGGATATATCTACAGTACACGATGCTTAATTTAGTGCCCAGTCTTTATGGGATATTGTTTAGTTCAAATGCATAAGCTTATATAGGTTAAAACCATACCATAATTTGTACAAGGCTCTATAGGAGGACTATCAATAGGAGGACTATCAAATGAAGACATGTACAATTATTGGAAAGACAAGTGTAGGAAAAACCGTCTTTTTTATAAATTTCACAAATTATCTCGGAGTAACTCACTTTGAAGTGGAGTGTACAGATATAAATGGCTCAAAAACGAAGAAAAAGTTGAACTACAAGCAAGCCATGTCAAAACTTGTCGATGATAAACCCCATAAGACTAGATGTATCCAGTCATTGAATGTTAATTTACCGATGGGAAAAGGCAAAAAAAAAATACAGATCATCGATACAGCAGGCTTACTGGACGGTATACATCCAGATGGTGATATTCGAAAGGCTATTTCCCAAACGCTACAAGTTATACGAACGTCGGATGTAGTGCTTCATATCATAGACGCCTCAGCAGCCTCAGATAATTCGGATTTGCCTTCTGCTATGGGGGAAGTGGACTATCAAATTTCACAATTTGCACAACTGAAAAAAGGTTATGTAATCTTGGCAAATAAGATGGATCTAAATAATGCTTATCAGGGATTAAAGAAAATCAAAGAAGAATTTAGGGGAAATTTTATAATTCCTATTTCTGCCCTTTACAAAAAAGGATTTAAAGAGGTGAAAACGTTTGTCATCCATAATATTTGATATTTATTTTTTCAAAAATGTATTAAGCATTTTTTTTACAGGATGTGTTATTAAAATAATGGATGACTATGTGGACCAGGATTATGATGCACTAATAGGCAAATATAACATCGTAAAACTGATGGGATACGGCGCTGTTCTTTATGGATTATTGTTTTTTTCGGTAGCTTGCGCCCTTAATGTGAGTATAGCCGTAAGCTTGTTTTTAGCAAGTTTTGCAATAGGCATGGTAGGGGTTTTATGTGTAAAAATGCCTTCGGGATTTTTTGGTTATATAGAATCCATAGCAGTTTTAATAATTGGCATTATTCTTGTTGGATCGAAAGCAATGATATCTGCAGTATTTGTAATGGCCTCAATTCAGTTGCTGGATGATTATATAGACTTGCAATGTGATATGAGTTCAAAAAAAAACCTGGCTTTTATCTTAGGAAAAATGGAATGCATTATTTTGGCAATTATACTATTTTTGATCGCCTTTTATTTTGAACCTGAAAAATCGATAATAATTATTGTGAGCGCACCTTTAGTTACCAGCTTATTTAGTTTTTTATCAAATAAACTTAACGACTACACAAAAATGGAGGAAGCTCCTGATGGTTTTTAAAGAAACTTTGCTCAATGTGATATTATTATTATCCGTGCTTTTGTGTGGATATGCTTTTGGGAGAAGGGTTGGGGTAAAACAAGGAATAGAACAAGGAAAATACACGGCGATAATAGATATTAAAAGAAAAATGTTTTATACCTCATCATGTCCTATCTGCTCCAGTAAGTTGAATACTAGCGAAGATTGTGATAATATACATAATCGAGAGGCTGGCAAAGAAATGAGGTCTTAATTGATGGATGTTTACTTACAATTGCTTGAGCATAATCTTAAAGAAAAGTACAACCTTTCCGATAAAATTATAAGCCTTTATAAAGAGACTATTGAGGAGATACAACCTTACATAAATCACATCGATAAGTTATCGGAGCTTAATCAACTGAAAGTTATTTCAGCAATGACCGAAGCAAATTTAAGTGATTTTCATCTGACAGAATCTACCGGTTATGGGTATGGTGATATTGGAAGGGAAGCTATTGAACAAATATATAGCCTGGTATTCAAAGCAGATAACGCTATTGTCAGGCCTCAAATCGTGTCTGGTACCCATGCGATAACGGTGTGCCTTTTCGGACTGTTAAGACCGAATGATACAATAGTCAGCGTGATGGGTAGCCCGTACGATACATTAAAAAATGTAATAATAGGAGAAAACTGCGGCTCATTAAAAGAATACAATATAGGTTACTCCGAGGTTGCATTGACTAATGAAGGAAAACCAGATCTTAACGGTATACGAAACAGCATAAAAGATAATACGAAAATGGTTTTAATACAGCGTTCAAGAGGTTACAGTCTCAGAGGGGCCCTTACTATTGACGAAATAGCATTTCTCATAAAATACATTAAAAATATACATAATGACATTATTATATTTGTTGACAACTGTTACGGAGAATTTGTAGACATAAAAGAACCCACAGAGGTAGGAGCCGATCTATTAGCCGGATCACTTATTAAGAACATAGGTGGAGGGATTGCCCCAACAGGTGGATATATAGTTGGCAAGGATGAGCTTATAGAGCAGTGCTCGTATAGGGCAACAGCTCCTGGGTTAGGGAAAAATTGCGGGCCATCACTCTCCACTAACCGTTTATTATTACAAGGTTTATATTTTGCGCCATTTGTAGTGGGAGAAGCTCTGAAGGGAGCGATATTTACATCTCGCATATTGGAGAAAGCAGGATTTAAGGTATACCCCAAATATAATGAACCGAGAGGGGATATAGTTACATCGGTGGTGTTAGGTGACGAGGAGAAACTAATACATTTTTGCCGCGGTATACAGAAAACAGGCCCGGTTGATTCTAAGTTGACCCCTGAACCCTGGGGAATGCCCGGTTACAACCACAAAGTTATAATGGCCGGCGGAAGCTTCATTCAAGGTTCTTCTATCGAATTAAGCGCAGATGGGCCTTTAAGAGAACCTTATGCAGTCTATATTCAAGGAGGAACAAATTTGTTGCATGCTAAGTTGGGAGTTTTAAATGCACTGCAGGAGTTGGCAGACCATGGACTGTGGAACTTAGATAATTAAATTTAGAACATCATGTCGCAAGCATGTTTAAGATTTTACAGATTGTAAATAATATTTAATGACAGAAGGGTAGGGTAGTAACGTATTCTAGGAGGAGGCCATTTGACAAAAGAGAAAAAGACAGACAAAAAAATCCCTTGGATGAATAATAAAGAGCAACCTGATTCTTCGGCAGATTTATTGCCAATATGCTTTTTTCAATTAATATCAATTGATGAAGAAGATGAAAACGAAAATCAAAAGACTGAAACCCACAACGAAGATGCCGATAGTCTCAACAAAAATGTAGTGAGAGGTGATATTGTAGGTGACAATATAATTGAATAGTTAACAAAAGTGATTAGTATACAGATATATACGATAGTATTTAAGCATACAGATAAAAATATTTAGTTACAAATCAACTTAACATACAAACCAAGTAAATTTAGGTCATTATGTAGCGGTCTTATTTTTAATCAATATCCATTCATATCATCATTTCTCTTTTGTTTCAAGGTCGAATCAAGCGTTTGTAGCCAATGAATGGCTCTTACTTTACTTATACAGTAAATAGGGGACGGGAGCCTAAGTCAGCTTACCGTACCCAAAAAATTGCATAAAACAACGTCCGATAATATATATTATGTAAACTTATAATTTTTGCCGATAGAAGTGTAAAATATAACCTCGTCAATAAGATAAATTTTTTGGTATAAAGAAAGGCGCTCTCTCGAGCGCCAGTTAAAAAAATTTACTATATCAACTTATAAATGTGCTTGTACCTTCCTGTTAATAGGTTAAATGACGGTATTATTTCCTGCAAAACTTATTGAGAAGCGCATCTTAATGCTATTCGTTTTCTCCTTGTTCTTCAGCTGTTTCTTACTCAATTAACCCTTCTGATTCTTCAATTGCTTCCAAGTCAGCCTTTAACTGCTGCATAAATTCTTCTTGACTGATAGCATTACTTAGGTCAGGAAGTTCAAGTTCAGCTCCATAATCAAATAATTGATATTCGCCTTTCATCTTTAATTGGAGGTTCATCGGCCCTTCAGGAATTGCTGATTTTTCAGCTTCATCTATTTCTGTTATTTCTGCCATTGCTTCAGCTAATTGTTTGAAATCAATTGTCATGTTCAAATCTATATTCATGTAATCGGGTAATAGGGTTTCTTTATCAATTAAGGTATCTATATAGTATTCAATGTCCATGTTATTTACAACAATTTCAAATATTTTCTCAAACTGGGAATTTATCATACCGGCTTCCTGCAAATCTGATTGTGCACCGACGGCTGCAACAAAGGATGCTAAATCTATATTCTCCAGAGCTCCTTCCATTAAGCCCTTAAAACTATCGGCATCAATATAGTTTTTAATCGTGTAATACTCCCTGCCTTCTTTTACTACATCTTCACCGAATACGTTAATTACTCCCGCTTTATACATCATCTCCATCGATTGTTGAGGAGTCATTTGCATTAAGTTATTTAGACCTATAATATCTTCCATGCCGGTTAAATCCTGATACACCCACTGGTCAGATAAAGGGTTTTTCTGATATATTTTATTGTCAAACCAAACCATCTCAGTAACCATTTCTTCTTCAAGAGCCTGATGCTTCTAATTCTTCTGGACTTAGCTCAAGTTCATCTAAAGGCATTTTCATGGTCTGCTTCATATACATAGCCATTGGTTCATATTGAAAAACACCTTCGAATAAAACTTCCATTTTGGCATGTTAGGAATACCCATTTGTTCTTGGATTCCTTCTAGTTTAAACTCAATAACATTATTGCCTTTCATTTTGTAAGTATTGGCTTCTTTTAGAAGCTCCGTATACTTTATAACTAACTCGTCAGCCGTATAGTCTCCTCTTTTTTCTCTCCAAGATACATTTATCTGTCTTTTTTCGTTATCCCAATGAACTATGCCACCTTGATTTTCGAACAGCTTACGAATCGGCACTATAGGATCGTCTCCTACTTCTAAGCCTGGGATTTTAGCAAGAGCTGCTGCGGGTATGTAACTCACACCATCCTCTAGGGTAATATCCGCCTTAAATTCCCGTCCATTAAAATTCAACCTGACCGGTTCTGCAGCAAAAGCCGTAGGTGCTGCCAAGAGCATAATCAAAAAAACAATTAAAAACTTTAGGCTTATTTTTCCGGATATCATAATTTTTCCCTCCAAATATTATTATCTATTTAGCTTAATTATAATTATATCACAAACATGAAGGATATGACTTTTAAAGAGGGACATTTATTAAACCTTTATCATCCATAAATTACAGAAATTATAAAAATTGTAAAATTGAAATTGTTTATAAAGCATGTAGCTGAGTGAAGTTTATTCTTTAATCAATATCGACTATCCGTTGTCGTATTAGTCTTAAATAATGGTTATTGCTTATTAAAGCATGATCATTACCACCTCTTCTTAATTTATTCGTAAATTATTTCCTTATTTAATGTCATCTTTAACCTGTCGTTATTTTTCTCCTATCACTTTTACTATGACTTTTCTTGTTCTCGGGCCATCAAACTCACAGAAAAATATACTCTGCCACGTTCCCAAAACAAGTACTCCGTTATTAATAATAACACTTGCGGTATTCCCTATCAATGTGGCTTTTACATGAGCATCGGCATTGCCTTCCATATGTTTGTAGTTGTCTTTATATGGGACAAGTTTGCTGAGTGTATTTAATATATCTCTTGGGACATCCTTATCAGCATTTTCATTGATGGTAACTGCCGCAGTGGTATGAGGCACAAACACAAAGCAAACTCCTTGTTGTACACCTGATTCCCTGACAATTTTTCCGACAATTGAGGTTATGTCTATCATTTGGTTTTGTTCTCTTGTTTCAATTGTGATTGTTTTCACGTTGGTTACCTCCACTTTATTCCTTGATTTCGTTGGATATAGTCATTTCTTCTTTTATGTAAATTTCCAATTCAACATTATCTAAAATCTCGGCGATCGATCACCGTTTCTTTTGTAACAAATCAAACTACTGCAAATGTAATAAATCGATTTCATGATGATGCCCTCCTCTATTGAAAACCTTCAATAGGTGTCATTATCTTTACAAAGTAATTTTATTCGCAATAAATACAAGTTTTAGTATTAAACTAATAACCTATTTTTTTAATTACTTCCTTTTGACATTGTAAACGAAATATTATATAATATTGTCTGCGCAGGGGAGTAGCTCAATTGGTAGAGTAGCGGTCTCCAAAACCGTTGGCTGCGGGTTCAAGTCCTGTCTCCCCTGCCAATAAAGTTTATAAGCATCGGCATTATAGCCGATGTTATTTATTTAGGTTTTTGTAATCCGAACAAATTCCGATTTCATATGCCTTGCATTTCAAGTTTTGCAGCATAGTACCCTGCTGCCCCAGCTGTAAGAAAGAACTCGGTATCTTTATCTAAGTTTCTCCCCATTGTATTGACATTGTAATCAAAGCCGAGTATATTTTCTTTTATGCCTATTATATCTTCCATAATAACTAATTTGTGTTTTTTTTCGATCTGTGTTTGTTTTAATTGTTGCATTATACGATTCATCTTTTTTCCCTCAAATTTAGGTAAAATAACCTTAGCTGATGTTTTGCAGATTTCATTTAAAATGGTTATACTGTGATGGCTGATTCCGTAATGCCGCTCCCTTTTGTCGGTAAAGCTGATTCTGGGAATAAAGATGGGATTGCCTCCTAAAGTGTTCACGGCGTCTATTATATATCCCTGTTCTATTCCGGAGAACCCGTATTTTGTACCTGTTCCTGTAATACCCGGCCCCATCGTAATTATTGACATATCTGACTTTAAGATTTTGTCGGATGCGATCAGTGCGGTGTAAACGTTGACTGTCTCCACATCTCCCCCGAATGCCTGGCCAAAAGTAATTGTTCCATTTATCAAGCCCTTCTGTTTTAAGAAGCTGACTGTTTTACTGAAGTCTATCGGCAATGCACCGCCGTCAGTCATTATATATGATATACTTATATTCGGATTGATATTTATGGCGTTAAACACTACAGGCAGTATCATGCTGTGGAGTTCTCCTATTATCACAGGCATAGAGTTTAATCCTTCAAAGCTGTCAAAAACACTATGGTAACGGCTTTCCTGTTCTTCAGCACTGAGGACGCTAAATTGCAGAGGGGTGTAGCGAAGTTTCATAATATGTCCTTTTTCCGCCTCGTCATAAAAAACAGGAGTCCTGTTGTTTATAGAAACTACAAAATGGTATCCCCCACTTCCAAGCTTCAAATCGACCGCAGTAGTATTAAGTAAAACATCGTCCCCAACTTGAACAAGACCGGTCAACTTATCGAAATTTGCAGCCTTTTGAGGTACTCCCTCAACTTCTACCAATAATTCCGTTACACTGTTATATTTCTTGTGTATGTCAATTACCCTGCCTTTTTTGTAATTAATCAATTTCCTTCCCTCTTCCCAATTGGTCGAACCAAGACAGCACATTATTATTATTAATTAGATCGCTTATGGAATATTTTTCGGCGAAAATATGGATTAAAACCAGCAATACTAAATTTACCAACTTTTGACTTGTATTTAAAGACATAACAGCGAGAATTCCTGCTGAAATTCCCAGAACGTTTGATCCGGCATCACCCATCATACACCTTGCATTTAGGTCATAAGGAAAATACCCGAGGACTGTTCCCAGCAAAGGATAGAACAAGGCTAAAAAAAAGATATCCCCTCTAATATAGGAAAATAATGCCAGGATGGCAATTAATAGAAAATAAAATTTTATACATCTACCCGGCCTTAGATCTAAAAGGTTAAGCAGGTTAGTGTAGAGGGCCATCAACAAGGTGTTTAATACAATGCTTCCGATAGCATGTGTAATGTAAATACTTATGACAAATGACACCAATAGCCCTACAATTGCCTTCAGCGATCCTGTGGTGATTTTACCTTTGGCTAGTGCTTTAAAATGGCCCAATAACCCCTGGACATCTCTCGAACCTAAAACATCATCCAGAAAACCTACCATGCTCATTGCGGAAATTGCAAATGTAAATAAAACAATTATATTATTCAAAGGCCACATTTCACTGGATAACAAAAACAAGCTATACCCCAAAAGGCAGAAAAAAGGTAATATAATTCCTACTCCTTGTGGAACCAAGTCGCCTTTGTAATTTTTGGCGACCAGTTTCGTTTCATCAAACATCCCGCAAAATGCATGCACTGTTGTGTAACTAATACAAATTGACAGAGCAAAAACTAAAAAGGTCAGTATTTGAAACAAGATGACTTTCTCTCCCCTATTTTATTAATAAGGATTTTCAATATATCAATGAATTGTTTACCCCGGTGAACGAAGCCCTTTAAATCCCGACCTGTCACATCGTGGAACATATCTACTTCAACTTCTTTTACCCGAAATCCATTTTTTAATATATCGATAAGCATACCAACTTCCAAACCATATCCCGAGGGTATAACTTTTAATTGGCTCAATACTTGTTTTTTAAATGCCCTTTGGCCTGATAAGGCACTCGTTATCTCTTTCCCTGTAAAAAACTTGACTCCATAAAATGCCAGAGATTTTACAAGACCGAATCCACCTTTATGTCCAGAAGGTTTAAACTTAGCTATTGTGACATCAGATTCATTGTTTAAGATGGGCATAATTAATTTGGATACCTCAAGAGAGCTTTCCTTAAGATCGGCGTCTAAAAATACTATAATATTACCGTTTGCATATTTCAGCCCTTCTTGTATAGCTCCACCTTTTCCAAGATTGTTTGCAAGTTTTATTACCTTTACCCCGGTTTTTTCAGATTTTTCGGCTGTTTTATCTTCTGAACAGTCATCTATGACTAAAACATCTAATTGTATATCATGCTTTTTACAAAAATCCTTTTCAAAAGCCCTGATTCCAGAAAGGGTTCTGGTGATGTTTGTTTCTTCGTTAAAAGCAGGTATCAATACAGTAACTTTCACTTTATTCTTCCTCCTGGTTTAAAACAGGCATAAGGGATTCTGCAGATTCTTTAATTCCATAATTACCTTCCCTTCCCTCTAGCACCAAAACCATAGATGTTTTTCCTATTATACTGTCAACATTGTCTACAGTCGATATTTTTTCCCTTTTATACAAATCTATGTAAGAATTTTCCACACTACTTAGCTCAACGCCAATAACTGGTATAGAATATCTCTTGAGTTCTCGTATAATAGGAAGGTCAATCAGGTTTATTTTTTCACTCGCTTCTTTGCTTCCACCAGCAATTACAACATAATCAATACTGTGTTCAAAACTGCCTAAGGTATGCAGGAACCCGTTTTCAGTTAAATATTGTATATCTTCAAAGGATTTGCCAAGGATCATCGCATCTATAATGCTGCCTACAATAAGAGAACACGCATCCTGTTTATTATCAACAAGTTTTTCCCTTTCTTCATAGAATTGAAAAAGCACTTCCTTGGCATCTTCACTTAAGTCTAATGATTTATTTGTTATTGAAACGATAGAAGTAATATGAGCCCCTGATTCTTTAAGGACATTTCTCAAATCAGCATATGAATAATCGTCTGTTGTTTCTACTATAGCAATATTTAATCCGTTTAATTTTTCTTTTATGTAGTCAGGAAATATTCTGTTTATGTATGTTATATTAGTTTCATTTGCATCAGTGAGCATTTTTATTTCACTTTCCAAATTTTCACGTGTTTTGTTAAGCTTATCAAATCTAGTTTCCATCTGTTCGATTAAATTTTCTTGCTGCTTAAAAATCAAATCGTGGGATTCCAATTGAATCCCGATAAGTATTCCCATCGCTAAGGCCAAAAAAACTGATATTACGGTTACTACGAGATGCTTTATGTTAATCAAGGTATTACCTCCTTAAAAACCAAAAACCAGTTTCATTCTCAATTCCAGCAGTTTAATAATGAATTGGATAGGTGGTGATGATCTAAATATAATGAAAGTTGGTATAAGGGCTGCTACAAAAAGGCTTGCAATATAATATGGATTAAGTTTCTGATTATAAAGTTTGCTTGCTCCTTTCGCATCTACCAAGATTGAACCCACCTTGAGCCTTACTAAAAAAGTGCTTGCCATTCCCTTTCGCCCCTTTTCTAAGAAATCAATCATGTTGGAATGGCTTCCTACAGCAACGATTAAACTCGCACCTTTTTCATAAGCCAATAACATTGCTATATCCTCGCTTGTGCCCGGGGCTGTAAAGATTTTGCTTTCTAGACCGAGGGTTTTTATCCTTTCAAGTCCCGGTGCTTTTCCATTGGGATATGCATGGACAACTATTTCTTTACATGATTTAAGAGCTTTATCAGATACACTATCCATATCTCCAATTATTATATCAGGGGTATACCCGTATTCCAAAAGGGCATCTGCCCCGCCGTCTACCCCAATGAGTACTGGTTTTACTTCGTCTATGTATACTTTTACTGTTGCAAGATCTTCCTTATAATTATTGCCTCTTACAACGATTAATACATGCTTGTCTTTAAAACAGGTACGTGTTTCCGGTATTTTTACACCACCCATAATCAAAAACTTTTCTTTTTTTGCATATTCCAGGGTATTATCTATAAACTTGTCCAGCATGTTTTCTATATTATCTTTCCCTTTTTCAATTAGAGATTCTACTTGTTCTTTAGTTAAAATATTGCCTTCTGCCACAAGACTTTGATCACAAAAGATTTTGCCGTCCTCATGTATTTCAATTTTTGTGTTATCTTTTAAACCCATTACAGGATCGCCTGCGTTGTCTATAATTGTTATACCAGAATTAATTAGTAGATAAGGGCCTATGTTCGGGTACTTACCTGATATTGACTTGTTAGCATTTATGACAGCCTTTATTTTTTTTGAAATAATACTTTTTGCTGCAATTTCGTCCAAGTCTTCATGGTTTACAACTGCAATATCGCCAGGTCTCAATCTCTTAACAAGATTTTTTGTTTTTGGGTCTACTCTTGTATAGCCTTGAATAATCATATCTAAACACCCATCTCTTTTTATACTCTAATTACTTTAACACAATTATATACTAAATTATGAGTATATCTCAATGTCGTAAAACTAAAATAGTAGCACCTCTTAAAGTATAATCATATAAAGTTTGTTTTATTTGAAAAGACTTTGAGATTTTTGTTATAATACACCTATAATCTAAGATATGGTGGTTTTAGGAATGAGAAAAGATACTACATTACTATTCTTTTTATTTTTCTTTTTTTTATTTACTTTTTTCTCCAGCGAAATTGTTATGGCAGCTCCTGAAAGCGATTCGAAAAAAGTCGTTGTTTTAATTATTGATAATGTTAATTATGACGATTTGATTTTATACGGTGGCGACAATATAAAACACTTGTTGTCTGAAGGTTCTCTGGGTCTTATGAATACGAACACAGGAGGAACTTATAGGGATACGAATGCATACGCTACGATCGGAGCGGGAACAAAATCTGTCAGCACCGTTCTTGGTGAATGTTCTGGAGGTTATGATGACATCCACAATGCTTATTTGATTAGAGAAATATACAATAGAAATACCGGGTTCCATATGAGCCAACAAAATATTGTCAATATAGATATCTCTTCTATAATAAAAAACAATCAAAATCTAGACCATCCGGTCAGAATAGGTTCTTTGGGATCTATATTGAATGAAAATGGTATAAAAACAGCTGTCATAGGCAACGAAAGTGATGATATGGCAAATATAAAGGTTCGTGCTAATTTGATTACTATGAACGATAGAGGAGTTACAAACTTTGGAAAGGTAAACAGCAGTTTGCTAGTCAAGGACATCACTGCCCCTTTTGGAATTAGAACTGATTATGAGGCCCTATATGATACATATGCGCAATTAAAAGATAAAGCCGGGTTCATTGTTATACAATCGGGGGATACACATAGATTAAATAAGTATGTGGGATATTCTGACAGCATGATAAATGAAATTAAAAATAAAATTTTCCGCAATGTTGATGAGTTTTTAGGAAAGATCCTAAATGACGTTGATGAGAATACCCTGCTTTTGGTAATAACGCCATTTCCATCATCAGAGGACACCGTGTTGGGCAAAAAACTTACACCGATAATAGCTTATAAAAAAAATCATCCTTCAGGTCTAATTACAACTTCAACGACAAAACGAGATGGAATAATCATAAATACAGATATTAGTGTGGAAATTTTAAACTACTTCGGATTACAAAAGGATACTCATATGGTTGGGCACGAATTTATTTATAAAAAGCATGATAACCCTCTTAGTGCCATTCAAAAAATAGAGGATATCTCTGTTTTTAATTACACGGCTAGGTCAACAGTAATTAAAACTTTTATCGGTTATGTGATAGCTGTTTTATTAGCATCCGTTATTATCACACTCTACTTCAAAAAATATATGCCTTACTTAAGACCTTTTATAGCATCGATTATGATTACACCTATCGTTATTTTACTTATCCCGCTTTTAAACCCTTGGGACACTGTTAGTTTCAGCATTTATTGTATAGGGTCAACGGCACTATTTAGTTTTGTATTGGTTACTCTTTTAAAGGACGATATAAAGTTATTTGCGTTTATATTTATTTTTTCTGCTGCTGTTATCATCATAGATACCTTATTAGGTAATACACTTATGAAGGTCTCGATATTGGGTTATGATCCTATTATAGGTGCAAGATTTTATGGAATCGGAAATGAATATATGGGCTTTTTACTTGGTTCAACTGCTATTGGTACTACAGCCTTGCTGGAGATCTTTAAAGAAAGACAAAAAAAGTTAAAGTATTTATGTGTTGCATTATATGTTTGCGTTCTTTTTACTTTAGCAATGCCGTTTTTAGGTACTAATGTTGGAGGAACGATAGCAGGTCTTGTGTGTTTTGCGAGTCTTTCAATTCTCTTATTTAAGGGCAGAATAAGTATAAAAGATTTAAAATATATTGTAATATTACTTTTTGTCTTTTTGCTTTTACTTTTTCTTTATGACGGGAGTAGACCACAACAACTCAGGTCACATATAGGTCAGACAACTTCGACAATTAAAAGCAGCAGTCTATTTTCGCTTTTACCAATTTTTAAGAGAAAGCTTTCCACAAATTTAAAACTAATTAAGTATAGCAACTGGACACTGGTTCTTATTACAATTACCACGGTCTTGGGCATTTTGTTTAGATGGCCTGTTGGTATTTTCAGAGAGATTTTCTGTCAATATAAATACATGTATTATGGCTTTCTTTCAGGGATTTTAGGTGTTATGACGGCTTTTGTTTTTAATGATTCAGGGGTTGTTGCAGCCGCTACGTTTATGATACCTATCGGGATGTCTTTAATATTATTAAACATTGAAAAGATTTACCAACGTGGTCTACCGAATAAAGTGTAAAAATATATCAAAAATCCGACATAAATCATGTCGGATTTTTGATTACCCAGTTAACAAATATTAATTAAAGATTCTATTTTATGTTCACATTTGGTACAAAAGCCGTAAACCATTTTGTATGTTCCAAAATTATCTTTATAATACATATAGTACATTAAAAATGACTGACGGCATATAGGGCAGCGAATAACACTGCTTTGTTTATTCCAATCGCTACAGTTTTCCTCCTCGTAAGTCGCACCTTGAACGCCTACAGTTGAAATTCGGGTATTTAAACCCGCTAGACTGGGCAATACTATCCCTCCCAGTAATATTAACTATTTCAGATTAAGCTTTTGTACGGAAGGGTTAATATGGTCTTATTATATAATATTTGTTTTTATATATATTTTATACCTTATTTTAACTTGTTTATAAAATATTCGATACGTTCGAGACCAATCTTGATATTTTCCATTGACATTGCATATGATAGTCTTACATAATCATCTTCACCAAAAGCGATTCCAGGAACTAAAGCAACCTTGGATTTTTCAAGAAGGAGACTGGCGAAGCTGGTGGAGTCTTTGATGATTTTCCCATCAATTTCCATGCCGAATGTCTTAGAAATATCCATGAATATGTAAAACGCTCCCTTTGGCACAGGGCAAGATAAATTGTCTATACTGTTTATCTTTTCTACAATGTAATTTCTCCTTTTGATAAATTCATTGACCATTTGTCTTATTATTTGACTTTTTATTGGATTGTTTAGGGCTTCAAGGCTTGCCTTCTGCGCAATTGAATTCGGGTTCGACGAGGAATGGCTTTGCATATTGGTCATTGCCTTAATAAGGTTTTCCTGCCCTGCAGCATAACCAATTCTCCAACCGGTCATGGAAAAGGTCTTTGAAACACCATTAACAATCAAAGTATTTTTTTTCATATTAGGATCTAAGGACACTATACTTGTGTGTTTTTCACCATCGTATAAAAACTTTTCATATATCTCATCGGCTATGATGTATATATCATGTTCTAATGCAAATTTAGCTATTTCCAATAAGTCATTTTTGTCGTAGACGCAACCTGTTGGGTTGTTCGGAGTGTTTACGATCAGAACTTTTGTATTCGAATCTATACAGGGCTTTAAGTCTTCTGCTTTAAGTTTAAAACAGTTTTCCCTTGAAGTGGGGACAAAAACGGGTGTTCCACCACAGAGCTTAACCATTTCGGGAAAGCTAACCCAATAAGGGCTTGGGATTAGTACTTTGTCCCCAGGATTAATCAAACAGTATAGTGCATTATAAATGCATTGTTTAGCACCGTTTGATACGATAATTTCATTTGGATTATAACTTACACATGTAACTTCATAAAGGTAGCGGGTAATGCAATCTTTAAGTTCTTTAATGCCACCTACCGGAGTGTATTTAGTGAATCCTTCATTAATAGCTTTAATTGCAGCTTTTTTAATATAGTCCGGTGTGTCAAAATCGGGTTCCCCTGCACCAAATCCAATAATATCATGACCCTCCTGCCTCATCTGTTTTGCTTTTGCATCTACAGCCAATGTAGGAGATGGGCTGATGTTAAGAGCTTTTTCTGATAAGTGCATATATGTGCTTCCTCCTCATGAACATTGCTAGCATTTATTTTCTGTTTTATTATATATAATTAATATTTTACCACGTGTTTGGCCGAGCTGTCTATGCTAATGTTGTATTTTTTAAAAAAAACCGCAGTTATTACTCATCGTGTGTTGTTTACTTGTTTTAACATTCTTGAGAGGAGTTTTTCTCGTATATCGTCTATTTTCTTAAAGTCAATATTAGACGAATATAATTGTTCCATTTGGTCGTGGAGCCCTTTTGCTTCTTTTAATGCTTCAACTGACTTATGGATTAATGCCCAGAACAGTTCATTATCATAATCTAAATGTTGTTTGTATAGATTTACTTTAGACGTGTCAACAGCAAAATCCAGGTCAATTATTTGATCGGTCTGCTGGATTTGTGATATATTATGAGGTTTTACGGAAGTGATGAACCCGTAATCTAATTCTGTTACCAGTAAATGGTCGATTTTGGACGGTTCCATAGGACAATGGAATACATCCACATCAAAACCTTTTAAAACAAAGTTATCACATATCCTTTTCATTAAATCGGATTTTCCTGTTCCCGGAGAACCTTTAATAATAAACCTCTTGCTTACATCGCCGAATATGCAATCTAAAAAGTGGACAATGCCGTCAGGTGTTATAGCGCTTGCGAAAAGGTGTCTCTGCTCGGACATCTTGTTCTGATATGGAATTTCTTT
Source organism: Tepidanaerobacteraceae bacterium (assembly GCA_050949725.1). Taxonomy (GTDB): domain Bacteria; phylum Bacillota; class Thermosediminibacteria; order Thermosediminibacterales; family Tepidanaerobacteraceae; genus JBMNGH01. The sequence goes on from JBMNGH010000002.1 coordinate 130,910, forward strand.
AAAAATTTCATTAATCACTTTGTCAGTTTTACTGTTTATCGCATTGGTATCGACTGCATCCTTATAGATCCGTACAATATCTTCCAATATAATCTTTGCGGCTTTTAAATAATTGTATACCCTTTTATAACACTTACCGTACAGATTGTTTACTTCTTGAATTTTTTGTCTGTTCTGGGAAAGCGCATATTCATCCCAATAATCCCCCAAATTTATTATGTCATCGACACAACCAGGAAACTTGGGGTCGATAACGTGTGGTGCAGTACCGTCTAATAAGGCTATTTTATATTCAGGTAATACAAGCCCATCGATAGATTTGCTGTCTGCTGAACAGTGAAAAAATTCTAGACCTATGCCTTTTTTCAAAAATTCATCCGCAATTTTTCTCATAAAAGAGGATTTTCCTGCTCCAGGTCCTCCTTTAATAATGAATATTTTATTAGCTTTTTCCCAGGAGATAACCTGATCATAATGAGAAAAATATCCTTCAGGGGTGTTCCCCCCTGGAAAATATCTTTTTATAACCCTTGACATAAAAGCCCCCTCCAAAACTAGTAATATATATTATTATATTTTGGAAGGGGCAAATCGGTGCATCTGTCTTCTTTTAAACTTTTAAGTTCCATTTATTTAACTTTTCTATAATCGTATAGTTGGTTAAATCAAATTTTAGCGGCGTTATTGACACATAGTTATTTTTTATTGCCCACACGTCTGACCCAATATTTTCTTGGTTCTCAATTACTTCACCGGCCAACCAATAATAAGACCTACCGCGAGGGTCTTTTCTTTTTACAAAACTGTTTCTATACCTCCTGGTTCCCAAATGGGTAATATAAATTCCCTCAATTTTCTCTTCAGGGACGTGAGGTATGTTTATATTTAGCAATACATCATCCGGAAAATCGACCTTAAGTATCTGGGGCACCAGCTTTCCTGCCAGTGTTGAGGCAGTGTTATATTCAACATTCTCATAAGCAGTGACTGAAAAAGCAATTGCTGGCACCCCCATAATTGTCGCCTCAATTGCTGCAGATACAGTTCCAGAATATATTACATCAGTACCTAAATTCGGTCCTTGATTAATTCCGGATAATACCATATCTGGTGTAAAGTTGAGCATTGCTTCAAGGGCTATTTTTACACAATCCGATGGTGTTCCATTTACCTTCCATGCAGTAATGTTCTTTATCGGGAAGTCTACTTTTTCCACACGAAGCGGTTTATGCATAGTTATTGCATGAGCCGTTGCGCTGCGCTCCCTGTCAGGTGCCACAACCGTAACGTCTGCTATTTTTGAAATCTCTCCTGCTAAAGCGGCTAATCCCTTTGAATATACGCCATCATCATTAGTAAGTAATATGTTCAATTTTTCACCCCTATTTAAGCAATTAAAAGTTTATTCAATATAGCAACAGCCTTATCATTTTCACCGAGTTTTTCATAACACGCACTTTGAATCGTATAAATATCAGATTTTTTGTCATCTTTTTGCTCTATTTTATCTAAGGTGTCTAACGCTTCTCTGTACTGTCCCACTTTTAACAGGCAAAAAGCTTTGTTAAACAAAATATCATCAGAAACTTGTTGATTCAAAAGTTCATCAAAAATCTGTATGGCAGTTTTATAGTCTCCGAGGGCGCATAGACACAAGGCTTTGTTATTTTTTAGTATTGGATCCTCTTTTAAAATTTTTTCAGCTTCTATTATACAATTTAATGCATTTTTATAATCATTTAATTTATAAAGGCAATACCCCTTATTTGCAAGCAAATCGGGATTTAAAGGATCTATCGAGAGGCCTTGATTACACAGTTCCATGGCTCCACTATAATTGCCTAGTGCAGCAGTGTTGAGTGCAAGGTTATTTATTGCAATTATATCATACGGGGATTTTAAGAGTATTTCTTTATATAAAGATACTGCCTTTTCATGATCCTTAGTCTTGGTGGCTGCTAAAGCCAAATTTTGCTTTGCCGAAAAATTGTCGGGAGATAACTTTAGGCATTTTTCGAAGAGCTCAGTAGCTTCTTCCAATAGCTGTTGATTAAGCAAACATAGCCCCTTTTTGTTCAGTGTTTTTACTAAATCTTCACCACTAGCATGTGAAATCGCTCTATTGAAAAAACTGATTGCCTCATCAAAACGTTTTAGCTCGATAAGGCAGCACCCGGTTCTGTATAATCCATGAAACACAAAATCCGGATCAGGAATTAAAGACCTGTATAAAACTTCGGCTTTTTCAATCTCTGACATAGAGAAATAGGTTTCAGCAAGTAAAAATGTGATTTCTCTGCTTGTCCTATCTAATGATTTGGCTTTTTCAAATAATTCCCGAGCCAAATTTAATTCATGAGATAAATAATATATAGTTCCCATCCAGCACATAGATACGAATTCATTTGGTTTGCTTATTGTTATAAATTTTACTGCGGATTGATAACGACCCGACCAGTAAAGCAAGCTTAGCCATACATTTGATATTCTAAATCTTTTATTCGTTCGTTTTAAGATCTTTACAATTACGTTATACGCCTCCATTCTGTTCATTTTTATCCCCCCTGTTAAAGAATTGCTTAACATAATATTCTATTTTTGCACAATTTTTCCTTCAATAAGAAAATAAACACCTTTTACTTTAGAAAATTTTAATCTTGTTCATACAATATACAGTTAAAATGACAAAAGTCTGGAAGGTCCATGACAACATCTAAAAGGTCGCAAGAAAACCAAGTTTGGCTGGAACCCCTGATCAAAAAAGATTTATGTGGTTTTAAATACTTACAATGGTGTTTGCTTAAAAACCAAGGTATTAAACATCCATTGCAAGCCCATTTTTCCTTGAGATCATCTGACTTGAGAAGGGTATTGCCCAATTCACATTTATAAATAACGCTTCTTTTTTTTCCTAATATTTCAATTTCTTTATATTTAATGAGAAATTTACAGACTTTTTTCACTATAACGCCCCCCCACCATGTTGTTTGCCTTTTTATTTAATTTATGAGGGGCAGTAAAGGATTGTGCATTGGTCCACCTGTTTTTTAATTATCTATCATGCTGACGAGTAATTGTACACATTGTTTGATGTCAGTAAGATTAGCCATTTCTGAAGGCGTATGGACATACCTTGTTGGAATTGATAATCCGCCTGATGGGACACCTGAGCGTGTAATATGAATTGCGCCTGAATCTGTCCCACCCATTTCGAGAACCTCGAGTTGGTATTGAATGTTTTTGCGTCTTGCCGCATCAATTAAAGCATCTTTAACCTTTGGGTGACAAATGACGGACCTATCCTTTATCTTGATTGCTGGTCCTTTTCCCAATTCTACTGCCATTTTTGGCGCTTCAGGAGTATCACCTGTCAATGTGACATCAACAGCAACGGCTAAATCAGGGTCAATTTTATAAGCTGATGTCTTAGCTCCTCTTAATCCTACTTCCTCCTGGACGGTAAATACAAAATACGTTTTATATTTTGGTCTTTGGGTGGTCTGTAATGTTTTAATTAATACAGCGCAGCCCACCCTGTCATCTAAAGCTTTGGAAATAATATGGTTGTTTGCAATTCTGCAATCATGAAATATAACTCCCATATCACCTATTTGAACTTTTTTTTCAGCTTCTTCTTTCGATTTTGCCCCGATGTCTATGAAAAGTTTGTTCAGCTTAAGGTCTTTAATGTCATCAATTTTTTCTTTACCAAATACCCCTACAGTCCCATCAGAAAATATGACCCTTTCACCAAGAAGGTTAAAGTGTGAAATGCCCCCTACATTTGAAAACCTTAAAAAACCATTGTCATCAATACTTGTCACAATTATACCTATTTCGTCCATATGTGCTGCAAGCATAAGTTTTTCTCCTGGCCCTTCTTTTACTGCAATGATATTTCCCATCTTGTCAATTTCTATGGAATCCGTATAAGCCTTTATTTTGCTTATTATGATTTCTCTCACCTGATCTTCTTTACCTGAAGGACCAAATGACTCACACAATTCTTTGATTAAATTTTCCATCAATCTAATCCCCTTTCCTGCAAATCTAGTATGATCGCGTGTGCCAACTTGATTGTATTTTCAATATCATTGCGGTTTGCCATGCTTACAGGTGAATGGATATATCTGCAAGGCACTGATAAAATAATCGTTGGCACTCCCTCTTTTGTAGTATGAATTCTACCTCCATCTGTTCCACCAGAAACGGTCATCTTGTACTGATACGGTATGTTATTAGATTCAGCTATATATACGACTCTCTTAATTAATTTTTTATCAGCTATATAAGTCTTGTCCATAAACGTTATTGCGGGTCCTTTTCCCAATGTGGTGCAATAATAGTCCTCTTTGGTTTCCGGCACATCAGAGGCAAAGGTAGTTTCAAGCACAATAGATATATCAGGGTTAACTGAATACGCCGCAGTTGCAGCTCCCCTTAGGCCGACTTCTTCCTGGACGGTAAACACTCCGACAACAGGTATATTATATTGCCTTTTTAAAAGGTCTAAAATAACGTAGCAGCCTATCCGATCGTCGAAGGCCTTTCCAGTTACAATGTCGTCACCAATGTAATCATATTTGGTATCAAAGGTTGCATACTCTCCGATTTCAACCTGTTTTTCAGCTTCATCTTTGTCTTTCGCTCCTATATCTATATATAGCTTTTTTAACTTTATAGGTATTTTTCTATCTTTAGGTTCCTGAAGGTGGATTGCCTTTGCCCCTATAACGCCTCTGATTCTTTTAGAACCAATGACCACTGTCTTTGACACTAAAACCCTTTCATCGATACCACCGACCGTATTAAACTTTAACATGCCATTTTTATCAATAGCTTTAATCATGATACCCACTTCATCCATGTGTGCACATAACATAATCTTGGGATTCGTAAACATTGATTCTTTTTCGACAAATAGATTTCCCATTGAATCAGTCCTGATTTTATCAAACTCCAGCAGTTTATCTCGAATTATATTGCGAACCTCATCTTCTGCTCCTGAAACCCCAAATGCTTCAGATAATTGTTTTAGAAGCATGATAATTCCTCCACAAATTTTTTGTCCAAGGAAGAAATAAATAAAGCCAGCAAACGTCCTGCTGTTTTTATATCATCAATACATAGAGTCTCTACGCTTGTATGCATATATCTCAAAGGGATGGAAATAAGAGCCGTTGGTATACCTTCTCTAGTAATTTGAATAGCCCATGCGTCTGTACCGGTTGATGATGGTTCGGGGTTTACTTGAAAAGACAATTTAAAGTCTTCACATACTTCTTTTAACCTTCGATAAAGCTTTGCATGAATATTTGGACCAACGGATAAAACAGGCCCCTCGCCGAGCTTATGTGTTTCTTCCTCCGGTAAACCCGGCATATTGCCATGACATACATCGATTGCAATTGCCACATTCGGAGCAATGCTATAACTGCTAACAATGGCTCCTCTTAAACCAAGTTCTTCCTGCGAAGTTGCAACAGCAAATACATTTGAATCGAATTTTAGATGCCCAAGTTCATCAAGTGCATATAGAACAGTGGCTATACCAGCCCTGTCGTCCAAAGCATTTGCGGAAAAGCATTTGTTATACAATTCAACTTGGTTACGCTTAAAAGTGATATAATCACCTATGCAGACGTATTTTTCAACTTCAGACGTGGGCAGACCTGTATCTATAAACATATCTTCTGCTTTAATTGATTTGTGGCGCTCGCTCTGGTCTTGTATATGTAGAGGCTTGTTTCCGATAATTCCAGGCAGATCTATTTTGCCATGAATTACAACTTGCTGTGCAGGTAATATTCTCTGATCGACACCGCCTAAGTTTGTAAATCTAATAAAACCGTTGCTATCGATTTGTTTAACCATCAACCCTATTTCATCCATATGAGCGGCTAGCATCAAACTAAAGCATCCATTTAAGCCTTTCTTTAGACCAATAATATTACCCATCTTGTCACATTTAATATCATCACAAAACTCACCAAAAAATTCTTTTAAAAGAAAGTTGTTTTGTGTTTCGCTTCCCGATGGAATATTTAAATTTGTTAATTTTATCAACAATTCTTTAATATCCAAAACGATCCCCTCTTCCTTTATTTTATATTTCTACATTGCCTACAACTTTCCTCCATTACCTAAAAATATATTGCCCCATAATTTAGAAAATATCATAAGATTTCTTTAGAAAGAGTTGCATTCAATATTGCAATTAAAGCAATTCAAGATTTTAATTTTAATGATTTCTTAGTCTTGACGAGACAAAAAAAATATTGTATACTATGTATTGCGTTTGGGCCCATAGCTCAGTTGGTTAGAGCAGCCGGCTCATAACCGGCTGGTCCTAGGTTCGAGTCCTAGTGGGCCCACCATTTTGCCGACGTAGCTCAATGGCAGAGCAGCTGATTTGTAATCAGCAGGTTGCGGGTTCGAATCCCATCGTCGGCTCCAAAAAGTGAAATCTTTGGAGAGATTCCCGAGCTGGCCAAAGGGGGCAGACTGTAAATCTGCTGGCGATGCCTTCGGTGGTTCAAATCCACCTCTCTCCACCAAAAGAATTTTATGGGCCATTAGCTCAGCTGGTAGAGCACCTGACTCTTAATCAGGGTGTCCCGGGTTCGAGTCCCTGATGGCCCACCATTTATTTATGAGGTATTTGGATAAATTGCGGAGCACAGGAACTATCCCCCATTTTCTTAGCTCCTTCTAATAACACCTATCTTTTTTCCATTTCATATTTTCCCTCAAATTCTTTTTTTGTCCGTTATATCTACCCAATCTTGACCTTTTTTAAGGTTAAGCGCTCATAAAACAGCTTTCCATCAGCCTTTTTTACCTCGGCTCTTGACAGCAACGCATGGTCAATGCCATAAGCAAATGGTACTCGCAGGAAAACTGTAATTATTAACGATAGCCACATGGGGGTGACAGTGTCTCCTGCACCGCGCATGACACCTGAAAGGACTTGTATTACAGCCATTGCTATGTATCCCAGTGCTAAAATGCGCATCATACGCATGCTTAAATCAACCAGCTCGGTCGTATCAGTAAAAATACTCATAAGGTATCTACCAAAAATCAATAAAATTATTGTTATGATAGTTGATACTCCTACAGCTATTGCTAAGCCTTGCCGTGTTCCCTGTTCTACTCTGTCAATCTTTCTTGCTCCAACGTTTTGTCCTGCATACGTGGTCATAGCCATACCAAAAGAGAAATTAGGCATCATTGCAAATCCGTCCACACGCATTACTATAACGTTACATGCGATAATCATTTCACCGAATGTATTTGTAAGAGATTGTACTGTTATCATCGCAAGGGAGAATATAACTTGGGTTAAACCCGATGGTAATCCCAGTTTCAGGAGTTGTAACAAGTATTCTTTTTTGGGTTTCATCATATTCAAGTTAAAGTCAAATACATATTCCATCTTTTTTAGTTTAATTACACATAGAACTGCTGAAACTATCTGTGCAATTACAGTAGCCAAAGCTACTCCAGGAACTCCCATATTTAGACTAGCGACAAACCAAATGTCCAGGGCTATATTAAGAACAGTGGAAATAATCAAAAACACCAGTGCAGATAATGAATCGCCAAGCCCTCGCAAAATTCCTGAGAGTATATTGAAATATGAAAATCCCCAGTTACCTACCAACAATATTAGAAGGTAATCGGCACACCAATCTAATATTGATTCTGGTGTGTTGATAAAAAGCCAGCATTGGGCGAACCACAATAGGGCCTATTGCCATGAGTATTGTTGATACTATTGCCGTAAGTGTTATACATACACCAATAGACCGGGAAAGCCTTTCCCGATCCTTTGCACCAAAATATTGTGAAACCATTATCCCCGCTCCGGTAGCTACTGCCACAAAAAGCACAAGCAAAAAGTGCAATACAGGTAAAGCATTGCCAACTGCGGCCAAAGCATTATCCCCTACGTATCTGCCTATAACGATTGAGTCAACAGTGTTATAGAGCTGTTGAGCAATGTTACCGATCAACAACGGGATTGAGAATTCAACAATTCGCTTCCAGGGAGTTCCCACAGTCATATCTTTTGGCGAAAAAAGAACTGCAGACCTTGCCATGTTTTTGTCAGCTCCTTCATAAATGCTATTAACAATTATATAAGATTTTTCATATAAAGTTAAACAAAATATTAGTTTAGAATTAGCAATATAAATATGCCTTCCAATAAAAGCGAAAGGCATATTTATTTATCCCATGAAATATGTAGGGCTGTGAACATTAAAGAGGAAAAACGAGTATTTCCATGACTTGGCTGAGGGGATATCCCTGATTTCCAGTATCTTAAATCTTGTGAATTGCCTTTCCTAGCAGGTCAAAAGATGCCTCTATCATTGTTTCTGAGAGAGTTGGATGGGCATGAATAGTGCCTGCAAGTTCTTCTGCAGTACATTCTAATTTTATAGCTAATGCTGCTTCAGCAATGAGTTCTGTTGCATGAGGGCCAATTATATGAACACCCAAGATCTCATTATATCTTTTGTCACAAATCATTTTTACATAACCATCTATCTCCCCCAAAGTCATGGCTTTGCCGTTAGCTGTAAAAGGAAATTTGCTTATTTTAATTTTACCTTTGGTACTTTTCTCTTGCTTGCTGTTCGGTTAAACCTACTGATGCAACTTCGGGATGCGAGTATATGCAACTTGGAATTACACTATAGACCATTTTTTTATTTTCTCCCAAGGCATTTTGGGCGGCTACTATCCCCTGTTGAGATGCCACATGCGCCAACATGGACTTCCCTGTGACATCACCTATTGCGTAAATATTATTTATACTAGTCCTTAAATAATTGTCTACTACAATTCCTGTCGGTTGCATTTTGCAAATTTAAAGCCTCAAAAGCGTCGATTACAGGTTTTCTTCCAACAGACATTAAAACCTTCTGTGTTGTTACTGATTCTATACCTTGTTTAGTTTCATAAGTAGTTTTTAAATGATTGCTGATTTTTTCTATTGATTTAATTTTTGGCATCCGTGTATATTCTAATACCTATATTTTGCAGAACCTCTCTCAGATCTCTTGCTATTTCTTCATCATGCCTGGGAAGTATTTGAGGCATAATTTCTACTATTGTTACCTCTGTTCCTAATGTCTTTGTAGATATACCCGATTTCTATTCCAATTACTCCTCCACCAACAATTAACATGGATTGGGGAACTTCCGGCAAAGATAATGCTTCATCACTGGTAATGACTCCTTCTAAGTCATGCCCTGGAATCGGTATTGTTGCAGGATATGAACCTGTTGCTAAAATTATTATTTCTGCCCTTATGCTTTTTTCCCCAACTTCAGAGATTATATTTATGGTATTACTATCAATTAGTTTTGCCTTGCCTTTGTAGATATCAACACCATTAACTTTTAAAAGTGTCTCCACACTTTTAGTGAGGTTTGCCACAATGGTGTTCTTGTTTTGCTGCATAGCTTCCCAATTTATATTTACGTTTTCTGCATTGACACCAAATCTTTTGGCTTTTTTAATCAAGTCGTATATGTGTGCACTTTGTATAAGTGCTTTGGTGGGGATACAGCCTTTATTCAGACATGTTCCACCTATCTCATCTTTTTCTATAAGAGCTACTTTAGCCTTGCTTCTTGCAGCATAAATTGCAGCGACATAACCCCCGGGTCCACCACCAATAACGGCAATATTATATTGCATAGAAAACAGCTCCTTTACAACAACATTTCGAATGGATCTTCTAAAACCTGTTTTAATCCCTTAAGAAACTTAGCACCTTCAACACCATCGATTGAGCGGTGGTCACAGGATAGTGTTAAATTCATCATGGGTCTTATGGTTATTTGTTCATCAATCACAACAGGCTTTTTTATGATTTTTCCTACAGCCAGAATTGCACTTTCAGGTTGGTTTATTATAGCTTTGAAACTTTCTATGTCATACATTCCAAGGTTTGTTGTAGTAAATGTGCCTCCTGAGTAGTCATCGGGCATTAATTTTCCTTGTTTTGCTCTTTCTGTTAGTTTTTCTGTTTCTTGTGCTATAGTACCAAGCCCCTTCTTATCAGCATCTTTTATCACTGGGACTATCAGTCCATTGTCTAAAGCTACTGCAAAACCTATGTTTATCTCTCGTTTAATAATAATTTGTGTTTCGTCAAAACTTGAGTTTATGATGGGATATTCTTTTAGCATTACGGCTGCAGCTTTTATGAGAATATCGTTGTAGGTAAGCTTTGCGCTGTATCTATTTTGTATCGGAAAACAACATCTTTTGCCTAAGTTCGATTATTTTTGTCATGTCTACATCCAAAGTAAGATATATGTGAGGTACAGTGGTTTTGCTTTTTGTCATTCTTTCTGCTATGATCTTCCTCATGCCAGTAACGGGAATGGTGTTTATTTCGGCCATCGGGAGTTCGCTTTCTTCAGCTTCTTGTTCCGGCATGAGTTCTTGTTTTGTGATTCTTTCTCCTGGAGATTTCTGAATCAAGCGCAAGTCTAATCCCTGTTCTTCGGCAATTTTTTTCGCAACAGGCGTTGCTTTTACTTTCTGTTTTTCAAGATAATTAAACACATCTTTCTCTACGATACGACCACTGGGCCCCGGTAGGAATAATGTTAGATAAATCAACTTCATTTTCCCTTGCCAACCTTTTTGCTGCCGGAGAAGCTTTGATAATTCCTTTTGACATAGTTAATTCTCTGTTTCCATTAACTATTACCGACCTTGTTTCTGACCCTATTTTTGAAGGTGACGGTTTTTCTTCTTGTTTATCTGTTTCGGGCAGTACTTCATCAGGTGTCCCGATTATAGCTATTTCAGATGTTACAGGTACAGTGGCCCCTTCGGGGACCAAAACTTTTCTGACAATGCCGGAAGCAGGAGCCTCTTGCTCAACATTAGATTTATCGGTTTGTATTTCAACAAGGGGTTCACCCTTTTTTATGGGCTCACCTTCGCTTTTAATCCATTTGATTATGGTTCCTTCAGTCATGGTGAGACCAAGCTTAGGCATTTTTACAATAGTTGCCATATTATAAATAGCCTCCTTCGGTTCTAAAATAGGTAACTTATAATGTTAAACTACTACCTTTAGCTGCCATAAAGAGCCTCTTTTATTCCTTTTACTATGTCGGGTACATTCGGTATAACGTAGTCTTCAAGTTTTGGTGCAAATGGAACTGGAGTGTTTCTGGCCGCTACACGAATTATTGGAGCATCAAGGTAATCGAAGGCTTCTTTTATAATAATCGCAGCAACCTCAGCTCCGAAACCCCCTCTTTCTACAGCTTCATGGACGATTACAAGTTTTCCGGTTTTTTTGACAGAATTAATTATTGTTTCTTCATCCAAAGGCACTAAAGTCCTTGGATCTATTATTTCTACACTAATACCTTCTCTTTCAAGTTGTTCTGCGGCTTTTAGGCTCCGTAAAACCATGCGTGAAGTTGCTACAACAGTTACATCTTCACCTTGTCGTTTTACATCGGCTTTTCCGAAAGGAAGGGTATATTCCTCTTCTGAAACAGGTCCTGTAGTGTTGTACAATAACTTATGCTCGATAAAAATCACCGGATCTTGATCTCTTATGGCAGTTTTTAATAGACCTTTTGCATCATAAGGGGTCGAAGGCATTACAACTTTAAGACCCGGTATATGCACAAAAAGTTGTTCTAAACTTTGGGCATGTTGAGCGGCCGATGAACGACCAGCACCGCCCTGTGTTCGAATTACCAATGGTGCCTCGATTTGGCCTCCGGACATATATCGCAATTTAGCTACTTGGTTCATTATTTGATCCATGGCAACTCCGCTAAAATCTATATACATTAACTCAGCTACAGGTTTTAAACCGGTCATAGCTGCACCTAATGCTGAACCAACAATTGCTACTTCAGATATAGGTGTATTTCTAATTCTTTCAGTTCCAAAAATATTTGTAAGCCCCTGAGTGGCTTTATATGTGCCACCAAAAGGGTCGGCAATATCTTCGCCTAACAGGAAAACTTTTTTGTCACGCTCTAGTTCTTCCTTTAAAGCCTCCTTAATAGCATCACGATATGTTATTTCTCTCATTTTTATTCCTCCCCTGCATTTTTTTAATGTGAAGCCAAAACATCTTCGAGCGCCATTTCTAATGTAGGATCTTCACTGTTTTTAGCGTATTCCACAGCTTCGTTGACCTCGGTTTCAACTGCTTTGACAATTTCATCGAGTTCATTTTGATTTGCAATACTGTTTTCTATCAAAACATTTCTAAATCTCCCCAAGGGTTCTTTCGATTTCCATTTTTCTACCTCCTCTTTAGCTCTGTAAACCCCGGGATCTCCCACATAATGACCTAACCATCTATAGGTCTTTGTTTCTAATAATACTGGCCCTTTACCATTTCTGGCTAAATTTATTGCTTTTTTTGCCCTTTCATATACATCTATAACATCATTTCCATTCGCAATGTCAGAATAAATATCGTATGCTTTTCCCCTTACGGCTACATCTTTGATACGTTGATGATATTCTTGGGAAGTGGATTCAGCATAGAGATTGTTTTCGCACACAAATATTACAGGCAGTTCCCAAATTGAAGCGAGATTTAGTGATTCATGAAAGCTCCCTTGATTTGATGCACCATCACCGAAAAAGCATACAGCCACCTGTTTCGTTTTACGTATCTTAATTGATAGACCTGCTCCTGTTGCTATAGGTATTCCACCGCCTACAATACCATTAGCACCAAGTATTCCAAGTTGCCTGTCCATAATATGCATTGAGCCGCCCTTGCCTCTGCAATATCCTGTGACTTTGCCATATAGTTCTGCCATCATTTTTTTCATGTCAGCGCCCTTCGCAATAACATGACCGTGGCCCCTGTGGGTACTTGTTATATAATCATCTTTTTCAAGATTGGCACATATGCCAACTGCCGAGGCTTCTTGACCTAAGTACGAATGTAAAAATCCCGGAAGTTCTCCCGCTGTAAAAAGCTCAACTGCCTTTAATTCAAACTGCCGGATTTCCTCCATTTTTCTATACATATTAAGCATTTCATCTTTCCGTAATCCTCTATACAAAGACATCGTGAACCTCCTCAGAAATATTATATTTATTATGTTACCGGGGATTCTGTCCCCGGTAACATAGTTAATTGCTTATGTATTTAATTCATTATTCGTCTAAAACCGCAACAGCTCTAATCGGGGAGCCGGTACCATCTCTTATTTTTAAAGGTAGACCAATAAATTCAAATCTCTTGTTGGTAATCTTGTCTAAATTAGCCAAATTCTCGATATTTAAAAGGCGCCTTTCTTTACATACAGTATGTGAAGGATAAGACTTATCTTTGGGAGTATCTATGCTCGGTGCATCAACACCAATATTAACTACCCCTTTATCAGCAAGCCACTCCGTAGCTTCCCTGTCAAGGCCGGCATATTTAAAGAGCCAGTCCTCCGTACCGAAAGTTCTGTCATAATGTCCGGTATAAAGTAAAACGGTATCTCCTCTTTTAATTTCTTGGCCGGATTTTTCTAAAGCGACTTCTAAATCCTTTTTTGTAATATACTCTAACGGCTTTACAAATGAAACATCTAAACAAACTCCTTCAGTATAAAATAACTCCAAAGGCAGTTGATCAATCGACTCGGCGTCTTCTCTTGGGTCAATGTGATTTAGAGCATCAACATGAGTTGGACCATGATCGCTTAGTAACAAACCTCTAGTTGCATATGAAAAACCGGTTCCAATAGTTTTTAAAGTTTCTTGATGAGTATGGTGTTCCCAAATTAACGTTTTAACATGACCAGGGTATACAGACATACCCTGATAAATCTCTTGGCTGAGGTCTATTATTTTTTTCGCCATTAAAAATCAACTCCTTTATACATGTTTTTGATTCAATACCGCCTTTTCACTTCCGGGAGGAGTGTAAATCCATAATACCTTAAAAGTCTCATCACCAGTATTCACTAGTTGGTGTGCAAGGCCAGGCGTTATAACTATTACAGTGTCCTTGCAAACATCTGCCTCTTCATCACCTACTATAACTCTTCCTCTCCCGGATAAAACATACCATGTCTCCTCTTCACTGTCATGAATGTGACTGCTACTCTTGCAGCCCGGTGGTAATAATGTCATGCCTACACTTATGTTTCTTACGTCTTTTTGGATTTCCGGAGATATCAGTACCTTTAAGATTCTCTCAAAAGGTGGCGGCGATTTATAACCTTCAATTTCATATGCTCTTGCAATAATCATGTTTTGACCTCCTTTCATTTATTTTCTTTTGCCTGCTTTTGCATTTTTTCTATGTACTCTTTAGGTAAGGCCGGGGTAAAGAAACAGATAATTTTCATAGTTTCGTCACTAGTATTCAAAACCATATGCTGAACTTTCGGAGGAGCATAAAATACAATATCCGGCTCTATGGGAAATCTCTTATCTCCTAAAATAGCCTCACCATACCCTGTGGTAATGTACATCAACTCTCCTTCATTTTCGTGTTCATGAAGAGCAGTTTTGCCGCCTCTTGGATAAAGCGTAGAAATCAAAAGAGTAAAATCTATTGGACTTTCTTCCGTAGGCGTAAAAACAACTTTTAATCCTCTTTCATAGGGAGGATCAACTTTAGATGAAGGTATTTCCCAAACCTTTTGTATTAACATTTATTGCCACCTCCTTTCTTTTTATTATAGCTAGCAATTTTTATGCCAGAAATTGATTGGGATTTTTGTCAGGTTATTATTTGTTTTAACTTTTTATTAAAATGTAAATCATAAACAAACCTGTTTATTTAGTATACATCAAAGATCGCTTTGTAAAATATATATACCTTGATTTTTATTTGAAATATATATATATCCTCTAACATCAACAATAACATCTTCTGTTTGTACAACGAGCTTATTGGGTAATAACCCCAATCGCTTTGATGGATCGCTAGGAATAAAATATCCTACTTCTTTTGGTAAATAAGGATCTTTTATGTCATATATCCTAAGGCCAGCATTGAAATATGTAAGATAAACTAAATCTGTACGTTTCAGTAATATTGGGTTGTTTTGATAATGGTGCTGATTATGGGGCCCAAATCTTCCTCCCTTTTCAATAAAATTTTTATAATTAGCACCATCGGGAGGTTCTGGTATAGGAAATAGTGATATTAATCTTGGATTTTTCTCATCTTTAATATCCATAATTCCTGCATAGTTTAATGGTTCATTGCCATTTTCAGCTATAGCTTCAGTATTCACTATTGCAATACTTCGTTCTATAATCGGCAGAACGGTATGAACACCTAAACTACTTCCAAAAATAGTTCCAAAATCAGTTCGGCTAATTAACTTAGGAAACCTTTTATCTTCAATATCTAGAATGACCATACCACCTTGCCCATAAGGCAGAAATGCTCTATTACCTTCAACGTGAGCAGGCCCATGTAATGAAATTCCTAATCTATTAGGTTTTGCCCCACCCTGAATCCATTGTTCAGGTAGCCAAAATCTAGAAACTTCATATGGTTTTTCTGGGTCACTTATGTTTATACAACAAAAAACGTTTCCTTCAAATCCTGGAAACCCAGCAGCCAAGTAAACATAATTACCTCCATTATAAAAATTACGATGGGTCCCTGTTCCTCCGGTTTTAAAATGCGATAATAGCCGAGGTTCTTCTGGATTTGAAACATCCCAAATTAAAATACCTTCTTGAAATTCTTCATTTTCTTGTCTTCCCCAACCTTTAGGTATTTTTTCTAAAGATGTTATCATTAAATTATTAGCAACTTGAATTTGTAAAGTCCACGTATTTTTAGGACCAGAAATAAACTTTACTAGTTCAGGTTTTTTGGGATTTGTAACGTCTAAAATAGACCAACCAGGTTCCCATAAATGTGCAACATATAAAAACCATCTATCGTTTTTGACACTTAATGCCAATTTAAATCCAGGCTTATCATTTAAGTCATGATATCCAATCTTATGTATTTTAGAACTATATTCCAATTGATAACCTCCTATCTTTACTTTTTATAAGGGAGTCCCTAATCGGAACTCCCTTTATTGTTTATTTTCACTATATATTTAATTTTTGTTGAATATCTTCATATTTAGCAAACCATGAAGCAGATGTTAGAAGCATTAATCTTGCCAATAGTCTGATTTCCGTAAATGCATTTAAAACTCTAGATCCATTTGATGTATTCTCCGGCTCGTTCAAATCAAGTGAGCTTTGCCACCATGGACCTGTGTAACGAACAATTATATTTATAATAGAAAAAACTCCTCCTGACACTAGAAAACTTACATATTGAGGATGATATATTTCCCATAAATCTGTAAATAACAAGAAAACTATAGAAAAAATTGTTCCTATCAAGACTCCAAAAAATGCCCCTTCCTTACTTGCCCATCTCCAATAAAATGAACCGATAAGTATAGGTGCGATAATTGCTCCAAACGAGCTTAAAGCGGCAAGACCTAAAGCTGGTCCTAATACAGGGGTATAATGATAGAAATATATTCCACCAACTACAGATAAAATGGCATAAATTATGACTACAATTCTTGACACTTTAACTAGATCTTTTTCTGAAGCTGTTTTATTAATCAATCTTCCGTAAATATCTCTAGAAAATATTGATGCTCCCGCTACCATTCCAGCTTCTGCCGTTGACATCGTTGCAGCAAAAACTGCTACTAAGCCTAAAGCACTAAGCGAAGAAGGCATGTAACTAAAAATAGTTCCTAGTGCAACAGTTGGATTATCTAACACTATGCCCCGAGCTTTTAAATACATACCTCCTAAAGGCATTAAAAAACCAAAAGGTAGGGCTAATAGAATGGAGAGCAACCACGCCTTAGTAACTGATTTTTCGCTTCTCCCCGCTACTGCTCTATGCCAATATCCACCGGCGATGACTAGCATAAACATCATCCAAAACAAGCCGAATACGCTAGGCATAGTCCAGGAAATCCATGGCAGAAACCCTTCTGCGCCCATATTAAAAGCCGTTTTTGGCAAATTGGCGAAATAGTCGAATCCATTTGTAAAATACATCCATAAGGGTAATGCAACACAAAAACCTAAAATAGCAAGTATCCATTGTACTAAATCTGTCAATAGTGTCGCCCACAAGCCCCCTAATACAACATAAATTCCGGTTACAACAGCCATTATTATGATGCCTTGTTCCACAGGTAACCCGGTTAAACCTTTTATCATTAAAGCAGATCCAAGTATATTAGCTAAAGGTGAAAACGTAAGACCAAGTGACATCGCAGCAGCTCCCACTACTCTAACTTTAGAGTCAAACATAACCCCTAATGCCTCTAACTCTGTCCAACATCCAATCCGTCTCATTAAAGGACCAAAGAATAGAGCACCAAGTAACATTGCAATAGCCCAACCTGTAGCCCACCAGTGAGCAGTCATTCCTATACTATATCCTATAGAAACAAACATAGATGCGCCTGTACCTGCTATTAGTATAGCTGCCATGCCTACAGCATTAACAAAAGTACCCTGATCTCTATCTGCTACTATATAACCAGAAGCTTCCGAAGACCATTTTTTAGTGATAAACCCAAACAGGATCATAATCGCACAATATATTGCAACCCATACCCAAAGCATTATATTCCCTCCTATCTTTGATTAATAACTTGCCATCTTTCTACTTTTAAATTTCTTTATATCTAGAAAGATGGCAAGTATATTTTAAATTTTATTTTTTAATAAACGTTCACCAAAATAAATCAAATAATGTTAAATCAAAAAGTTATCAGCATTTTTTTGATATTATGTTTTTGTAGCCTCATAATTATATATCTCCAGTTTTTTGTATTATAATGTTCTTGAAGATTTTAATTCTAACCAATCTTCCGGAGACCACCAAGGCAATCCGGAAATTTCGTTAACCTTACCATCCGTTGCAAAATACAGAATCTTATTATCGATTTTTTCATTTTTTAATACATTAAGAAGCCAATCTAAAGAAGCTGTAAAAACCTGTTGTGCCACATTTCCTAATGGATGGAATTCGTTTTCATATATCCAAAGTTGTTTAACTGTTTTTAGTTCATTATAAAACTTTATTGCATATTCAGATTTAGTTAATTCATCAAATTCCCCGTGAATAAGTAGCATTGGAACATTTATTTTATTAGCAATAGTATCTAAAGTCCAATTAGAAATTAATTCTTCAAATTCAGGTCCCTCTTGTAAACCTGTCATATATAAAAAGTTTGTTCTGAAATTAGGCTGTGCTTCATCGAAAGCTTTACCTTCAGGGACAGCATAAGCACCTAACAGGGCTGCACAACCTTTAATCCTTTTATCATAAGCTGCACATCTAGGCCCCCAATAAGACCCCATACTAGTACCGATAAGGACTATTTTATTTGCATCTATTTCGGGTCTTTTAGTTACTTCATCCAAAACCTTGGATACCGCTTTTTCATAATTATCTAGCGTAACTTTTAAACCATTAAATAAAGTTTCACCTTGCCCAGGACCATCAATTGCCACAGTAGCAATGTTTTTGCTTAAAAAATATTTATGTGAAGGCCAATGCCAATCTTCTTTAATCATATCCATCCCTGGTAATAAAATTACGAGTGGAACTGGCTCCTTCACTTCTTTTGCTGGCAAGTGTAGTACATAAAATACTTTTTTATTATCAAATAAAACGTTTTTCCTTTCACAGGGAGTATCCTCAAGCTCCAATACTTTTTCATAGCATCTAACCATAGCTTTATTATAATTTACCTTTTGCGGTGTGTCACCATAGTAAGAATATTGAGCTCTTCCATAAAGTAAAGCTGCTCGCAAGTAAACCTCCTTTGCGGCACCTTTTAACCCATTTTGAAGATAAAATCTTGCTTCGTTCTCCCTTTCTGCACCTGTAGTTCCCCAAGCTTTTGGAAGCATTTCAGCAGATTTTACTTTCGAAAATGTTCTATCAATATCAGCCAATATATAACCTAATTGTCCAAAAAAACCTTTTGCGCCGGGATGTAAAACATCCCATCCTAAAGAACTCAAGAATCCATCCATAACCCAAGATTGTCCTCTAGCCATTTTATACTCCTCCTTTATTTTTTATTAAGATATTTTTTTAATCTGTTCTAACAAACTTCTTCCTTTATCGGTTAAAAACACTCTCGATCTTACAATACCCTTTCTTTGAACAAGATTAAGTAATTCTAATCTAAATATAATAGCAGAAGCGTGGATATTTGACGAGCTAATCACTTTAGCAACATGTTCCAAATTGCTTCCATCATTTTTTTGTAAATCCCTTAATATATTGAATGCATCAGAAGTTAATCCGTAGGTTGAAATTTTCTTTTCAGTTTCAGTTAAATCATTATTTATAAATTCTTTTCCGTTTTCAGTTATTACCCATACAGAAGAATAATAACCTTCTTTTTCTTCATTTTTTATTAAGCCACTTTTTTTCATTGCTAATAGTACTTTTTTCAAGTATTCTCCCTCATACCCTGTAGCATCTAACAAATCTGAAAAGTAACCCCAACCTACTAATAGTGTTTTTAAAATTGTTTTTTCTAAATTTTTATTTACCAAATTTATAACACCTCCTTATCTGTTTAAATAGTTTATAACAGAAGGAAAAATCCTTCATGTTAGCGTAATAAAATTAGAGAACTAAGTTTTTGGGAAAAGACTATCACCTCCTGGTCAGTTTGATTGCTAAAGAAAGAGTCGTCTTTCCCAAAATAAGACTGTAGTCGGTCATGGTCTATAGAGGAGTCGTGCTTCTAGCACCGCAGTTAGATAAGGCTGACCGCCGAGCTGTAATAATTAATCTCTAATCGATGAGGTTATAAAGTTGCTTTATGTCGATATTGATTGGGCTGATACACAGAACTAGGTATCCATCATTGACTCTCAAGGTTTGGAAAAAGCTAACTTCACTATCCCATACCCGAGAAGGCTTAGAACGTTTGAAGGAAAAACACCTTCAAATAGCCAAAAACCCTCAGTGGATAACCTGTATCATAGAAACCAAACATGAACTGTTAATCCAGTTCTTACCGGAAGAGGGTTTCACCGTATATTCTGTAAACCTCAAGGTTGTTGATCGGCGACGTAAGCCTTCCGGTGCCAAAAGTGACCCCCTGGATGCTCGTATCTTGGCAGATGTTGGCATAACGCATATCAACAAACTACGCCCTCTAAAGCCAGACTGAATTGATTCAGGAACTAAAGGTGTTAACACGTAACCAGGACACTTTAACTTCGGAATCTACTTGATTAACTAACCGTTTAATTGCCTGCTTGAAAGAATATTTTCCGGTAGCATTGGAGCTTTTTTCTAAGCCTACTCTCCCTGTTACCCTGAATTTTTTAAAAATCTGCCCTACATTGGAAGCGGCTTAACCCCTTAATTTTGGACAATTTAACTTAAAAACTAATTAATTTACAGAACATCTTTCTTTTTTTAACTGATTCCAGTTCTCGACTTTTTCTTTGACCCCTACAGAGTTTACCAGCCATGCTTCATCCGTCAAGCGGTTCGCTGCGCTGGGTGAGCATAAACGGCCGCCTCCCTAGAGGGTTCCCCTCCATTTATCCCTCCCCCACCTCTCGACTTCTATCGCAAAGCCTTGGTATCGAAATTTTGAGGTAAAAGGAATATTACACACGTATTTCAGTCGCGGGTCTTGGCAAAGATCTGGGTCAGGATTATCTTTGCTAGGAAAAGCCATAAACCCTATGATCGATCAATTTTCTAAACACAGTTTAGTTGCCTAGAAACTTTTTGTTTTGGATACAGCTTTTAAGAGGCTGAGCTTGGATACTATTGCCATTATATTACATACTTTACATATATCGGGTAATTTTCGCTCCTCTAAATTATTTAATTTTATCCTTGACATAGAGGGTCTTCCTTTATTTATTGCTAAATTAATCCAACGGCTTCAAGCACTTCCGCCTAGTATTCTTGTTTACAAATATAAATCTCTCTCATCTTTGTTAGATAAGATATATTAAAAATAATAAATCGTTATTATATGGTATTATGTTTAATGCAATAATCATGCCATTCTCAAAATTAATATGTGTTGGTTTTTAAGATATTTGTTTTTAATTGTTATTTTAAGATACTCCATAAAATATCTTCTATCATAAAACTCAGAAAACTGATAAAATCATATATAATTTATACACTATTATTTACCTTTTATACATATTTGTTTATTCTAATTAATTATTAAAACACAACTTACAAATACTAGTTTAATTTAATTCAAAAAAACGGCTACTCCAAAAGCTATTTTAGCGTAACCCTTTTTTACAATGAATTTTAATTCTCAAATGTCACTAAGTATACATCTTCAAAAACTTAATTACTCGTTTTCCTTCTTTTTAACTGTCTTTTATTATTTTTACTAAAAAAAGACTATCCTCTATTAGGACA
>JBMNGH010000003.1:0-223466 GCA_050949725.1 Tepidanaerobacteraceae bacterium
TGCCATACCCCAAGCTGGGGTCGTTTTGTGCAGTTGGCGGATTGCGCCTGATCTTTGAGCTGTCGGAATATGGGTTGATCAAGATAACGGCTCAACGCTCCGGTAATCGCAGCGACGAGCTGTCTGCTATCATCGGCTGTGGACAGCCTTTTGTGTAATAGTATCGGGAGTGGTAACCTTTTGCATGTCTTGTTGTATGGGCTCTTGTTTTTTTATGAGCTTGCTTGTTGAGGATTAAAAGATTAGTTTTCATGATGATCCAGAGAGAAGGGATAAGTACGTATATAGTGTGACGAGAACAATCCCCCATACCCAGTGCTGCTAGGTCCTTAGTGCTTGCAGAAAGACTGATTCTGTACCGTTCATTGTATTTGTTTATCCCCCTTCTAAACAGGAATGTTGCCGTGCTTTTTGGCTGGCCTGGTCTCTCTCTCTTGCTCATGAGCATTTCTAGGGCTGAGATTTAATTTTACTCTGGTTGTCGATGGTTCGATTACATCGTCAACATAGCCTCTTTTTGCTGCCTGATAGGGATTGGCAAATTTATGTCTGTATTCGGTTATTTTTTTCGTTTCGGGTCTCTACAGGGTTTTGTGATGTTTGGATTTCTTTCCTGAATATTATGTTGGCTGCTCCCTCTGGACCCATTACGGCTATTTCGGCTGTCGGCCATGCAAAGACTTGGTCTGCTCCCAGGTGCCTCGAGCACATGGCTATGTACGCTCCGCCGTATGCCTTCCGGGTTATTACGGTTAGTTTGGGAACGGTGGCCTCGGAGTAAGCGTAGAGTAGTTTTGCTCCATGGCGGATTATTCCTCCGTGTTCTTGTGCTACTCCCGGTAGGTAGCCGGGGGTGTCTGAGAATGTTATGAGCGGTATGTTGAATGCATCGCAAAATCTTATGAATCTTGCTGCTTTGTCTGATGCGTTTATGTCTAGGCAACCGGCCAGGTGTCTGGGCTGGTTTGCCAATATTCCTACACTATGGCCGTTTAAAACGCGCAAAGCATGTTATCATGTTTTGCGCATAGAGTGGATGTACTTCTAATATTTGGTTTTGGTCTACAAGGTGTTTGATTACTTGTTTCATTTCATACGGTTTGTTAGGATCGTCGGGCACTATGGTGTTTAGTTCGGGGATTAGTCTCGTCGGATCGTCGTTTGTTTCTTGGTAGGGCGCATCTTCCAGGTTGTTTGATGGTATGTATGATAGCAGTGCCCTTATTTGATCAAAGCATTCTTCTTCTGTTTGGCTCATGAATTGTGCTACTCCGCTTTTGGTGTTGTGCGTGGCCGCCCCGCCTAATTCTTCAGGGGTGACTTCTTCGCCTGTTACTGCTTTTATTACTTGGGGGCCGGTTATGAACATTTTGCTTATACCTGATACCATGAATACAAAGTCTGTTATTGCAGGTGAGTATACTGCTCCTCCCGCACTTGGACCTAAGATTACTGATATTTGGGGTATTACTCCTGATGATATTGTGTTGCGATAGAAGATCTCTCCATAACCTTTTAGGGCATCTACTCCTTCTTGTATTCGGGCTCCTCCTGAGTCGTTTAGGCCTATTAAGGGGGCTCCCATCTTCAGTGCCATGTCCATTACTTTGCATATCTTTTGGGCGTGCATTTCTCCTAATGAACCGCCTATTACGGTAAAGTCTTGGGCAAATATGTATACTAATCTGCCGTTTATTGTGCCATAGCCTGTCACTACTCCTTCTCCAGGGGCTTTTGTTTGGGCCATGTCAAATTCTATGCAGCGGTGTTCTACGAATGCGTCGATCTCCACAAAGCTCCCTTCGTCCAGCAGCTTGTGTATTCGCTCCCTAGCGGTGTATTTTCCGCTGTCGTGTTGCTTTTTTATTCGCTCCTCTCCTCCACCCTGCAAGATGATTTCACGATTTTGATTAAGTAAGTCTAGCATGGAATCAAAGTCTTTCATTTTATGCCTCCCTTGATTGTAGATTCTTGACCGTTGAAATTTAAATTTAATAGTATTATTTCTGATCTCGTATTCATATTACACTTAAATTTCTTTCAATTGGGTTTCTAAAAGGACTTTACATATACTCAAAATATTTGTTCCCAATTGCTGTTAAAGGGTTTTGTCTTAGTGCCTTTTTTTCACAAGCCTTGAAACATATCAGACATTAATAAAAACCCTTCCTATAGTTTAATTTTTTTCATTGTAAAGTGCCTAAAGTAGTGAATTTTTACCAGCGGGGCCTTGCGCCTTCTCAAGGAACTACTTAGCTCAGGGGTAAGCCTTTTCTCTTGATCGGCGCAAGGAAGCTGGAACCTAGATGGCGGTGTAAAGTTTATGACAGTAACTTAACTTCAAACTTCAAGCAGTTAATATATTTTATACGTAGTAAAAAAATACTAATATGCTTCTAAATATAACTGTATGATCTCTTCTTCAGTAGGTACTCTTGGATTATTTGCAGGACTTCCACTTGCTATTGCATCCTTGGCCATTTTAGGAGCAAAACGTTTAAGATCTTCTTGTTTGACACCCGCATTACGCAGCCCGAGCATATTTAAATCTTTGCATAATTTTTCGACTGCCATGACAGATTTTTCCGCAGCCTCCAAGGTTGAGAGACCTATTACTGATTCTCCCATAGCCTCAGCTATTCGTGCAAATTTTTCAATATTGCCCGGGAGTGTAAAACGCATTACCGACGGCAGAAGCACTGCATTAGACAGTCCGTGCGGCACATGAAATACAGCTCCAATAGGCCTTGACATGCCATGCACTAAACATACGGAGGAATTGCTAAAAGCCAAACCTGCCATTGTAGCCGCAAACATCATATGGTATCTGGCTTCGACATCCCTCCCATTGCTCCACGCTTGCCGCAAATACTTGCTTATAAGTCTTATTGCCTCCAGTGCTATTATATCGGTATATGGCTGAGCTTTTTGAGAAATATAAGCCTCTATTGCGTGTGTAAGTGCATCGAGACCCCGTAGCAGCAGTAAGCCTCTTCGGCGCAGTAAACGTCAACTGAGCATCACATATAGACACACTCGGCATTATGTAATCGCTTATAATCAACATTTTCACATCATCAGTCTTATCTGTAATTATTGTAGTCCTTGTTACCTCACTTCCGGTTCCAGCAGTAGTCGGTATGGCAATAAGGGGAACATTCGGACCAGGTATCCTTTGGATGCCCATAAAGGTTCTAATTGGAACATCATGTGTAACAACAGCTCCTACAGCTTTCCCAGTGTCGATTGGGCTGCCGCCTCCTAATGAAATTATAAATTCGCAATTATTTTCCCTGAAGATTTTTGCTCCTTCCTCTACATGGCCTGTATGTGGTTCTTCATTTACTTTGTTATAAATTGCCAATTCAATTCCTGAATCTTTTAAATATCTTGTGACTTGATCCTGGACACCGGTTTTTTCCATGACACTGTCTGTGACTAAAAGTGCTCTTTTGCCAAATGGTCGAGCAACTTCACCAACCGTTTTTAGACAGCCCAGTCCTGTCACGATACGTTTAGGAGTAAAGACATCATACTGCTTATCAAATAACATAAAAACACCTCCAAAAATAATAATGCTTAATTAAAAATTTGAGGTTTTATGTGAATAATTTGTTGATGTAACTTTATTTAATACTAAAAAAACTAATAGCATAGCATAACATAAAACCCCAATTATCAAAGCTTCATTAAGCCCAAGTCCTATGGAAATAACTGTTGCTAAAGATGAACCCATTACTGAGCTTAAACAATTAATCCCAAGCAGCCATGGGATATATGCCTCTTTCTCATACAACTTTAGTGAACGGATGGCCAGTGGAAATGGGATACCCATAATAAATCCTAAAGGTAACAACATTGCAAAGGCAACTATTAAACGTTTCCACAGCTGAAGATTCAGTAAAGCCTGAAGAAACCCAGGTAAAAAAACGACATACAATATAAGGACTATACAAAGACATAAAAGTGAGCGGGCAATTACAATCCATGTTTTTTCTAGAGCAATTCTATTGCTGAAGAAGCTTCCCAGCCCTGCTCCTAATAAAATGGAAGACAAAAGGACCGCAATAGACATAACAGGTTCGCCAAAAAAAAGAATGAACTTTTGTAGAAGAGAGATCTCTACAAGCATAAATCCCATTCCTAAAAATAGTACTGTCAAAATATAAGTTACTGTGTATTTTTTGAAGCGTATCTTTGTACTTTTTTTTTCTGTAAATAACTAATGGAATTAAAATAACAAGCATTAAGATAAGTAAGGAAAGACGCAAGACTAAAGACAAAGTTTTTGGAATGCCTTTTTCGAATTTATAGAAAAACGGGTTGTTATCAGTAACCGGACTGATATCATAACCGTGTGATTCAACATTTTTGACAGCTTCGTCAACCGACAATTGACCGGTTTCCATCGATACTAAAAATGAATTTAATAGTTTACCTTTACCTAACAAAGGAAAATATGTTGACATGGGGTTAAAGCCAAATTCTTCAATTGCTAAATTGTATAGTATCTCGGATTCTTCTTTCGTTAAAGGTACTTTTTTTAGCACAAAAACCGGATAGGTATCTGAACCTAAGATATAAAAATGTTTCATTGCATCCTCTGATTCTAACCCACATTTTTCAAAAACCGTAAGGCAGGTTGTTAATAAACGAAGTATTTCAACATCGTCGTGGGCGATTACTATTAAACTACCTTGTTCTGTCAAGTGAGCAATGTAATCTCCAATCGATTCCACTGTAAAGAGGTAATTTTCGGTTAATGAAAGCCCTTCTCTGCTACGATTTGTATTAGTTACAGCCAGACTCAACATAATAATGTCATACGTTGATTTTTTGCCTTTTTACAAAGCTCCTGCCCTCATCAACAATTATCTGGACACCTTCATAATCGTCGTAAATGTTTCCATTATAATTAGAATAGCGTTTAACCAATTTTACTATGTCTTTGTTAACCTCGACCGCTGTTATATTTTCAACACCGCCAAGTTTAGCGACCAATATATCTCGACCGCCTCCCGGGCCGATTATAAGTGCGTTTTTCTTTTGTTCGGGTGAAAGGGTATGAAAAGGAAAATAACCTGTAAAAGATTTTTTTAGATGGTTTATATTCGGATCGGATATTACGCCACTATATTTATACATCGGCATTCCAGCCGTTCCATTTAAATAGATATCCATCCATCCTATATGATCAGGATATTGTATTAAATCAATTCTGCCAAAAGCCCCATAAGTTGTTTCTTTTATTTTCCCATCAAACAAATTGATTGCATCGTATATTTCCTTGTCAGGATTTGTTGATATTGAAACTTCGGTTATGGCTGAAGAAGGGCTTAGGCCTAGAATAAATAAGACAATAGTCAATAAAAATATCAGTATATTAGTAATACATTTTTTTATCATGATTTTTGATAAATATAACCCTAAAATGGCAATGATTATAGAATATAGCAAAAGAGCATTTTGGGTGCCAAAACAGTTAATCAAAAAAATAACCGCCACACATCCTATTGCAACACCGATCATGTCGGCGCTATAGATGTAAGATGTCACATGAGGTATCAGACTATATACAAATGCCAAAATAACACCACAACAAAAAAACGGCAAAAATGCAGGTATCAGATAAACTAATAAGTTGTTACGTAACAAATCATTATTGCTTATAATACAAATGGAGAGTGAGGCTATAACTATACTTAGTGATAAAACACTCAGCCACCTCAAAAATATTTTATAACCTTTATCTTTTTTTGCAAAAAAGTGCATATAAATGCTGCCTGTCCCGGAACCTAATAAAGCCAGACATACGATGGCAGATACATAATGATAATCTAATATCGATGAGAGCAACCGCATCAATGTTATCTCATACGAAATGATGCAAAATGAAATAAAAAACACGCTAATAATTAATGCAGATATTGATCGGTTGCTCATTTAAGTCTCCTTTCTGAATTATATGTAAAATTTACACAAACATAATATTTGCGCTGCTAAAACAACAAATTTGGTATATACATCACGATTATCGGGGCAAAACACAAGATTACTAGCCCTAGCATCTGCAGTGCCACAAATGGGACTGCGCCCCTATAAATATGCCCCAAATTGATTGAAGGAGGAACAGTACCTTTGAGGTAAAACAGTGCGTACCCGAAAGGCGGTGTTAAAAATGACATCTGTAAATTTACCGCCATCATTATAACAAACCAAAGCAAGTCAAACCCTAACGATTCGGCTATTGGCAAAAATATGGGAAATGTCATGTATATAATGCCTATCCAATCGACCATGAATCCCAAGAGAAACACTATTAACATCATTATAAAAAATATTCCCCATCTACCTAAACCGGCAAACGACATGACTAAATTAGTAACAACATCCCCACCGCCTAATCCGAGAAATACACCTGTGAACAATGTTGCACCGATCATTGTAGCCAAAACCATGCAATTTGATTTGAAGGTTGAATACAGGGCTTCCAATAAGGCTTTCCATGTAAACCTTTTATATGCTATCATAAGTAGTAAGGCTATCAAGGCCCCCACACCTGCGGCTTCGGTAGGTGTGGCCACACCCATCCATATTGACCCTAATACTGCTAATATAAGGAGCAATGGGGGCACAAGGCTTTTTAAGAGCTTTTTTATTAATACTGGTCTCGGAATGGCTTTTCTCTCTTCTTCAGTTAAAGCCTTGCCTTTGCTTGGGTCTATTGCTGTAACAATTAAAACGTAAACAAAAAATAAGACTCCGAGCAATGCACCAGGTAGAAAAGCTCCTGCAAAAAGCCGGCCTACAGAAATGCCCGATTGGTCAGCCATCATGACTAACATTATACTAGGCGGTATCAGGATTCCCAGCGAACCTCCGGCTGCTACACAACCCGTTGCAAGGCATTTATCATATTCACGCTTCATCATCATAGGAATTGCCATAACTGACATGCTGACAACCGTAGCTCCCATTATTCCCGTTGTTGCAGCAAAAATAACGCTCAAAACAACGACAGCTAGGGCGATTCCACCATTGAGTGAACCAAAGACATGCATCATAGCCTCGAATAGTTCATCAGCCATTCCCGACTTTTCCAAAAAAGAAGCCATCAGTATAAAAAGAGGAATTGCGATCATAATGTTGTTAGTGATAGTATCAAAACTGCGATTCATAAAAAGGTACAAACCCGCAGGGCCCCAACCTAAAATAGACATTATAGTCGCTACCCCGCCCATGACAAATGCTACCGGTTGCCCAAAATACAGGCCCACCATCATTCCTATAATCATCAGAATTGCTGAAAGTTCAGGTGATAAATTAATCATAGTTTCTCTCCTTTTACAACAAAGTATATGTTTTTAAGTAAAGTAGAAAGGGCTGCAATTGTAAGAAGAAATCCTCCTGCAGGCACAAAGAATTTCACTGGATATACTATTACATTAAACGCACTTGAGGTTCTTTCCCTTAATAAAAAAGATGTCATAAAAAACTCCCATCCTTCAATCAAAAAAACATAACAAAACAAACCTATAAAAGGTACAAAAGTGACAATATCAATTACTGCCCTTGCTTTGGGAGAAAATTTCATATAAAAAAGGTCAACATTAACATGACCCTCATAGTAATGAGTGTAACCGAGAGCAAACATAATCGATGCAGCTAAAGCAAACTTCAGTATTTCATGTGTCCAAATAGTGGGGCTGCCTAAAATCCTACGGGTGAAAACTTCGTATATGGATAGCGAAAGTAGTATAACTAAAACCCATGAAAATATTTTTCCAGAGCCAATAGAGATTAAATCAAATATCCTAACAATTTTTTTGACAAAACTCAAGCTCATCCCTCCTGTTCCAAAGATAAAAAAATATTTAAAATACGTAGGTTCGGCATAAGCCAAACCTACCTAAGTATTTTGACAATTGTGATTGTTCTCCTGTAAATGTTTTTTACGGGATGATGGGATTCATTTCATACGGTGTTCCCTCTTTCCAGAATTCCTGGGCTTCCATCCTTTCACGCACAGTCTTTTCCAGTTCAATAACACTATCGTACACACCATGCTGTTTGGCTAATTCCTCAAGTTTAGCGTAAACCTCATCGATATTAGGAGGAGTTCTTCCGAACATAAACGGTTCTTGAAGTTCACGATACTCTTTCATTTGATACAAGAACTTGATTTGTGAAAAAGCAATCTTGCAGTGATCAGGATTCTCCTCGGCATCTTTCAACAGATAGTTATAAGCCAGCTCTTGTATTCTATTGAGGCTGTCATCGTCCAACCTGGTAATTGTTGTACCTGCTTCTAAAAACCTGTTTGTATACTCTACAGCTGAATACTCAAAGAAAGTCCATGCCCACATCATAGAAGCCATTGCCGCTTCTTTAAATAAGAATTTTGTCTTATCGGATAAAGTATCCCAAGCTTGTTTATTTACCATAACTCCAGATAAGGGGCCAGGTTGGTGCCACCCTGGAGCGACCCAATATTTAGTAACCTCTTGAAAGCCCATAGCCCAGTCGGTTTCAGGGACTCCGAATTCAGCACCTTCTATAGTTCCGCGCTGTAAACCAAGATATATCTCCGCACCAGGCATAAAAATAGCTGCTCCGCCCAAGTCCTGGAGAATGTTTGCCTGATTTCTACCACACTGGCGCATTTTTATATCCTTATAATCATCTGCGGTATATACTGGTACATTTGTACGTTGTCCTGATTCAGGGCTTGTAATTGAGTGAGGAAACCAAACAATATTATACTTTCCATAAAGCTCCTGAGCTAATTCAAAACCGCCACCTTGCCAGTACCATATCATGTAGTCCTGTGGGTTAAATCCCATTGGAACAGATGTAATCAAATCAAAAGCCGTGTTTTTACCGGCCCAGTAACTAGGCCAATCGGTTCCCATTTCTATTACACCTTTAGATACTGCATCAAACATCTCATCCGAAGTAGTAATAAGTGTCCCGCCCTCATAATATTCTAGCTCCAAGTCATCTGCTAGTCTGTTGACAAGGTCACCAAAATACTTATCTCCACGCCATAGTGTAATAGATGGAACCCAAATGGTCTGATACCTCCATTTTTTCTTTTGAACTTGTTGTGTTTGTTGTTCACCCGAATCACTCGATTGAGCGGCTTGTTCACTATTACCTCCACAGGCTGTTATACTGGCAAGTAAGGCAAAAACAAGTAAAAAAACTATTAGCCTTTTGATCTTCATTAATTCACCTCCAGAAATAATTTCAAGCAATTGTATTGTTGGATGTACAGAAATAGACAATTATTCGGGCCATTAAGTCAAGCTCTAAGCTAACCCTTCGATAGAACACCTCCCTCTATTATCTTGTTTTACTTAAAATTTAAAAACTATCACAACTATGCATTTAATTTTTATGCTTGTAATAGTTATTATTTATTCATCACGTCTCCAAAAAGCTCCTCATCAGAAGGAATCTCCGCATCAAAAGGAATGGAAACCCACGTTACGTTGATAAAGTGCCTCCAATGAATATTTTCTGTTGTTATATTACCTCCCCATGTACCGCAGCTGAGAGTCAAAGTAATAGGCATTCCGTTTGTCCAAGCCCCGCTGTTTGACAAGCATTGTGGCTGGCGTACCATTACTCGACTTGTCTTCGTTTTTATTGCATACTCAAGTATTCTGTCTTCATCAAGGCTGTGTATCCCACAAGAATGACCTGCACCTTGGTATCCCGTTATTTCATTGACTTTTTCTATAGCTTCCTTAAACTCCCTATACTTATAAATTGCAACTACCACTGAAAGTTTTTCGCCCGAAAATGGATACTCCGGACCAACACCTGTTTCTTCAACCATTAGGAATTTTCTGTCTGATGGTATTTGAATTCCCGCTAAACCAGCAATTTTCTGAGCATGTTGTGCAACTATTTTTCTATTTAGTACTCCGTTTTGCCACATCGTGCTCTGCAACTTTTCTTTTTCATCTGCTTTCACTAAATACCCGCCCTCATCTATTAAGTTCTTTATTAACTCATCATAAATGCTTTCCTGTACAACCAATGAATTTTCTGTCGAACAACTTGTTGCCAAATCAAAAGTTTTACTTCTCATTATTTTGTTTGCCGCATCCTTTAAATCGGCAGTTTCATCTACTACTACTACTGCATTTCCGGTTCCTACACCAAAAGCAGGCTTTCCAGATGAATAGGCAGCTTTTACCATACCTCCTCCACCGGTTGCCACTATAAGATCACATTGTTTCATCAACTCGTTAGTAATCTCCAGTGTTGGCTCCTCAATAGCTATAAATAAGTCCTCAGGCACACCGTATTTTTTTAGTGTTTCACGCATTTTCGAAACAATTAATGCATTCGTCTTTTTGGTACGGGGATGTGGAGCAAAAATAACAGCATCTCTTGCCTTTATAGCATTCATTGCTTTGATGACAGGTGTCGCTTCAGGGTTTGTGCATGGGAGAACTGCCCCAACTACTCCAACCGGTTTAGCTATTTTTATTATCTTCTTCACTTCATCTCGTTCAATAACCCCTACAGTTTTCACGCCTTTTAAATCCCTAACCAACCCTTTGATTTTAGCCATTAGTTTTGCATATTTTGATTCATAGTTACCCATTTGGGATTCTTCATAAGCAAGCTTGGCTATTTCCTGAGCAGGCCCATCCCTTACAATGTTCCATGCAATCGCAGTAGCCAATTCATCTACTCTTTCTTGGGTATATGTTTCCACAACTTTTTGTGCCGCCCGTGCTCTTTCCATTAGACCACTAATATATTGTTTGGCACTTTGTGATTCATTTTGCGTCATAAAAAGTTCCCTCCTGTTTTTTTATAAAAAAATAATAATAAACGCCTAAAGAAAATTCCTGTTATGATAGGACATACTGTTTCTAAATGAGTGATTAAAATACTACCGGTATAAAAAGAGGGGGGACATCTACACTGCATTGTATTTGAGTTGTACATCCGCGATTTGTCCCCCCTTCCCAACAACGATTAATACAAAGTAATTTAGATTATTGGGTTATTATAAAAATCAATCACTTTACAACTGATACGATAAAAATTCAATATACCGGATTTAGCTGGGATGTTATTTATGAGATACTAATAAATACAGGTGTGTTCCGACTTAACTTAGTTATTGCAAATTGTATGCCATTAATAACATGTTGCTATAATGCCAATTTGCATAATATTATATAAATATTTTCCATATTAACGGATAAGTTTTTTACCAATATAGCAATATTAGGCAAAAATATAGTCCGGAATTTCGGACTAAGACCGAAAAACCGGACTTATAGGCTAAACAAATTTTTTGTATAACAGCAAATATCTTTATTTTTTATTGACCTTTTTACCTGGACTAAAAATTTAATCAGTTTATTTTAAACTTACGCAGCCTGAGTGAATTAGAGACAACTGATACAGAACTAAAAGCCATTGCCCCGCCCGCGATCGCCGGGCTGAGAAAACCGAGTGCGGCCAACGGAATTCCCACAGTATTGTAAAAGAATGCCCAAAAAAGATTTTGCCTGATATTTCTCATTGTCGCGCGACTCAGCTTTATGGCAGTTACTATCCCCCTTAAATCACCACTCATCAGGGTTATATCCGCCGCCTCCATCGCTATATCTGTCCCTGTGCCTATTGCTATTCCCACATCTGCTGCAGCAAGAGCAGGTGCATCGTTTATGCCATCTCCGACCATTGCGGTAAATTTACCCTGGCTTTTTAGTTTTTCTACCTCCTGAGCTTTGTGCTCAGGAAGGACTTCGGAAATTACATTGCAAATTCCGACTTGCCTTGCAATAGCCCTTGACGTTCGCTCATTATCCCCAGTTATCATCCACACATCAAGCCCAAGCTCCTTGAGTTGTTCAATTGCAAGTTTTGAATGTTCCTTAACCGTATCGGCAACAGCAATTAAGCCTTCAATCCTTCCATCTATGGCTATAAACATGACTGTTTTGCCCTCATCTTGGAATTTTGCAAGCATTTTTTTAATCTCAGCAATATTAAAACCCTTATTTTCCATTAAGCGTTCATTTCCGAGGTATACAGTTTTTCCATCTAGACCTGCAAAGATGCCCTGACCTGGTATTGCCTCAAATTTTTGTGGATTATTGATATTGAGACCCTCATCCTTAGCCTTGGCGACAATTGCCTCTCCAAGAGGATGTTCCGAGTTTTTTTCAGCAGCCGCAGCAAAACTGAGTATATCTCTTATTGTCAGATTCCCTTTAGGTATGATATCAGTGACCTCAGGGCTGCCTTTTGTGATCGTACCAGTCTTGTCTAGCACTATAGTATTTATCTTATGTGCTCGTTCAAGGTGCTCCCCACCCTTTATGAGAACACCGTTTTCAGCACCTTTTCCGGTTCCGACCATTACAGAGGTCGGTGTTGCAAGACCAAGTGCACAGGGGCACGCAATTACCAGAACAGAAACGGCATTTATTAAGCCCTCTGTGAAATTTTTGAAACCAAAATACCATACAACAAAAGTTAAAGCAGCAATAACTAGAACTACCGGTACAAAGATACCTGATATTTGATCAACTATTTTTTGTATTGGGGCTTTTGAGCCTTGTGCATCTTCGACCATTTTAATTATTTGAGCCAATGCTGTTTCTTTGCCAACCTTAGTAGCCACAAACTTAAATGTCCCTGTCTTGTTGATGGTTGCTCCTATAACCTCATCATTTATTCTTTTCTCGACTGGGATGCTTTCACCTGTGAGCATTGATTCATCTACGGAGGAATATCCTTCTATAATCCTGCCGTCAACAGGGATCTTTTCACCAGGTTTGACGACAACTATATTTCCAACTTGTACATCTTCGATAGGAATGTCCTTTTCTTCTCCATCAATTACAACCCTAGCTGTCTTTGCCTGCAAGCCCATTAGTTTTTTGATCGCATCAGAAGTCCGTCCTTTCGCAACTGCCTCCATATATTTTCCCAGGGTGATCAAAGTTATGACTACAGCTGAAGCTTCAAAATACATGTAATTGTGAATCACTTCAACAGGTTGTGTAAACACATTGTACAGGCTGTAAAAATAGGCTGCAGATGTGCCCATTGCAACCAATACGTCCATGTTCGCACTACCACTCTTTAAAGCATTGTATGCACCTTTATAATACCTAAAGCCTATAATGAACTGAACAGGCGATGACACCGCTATCTGAAACAGAGGGATTAAACAAAAGCCCTCCTTCATTCCTCATGAACATAAGTACCATGGATATTAAAAGTGGTAGAGTAAAAGCAGAAGATATAATGACGAGTCTTGCCAAGGATTTTATCTCTCTTTCCCTTTCAAGTTTTTCTCTATCAATGTTATCTGCCGTTTTCTCATAAGCATCATACCCTGCATCTTGAATAGCCTTAATCAGCTTTCGGACGTTTATCTTACTGCTATCATAGTCAACTACTGCCGTTTCAGTCGTTAAATTTACAGATGCCCCAATCACACCTGGAGTACCGGAAAGCAGCTTTTCTATCCTTGCTGCACATGACGCACAGTGCATCTTCCTTATTCCAAGTTCTGCCCTGTCAAGAATGACTTCATATCCTATGCTTCTTACCTTATTGACAAGCCTTTTCGACGACACCTTCACCGGATTAAATTTGACACTCAGTTTTTCAGTAGCAAAATTAAGCTCTGCTTCCATAACACCTTCCATATTATTTACTACCCTTTGAATCCTTGCTGCACATGATGCACATGTCATACCTTTTATTTTGAGGCTCATGCTTTCTGTTGTTTCTTTCATAAACAACCTCTCCATACAAAAAATATACTTGTATCTTTCTTGTTCATCATTAACGAGTATGATTTCTGAATAATTAGCGTTACCTTAAGAGCCAAGAAAATTGACCAATAAAGTTTCCTTGATACATAACCCTGTTGCATAAAAACTGGATTGAAAAATTGGCACCAATTGCTTAAAATTCATTTTAACATATTCGACTCTTTTTTTGTAATACCTTTTATAAATACAGTATCTACAATCTTAATATTGTGTTATTATGTTCGATTTATGCCTGAACAAACAGTTGATACAGCTTACGCGTTATGATACATTAAATTGAGAATTAAGCTTAACTATCAGGAAGTAATATGTTATAAAAAGTTAAAAAAAGCGGTCTTTTGTATTAATAAACTGTGTCTAATGGAGGTGCAAGTTATTTTGTTCGAAGTATTACTTAGAAAAATAGATAATGAGCATGATTTGTTAAAAGCGGATATTTGCGAACTTCTCAAGCTCGATGATAAACAGCAGCTTTCCATATTGTATAGTAAAGCTGATAAAATAAGAAAAAAATACGTTGGAGACGAGGTTCATCTAAGAGGTTTAATAGAGTTTTCTAATTACTGCATAAACAATTGTTATTATTGCGGTTTGCGGAGAGATAACAAGAGTATTGAAAGGTACAGGATGAACCATGATGAAATACTTGAGACCTGTTCTTTGGCTAAAAACATGGGGTTTCGCACGATCGTGCTCCAGTCCGGAGATGACCCTTATTATACAGCAGAAATAATGGAAAGTCTCATAAGGCAGATCAAGCAAAACTTTGATGTGGCTGTAACTCTAAGTATAGGAGAGCGCAAAAAGGCAGATTACGAATGCATGTATAAAGCAGGGGCCGACAGGTTCTTACTGAAATTTGAAACCTCTAACAGGGACTTGTATGCGAAAATGCATCCTGGCTTAGATTTTGACCATAGAATCAAAATCCTAAAATG
This sequence comes from Tepidanaerobacteraceae bacterium, assembly GCA_050949725.1. GTDB lineage: Bacteria > Bacillota > Thermosediminibacteria > Thermosediminibacterales > Tepidanaerobacteraceae > JBMNGH01. The sequence goes on from JBMNGH010000003.1 coordinate 14,768, forward strand.
GCTTAAAGAAATAGGATATCAGACCGGTTCCGGCATAATGGTTGGTTTGCCTGGTCAGTCAATTGAAGATTTGGCTGAAGATATCTTGAAGTTTAGAGACCTTGACCTTGACATGATCGGCATCGGGCCTTTTGTATGTCACGGAGGCACTCCCTTTGCCGGAAGTAAAAACGGTGATGTTGAACTGACATTTAAAGTCATCGCCTTGACCAGAATAGTGACTAAAAACACTCATATACCCTCAACGACGGCAATCGCTACTTTATGGCCGAACGGCGGTAGAGAGCAGGCTCTCAGCCTTGGGGCAAACGTCGTTATGCCAAACCTGACACCAATTAAATACAGGTCTCTTTATGAGATTTATCCATCTAAAGCATCTGCTGATGAGGTGGCTGAGCAAACCCATGACCGAATTGTAAAATCTATTAGATCAATAGGACGGCCAATAAGTAAGGACTATGGCCACTCATTGAAAAAGAGATAGGACTTTTTTTCCTAAACCCAACTTAAATGAACACGTATTGACTATTGTCTTAAAAAGGAATTATTTCGTTAAGAAAAAGCCCGCTTGATTCAAGCGAGCTTTTTCCCAGATTTACTTGCCGAACTCCTAAAAACCCTTGTGGCTCTTTCAAGTATTCCGCTAAAATGTGCAAAAGCCAAACCATAGTTCGTAATCGGAACACCTTGTTCCGAAGCCCTGATAATTCTCGTAAGCATAAGCTTTCTGTTAAACATACATCCGCCGCAGTGAAGTATCAGTTTATATTGGCTCAAATCCTCCGGAAAATCAGCCCCGGCGATTACATCAATTTTTAGGCTTCCCACCTGCACTCTTCTCCATTAATCTCGGCAGCTTTTCTCTGCCGATATCGTCGGCAAGCGGATGATGTGTACACGCCTCCGCTATGAGCACCCTGTCATTCGGGTCTTAGATTTCTTAATGCTTCAGCCCCTCTTATGAAAGTGTCGAGATCACCCTTAAACCTAGCCATGAGTATAGAAAAAGAAGTGAGCGGTACATCTTCAGGAATGAGCGCTGCCGACTGTGTCAAACACTTGCGAATCGGTTATCACCAGGTCGGGTTTCCTGTTCAACATGAGCATAATATCGTCTAGTTCACCAAGTTTTAAGGTAAGTGCCATTCCGTCATTGTCAAGAATATCCCTTATTGTCTGCACCTGCGGGAGTATCAGCCTGTTTTTGGGTGCCTGTATGTCCTGTGGTGTAACGAGTACAACAAGTGATTTTTTTTGTATAATGTCACCTAGGAGAGTTGGTAGCTCATAATCCAATGGGGCATTAGACTGGATCATTTCTTTAAGTTTCCCTATGTTCTGCTTTTTTTCAGCACTTACTTTTATAAATGGCATATTAAAAACCTTTTTATATTTACTTATATCTATATCCTTTAGTTCCATTTTATTTATAACACCGATTACCGGTATATTCCTTGATTTCAATTGATCAAACCAATTACGTTCCAAACTTATATCTTCATTTTCAACTGAAAACACCAAAATGGCAAAATCCGTTTTATCCATGACTTCAGTGGTCTTTCTTTTTCTCAAAGAACCTATTTCTCCTATATCGTCGAGCCCGGCGGTATCTATAAAAACAACTGGGCCAATAGGCAACAGCTCCATAGATTTATATACCGGGTCTGTCGTTGTTCCGGCAACATCGGAGACCAAGGCAATTTGCTGGCCTGTTATTGCGTTTATCAGGCTGGATTTGCCCACATTTCTCCTTCCAAATATGGATATGTGAAGCCTATTAGCTCTTGGTGTATTTAACATAAATATCTTTCCCCTCTTAAAATCTTAAATCCCTTTCGCCCTTTTGGATTCTATCGAGCATTTGCCTCTGTAAGCCTTCTTACAATATCTGAAGATATTTCATTCAACGAGTTTTGTATTGTTCTCTCACCAATAAATCTGGTCTCGTCATCTGCATAATCTAGAAGGTATTCCTTGAAGGTGAGTATTGCGTTAGGAAGACATTTTTCTTGAATCTCACCCGTCTTTGCAAAACTCATAAAGATCTCTCCAGTCCTGCCCTTTCTATAGCATGCGGTGCAATAGCTGGGAATATATCCCGCGTTGCATAGGCTTCTTATTATTTCCATCGGTGAACGGTGATCACTAACTTCAAACTGAGGTGAATCGCATTGCTGTTTTAGTATGTTTTGTTCTTTAGTGTATCCGCCGACACCGGTACACGACCCTGCGCTTATTTGAGATATTCCAAGTGCTATTATTTCATCTCTAAATCCCGGTTCTTCTCTAGTAGAGATAATCATACCGGTATATGGTACTGCCATCCTCAATATTGAAACTATTTTTTTAAAATCATCGTCAGAAACGAGATATGGAAACTCCTGAATATTTACTCCTGATGCTTCTTTAAGACGTGGAACGGAAATTGTGTGAGGCCCAACCCCAAAAGTTTCTTCCAGATGTTGAGCATGTTTTATCATAGCAAGGGTGTCAAACTTGTAGTCATAAAGACCGTAAAGTACTCCTATTCCCACATCATCTATACCTGCCTGCATCGCCCGATCCATGGCTGTTGTATGCCAGTCATAATCGTGTTTTGGACCCCTTGGGTGCATCTTCTTATAGGTAGGCCTGTGATACGTTTCCTGAAAAAGGATATATGTTCCTATTTCAGCATTTTTTAACTTCTTATAGTCTTCAACTGTTGTTGCGGCTATGTTCACATTGATCCTTCGTATGCTACCATTGTCAAATTTAATGGAATAAATTGTGTTGATGCAGTCGATCACATAGTCGATCGGGCAATTTACAGGGTCTTCGCCACACTCGAGGGCAAGCCTTTTGTGTCCCATTGATTCAAGTATCCTAATCTCTTCGATTAATTCTTCCCTGGAAAGTTTTTTGCGCTCAAAATCCTTGTTGTCATGTTTATACCCACAGTAAACACAATTGTTCACACAATAATTGCTTACATAAAGTGGGGCAAATAAGACTATCCTTTTGCCATAAATTTTTTCTTTGATTTTTCTGGCCTTGCTATACATTTCCTCGAGCAAGTCTTTATCTTCAACATTTAAGAGCACTGCAATCTCTTCGCTTTGAAGCCCTTTGCATTCGGATGCCTTTTCAATAATCGACTTTACATATTTTTTATCTTTTGATTTCTTTATACCAAATTCAAGTTCTTTTAAAACATCCTCTTCAACAATAAAATCAGCTTTATAATCTTTTGACAATCCAACCGTCTCCTCTCAATTTTTTTCTCACTTTTTAGTCATAGCGGATTTAACACTCACTTCCTCGACCCTCCCTAGTTTGCCTGTCATGGCACTTATTTCATCAGATGTACCATCAACTATGAGTGCTATAACTGATACTCCCTTTTCTTTGTAGGGCACACCCATTCTCCCCACGATAATATGCGAGTGTTCATGCAATATGGCGTTTACTTTAGCAGCACTCTCAAGATTCTCTACGACAATACTTACAACACCGATTCTCTTCTCCATTATGTCACCTCCTGAACAAATGCAGTATTCATAGATTCCCAATTACTTGAATCAAAATAACAGTAACCATCGGGCACACTAAAAACAAAAAAATAGCGCAACCAAAGATTGCTATCGGGGCCGGGAACCTTGTTGTCACACAAATAAAAAACCTTCAGCAAAAAAGCTGAAGGTCCAGTCTCACTTAAAATCAACAATCACAATCAAAACAATGATTGTATAGTGATGGCTATGGTCTACAGCCCTTTTGCTCAGAGGTAACCTTGCAATCAGGCATTTTATTAGACTTTTTTTCCGATAATCCGGTATCACCGAACTTACCCGAAATAAGTTTGTCAATTACAATATATGCTATTTTCAGCAATATGTCAACTTAAGTATCTTTTTTACTCGGTTCTCACAAAGGAAATCGCATTTACACGGCAGTTTTCAGCACAAATTGAACATCCGATGCATTTTTCCTGATCCACAACATGCTTTTGTTTGACTTCACCTGAGATTGCACCAACTGGACATTTCTTTGCACACAATGTGCATCCTACACATTTATCATTTATAACTGCTTTTTTAGGCTGCGAAAACGCCGAAGTTATTGCCCTTGTCGGGCATTTTTCTACACACTTCATGCAGTTTCTGCATTTTTCATAGTCTATAACCGCAACATTGTCAACAACATGAATAGCATCAAAGGGACATGCCTTTTCACACTGTTTGCATCCTATACAACCTATATCACACGATTTGCGGACTTCTTTGCCCTTTAGATTCGATTGACACCGAACATGGACCTCGTTTTTAGCGGGAGTAAGTTTGATAACCGATTTCGGGCATTCTTTAACACAAATACCACATCCGGTGCACCGCTGTTCATCAATGATCGGCAGGCCGTAATCACCAATTGTTATAGCATTAAATGGGCATACAGCTGCACAATCCCCAAAGCCTATACATCCGAAAGGGCACATCTTCGGGCCACCGTTGACCATTGAAGCAGCCCGGCATGTCTTTATACCCTGATACTCTGATTTCAATTTTGCTTTGTCTATGCTACCTTGGCACATCACTCGTGCAACGGCTTTTTCTTTTGCAGCTGCCGAGGCTCCGACCAATTCTGCAATTTTTTCAGCATTGGCCTGGCTGCACGCATTACACGAATTTACGGCCGCCTTTCCCTCGACAATAGCCTTTGCAAGACCTGCACACCCTGGAAAGCCGCAGCCACCACAGTTTGCTCCCGGAAGTAAATTCAAAACAGCTTCTACTTTTGGATCAGTTTCTACTGCCAGCTTTTTGGATGCTATTGCAAGACCTCCTCCCAATAAGAGACCTAATCCGCCCATGCTCAATAAAGAAATAAGAACAGTGCTTGTCATTTATCTCACCCCAAATCTTTTCATCCTAACGGCACAAGACCCGCAAATCCTAAAAATATCATAGCCAGGAGCCCTGCTGTTATAAAAACTATTGCGGGACCCTTCAATGCTTCCGGCACATCTCCAAATTCCATTTCTTCACGCAGCCCGGCCATTAAGACGAGTGCGAGCGTGAAGCCGAGTCCGGCTCCGATTCCGAAAGTAATACTTTTAATTAAATTATACTGTTGAGTTGGTATTAATAAAGCAACACCTAGCACTATACAGTTTGTGGTTATCAGCGGAAGAAAAATCCCGAAAGCATTGTAAAGCGCCGGACTGATTTTTAAAACGATCATCTCGACAAGTTGTACAAGAGATGCAATTACAAGTATAAACGATACGATTTGCAAAAAAGGAGCAAGCCCAAAGGGTTCAAGTATATATGTCTGTATAAAATAAGCTGCTATTGCTGTTAATGTCAATACAAAGGTTGTTGCCATACCCATGCCGACGGCAGTTTCGGTTTTGTTTGAAACACCGAGAAATGGACATTGACCTAAAAATCTGGAGAAAACAAAGTTGTTTACAAATACAGCACCAATAATTATGATAAATATTTCTTTCAGCATCCACCGACACCTCCCCATGTAATATCATAAATCTTAATGGATATCCTGCGATGATTTACGGGTAATCAGGTTCATTAACCCTACAAGAATACCCATCACTATAAAAGCTCCGGGAGGCAAAATCATGATTACCCATCTAGTAGCCTCTTCCCCCACAACGTTTATGCCAAAAACAGTTCCGGAACCTAATATCTCGCGAATAATGCTTATTAACGTAATTGCCCAAGTATAGCCGAGGCCCATTCCCAAGGCGTCAGCTATAGATCTCGTCAGACCTACCTTTGATGCAAAAGCTTCTGCGCGCGCCAACACAATACAGTTCACAACTATCAGAGGTATGAATAAACCCATAACTTCATAAAGAGACGGAAAATAAGCCTTCATCGCAAGATCCACAACAGTAGTGAAAGTGGCTATAACAATTATATAACACGGAATCCTCACCTTAGAAGGTATGATATTCCTCAACAATGAAATCAAAATACTGGAACACGTCAAAACAAAAGTAAGAGCAAGGCCCATAGCTATACCGTTTTGGGCAGCAGTGGTAACCGCAAGCGCAGAACAGATTCCGATGACCATTCTGAAAATAGGGTTTTCATTCCATAAACCGTTTACAAAGTCCTTTACAAGCTGTAACATTTAAAAGTCGCCTCCCACGGGATATATTTGTGTCACCTTGTCTAGCCCTGACTTGATGGCATTTGCCACCGCCGTAGGAGAAATTGTAGCACCTGTTATTATGTTAATATCTTCTTTTGGTATAAATTTATCGTTTACGGATTTTCCTATAAACTGACCTGTAAAGTCAGGATCATTTATCTTAGCGCCCAATCCGGGCGTCTCAGACATTGAAAGTATCTGTATCCCAGTCAGTTTGCCCTCATTAGGATCATATCCCACCATTATTTCAATAGGCCCGTTAAATCCCGAACCTGAGACCTTAAATGCAATACCTTTTCTGTTTCCCTGGTTGTCCTCACCGATATAAAAAGTCATATCTTCTTTACTCGTCTCAGTAATATTTTCTACCCCGGGTATTACGTCAATTACAGATTGCTCTAAGGCTTGCCTTTCTTGCTCCCGAATCTTGGGATTTGTAACTTCATATGAGAAGGCAAGTACTGTTCCTGCCACCATTGAAATCACAGCAAGTACAAGGATCATCCTCATATATTGGTTCATCGAACCTTCACCTCCCCATATATTCTGGGAACTGTGTATCTATTTATAATAGGTGTAAAGGCATTCATGAGAAGTATTGAAAAAGAAACGCCCTCAGGATATCCTCCAAAAAACCTTATAAGGACAGTAAAAAACCCGGCACCTATGCCAAAAATAATCTTTCCGGTCCTGCTCACAGGTGAAGTCACCATATCTGTTGCCATAAAAAATGCACCGAGCATCAGGCCGCCTGAAAGCAGGTTGAATATTGGATCTCCGCCGAAAATCAGTGACAAAACCGCCACTGTTCCAAGGTACGTGGCTGGAACCCTCCAGTCGATATACCCTTTAAATAAAAGGTAGAGACCACCTACTATAATTAAGACTGCTGAGGTTTCACCAATAGAACCCCCAATATTTCCCAGGAAAAGTTTCATATAATCTGTTGCGATCCCTTGCATTTTCATGATTTGAAGGGGAGTTGCACACGAAATACTATCAGGAAGAGGGGTTGCACCAGTAACACCCTTGAGAATTGGCATTGTTCTACAAACACCTGGATTAATCCAAGTGGTCATTTGCACCGGAAACGAAATCATCAAAAAAACTCTACCTATCAGAGCAGGGTTAAAGGGGTTCATACCCAATCCACCATAGATTTGTTTTCCAAGCGATATAGCTACAACTGCCCCAACAGCCGCCATCCACAACGGTATCCCTGGAGGTAAATTAAGTGCGAGCAATATCCCAGTTACTACTGCACTATAATCCATGACGGTAACAGGCCGTGTCCTCAGTTTTTGAAATACTGTTTCTGTGAGAACAGCAGCAATAACTGATACGATTGCAACACTTATTATCCTAAATCCAAAAAAATAAATTCCTCCGATAAGTGGAAGCATAAGTGCTGCAACCACGTTTAACATAATGTTTTTTACGCTTTCACCTGAATGTATATGAGGAGATGATGTCGTAATCAATCTATCATCAACCACTTTGTCTCCCTCCCACGCATAGTTTAGTTATACGTTTGTAAGTTCAAAAATTACTAAATTAACCTTTCAGCTATATAAATTATGACATCTTACTTCTTTCTAGAAGCAACTATATGGTTTTTTGCGAGTCTTATAAATTGAGTCAGCGGTATATGTGCCGGACATACATAGGTACAACAGCCGCATTCTATACAATCTAATGCGTGGTATTTCTCCGCCTCGTTCCACATTCCCTTCTCGGAAAACCTGGCTATACTTGTAGGCAATAGGTTAATAGGACAGGCATCTACACATCTTGCACAGCGGATACACGCAGTCCTCTCCCCAAGCTTTACTTCTGATTTTTGCAAAACGAGTATACCAGAAGTACCTTTGATTACAGGGACATCCATTACCGACTGTGCTAGGCCCATCATAGGGCCTCCCATTATGACTTTACCCGGATTCCCTTTGAATCCCCCGCACTGTTGTATAATATAATTAAAAGGTGTACCTATTTTAACCAATAGATTTTTAGGTTCAGATACCCCTGAACCTGTAATGGTAGTAACCCTTTCGATCAACGGCATTCCAGTCTTTACCACATTTGCGATAGCAGCACACGTACCTGCGTTATCAACTATTACCCCAACATCCATCGGCAGGCCGCCTGACGGAACCTCTCTTCCTGTTACGGCATTGATCAACTGTTTTTCTCCGCCTTGCGGGTACTTTGTTGCAAGATGAACTACCTCAAGCTCATTTCTACCGTTTACTGCCCCTTTTATAGCTTCAATTGCGTCAGGTTTATTTTCTTCAATCGCGATATATCCCTTTTTTACACCTGTCGCTTTCATTATTACTTGTAACCCTAATACGACTGATTCAGGGTGTTCGAGCATTAGCCTATGGTCTGATGTTAAATATGGTTCACATTCAGCACCATTTACAATAATCGTGTCTATGGCTTTTTCTGGCGGCGGTGACAGTTTGACTTGTGTTGGAAACCCAGCACCCCCCATGCCTACAATCCCTGCCTCCCTGATGATAGACTTAATTTCATCAGGTGTAAGCTGTTGTAATGCCTTTGGAGGTGTTATACCTTCATAAACCTCATCCATACCGTCTGCCTCTATAATGACTGACATCACCATGCCGCCTCCTGGATGGACGTGAGGTTCTACTGCAATTACTTTTCCGGAAGTACTAGCATGAATCGGCGCTGAGACAAAAGCTTTAGCCTCACCTATCTTTTGACCTTTTTTTACAACATCTCCTGCTTTGACAATAGGATCACATGGTGCACCAACGTGTTGGCTCATAGGTATGATAACCTTCTGAGGAATTGCTGCGGTTTTTATGTCTTTATGCTTTGTAAAGTCTTTATTGTATGGAGGATGTATTCCCCCTCTGAAGGTTTTAAGCATCGTTTCACCTCTCCCACATAAAAGTAAAACCTAACATAAATTCGACATGCTTTTGAAAAAAACCTTTTTAAATTATGATTTTTTAATTAAGCTACTTTAACTAACACAAATTGACCAAATTCACCATAAGGGTATTTAATATATTACAAATATATATCTAAGAAAGACATATTTCAACCATGTTTTTATTCTTACGTAAGTTTATCGTTTATTATTTTTTAGCCTGGGCTTATAATATTTAGCACAGATTCTAAAGTTTAAGCATTTATATCATCCTAGCTAAACACCTCTTATGAATATTTGTTATGGGCTCAGTTTACAAATGAATACATGATTAGTTTAATTTTTTATCAATATGGGTCTGTATAAATGACAATAAGCAACGGAGTCATTTCCGGGGTTATAATCAAGGTTGCACCAAATACCAAACCAATATCACAACCAGAAAGATATATGTTATTACCTCAAGTGATTATCATATCTGCATGACTGTAAATATTCATGCGCTGTCCTCTAACAAATCCTATAACAGTAATACCCAATTGGTTTGCAAGATTAATAGCAAGGTCAGTAGGAGCTGAACGGGATACCAAAATTGACACGCCACATCGAGCTGTTTTTAGTAAAATTTCCGAAGATATCCTTCCACTAATAACAAGAACTTTAGCTTGAGGAGAAATTTGATTCAAGATCATATAGCCAACAATTTTATCTACCGCATTATGTCGACCAATATCTTCTCTAAAAACCGTAAATTTATTAGTAAAATCACATAAGAGTGCGCTGTGGACTCCTCCAGTCCCCTTAAACAATTCCGAACTGGTTGAAAGCTCATCAGCCATTTCATATATATATTTATAAGCAACCTTGGTGTCATCTAATTCAAGGTTGAAATTTTTTATGTCCATATTTGCCGATACCTTTCCTGAACTGCTGGTTATAATTAGATTACGTCTTTCTTTTAACAGTTGCATATTTTTTGCTAGGTTAAAATTTATATCCGAGCCAGTGAGTTCGATTTTTTGGATATCATCCTTGTTTTTGATAAGGCCTTCTCCAAAAAGATAACCTACAGCAAGTTCATCTAGATTTCTAGGTGTGCAAACTAAAGTAACCAGCTCTTGCTCATTTACGATGATTTTGAGTGGAAATTCGCGTATCACGATATCTTTCTCTTTAGTGAATTCGTCTCCCTTACCTCGGATTATTTCGACTGTGCTTGTCAGATTCATCTGTGTATTCCACCTTTCTACTCAAGAATCGATCTCTTATTCTCGCATGTTGATATCTGTAAAAAAACAAGAGCAGCTTCTGTAAATATCTCACACTGCTTGTCGTCTCGTCTATAAGGAATTTTATTTACACCATTCTTTTATCTCATATATTGTATTATACAATAAAAGAAGCTTTTCTTCTATAGGTTAATGAATAGCTACTGGGATTCTCATTATAAGAACTCCATGCGGCTACGCAATCAAGATTGCTACCGGGCCCCGGGAACCTTGATGTTTTACAATAAAGACCTCCAGCTTTTTGCTGAAGGTCTTTAGGGTTTTTTTATAAAAAACTCTTACTTGCCATTTCACTTTACTTCTTCAGAGTACAAGGGTCTCTTAATGTAATGAGTATGCAGAAGTTTATGAGATTTTTCACTTAAAGGTTTATCAAGGTACTCTTTGTAAAGCATTTGAATGGCCGGGTTTTCATGTGACTTCCTCAGGGGCATATTACGGTCTACTTCATATATTGCTTTGCCCCTTTCTTCACGGTAGTCGAGCTCAAAGCGCTCCGATGCACTTAATATCGGCTGACCGCCACCACCTACACATCCACCTGGACAACACATTATTTCAATGAAATGGTAGTTGGCTTCCCCATTCTTTACTCTGTCGAGGACCTTTCTAGCGTTTGCAAGGCCGTGAGCCACTGCTACGTTAACCTTTGTTCCATCAATACCTATAGTGGCTTCTTTTACTCCCTCAACACCCCTGACTTCCGTAAAATCAAGATTTTTTAGTTCTTTCTTCGTAACAATTTCATATACTGTCCTCAATGCAGCTTCCATAACGCCACCAGTTGCACCAAATATTGCCCCTGCACCTGTAGATATGCCCAGTGGTTCATCAAATTCCTCATCAGGCAGTTTACTAAGGTTGATACCAGCCTCCTTCAGCATACGTGACAGCTCACGTGTCGTTAAAACAACGTCGACATCCTGATATCCGCTCGCATTCATCTCCGGTCTCTGGCATTCAAATTTCTTGGCCGTACAAGGCATTATAGAGACAGAGAATATTTTAGATGGATCTATTCCCTCTTTTTCAGCATAATATGTCTTCACCAAGGCTCCGAACATCTGCTGAGGTGACTTACATGAAGAGAGATTGTCGAGAAACTCAGGGTAGTAGTGCTCACAGAATTTTATCCATCCGGGGCTACACGATGTTATAAGCGGAAGCTTGCCCCCATTCTTCAGCCTATCCAAAAATTCGGAACCCTCTTCCATAATTGTAAGATCAGCTGAAAAATCAGTATCAAACACCTTGTCAAAGCCCAATCTTCTCAATGCAGCTGGCAATTTATCAGTAACAATCTGGCCACGCTTTCCACCAAATTCCTCCCCAAGTGACACCCTTATGGCAGGAGCCGTCTGAACGACCACATGCATTTCTGGATCAGCCAGGGCCTCCCATACCTTATCAGTATCGTCCTTTTCCTTTAAAGCACCGACAGGACATGCTAAAATACACTGACCGCAGTTTACACATGACACTTCTGACAGGCTCATGTCATAAACTGGGGCTATAACTGTATCAAATCCCCTAAGGTTTGGAGATATCACTCCTACTCCCTGCACATTGTGGCATACGCTGACACATCTTCGACATAATATGCATTTTGATGCATCTCTTACTATAGATGGAGAAAAGTCATCATATCGTGGTTTGTGCTTTACCCCGGGGAATCTAATTGATTTAATGCCCAACTCCTCTGACAGTTTTTGCAGTTCACAGTTCAAGTTTCTTATACACGTAGGGCATTCAAGGTTATGGTCAGATAGCAAAAGCTCAAGTGTAACCTTCCTCGATTCCCTAACAGCAGGAGAATTAGTCATAACCTCCATGCCTTCCGATACAGGAAGCGTACAGGATGCCTGAAGCGCTTTTGCTCCTTTTACTTCGACCACACACATCCGGCATGCACCAATTTCATTTATGTCTTTCAGATAGCAAAGTGTAGGTATTTTTATTCCGGCCTTATGAGCAGCTTCCAATACTGTGTAATCTTTCGGAACTTCAACCTTCTGACCATCAATGGTCAATGTTACCATATCCATAATTTCGCCTCTCCCTTCTTCGATACTTAGCATTTTACTATTGCACCAAAAGGACATCTATCAAAACAACTGTTACACTTGATACACTTATCTTTATCGATAACGTGTGGCTGTTTCTTTTCACCCGAGATAGCGCCGGTTGGGCAAACTTTTACGCAAAGCCCACAGCCCTTACACTTGTCTGCAACGATCTCATAATGAATTAGGGCTTTACATGCCTTTGCAGGACATCTCTTTTCCTTTATATGTGCTTCATATTCATCCCTGAAATAGCGAATTGTCGATAGCACTGGGTTCGGAGCAGTCTGGCCAAGGCCACATAGTGCAGAAGCTTTTATACTTTTAGCGAGGTTCTCAAGTAATTCTATATCTCCTTCTTCGCCTTCTCCATTTGTTATTCTTTCCAAAATCTCCAACATCCTCTTAGTTCCGATTCTGCACGGAGGGCATTTGCCGCAGGATTCATCTTGCGTAAATGTCAGGAAAAATTTGGCTATATCAACCATACAGTTGTCTTCATCCATTACTATCATACCGCCGGAACCCATCATCGAGCCGGCCTGCACGAGGGTGTCATATTCGATCGGCATGTCAAGTTTTGAAGCCGGGATACATCCGCCTGAAGGCCCACCTGTTTGCACTGCCTTAAACTGCTTATTATTTGGTATTCCTCCACATATATCATAAATAACTTCTCGTAACGTTGTTCCCATCGCTATTTCTACTAATCCGGTATTATTTATCTTACCACCGACAGCAAATACCTTGGTTCCCTTGCTCCTTTCAGTTCCTACGCTTACAAACCAATCCGAGCCTTTTAGGATTATCTCAGGTATGTTTGCGTATGTTTCAACATTATTGATAAGTGTGGGCTTCCTCCATAAACCTTCGTTCGCCGGAAAAGGTGGCCTCGGCCTAGGTTCTCCTCGTCTGCCTTCGAGCGAAGCTAACAATGCCGTTTCCTCACCACATACAAAAGCACCTGAGCCTAATCTGAGATTGATATTAAAACTAAATTGAGAACCTAAAATATTGTCTCCAAGCAATCCAAGGTTTCTACCCTGTTCTATGGCTATCTGTAACCTTTTTACAGCTATTGGATATTCTGCCCTGACATAGATATAGCCTTCTTTTGCCCCTATTGCATAACCGGCTATAGCCATTGCTTCAAGCACTGAATGTGGGTCTCCCTCCAATATACTCCTGTCCATAAAAGCACCTGGATCACCCTCGTCGGCATTACAGACAACATATTTTATATCACCTTTAGCGTTGGCTGCAAATTGCCATTTTCTACCTGTCGGAAATCCTCCGCCTCCTCGGCCTCTCAGGCCAGATTTCATAACCTCGTCGATAACCTCTTGGGGTGTCATTTCGGTCAAACACTTGGCAAGTGCCTTATATCCATCGTTTGCAATGTATTCCTCAATAACTTCAGGATTTATTACTCCACAATTTCTAAGTGCTATACGTTTCTGCCTCTTGTAAAAATTTATATCCATAAGTGAACGCAGTCGTTCTTTTGTATCATGTTCTTTATACAAAAGCCTTTCGACAATACGGCCCTTAATTAGGTGTTCTTCAACTATTTCAGGCACATCTGAAGGTTTTACACTACAATAATAACTACCTTCAGGATATATCAAAACATTTGGCCCTAACTCACAAAGGCCAAGACATCCTGTTTGGACTACTCTTACTTCCTTTGAAAGGCCTCTTTTTTCGATTTCTTTCTCAAGCTCTTCCATCACCTGTGGACTTCCCGAGGCCGCACATCCGGTTCCTTTGCATACGAGTACGTGAGACCTGTATAATTCCATTATTAACCCCTCCCTAAGCTCTTGATCAATTGTTATATATTAGGTATTACCAGCTCGTCTACGACCTTATTGTTAACTATATGTTTTACAACGATCTCCCTGGCTTTCTCCGGATTCAAATTAACATAAGTCACCTTTGACTGATCAGGTTTTATTACGTCCAACAGTGGTTCATACTGACAAAGACCTATACATCCTGTTTCGGTAACAATTACATCATTAATATTCCTCTTCTTTAGTTCATCAAGAATTGCTAGCATGACGTTTCTGGCTCCAGCTGCTATGCCGCATGTTCCCATGCCTACAACAATCCTTGTCTTTGATTCATTTTCCACTCTGAGATTTATCATGTCTTTAGCCTGTTTACGAATCTTTTCCAAGTCTTCAATGGATTTTATCGTTGACATTATCCACACCTCCATTTATTTCGGTCAATCCCTCTTTTATAAAGCTTTTTATCCAATCTAAAACCATAGGATGTGATATGGGCACATCCCCTAGCCTCTTTTTTATTTCACGCGTGTCTAAAACAAAGTCCTTTTTATCTAAACGGTGATGGTACAAAAAATCAATGTCCGGGTTTACTGCAACAAGTGATACAATGGTATCCACCATACTTCCGAGTGGCGGCATATCTATATGGGACCTGATAAATAAGGCTTTGACAACAGTCCCTTTATTAATATCTGATTTGATTGTAAAATCCCCGCCACAATCTCTTGCAAGCTGTGCAAATAAAGGTATGCCTAAACCTACCTTTCGGGTTGTCCTTGTTGTAAAAAAGGGGTCTTGAACCTTTTTTAACGTTTCTTTGTCCATGCCCCTGCCGTCATCTAATATCTCAATAGACAATGTATCTGCTGCAAGATCCTCGAAAATGTTGATAATTACCAAGGACGCATCGGCACGTATCGAGTTTTGAACTATATCAAGTACATGAAGTGAAAGTTCCTTCATATCTATTCATCAATATTTTTTTAGTATATCAGGTATTTTGTCAGGGGTCAGCCTACCATAAACATCATCATTTATTATTATGGTGGGTGCAAGACCACAAGCACCTACACAACGGCATGCGTCGAGTGAAAATTTCAGGTCTTCTGTCGTATCTCCTACTTCTACTCCGAGTTCTTCCTTTAATCTCTCTAGTATCTTGTCTGCACCTCTTACGTAACAAGCCGTGCCAAGACATACCCTTATTTGGTATTTACCTTTGGGTTTTAGATTAAAAAAGGAATAAAAAGTAACGGTGCTATAAATTTCACTCAAGGGAATATTCAGGCTTTCTGCAACTATCCTTAGGACATCATATGGAAGGTAACCTATTATTCCCTGTGCTTCCTGTAGAATTTGCAGAAGAGCACCTTTTTCACCTTTGTGCTTTTCAAGTATTTGTTCTACTTGTAGAATCTTCTCATCAAGTTCTTTTTGTAATGCTGCCTCCATTTTTCATCCCTCTCCTCAATTGTAATAGTTCTCTTTTTCACTAATATAAATGAATTTAACCCTCTTTTACTATCACTCCTCTCCCGTTTTTACCTTCTAAAGCCATCACCAGCTCGCCAAAGCTTAGAGATTTTAAGTAGAAAAAGGTTTTTTGAAAAACCATTTCTATCAACCTATGAGCATCTGAATTTGTAATTAATGTGTAACTGCTGTTAATTTTGTATCGCTTTTTAAAATCTGCTTCACCAATATTTCTGGAAAACTCAACTGCTTTTATGTCAAGTCCCTCAGGTATAAAACCGAGTTGCCCCAATAAGCTGAAAGACCTCTTGTCAATATGAGCCGGGATAAAAATCCCGTTAAGTCTTGATACTTTTGCCGAAATCTGTTCTACAGTAAGCATTGTAGATGTCAATAACATCTGTCGTTCTTCTTTGATAACCCTGCCCTGGGCGTCAACAATTAATTGCCTGCCGAAAATACTGGGTTCGTTTTCTACCTTAGGAAGGTTTTTGTAAACGAATTCCTGCATTTCAAGTATTTCTTTCAGACTTTCAAAAAGGCATATTAAATGCACTTCTTCAGCACTTTGCACTTCCATCCCGGGTATTACAAGAATGTCATATTTTTTTGCTGCTTCAAGCATTGCTCCAATGTTTTTAGCTGAATTGTGGTCGCAAATGCCCAGTATCTTGGTCCCTTGCAATTTGGCCATGTTCAATATGTTTATAGGATTCATTTCGTCATCAGCACATGGAGAAAGGCAAGTGTGTATATGAAGGTCTGCCGGATATTCATCAAACATTTCCGTCGACACCTTTTAATTCATTATACAATATACCACAAATTTCATAAACAGTTTTCTTGCATGAAAATACCGGGATATTCTCATTATTTGCCTTTAACAAAGTGCTATCTTCTATATCAACACCTTCCGCTACAATTATACATGCAAGATTTAAAAGCGAAGCGACTGCAACAATGTTCTGGTGGCTCTGAATTGTAATCCATGCTTGGCCTTCGCGTGCATGAGCCATCACCCAGCTCAGCATGTCAGAGGCATAGCCGCCCGTTACTTCCTTGTTTAAATTAACTTCTTTTGTGACCAACTCTAGGCCTAAAATTTCTTTTAACTCACTTAATTTCATCTGCTAATCACCCCCCTTATCGTCTGTTTCCAAGGTAGGAGGCAATTTTCTAGCCATATCAAACATCTCAGCAGCAAGCTGTTTTACTTTGTCTCTTAAAATAAACACGCAATCGGTCTTATTAGCCTCGCCCATCACAATATCTTCTGCCAATGCCCTGCAGTTTGGAGAACCACAGCTTCCACAATCAAGACCGGGAAGTTCTTTGAGTGTCTTTTCTAGCAGCTCCATCTTTTGAATAGCCTTCTCAATGTCATCATCAAGCTTCATAGATGGTTTCGGTAAAATTTCTTTTTTTAGGTGATAATATTTATTATTATACTTTTGCATTACCTCTTTTTCATCAACATTGCTTTTTAATCCGATTTTTTCTGCCAACCTCCTGATCTTTACCCTTGCAATAAAATGGTTTTCAACGGTAAGCGCTCCCCCGATACAACCACCTACGCAAGCTTGGCATTCAATATAATCGATATCGTTCAGTTTCCCCATTTCAACCTCTTCGAGCACCTGGATGCAGTTGTGAATGCCATCAACAGCCAGATGATTATCTCCACCTATGGCCAAATTCTCACCACCTGACCTGCCCCATCCAATTCCTATACCGGAAGAATTAGGTAAAACAGAATCATATTCTTCCTCACCAAGGTTCTTTAATACTTCACCATAAATATCGGCTATAGATAATACGCCATCCACATCTGACTTATCAGTTCCTATAGGCTGCTTTACTGCTGTTACTTTAGCAGGGCAAGGACTTATAAAAAACGCGCCTATGTCAGCTTCAGGCACACCATAAACGTGCGAAATCTTTTCCTTGGCTCTTTTCGCTGCAATCTCAACAGGTGCTTTAATTAGTATGATGTTTCTTATAAGCTCCGGAAACCTTACCTGTACCAACCTTAATACCGCCGGGCATGATGAAGAAATCAGTGGCCTTATATCGGTATGTGTATCAATATACTTTCTTATGGCTATTGATATTTCCTCTGCGGCATAAGGCACCTCAGATACTTCATCAAAACCCATCTTCTTCAAAGCACTAAGGACACTCCTTATAGATGTGTCCTCTTTGAATTGGCCAAAAAAACTCGGGGCAGGCAGTGCAACTTTAACTTTGTAATCTTTCAGTTTATCAAGACTATCTGAAGAAGCATATTTGGCACTATTTGGGCAAATGCGGATACATTCTCCACAGTCTATACACTTGTTTTCCAAAATGCGAGCCTTGCCATTCCTAACCCTTATTGCTTCAGTAGGACATCCCTTTATAC
Source organism: Tepidanaerobacteraceae bacterium (assembly GCA_050949725.1). Classification (GTDB taxonomy): domain Bacteria; phylum Bacillota; class Thermosediminibacteria; order Thermosediminibacterales; family Tepidanaerobacteraceae; genus JBMNGH01. The sequence goes on from JBMNGH010000003.1 coordinate 32,851, forward strand.
AATTAGTGCAACCTTTACATTTATCAACATCTAATGTCACCGAATGATAATACTGCAACATTATATCTCACCAGCTTTCTCATTTGGCTGTATGTTGACCTTCATCATTACTTTTGTTCCTTTTCCTACAGTTGAGTCAATTTCTAAATTATCAGTGAATTTCTTCATATTTGGAAGTCCCATACCGGCACCGAAGCCAAGTTCCCTTATTCTTTCAGAAGCAGTGGAAAAGCCTTCCTCCAATGCTTTGTCAATATCAGGTATGCCAGGACCATCATCCTTGGCGATTATTTCAATAAAAAATGGATTTATATTAAAATATAAATTGCCTTTTCTTGCGTGTATGACAACATTCATTTCGGCTTCATATGCGGCTATAGACACCCTCCTTATCACAGATGAATCTATGCCAAGCTGTTTCAAAATCCTTCTAGCCTGCTCAGTGGCTTTTCCTGCATTATTAAAGTCATTACCGGTTATTTCATAGCTAAGCTTTATGGTTTTTGCAGGCTCTAAATCATTATGTCCTGGAGGCATTCCCCCTTGAAATCTGCTCTGACTTTTTCCCCTTAGCCCGGCACTAAACAATATACCGCATGTTTCAAAAAGAGGTAATTTTGTGCTTAAAATAGGAATCTTCTCACTTTTCGCCATGTCAACAACTTCTTCAGATGGCAACTTTCCTCTAACAAAAACAATCGCTGCAAAACCTGTAAGGCTAGCTGTTTGAATAACTTGGAAATGTGTTAAACCGGTAAGAAGTACTGCTTTAGTCTTTGTATCTTCAAGAATACTGCTGATCAATTCTGTTCCACAGGCATTGTCTATATCTATATCCAAAAAATTTTCTCCGTATAAAACTTCGGCATGAAGCAGCTCCTTTATCTCAGACAGCTTCATATGTCAATCCTCCAGGTAAAAAGTCAGGTACTCAAGCTGGGCTGCTAAGTCTACCCTTTTTATCAAAACATCACCATCAACATTAATATTTATAGGGGCAAAATTTAATATTCCTTTAATACCGGCTCTAGCAAGCTTATCTGTTACGTCTTGAGCCGAATCTGCGGGCACTGCAATTATAGCCATTTTTATACCATATTCTCTAACCTTTTCTTCAATTACTTCCATGGGAAATATCTCAATATTGGCCAACTTTTTACCTATTTTAGCAGTATCGGAGTCAAAAATACACTTTATATCAAATCCTCGTTCATTAAAACCTTTATAGCGCAGTAAAGCTTTACCAAGATTGCCTGCTCCTATAATTGCAACGGGCCACTTTCTGTCCAGCCCCAGTATTTTCATTATGTGGTTGTATAATTCCCTCGAATTATATCCTACACCACGTGTACCAAATTCTCCAAAGTATGCAAGGTCCTTCCTGACCTGAGCAGGGGTAACTCCCGTCGCTTTAGCTATATTCTGTGATGATACAGTAGTAATCCCTCTTTTGTCAGCTTCATTCAAATATCGGGAATACAATGATAACCTTCCAATTGTAGCATCAGGAATCTTATATTTCCGAAACATTAGCCCCAACTCCCTCGGATTTCATTTTAGCATAACGACTTATTTTTTACAATACGGTTAGAGAAAATAATCACAAAGTATATCCTTGATTTTACAATTAATGTTTGTATAATCTTAGTAATTAGTGTCTCCCAATCCCGATAACAGTCGGCTTCTAAATCGATGTTTAATCCATTATTTGAAAATCGTCACTTACCAGCTTGAAATCATAAAAATCCGGCTCAAAGCTCATATACACTTTTTTGTCTATGGTTACAAAAACCGCATCTACCTCTTGTAGCTTTTCAACGAGTTTTATACCATCACTCAACCCCATTGAAAACATTGTTGTTGAAAGTGCATCGGCATCTATTGATTTATCCGTTATTATTGTCACCCCTACCAGATCGTTTTCAACAGGATATCCCGTAGCAGTGTCGAGTATATGGTGGTACCTCTTATCGTCCCTTTCGAAAAATCTTTCGTAAACCCCTGACGTCACAAGGGTCTTATCAGCCACCGCTGCTATGGCAAAAATACTCCCCCGAGGTTCAAACGGATTTTGCAATCCTATATTCCACATTGTGCCATCGGGTTTTTTTCCAATTACGCATATATTACCTCCTAGATCTATGGCAGCACTCTTTATCCCATTCTTTTTTAAAACCTCAGCCGCTTCGTCGGCAGCATAGCCTTTCGCAATCCCTCCGAGATCCAAAGACATCCCCTTGTTTTTAAGGAATACACTGTTATCGTTTTCATCAAGTACAACATCACGATAATTTACATTTTCTAAAGCATTAAATATTTCACTTTTTGAAGGCACCCTAACGTTTTCGGTACCGATACCCCACAATCTTACTAAAGGTCCGATTGTGATATCAAATTTCCCTCGGGATTGGTTTGAATAAAATAAACCCCTTTTTATAACATAAAAGGTATCGCTGCTCACCGTTTGTGCTTTTATTCCGGCGGCTTTATTAATTCTGATAACCTCACTGTCTTCCCCCACTGCTGTCATCTTGGATTCAATCTCTGAAATTCGCTCAAAAACGTCATCTATGACATCTGAAGCATTATCCCCATAAGCAGTAACCTGAACAATGGTGTCAAGCATAAAGTTCGACCGCGTCAACGGTTCATCAACCCGAGCACCACCACAGCCTGTTATCAATAATAATGCAGCTATCATAACAGCATTTTTAACTAGATTCCAACTGCTCATATTTAATTACCTCCGAATTTTAACAGCTTAAACTTTGGTTTTTGGGTCATTTAACGTTATTACGAGACCTGTCTTGTCAAACTATGCTTTAATAACGGAAATGCTTTTTATATTATAACATTTGACTAGGTAACATAACCACCTCTAAACATTGGTTGATATCATTACATTTCGCCGAAATCATTAATGATATTTATTTCAACTATTACTCGGAATCAGGCTTGAAAACAGTTTTGAGATAAAGAGACAAAACATGTAATTGGCGAGAGCAGATAGAAATAACTCCTTAACACTATATTTTATGAATGAAAATACCGCTTCTCAGTTTTGGCTCAAACCATGTTGATTTGGGCGGCATGGTAAGGCCTGAATCTGCCACATCCATTATCTCTCTCATTGAAGTCGGAAACATAGTAATTGCAACTTGGGCTTCTCCGCTGCATACCTTTTTTTCAAGTTCATCCAAACCCTTTGACCCACCGACAAAGTCTATTCTGTGGTCAGACCTAGGGTCGGATATTCCAAAAACCGGCAATATCAGGTTGTCATGCAATATTGAAACATCCAGATTTTTAACCGGATCTTTTTCATTATAGCTACCCGGTTTTGCCAATAGTCCGTACCATGAGTTGTCTATATACAACCCGAAGGTGTATTTTTTATTAGGTTTGTATGGTTTTTTGCCAGAGTATACTATTTCAAACCTCTCACTAACTTTTTTTAGGATCCGCTCGGCGTTCATGGCGTTTATTTCTTTTATCAGCCTGTTATATTCCAGGATAGTCAATTCCGAATCCGGAAAAATAACCGAGAGGAAATAATCAGATTCATCATGGTTATAGGTAGTGTTTTTACGCTTCATCAAACCCACTCTTACAGCAGCAGCTGCCCTATGGTGACCGTCTGCTATATATAAAGATTTAACTTTTGAAAAAAGGTTGATAAGTTCAGATATAGTTCGTTCTTCTTGGATAATCCATACTGTCTGTCTCACATCATCTTCAGTCTTAAAATCGTAAATAGGATCATTTTGTGCGATCCAACCTTGTAATAATGCTGAGATTTGTTTGTTATATCTATATGCCATCATTATAGGGCCTGTATGAGCATTTGTATACATTACATGATTGACCCTGTCGTTTTCCTTTTCTGCAAGGGTCAGTTCATGCTTTTTTATCGTACCTTCAATATAATCATCAATAGACGTACAGCACACTAAACCGTTTTGGATCATGTGGCCCTTTATCAACCTATATATGTAAAGACACTCTTTGACGTCCTGTTGCAAAACCCCTTTGGCTATCATATCTTCAAGGTTGAGCTTAGCCTTTTCATATACAATTGGGGCATGAGGGTCTGGTGTTTCTTTTATATCGACCTCTGCCTTGTCAACGTGTAGAAACGAGTACATATTATTATCACAAATAGTCTTTGCCTCACAATAATCTACAACATCATAAGGTAAAGCCGCTACTTTTGACACAAAGGCCGGTAATGGCCTTAATGCTTTAAAAGGTTTTATCACTGCCATAATTGATCCTCCATTTATCTAATTTGTTCTATTAAATTTTACACTGGTTGTGAAAAAAATTGTGTCATTAGTTTATTAGACTAATGCAAATGACATGCAACAAAGTGGCCTGCACCAACATCTTTAAAGTCTGGTTCGGTTACTCTGCATTTTTGCATCATATACCTGCAGCGTGGATGAAAACGGCATCCGTCAGGGGGACTAATCGATGATGGGACGTCCCCTTTAAGAACAACCTTGTTCTTTTTGACGTCAGGATCCGGGATCGGTATTGCGGAAAGCAAAGCTTGCGAATAGGGATGTAATGGGCTTTTGAAAAACTGACTGCTTTCGGCTTTTTCAACAAGCTTGCCCAAGTACATAACGCATATTTTGTCGCTTATATGCTTTATAACACTTAAGTCATGTGATATAAAGAGTAAGGTCAAAAGGCGTTTTTCTTTGAGATCTTGCAACAGATTTAAAATCTGAGTTCTCACCGAAACATCGAGTGAAGATACAGGCTCATCACATACGACTAACTCAGGGTGTACGGCAAGTGCGCGAGCTATACCTACTCGCTGCCGCTGGCCGCCTGAAATCTCATGAGGATATCTCCTTAAATACTGAATTCCAAGCCCCACAATGTTCAACAGTTCAAGGACCTTGGCTTGTCTCTCATGGAAACTTGCAATGTTGTATATATCCATTGGCTCCTTGATTATGGCTCCAATTGTCATTCGAGGATTTAAGGAGGTATAAGGGTCCTGGAATACAATCTGCATTTTTTTCCGAAGATTCCTCATTTCACTCTTTTTTATTTTGAGTATGTTTTTCCCTCGAAAGAATACTTCACCTGATGTAGCCTCAATCAATCTAAGTATAACCCTGGCCAATGTAGATTTACCACAACCGCTTTCACCTACCAGGCCGAGGGTTTCACCACGATTTATTTTAAAACTAACCCCGTCTACGGCTTTTAAAATGCTTAAGGTTTTTCTAAACTGGCCACCTGGGACTGGGAAAGATTTCCTGATATCTTTTGCTTCAAGTAGTATTTCTATGGTTTTCAACGCCTATGCCCTCCCCTTCCCATTCACTAGTGTACTTAAAGCAGCGAACCAATCGGCCGTCAAATTTAACTAAAGCTGGTTTTTTTAAGCGGCATACATTCCTAGCCTCAGAGCACCGAGGGTGAAATCTACAGCCTTTGGGTAATTCAAACGGATTCGGCACAACCCCTTTCATGGCCTCCGGTCTGCTATCCTTGGGCTGGTTAAGCCTTGGTACCAGATTCATTAAACCGGTTGTATAAGGATGTCTTGGCATTTTAAATATCTTCCTGACATCAGCGTATTCAACAACCTGACCGGCATACATTACAATAACGTTATCAGCCATTTCTGCGACGACGCCCAAATCATGGGTTATCATCAGCAAAGCAGTTCCAAGCTTGTTCTTTAAATTCCTTATCAGTTCAAGAATCTGTGCCTGTACTGTAACATCAAGTGCAGTGGTAGGTTCATCTGCGATAAGCAGTGACGGGTTGCATGACACAGCCATAGCTATCATGACCCTCTGTCTCATTCCACCACTCATCTGATGTGGGTAGGAGTGTATCCGGTTGTGTGGAGATGGAATACCTACAAGTTCCAGCATTTCAACTGCCTTGGCCAATGCCTGTCTTTTGCTTAAGCCTTGGTGTAATTTTATAACTTCTGATATTTGCTCGCCAATGGTCAAGACCGGATTTAAAGATGACTCCTCTTGAAATATCATAGAAATATTGTTGCCCCTTATTTTGCGCATTTCGTTTTCAGTTTTTTTTAATATATTCTGGCCATTAAAATAAACTTCTCCATCTGCTATTTTGCCGGGTGGACTTGGAATAAGCCTCAAAATAGATTGTGATGTAACACTTTTTCCACACCCGGATTCACCCACAATACAGAGGACCTCACCTTTATTGATCGAAAAATCCACACCGTCAACAGCTCGAATGATGCCTTCATCCGTAGAAAAAAATGTTTTTAGATTTTTAACCTCGAGAAGTTTATCAGCCATGATTATCCCCTTAATCACTTTAACGTGGATCGAGAATATCTCTCAGACCATCACCTAAAAGATTAAAACCCAACACAAGTACCATAATTGCTACACCGGGAAACACTGACCACCACCATTGACCCGACAAAAAAAATTGCCTCCCCTCATTTATCATATATCCCCACGCAGGCTCAGGCGGCTGAATTCCAAAACCTAAAAAACTGAGAGATGATTCCAACATTATTATATTACCTATTTCTAGGCTCGCCTGTACAATTATTGGGCCAATAATGTTCGGTAAAATGTGCTTAAATATAATCCTAGAATCACTGCTGCCGATCGCTATAGCCGCTTCAACATATTCCATCTGCTTTATCTGTAGTACCTGACCCCGAGATACCCTCGCAAACGGGGCCCATGAAACTGCTCCTATCGATAAATACAGCAGAAGCAGATTTGGCTTTAAATATGCAAGAAGTGCAATTACAAAAAGTAAAAACGGGAAAGCAAAAATCACGTTTGTAACCCATGTTATTATATCATCTACAAGTCCTCCATAATATCCTGCAAGGGTTCCTAGAATCACGCCTACGACGACTGACATGGCCGTTGCAACAAAGCCTATTTGAAGCGATATCCTGGCACCATAAATTACCCTTGTATAAATATCTCTGCCGTAAATATCGGTACCAAACCAATGCTTCACACACGGTGGGACTAGCCGGACTGATTCTCCCTCAGACCATACGAGCTGTTCATATGGATCATACTTCGTAATAAACGGAGCAAATATAGCAGCCATGAAAATCAATGCTACTAAAGCCAGGCCGAACAACGATAATTTGTTTCTTTTAAATTTCATTAAGCTGCAAGGCTGCAGGCTTTGACCTTTTTCTTTTAGGTTTGGCAACGTGCTCATTGCATTTTCTTTTGCCAAATTACCCTCACTCCGAATCAGTCGTACTTTATCCTGGGATCAAACAGTGGATATGAAATATCTACTAAGAGATTCGCTACAAGAAAAATGAACGCCATAAACAATACCACACCTCTAATTACGGGAAAATCACGGTTCGTTATTGCTTCAATGCTCAACCTTCCGAGCCCTGGCAAGGAAAATATTTGCTCTATAACAACAACTCCGCTAAAAAGCCCTGCTGTTTCCATTCCGATTACGGTAATTACAGGTATTAGGGCATTTCTTAATACGTGCTTAATTACGATCGTCCATTCTGAAAAACCATTGGCACGAGCTGTTCTGACATAATTTTGCCGCACGACCTCTAACATGCTTGATCGCATTAATCTCGCAATAAGGGCCCCCGGCCTCAGGCCTAAAATAATTGAAGGAAGTAACAAATAAATAAATTCACCGTTTCCTATCCCGGTGCCGGGGATCCATTTTAGTATTTTACAAAAAAGAACAATCGAAAGCAAGGCAAACCAAAACACAGGGGTTGATATTCCTAATACGGCAACCAATCTGGCTACATAGTCAAACCACGAATGTTGTTTCACGGCAGACATTATACCTAAGGGAATACCGACCCCAACAGCTATTATCATCGAAATGACTGCCAATTTTACAGTAACGGGAAGCCTTGTTTTGATCGCATCAACTACCAACATATTATTCCTATATGATTTACCAAGATCAAGAGTCAGGGCATTTATTACAAAATCTTTAAACTGGACTGCTACGGGCTTATCAAGGCCCATTTCATGCCTGATTTTGGCAATCGTATCTGGATCACCTCTCTGACCTGCCAGTATTCTCGCTGGATCGCCGGGCACAATTGTGGTCAAAATAAAAACTACCACAATGACTCCTAATAAAACCGGAATTGCGCCAACTATCCTTCGAATCATATAATTGATCAAAGATCTCCCCTCTTGCACATCTATTTAAGCCTGGCACACATAATAAAAGTTGCCAGGCTTTGTGGCTTACATTTCTTTTTTAACTTCAGTGTATTTTATGGAATACTCACCTAAAAACGGGAGTTTAATATTTTTGACATAAGGTTGTGTCAAAATATGGGTAGTATAATGATAAATAAAAAGCATCGGAGCCTCTTCGCGCACAATAGCTTCTGCCTGTTTATATAACTTCTCTCTCTTTTCAGGGTCTGTCTCGATCCTCGCCTTACTCGTCAGGTCATCAAACTTTATATTCTGAAACGCAGAGTAGTTGCCTTGAGGGCCTATATTTGAAGAATTTAACAGCACATACAAAAAATTATCCGCATCAGGATAGTCCGCATTCCAAGCGATACCAAAAAAAGGCATCTCGAGCCTATCGGCTGCATCAAGCAGTGCACCCCAATCCACGTTTCTAAGAGTTAGTTTAATGCCAGCTGGTTCCATCTGTGCTTGTAGAGCCTCTGCTATCCTCCTGTTTCCCTCATCGGTACCATAGACCAGTTCTATTTCAATGCCGTCCGGATAACCGGCCTTTTTTAACAGCGACTTTGCCTTTTCAATGTCGTAGGTGTAATCAGGTTTTATATTTTCATCATAACCCATAATGCCTGGGGGCAAAAGCCCAGTAGCTGGTACTCCTCTACCGTTCAGCACTATATCCAATAGAGCCTGCCTATCAATCGCATAATTGAATGCCTGTCGGAGGGATTTATTATCTTTAAAAGGTCCCTTATTCATGTTGAAAACATAGTAATATGTACCTAATGTGGGACGTTCTTGGAATCCTTCCATCTGTTTTGCTTCCCCATAATAAGGATTGTCAACCGATTCTATTTGGTCGAAATTCCCCAATCCAAACTCAGTCCACTGCATCCCAAGGTCTGCTACGACTCCAAATTCAAGCCCGTCGAGATACGGCAGGGAATTGCCGTCATCATCTTTCTTCCAGTAATTCTCGTTTTTTGAAAGAACAATTTTTTCATCCTGTTTCCATTCTTCAAATTTAAAAGGTCCTGTTCCCACAGGGTGAAAGTTAAACTGGTCTTGCCATTTTTCCACGTCCTCTTTTGGCAATACACTAAACGAACTATGTGCCATTATGTTAAGGAAAGGCGCATAAGGATATTCAAGCTCAATCTTAAATGTGTAGTCATCAATCTTTGATATGCCGGAAACGCTGTCTGTCTTACCTTCCCTAAACTCCTCGTAGCCCTTTACGAGATTTAGATAATAGGCCCTTTCAGAGTTCGTATTCGGGTCTATAATATTATTTAAAGTCCATATCCAGTCATCGGCTTTTACCTCGCGTCCTCCGTTTTCCGTTGGCTGTCCGCCCTCAATTGTCTTATGAAAATGAACCCCTTTTCTAAGATTAAATATGTAAGTCATTTTATCATCAGATATTTCCCACGACTCCGCCAGAAGGGGCTGTAAGTTGCCGTCTGTATCATAATCGACCAGGGTCTCAAACATCTGATAGATGACTCTTGCCGAAGAATTGTCAGTTGCATGTATTGGGTCAAGCTTTGGTGGATTTGCCTTTATTGCTATTCTTAAAATATTTGATGTATCTTCTGCTTGTTCCTGGCCAATCGATTGCTGTTCATCTTCTAAAGCCGGTTTTTGACCACAGCTTGTAATTGAAACAATCATTAAAAGCAACATTATGGCAAAAATGTAAATAATTTTTTTCATATGACCCCTCCAAAAAAATTAATTTAATCCCATCATGATAATCTTTTTTTTTAATAAAGTATTTTATCCCCGTTTTATATCTTAATTGGGGAAAAAAACAGCTATCTTAAATATTCTATAATGATCTTTTAAATCCTGCTCTAAATTTAATATTCGATAATTATCGCCATAATAAGAACTTCACCCTACACGCAATCGAAGATTGCTGTCGGGGAAGGGTAACCTTGTTGTCCACAATAAAACAAACCCCTTCATTATTACTTCCTTACTCAAACGAGTAAAAACCGGGGTCTGCTTTTTGATTATTAATATATTTATCCCTTTTATCCTTGATTTTTGTAGGTTTCGCGCTTCTCTTGCGAGCTACGTTTCGTCCAAAAAGCTCCTGAGAATTTTGTTTGTCAATTGAGGATTTGCTTTACCTCTTGTGAGCTTCATGACCTGTCCTACCAAGAAACCTAATGCCTTTTGTTTTCCATTTTTATAGTCTTGAACCGATTTCGGATTTTGGTCAATCACATCTCGTATTATTCTTTGTAGTTGAGATTCGTCAGTGATTTGAACAAGACCCTTTTTTCGAACTATCGCCTCCGGGTCTTCTCCTGTATTGAACATTTCCCTAAAAACTTCCTTTGCGATCTTTCCACTGATGGTACCATTACCCATCAATTCAAATAAAACTGCCAACTGCTTCGGTTTAAACTTGATCTCGTCAATGCTCACACCTGTCTCATTTAAAAGACCTAACATCTCAACCATAACCCAGTTGCTAATAACCTTTGGGTCATTGTAGTTCTTCACGCAATCCTCATAAAAATCGGACAGCTTTTTTGATGAAGTAATTACTTCAGCATCATAATCCGGGAGGCCGAAATTATTAATATATCGTTCTTTTCGGGCATCAGGTAGTTCAGGCATTGTCTTCATTATCTGATCTATCCACTTCTGATCGACGATCACCGGCGAAAGGTTTGGTTCAGGTGCATATCTATTTTCAATTTTACCGCGCATATGTATCGTGCAACCTTTGGATTCATCCCACCTGCGCGTCTCCTGCTCTACGGTTCCGCCTTCCTCTAAAATACGGCTCTGTCTTTTTTGCTCAAATTCTATAGCTCTTCGCACAGCCCGGAATGAACCTAGGTTTTTGACCTCCACTTTGGTACCGAGTGTCTTTGACCCTGAAGGCCTCATGGATATGTTTATATCACAGCGCATTGACCCTTCTTCCATTTTGCAATCAGATACACCCGCATACTGTAGTACAGTTTTAAGCTTATTAAGGTACAACCATGCCTCTTCAGCAGAACACATATCTGGTTTTGATACAATCTCAATTAACGGCACACCCGCCCTGTTCAGATCGATAAGTGAATAGGGTTTCCCTTCTTCATGAATCAACTTACCTGCATCCTCTTCCATGTGAAGTGTCCCAATTCCTATTCGCTTGGTTTTACCTCCTACTTCAATTAGGACATAGCCATTTTTTGCAAGGGTGACCTCATATTGTGATACTTGATAAGCCTTCGGTATATCGGGATAAAAATAAAGTTTTCTGTCAAACCCGGATACTTTTTCGACTTCGCAGTTCAATGCGAGTGCTGCCTTAACCGCATACTCAACTACTTTTCTATTAGTTACATAAATGGCTCCGGGCATTCCCAAGCATATCGGGCAACAGTGAGTATTAGGTTCAGATGTAAATTCGGTGCTGCATCCACAAAAAATCTTTGATTTTGTAGCAAGTTCCACATGGACCTCAAGACCTATGGTCGTATCATATTTTAACATCATATTCCCTCCTATATACCCGGCTTTTTGGTATGGAAATTTGTGCTTTTTTCAAAAGCATAAGCTGCTCTTAGAATTGCTGATTCGTCAAACGGCTTCCCAATTATCTGCAGGCCTATGGGTAATTTTCCGGAAAAACCACACGGAACGGTTATACCCGGCAAGCCAGCCATGCTGACAGGTGCAGTACAGATGTCATTCATGTACATCTTGTAACTGTCCTGTATCTCCTCTGTCAGCTTAAAGGCAGGCCTAGGCGCAGTCGGCACAATAATCAAATCGAACTTGTCAAAAACACTGTCAAAATCTTTTTTAACAAGTCTTCTGATCTTTTGTGCCTTCAAATAATAGCCCTTGAGATGGCCTGAATTTAAAATATGTGTACCTAGTAAAACCCTTTTCTTAACCTCGAAACCAAACCCTGCACCTCTTGTTTTCCTATAAAGGTCATCAATATCATCGTAATTTTTTACGCGAATTCCATAGCGGATCCCATCATATTGCCCTAAACTTGTGCTGGCTTCAGCTGCCGTTATTATATGATAAGCCCATAAAGCATATTCCGTGTGAGGGAGAGAGACCTCTTCACAGACAGCTCCCAGCTCCTCAAACTTTCTTGCTGCCGCAATTACAGCATCCCTAACTTTAGTATCCAGCCATTCTCCCATAAGTTCCTTCGGCAAACCGATTTTCATACCTTTTATTCCGTCGTTTAACCCTTCTGTATAATCATTAAACTCAACTTCTGCAGTTGTTGCATCTAATAGATCCCTTGCTGCTATTGAGTTCATTATAATAGCGCAATCCTCAACATCTTTAGATATTGGGCCAATCTGGTCGAGTGATGGCGCCAAGGCGACCAAGCCGTATCTTGACACCCTGCCGTATGTAGGTTTAAGTGCTACAACACCACAAAAGGCAGCAGGTTGCCTTAATGATCCTCCTGTATCAGAACCCAGAGCAAATATGCACTCATCGGCTGCAACAGCAGCTGCGGATCCGCCTGATGAACCTCCAGGAACTCTTTCCAAGTCCCATGGGTTTTTTGTAGGGAAAAATGCTGAATTTTCCGTTGAAGAGCCCATAGCAAACTCATCCATGTTAGTTTTACCTATAATTACAGCACCCTCAGACTTTAGTTTCTCACATACCGTTGCATCATATGGGGGTATGAAATCTGCCAGCATCTTTGATGAACATGTAGTTTTTATATTCCTTGTACAAATATTGTCTTTTATCGCAACGGGAATTCCTTTTAAAACACTTGAAAAATCTCTGTCCTTGTCTATTTTCCGACTTGTTTCCAATGCTTTATCATAGTCAGTCGTAACATAAGCGCTTACATCTTTGTCAACCTTTTGTATTCTATCGATTACTGCACTTGTAAGCTCTTCAGAAGATATTTGGTGATCTTTTAAAAGAGCGTGTGCTTCATGGATTGTAAGGCTGAAGAGTTCCAATAGAAAAACCTCCGTTCCTTCGTCTGATTTCACACATGGGTTATTCCTCTATGATCCTCGGCACCCTAAAAAAACCATTGTCTTTATCCAGGGCATTTTTTAGTGCTTCATCCCTGTCAAGACTTTGCCATACTTTATCTTCCCGCAACACATTTTTGGCCGGAGCCATATGTACAATTGGCTCAACATTGTCTAAGTTAATTTCGTCCAACTTTTCCATATAATTCATGATCGCATTCAATTCCTCTGTAATCTCATCTTTTTCTTTATCCGATAAAAAGATTCTCGAGATATCTGCTGCAAGGCCTACTTCATCCTTCGAAATACTCATTTTTTTCACCTCATCATTTTTAAATAAAAAAAATTGATATATAACATTACTATTTATATAACATTTAATTATTTTGGGTTAATACCTCATGGAAAATATTAATTAAACCTGCTTGAAGAGGTTTTTATAAAATACGAACGGTTTGAATTAATAATAAATTCAAATGGAAACCTCATCATCTGTGGTTTTATGTAAATATCGAGTATCGCTATATCATCTACCTGCGGGTATGTTGTAAAATATTTCTGCAGGGTTAAGCCGAACGGTTTAGCTATAATATTTGCGAGCAGGATAACTGCCAACAGGTTTAAAATGGAAAAACGGTGAGAGAACAAAAGCACCAAAATAAAAATCAACGAAAATAGAAAATTCCCTGCGGCAATCGATGTGCCGCAGCGTGGGTGAATTGCAAGATTCGTCTCACCTTGGAGCATTCTATAATAACCTTCCCTAGTTGCATCGATAACTTCATATGGTGACATGAGATCTGGTCCAGACAGCGAAAAGCCGTCGGGTTGTGCAAGTCCTCCAATTTTAAGCGGACTGCCGTATCGATGCTCGAGCACGTTAATCGTGGCATGCTCCAGGCTGTGATTTTTTCTTATACGTTTATCTGCGGCAATTTTTACCATTTGCCAAGGTATTGTGATGACATTGTAAAAAGAATTGAAAAGGATTACATACGGAAGCATAAACAAAAAACCAATTACCAGAAAAATTAATACTGGAATCAATAGAAACGGAAAAAAAGCCAAAACTAATAAGATTATCAGGAAATAAAACATAACCGACAAACCTTCCTCTGTTTTCGAGTATATTATACCAAAACATTGCTTTATATACAAAGTATGGCCCTTATCTTTGAAGTATGGACCCTGTCTTTGAATCCGTTATCCTTTATTTCTAACCTGAGATATCTTTCCACCGAATTGTCTTGCGCCTGCTTTTTGAGGCTTTATATCGTTTTCAAATTTTCGGAATGAAAACAAATGTTATTATTTAATTGATTAAATCACTTGCAATTTTAAGCAGTGTATCTCGTTTGTTCAGTTCAGGCTCTTCAATTACTTTCTCCAAAAGGCAATTCAAAATTTTTCCTATAAAAGGTCCCTCGGGAGTATTAAGTGTCTGTATTAAATCTTCCCCAGTAATTGTCAGATCTTTTATGCGATAGTCGCTATTTTCTATCCTTATTGCATCCAGGTCTCTCACAAGCTTCTTAAGCCCAGGTCCCATAGAGTCGTCAAACCCGCTCGCAATCCTGTCTGCCTTTCTCAATTCAATTAAGTTATATATGTTATCCCATCCCACCTTTGAAACAAGCCTCCGGGCATCTGATATTGGAGAAATCGAACCATAGTGGAACATATGATTTTCAATTAATAACACCGCCGTATTTGTCATGGTTTTATCAAACCTTAGTTTTCGCATAATCTCACTGGCCATACGCGCTGATTCAATGTGATGGTTGTGAAATTCTATGATGGATTTTTCATGTATAGCCGTTCGAGGTTTTGCTACATCGTGCAAAAGAGCGGCCATCCGAAGCTGTGGAGTGTTTTTTATGTATTTACACGTGAGCATATTATGTTCAAGCACATCGACCGGCTTATTGTGGTGCATCAGACCCATGCCTTCCATTAATTCGGGTATTATGTAATCCATTATTCCTGTGCTAACAAGGGCCACCAAACCTTGAAAAACATATTCTCCAGTAATTAGCTTTAAGAGCTCATCCCTCATACGTTCCTTGGAAATACTTACCAACTTGTACTTTTGAGAACATATCGCATACAATGTCGATGCCTCAATCTCAAATCCCAGTTGTGCTCTAAAACGAACAGCCCTTAATGCACGCAATGGATCTTCCCAAATCCTCTTTGTCGACCCGGTACACCTTATTATTCCTGCATCTAAATCTTTTTCCCCACCAAATGGGTCTACCAGTTTTGAGCATATTGGTTCGTAAGCCATTGAATTAATTGTAAAATCACGTCTAGCTAGGTCTTGAAATATATTATCTCCATATTTATAATCAGGTTTTCTCCCGGGAGCATCATCGCGAAACGGGGTGATATCTATTTTGTAACCATCTACGGAGACTATAACGGTCCCATAGTCGCCGTGTATTAAAACACTCTGGAATAGGCCGGCGATTTCTTCGGGCTTGGCATCAGTCGATATATCAAAGTCAGTAGCCTTTCGCTTTAAGATAATGTCCCTTAGTGCTCCTCCCACTATATAAGCTTCAAAACCTGCATTACTTAATGTTTTACAGACATCAATCACCGGGTATGGGATATTGCTCAGTAAATTTTTTCCCATTTTAGACACCTCAATATTGATCTCCTCTTTTTATACAGCAATCACAACCCTATATCCTTCCTGTAATGCATTCCATCAAAATGTATGCTGTTTATTGCCTGATATGCTTTTTGTCGAGCTTCTTCCATGGTACTTCCAAGTGAAGTTACGCCCAGAACCCTTCCTCCAAAAGTATAAACCTTTCCGTCCGTTTCCTTTGTTCCAGCATGAAATACAACAGCATTTTCTTTTATCAAGTTAAGGCCTTCAATTAATTTACCCTTTTCGTATTTGCCGGGATAACCCCCAGATGCCAATATAATACATACGGCCTTTTGTTCAGACCACTTTATTTTTGCTGATTCAAGATCTCCATCAATAGCTCTTTCAATTATATCTACAAGGTCTGTCTCAAGTCTCCTAAGGATTACCTGAGCTTCCGGATCACCAAAACGGCAATTGTATTCTAACACTTTCGGTCCGTTATTTGTCAGTATAAGGCCGGTATACAGTACACCAACAAATTTTATCCCTTCTCTTGACAAAGCATCGATAGTCTTTTGTACTATATTTTCTTCAACAAGCTTAGAGATTTCGAGGTTGTATCCCGGTGCGGGTGAAATCGCCCCCATGCCACCGGTATTAGGACCCAGATCATTATCATAGATCCTTTTATGGTCACGACTGCTCACCATCGGAATTGCCTTATATCCGTCACAAAAAGCTAATACTGTGACTTCTGGCCCTTCAAGGTATTCTTCAATAATAATCCTGTCACCTGATTTTCCGAATGTTCTTTCATTCATAATACTTTTTACTGCATTAAGTGCGGTTGATTCGTCTTTGGCAATAATAACTCCTTTTCCGGCTGCAAGCCCATCAGCTTTGACTACTAAAGGCGGCCCAACCTGTTTTATGTATTCTGTTGCTTTGGCCGGATCGTCGAACACCCTGTAAGAAGCCGTTGGTATGCCATATTTTTTCATCAAATTCTTGGCAAAAATCTTGCTGCCTTCTATTTTAGCAGCATTTTTTTTCGGACCGAAAATTCGAAGGCCTTTTGCCTCAAATGCATCTACTATCCCTGCAACCAACGGTGCTTCAGGTCCTACAACGGTCAGGTCAATCTTCTTTTCTTTAGCAAATTTAACGATTTCATCAATATCATCAACCGACAAATCAGTGTTTTTAGCCAGCTGTGATGTTCCGGCATTTCCGGGTAAACAATACATCTCGGCAACCTTTGGGCTTTGAGCTAACTTCCATAAAAGTGCATGCTCCCTTCCGCCGCCCCCTATTACAAGAACTTTCATGGCACACCTCCAAAAGTCATTTTGCCTCAAATTCAAATAAGTAATCTGTCACTAGTTTAGTGTTTGAAATGTCTTACTCCAGTAAATATCATCGATATTCCGTATCCATCTGCTACCTTAATTGATTCATCATCCCTTAATGAGCCACCGGGCTGTATAATCGCCCTAACACCGGCCGCAGCTGCTGCCTCGACGACATCCGGAAATGGGAAAAAGGCGTCAGAAGCCAATACTGATCCGTTTGCCTTTTCTCCGGCTTGAGCAATGCTCTGCTGTGTAGGCCAAATCCTGTTAACCTGCCCTGCCCCTATACCGACTGTTACCAAATCTTTTGCAAGCACTATGGCATTTGATTTTACATGCTTTACCACTTTCCAACCGAATAACAAATCTTCAATTTCTTTTTGTGCAGGACGTCGTTTTGTCACAACCTTTAAATTTGACACTTCAGTGTCTTTAGAGTCGAGTTCCTGTATCAACAGACCTCCTGAAACCTTTTTCATGTCATACCCTGTACGTTTTCTTCCTGAAACATCTACTTCAAGGATTCTTAAATTTTTCTTGCCCTTTAAAATTTCCAGGGCTTCAGGTTCATAACCCGGTGCAATAACTATTTCCAAAAAGATTTTAAGTAACTCGCGGGCAGTAAGTATGTCAACAACTCTGTTTAATGCCACAATTCCTCCAAAAATCGAAACAGGATCAGCATTATAAGCTTTGACATAAGCTTCATGTATATCCTTCCCACAAGCTATCCCACACGGATTGGTATGTTTCACACCTACTGCAGCCGGCACGCTGAATTCTCTGATCATAGACAATGCGGCATCTGCATCATTAATATTGTTAAAAGAAAGTTCTTTTCCGTGCAGCTGTCTTGCGCCGGCGATTGTTGTTTTATCACGACTTCCCGGTTCCCTGTAAAACGCAGCAGACTGGTGGGGGTTTTCCCCATACCTGAGTTCTTGAACCTTTTCAAAAGCCAATGTCAGCGCATCGGAAAACAACTGGATATTATTCCTTCTTCCGTCACAGTGACCTTCTTTTTCCTGTTGTAAATCCTCAGAAATACATCCGTCCAAATAATGCGAAATAAGGGCATCGTAATGCGCAGTATGATTAAAAACCTTATAGGCTAATTTTTTCCTTGTCAGTTGATCTAAGTCACCGTATTTGGTCAATCGCTCAATTACAAGACCGTAGTCATCTGGATCTACAATAGGGATGACATACATATGATTCTTTGCCGCTGACCGAAGCATTGACGGGCCACCGATATCAATGTTTTCTATAGCTTCGTCAAATGTAACATCTGGCTTATCTATTGTTTTCTTAAACGGGTAAAGGTTTATAACAACAATATCAATGGGTTTTATTTGATACTGTTCCAGTTGGGCCATATGTTTCTCGTTGTGTCTTACCGCAAGCAATCCACCGTGTATCTTGGGGTGAAGTGTTTTGACCCTACCGTCAAGTATTTCAGGAAAACCTGTAACATCCGATACCGCTGTCACTTTAATTCCGGCTTCTTTGAGGGCATTTGCCGTTCCACCCGTTGAGATTATTTCTATTCCCAATTCACTTAACTTTTTAGCAAATTCAACGACACCCCTCTTATCAGAAACAGAGATAAGTGCTCGACCAATCATTCAAGCTCCTCCTTTGCTTTAATAATGTGAACTCTGCGCCCTTTAATTACAAGACGACCCTCGGCAAAAAGTTTTATCGCCTCCGGATAAATCCTGTGTTCTTCTTTCAAAACCCTTGCAGCTAATGTTTCAGGCGTATCATGATCTTCTACCGAAACCGCTCTCTGCAAAATAATCGGCCCTGTATCTGTTCCTTCATCTACGAAATGAACTGTAGCACCGGTAATTTTTACCCCGTATCTAATAACCTCTTTATGTACCCTTAATCCGTAATAACCCTTCCCACAAAAAGATGGTATTAATGATGGGTGTATATTCATTATCCTGTTTGGATATGCCCTGACAAAAACAGGTGACAACACTCTTACAAAACCGGCCAGTATTACCAGATTTACGCTGAACTTTTTTAAAATACTAATTAACTCTTCATCGTACTCTTGTACTGTTTTAAAGTCTTTAGGCAAAACAGCACAATTAGGAATACCGTTGCTTGCAGCCCGTTGTAATGCATAGGAATCTTCTCTGTTTGACAAAACCACTTCAATAGAAGCCGGTAAATAACCTGACTGAATGCTATCTATTATGGCCTGTAAATTGGTACCCCCTCCTGACACGAGTACGCCAAGTCTCACCTTGGGCAATACGACACACCGCCTCTCCCTCTTTCAACTCTTCCGATAACCCAGCCTAGAATGCCACGATTGTTGGCAATTTTAATCACTCTGTCCGCACTTTCTTCCGGGGTAATAACTACATATCCAACTCCCATATTGAACGTCCGGTACATCTCGCTATCATCAATCCCACCTAACCTTTGGAGCAAATAAAAAATTTGTGGTATTTCCCATGAACCTGCTTCTATCATAATCTTTAAACCTTCAGGTAAAAGACGAGGGAGATTTTCCGTAAGACCACCCCCGGTTATGTGCGCCATCCCGTGAACCTCAACATCGCTTTTAAGAATTGAGTGTATTGCTTCTACGTAGATCCTCGTAGGGATGAGCAATTCATCTCCTATTGTTTTGCCCAATTCATCTAGGTGTGTATCTACACTGTACCCACACTTTTCGAAAAACACTTTTCTGGCTAAAGAGTACCCGTTGCTGTGCAGACCCGTAGACGCTAGGCCTATGACAATATCTTTGGGCTTTATTTTCGCCCCATCGATTAATCTACCCTTGTCTACCACGCCGACAGCAAACCCTGCGATGTCGTATTCATCCTTATCATACATATCAGGCATTTCAGCTGTTTCTCCACCTATTAGCCCACAATTTGCCATCTTGCATCCTTCTGCAACACCCTTTACTATCAGGGCGATTTTCTGTGGAATTAAGCGACCTATAGCAATATAGTCTAAAAAGAACAAGGGTTCGGCTCCATAGGTGAGAATATCGTTTATGCACATTGCAACACAATCGACCCCAATTGTATCATGTTTGTCCATCATAAAAGCCAGTTTAAGTTTTGTTCCAACACCGTCCGTTCCTGAAATGAGCAACGGCCGTTCGTACTTTTTTATATCGAGTTCAAATAGCCCCCCGAAGCCGCCAATTCCACCGACTACTCCTTTTGTTGGGGTGGATTCGACATATTTTCTCATCAGTTTAACTGCCTGATTACCAGCATCAACGTCAACACCTGCTCCCCGATACGTCATTTTTTGATCCATTACGACCTCTCCACACATTTTATTTTAAAACCGACAAAACAGTAACGGTAATCCTGTTGTTGCTGTTCATTGTTCGACACACCATTTTATAGTGGCCAATGCCAAAAGCATATTTACACCTTAGCATATTTATACATATTTATACTGTATTGTTAAACAAAACTTTCTGTAATTTGCCTTGTTGCAAAATTTATACCGTGGCATACTTATACCATATTGAATTATTTCTAACTTTATACAACATTATAAAAAACCATAGCAACTATGCCTTTTGCCGGTTTCTTATACCGGATAAGTGCCACAAAAACAACCTGTACAAAAGTCCTCTTTTCGTATTCCCGTCGCTTTGACAAGTCCCTCAATGCTCAAATATCCCAGGCTATCAGCACCTATATGGCTTCTTATTTGCTCTACATTTTGCTTGGCACCTATCAGTTCTTTTTTTGAAGATGTATCTATCCCTAGATGGCATGAATGGACAATAGGTGGTGAACTGACCCTTACGTGCACTTCTTTAGCCCCAGCATCTTTAAGCATTCTTACAATTTGACCGCTTGTGGTGCCGCGTACTATTGAGTCATCAACCATCACCAACCGTTTGCCTTTTACCACCTCTTTCATTGCATTTAATTTAATTTTTACCCCTGTTAACCGGGATGTTTGACTAGGCTTTATAAACGTCCTTCCAATGTATCTATTTTTTATTAGGCCGATATTAAAGGGTATTCCAAGCTCATTAGCATAGCCAAATGCTGATACGTTTCCCGAATCAGGTACACCTATGACGAGATCAGCATTTACCGGATGTTCTAATGCAAGCTGTCTTCCAGATTCCCAACGAGCCATGTAAACGCTCTTTCCCCCAATAACGCTGTCAGGGCGTGCGAAGTAAACAAACTCAAATATACAAAGGGACGAATTCGGAAAATCAGAGGTCTTTATGCTCTTTATTCCGTTATTGTTTATCAGAACGATCTCTCCCGGTTCTACATCTCTTAAAAATTGTGCCCCCACAGTATCTAATGCACAGCTTTCCGATGCTAGTACGAAACTATCGTTTAGCCTTCCCAGGCAAAGAGGTCTGATACCATTAGGATCTCTCACGCCTATAAGGCTGTCTTCAGTCATAATTACAAGGGCATACGACCCTTTTATCTTCTTCATACAATTTTCTATAGCCTTTAAAATGTCACCAGATTCCCGCGCTATCAAATAAGCGATTATTTCACTGTCAACAGTCGTCTGAAAAACGGCTCCGACATCTTCCAGCTCTTTTCTAATCTCAGTGGAATTGACAAGTTTGCCATTATGTGCCACTGCCAATGATCCATTTTTGTACCGCACCACCAATGGCTCAGCATTCACGAGAGTATTGGACGCTGCAGTGGAATAGCGCACATGACCAATTGCAACTGAGCCTTTTAACCCATCTAAAATCTTTTCATTAAACACCTCCGATACCAGGCCGAGGCCTTTGTGATAGTCTATACCTTTACCAGTAGTAACAGCAATCCCAGCACTTTCCTGGCCTCTGTGCTGCAAACCGTATA
This sequence comes from Tepidanaerobacteraceae bacterium, assembly GCA_050949725.1. Taxonomy (GTDB): domain Bacteria; phylum Bacillota; class Thermosediminibacteria; order Thermosediminibacterales; family Tepidanaerobacteraceae; genus JBMNGH01. The sequence continues at coordinate 54,829 of JBMNGH010000003.1, forward strand.
AACCGTACTGTATGTTTCGTGATATTGACGGATCCACATCGGAAGAAAAAATGCCGAAAACACCGCAGGCTTCTCTTAAAGTATCTGATATCAATTCCCCATTTCGCATCTTATGGCGTTCCTCCAAATATCAGCTATTTGTTCCTTAGGCAAATCAATGCTTGCTGTTATAACTCCTTTTTGTTTAACCTGTAACTGCATGTTGTTGGGACTTACAAAACCGAGAATGGTCGTAGGGACATCCATGTCTGCGGCAAGTTTCTGAAATGTCGAAAGGTTACCCTCAGGTAGACTTATGATTATTCTGGACTGCCCTTCACCAAAAAGAAGTGCATCTGGTCGGATATCAGTCTCAATATCACCAGAAAAGCCAGTATTGCCCGCAATACAACATTCGGCCAGGGCTACCGCAAGCCCGCCTTCGGAGATATCGTGTGCAGAATTCAACAAGCCCAATTGGATTGCCTTAAGACAGCATGCCTGTACACCCTTTTCTCTGTCAAGGTCTACCCGCGGTGGCATTCCTTCTTCTATATTGTGTATTTCCCTTAGATACTCCGAGCCGCCTAACTCTTCTGTGTTTTCTCCTAAAAGTATCACAACATCACCTTGTTGTTTAAAAGCAAGAGTGCAGTGTTTTTCTACATCCTCCAGGAGGCCTACCATTCCTATTACAGGTGTAGGATTTATCGCTTTTCCCTTGGACTCATTATAAAAACTGACATTTCCACCAATGACTGGTGTATTTAGGGCCAATGCGGCTTCGGTTATACCTTCCGCACATTTTTCAAACTGATAATATACTTCCGGTTTTTCCGGGTTTCCGAAATTCAGGCCGTCTGTAAGTGCGAGCGGCCTCGCACCGCTAACTGCAAGATTTCTCGCAGCTTCAGCAACGGCCTGTTTTCCTCCTTCGTAAGGATCCAAATAGCAATAAAAACCATTGCAATCGATTGTAAGTGCAATACCCTTTTTAGTCCCCTTTATGCGAAGCACTGCAGCGTCAGAGCCCGGCAAAACAACCGTATTTGTAAGTGCTGTGCTGTCGAATTGCTCATAAGCCCACTCTTTGCTCGCAATATTTGGAGAAGACAACAGTTTTAGCAATATATCATTAAAATCGGAGGACAGAGCGACTGGTGGGAATTCTTTTTTTATTACACCAAGATAAACAGGTCTTCTGGATTGCCGTTTGATGATAGGCACTCCTCCTGCGAGTGATTTTGCAGGAACCTCCGCAACAACCACTCCCTTATCTAAAACCCTTAACATTCCATCATCGGTTACAGTGCCAATTTTGACAGCGTTCAGATCCCATTTGTCAAATATTTCCTTCACATCATCTTCGTGCCCATTTTCAACTATTACAAGCATGCGTTCTTGCGATTCCGATATCATGACTTCATAAGGTGTCATACCCTCCTCACGCCTCGGCACCAAAGAAACATCCAGCTCAATTCCGCTGCCCGCCCTCGCAGCCATCTCACTGGACGACGATGTCAGACCTGCTGCACCTAGATCTTGTATACCCACTACCCACTTATTTTTCAGGAGTTCCAAACTGGCATCCAATAGCAGCTTCTCTACGAACGGGTCACCAACCTGCATTGTGGGTTTCTCTGTTTCATCTGAAAGCTCTTCGGACGCAAAACTTGCTCCGTGAATCCCATCTCTACCTGTAGCAGCACCAACGAGCATTACTGAATTTCCTGGACCGGCCGCAAGTCCCCTTATTATACGATCATGGCTGATTAATCCAACGGCCATAGCATTTACAAGTGGATTTTCCGAGTAAGAGCTGTCAAAGTAAACCTCTCCTCCGACTGTCGGTATTCCCATAGCATTGCCATACCCTGCAATTCCCTCAACAGCTCCTTTAAATAAAAACTTAACCCTCGGTTCATCAAGCCTCCCAAATCGAAGGGAGTTAAGTAAAGCAATTGGCTTGGAACCCATCGCAAAAATATCCCTGATAATTCCACCTACACCAGTTGCTGCACCGTGGTAAGGTTCAACCGCAGAAGGATGATTGTGGCTTTCAACCTTCATGACTACAGCAAGGCCATCACCGATATCGACTATTCCCGCATTTTCTCCCGGCCCCTGCAGAACCTGCTCTCCTTCAGTTGGAAACCTCCTCAAAACAGGTTTTGAGTTTTTGTAGCTACAGTGTTCTGACCACATGACGCTGTACATACCGAGTTCGAGATGGTTGGGCTCCCTTTGCAGCACATCTATAATCTCATCATACTCATGATCCAAAATACCCAGTCTTCTTGCTTCTTCTCTGCTACTTGACACCATTTATTCCTCCCTCACTAAAATGGAGAATAGAATTAAAAATCATCCTTCCATCTGTATTTCCAAGTATTTCTTCACTACATCTCTCTGGATGCGGCATCATGCCGAGTATATTCCCGTTTTCACTCACAATCCCTGCAATGTTTTCGATGGAACCGTTCGGGTTTGACTTATCCGATACAATTCCTAAGCTATCACAATATCTAAAAACAATTTGTTTTTTCGTTTTTAACTGCCTCAGGGTCTTATCGTCCGCATAATAACAGCCTTCACCATGTGCTATCGGCATCTTGACAATATCTTTGTTCTTAAAAAGACCGGTAAAGGGGGTTGTCTCATTTTCAACCTTTAAAAATACATCATGGCAATGAAATTTCAAATCCTTGTTTCGAGTCAGGGCACCGGGCAAAAGTCTTGTTTCCAATAATATTTGGAATCCGTTGCCTATCCCAAATATAAGTTTACCCATGCTTGCTGCGTTTACCACCGATTCCATTACATGAGAGTGGACTGCTATTGCACCTGCACGAACATAATCACCATATGTTGTTCCACCCGGCAGTATTATTAAATCGAATTCATTTGAATTAAACGTTTCTTTGTGAAAAACATATTCAGTAGCATTGCCCAGAACTTCTTTACATATGTAGTAATAATCTTCAAAATTTGAACCTGGAAAAGTTATGACAGCGCACCTCATGGCTTAAACCTCCGAAATTTCATATTCATAATCTTCAAGTACAGGGTTTACCAGCAGTTTTTCGCACATTTCAACTACCTGACTTTCAGCGTTTTTTTTGTCGTCTGTATCGAAAACAATCTTAATGAGCCTTCCAAAACTCACATTTTTCACTGTTTGAATTCCCATTCGCTTTAATGTTGCTGTAGTCACAGAACCTTGGGGATCGAGTACCCCTTCTCTAATCGATACTCTTATAATAGCTGTTAACATAACTGATTCCTCCCTGACGATTTTAAATAGATTTTTGGTATATATCCGTAAAAACATATGCGACAGAAGATTTTTTTGAAGTCTGATTTACATAAATCTTAACACAACCTCGCCCATTTGGCAATATAATTTCCGAACATTTTTAACTTCAATTATATAAAATGTGCGGGAAATTACGGGAACATTATCGGCAAAGTAATCACAAAAGTTCGATAAACTTTTTTATTCTTTCCATTGAAATATTCAGGTTTTCCATAGAAGTTGCATAAGAAATTCTAATATAACCCTCTCCACTTTCTCCAAAAGCATTACCAGGAACTACAGCTACCTTAGCTTCATGTAGGAGTCTTTTGCAAAATATCTCTGATGTAAGGCCTGTGTTTTTTATAGAAGCAAAAGTATAAAACGCACCTCTCGGTTCAAAGCATTCTAATCCTATTTGACGCAGTGCATCGACAGTATACCTACGCCTCCGGTCATATTCCTCCCTCATTCGCTCGATATCTCTGTCACCATTTTTGAGTGCCTCAACAGCAGCATGTTGACACATTGAAGCTGCACAGGTTACATTGTATTGATGTACCTTGTAAAGCTCACTGGTCAACCCTTTAGGTGATAAGAGATAGCCAAGGCGCCATCCTGTCATTGCATAAGATTTGGAGAGCCCGCCTATGGTAACCGTCCTTTTCCACATGTCTGTGATGCTGGCAAACGGGACGTGTTTTACCCCATATGTCAGTTCATTATAGATTTCATCAGATATTACAATTAAGTCATGCTTTTTGACAATTACAGCAATTTTTTCCAGTTGGTCCTTCGTCATCACAGCACCTGTAGGGTTGTTCGGATAAAGCAAGATCAATGCCTTGGATCTAGGCGTAATATACCTTTCCAACACCTCAGGCCTTAATGCAAATCCATCCTCAATATAAGTGGGCACTGCAACCGCCTTGCCTTCCGAGAGAATCGTGCAAGGTTTGTAGGCTATAAAAGAGGGTTCAGGGACTAATACCTCGTCACCTACTTCTATAAGTGTTCTTAAAGCAACATCAATAGCCTGGCTGGCTCCTGTTGTTATTATTATTTCATCTTCTGGGCTGTATACAAGATCAAACCTCCTGCTAAGATATTTTGATACTTCTTTTCTAAGTTCCATTAGCCCGGCATTTGAAGTGTAAAATGTTTCACCTCGATTTAAAGCCTCAATCGCAGCTTCATTTATATGGCCTGGTGTTGTAAAATCCGGTTCACCTATGCATAATGAAATCACATCTTTTACTTCGTTCACCATATCAAAAAAAAATCGGATCGTCGAAACATCTATTTTTTTTACCCTTTTAGCAACATATTTAGTGTAATCCACATCCAACATTCCTTTCTTTTGATATAATAAGATAATGACAAGATGTCATCAATTAATCAGTATTCCAAATGAGGGAACATATAATGTTAATCGCATTCCAAGCAGAATTACTCAAATTTATTCAATCATTCCATACTCCAGTTTTAGATGCTTTTTTTATCATAATTACAAACCTAGGCAGTCAAGCTTTTTACTATATAGCAATACCATTTTTTTACTGGGGTAAAAATACGAAACTCGGCCTTAAAATTGCCTGCACACTGATCATATCGATATACATTAATATAATACTTAAGGAAATAACTGCTCTTCCCCGACCAATAGACTATCCCGGAATCAGGTCTATATTTGTTTCCTCTGCTGGAGGTTTTTCTTTCCCAAGTGGTCATGCACAGGGCGCAACGACACTATGGGGAATGATCATGCTTCATTATGATACTTGCCTTGTCAAAATCATTGGGTTTATTGCAATTGCACTAGTAAGCATTTCTAGGCTTTATCTCGGGGTTCACTGGCCCTTGGATGTTGTAGCAGGTATAGCTATCGGATTGGTAGCAGCACGTTTTGGATTTAGGTTTAAAATGAAAATATCGGATTATAACCTAACCCTCAAATTAGTATTGAGCATCATTGCCCCTTTATCCCTCGTGCTTTTTTGTAATCATCCCGACATATATAAATACATGAGCATGCTTGCAGGAATACTGTTTGGTTCAACTATTGAGATAAAATATATAGGATTTGATCCCAAGTATTCCGGAATGAAAGAAAAAGTTACCAAATACGGCATAGGTGCTGTAATATTTTTATTGGTCTATATTGGGCTCAAGTATTTGCTTGCCCCAGGAATATTATCTTTAGTAATAATACACTTTATAGTTGGATTATGGCTAAGCCTCGGCGCACCAATTTTATTTGAGAAACTGAATCTATAAAAAGGGGTGTTCCAAATGCATAACGAACACAAGCTTTTATCATTCCTGAAAACCCCTAAGGTAATTTTTATTCTTTTCCTGGTCAATTTACTGGGTTCAATTTATGGTTTTTATTGGTATAGAGACCAATTAGCTCAGACACCAGCCTTTTTATGGCCGTTTGTCCCGGATAGTCCAACGGCGACAGCCCTTTTTACGATCGTCTTATTACTATATATCGTCAAAGCCCCGAAGACTCTGTTCACACTCATCTCTTGTGCGTGGCTGATAAAATACGGCATCTGGGCTGGAATAATTAACACTCACTTCCTAATAATCGGTGGGGATTACACGTTCACTAATTTTCATCTCACAATCTCCCATTTGGGAATGGCAGCAGAAGGAATAGTGTTTTCACATGGCCTGAGTATTAGCAAATCACATGGCATCCTGCTCCTTACACTGTTGGCTATTAGTGATATCATAGATTACACTTTAAATGTTCACCCATGGCTTTTCGATGCATCACAGTATTACGTCGCTCTGATTTCAGCAGTGTTGCTAACAGTAATCATTGGTCTAAGTGTTGTCATTTCAAGCGGCTTTAAAAAAACATAATAAGGTGATTTGCCGTTTTAATTATGTGCTTTTTTTGAAGCAGGGCAAAATTCCAGTATCTTACACTCCGTGCATTTTGGCCTTCTCGCACTACAAACATTTCTGCCATGGTGTATTAGCAAGTGATGGGCCTTGTTCCACATATTACGGGGAATTTTCTTCATAAGGTCCTTTTCCACGCCAAACACGCTTTGTTTGTCTGAGAGGCCTAAGCGATGCGCAAGCCTGTACACATGAGTATCGACCGCAAAAGCTGGCTCCCCAAAAGCATTTGCCAAAATGACATTTGCCGTCTTCCGGCCAACACCCGGCAGGTTTATTAACTCCTCAAAGACATCAGGAACCTTGCCTTCATACTTCTCAACGATTAACTTTGATGCCTGAATTATATTTTTGCTCTTGTTTCTATAGAGCCCGCATGACCTAATATCGTTTTCAAGATCTGACTTTTGTGCATTTGCATAATCAGCCGGGCTTTTGTACTTTTTAAAGAGATTTTGTGTAACAATGTTTACCCTCTTATCTGTACATTGAGCCGATAAAATTACTGCTATTAAGAGTTGAAACGGATTTTCGTATCTTAGCTGTGTGGAGGCTTTTGGATATATTCTTTCCAGCAGCTTAAATATTTTTTCAATGCGTTCTTTTTCACTCTTTCTCACATTGTTGCCTTCCTTTTTTTTACGTATATATATTAATACATCCTGTTTTGTATATTTGAAACTAAAAATCCGAACACCCTTTTAAATTTTAGACTGAACAGGTGTGAAAAAAAATATGTTCTTTATACTCAGTTTGAATACAACTCTTTTAAAAGTTGTATCTCTCTCTTGTAGTACTCTAAACCTCCTGGGGTCTCTAACAAAAACGGTTTTTCTTTCAGAGCAGGATGAGTTATAACATTTTTAAAACATCCGATCCCCAAGATACCCTCACCAATATTTGCATGCCTATCTTTGCGGCTTCCCAGTTGATATTTGCTATCATTTAAGTGGATCACTTTTAATTTATCTAAACCCAATATTGAATTAAATTCTTCGATAACTCGATCCAGTTGGCTGACTATATCATAACCTGCTGCAAACATATGACATGTATCCAAACATATGCCGAACTTCTCCGGCATGCCTGTTTTGTCAATGATTTCATAAAGCTGTTCAAACGTATAACCAACTTCTGAACCTGATCCAGCCATCCCCTCGAGTAAAATCATTACATTCCCCACATCTGTGACGGCCTCTTTTAGCCCACTTGAGATTCTGTAAATCCCCTCATTTATTCCATCTCCCAAGTGACTGCCGGGATGTAACACCAAATATGTGGCCCCGATTTTATTAAGTCTTTCTTGATCTTCTTTTAACACCATTATTGCGAAATCACGTGTCTGCTTTTTTGATGAACCTAAATTTATAGTGTATGGCGCATGGGAGACTAGTGGACCAAAATTTTTCTCAACCGAAAATTCAGATGCACTTCTGATATCAACCATGTCAAGGGCCTTTGCCGCACTTCCCCTGGGGTTCCTAGAAAAAAACTGGAGGGTATTCGCACCGATTTCAACCGCCTGTTTGATAGCTTTGTAATAACCCTTTGAAATTGATATATGTGCTCCGAGAAGCATTTAAACAACCCCTTATATGAGTATCTTAAAATACTGGTTTTCCTTGTTCTTGTTATTCATACTTACTGGTATTCATACTTAATGATGGTTTATTTCAAGTGTTAAACAAGAAGACTTTCTATAGTCTCGTATTCTAATTACTGCTAGTTTAATCATCTTTGTAGCGGAATCAAAATATTATAGTAGGTCGTCGTCATATGCCAACATAGGTTTAGACAACTATACAACAATTAAACTCTATTGCCTAAGCCAAGCTGTATACCCTAAGGAAGTTTTTGCCGAGAATCTTTTCGATTTCCTCGTCACCATAACCTCTCGAAACAAGCCCTCTTGTTATATTTATTACTTCTTCACAAGAACTGATACCAGGTATATTATAATCGAAGCCGTCAAAATCTGATCCTAAACCAACATGGTCAGGCCCGGCAATATTCACGAAATAATCGATGACGTCCAATACCTTTTGAATACTGCCTTTACAATCACCATAACTGGAAAAATACAAAGATGCCCCAATTACGCCGCCTTTTTGTGCAACAGCCTTGATCTGATCATCATCCAAATTGCGGGGGCTGTCAACAAACCTTCTCGGGAGCGAATGTGATACTATCGGGGGCTTTGTGCTGTTTTCTATCACATCCCAAAATCCCTGTGGTGATATGTGAGCTATATCAACGATCATCCCCAGTCTATTCATTTCCTTTACAACCGCAACGCCAAAATCTGAAAGGCCGCCCTTGCTGTTCTGCTCCATTGCACCGTCCGCCAAGGCATTTCTGTTGTTCCATGTGAGGGTAATTGACCGCACCCCCAATTCATTGTAGATCCTGAGCATGTCTAAATCCCCTTGAAGGGCTTCTCCACCTTCGATGCTTAAAAGTGCAGATATTTTGCCCTGTCTGGCAATCTTTTCTATATCTTCGGATGAACGCGCAAAAGTAATTTTCGCACTGTTTTGTTCAATTTCATTTTTTAATAAAGAAATGCCTTTTAGTGTATAAAAAACTGGATTATTATACCATTCAGGGCGTACAAAAACCGCAAAGACCTGTGCATTTACCGACCCTGCAATGAGCCTCGGAATATCTATGTGCCCTTTTTCAGATCTGTCCCCCAGTTTCCTCTCTCCTGCCAATACCGAAAGAATCGTATCACAATGTGCATCGAAAACGATATACTTGTTGTGAATACGTTTGGCTCTTGATTCTTGTTCTTCAGTTAAGTCGAACATCTGGTTACCTCCTGTTGTATAATTTTCAAATTTAAACACAAATTCCCAGTTGAATCTGGTCTTTAAAACTCAAAACCTACTGGTTTGCTTATGCCGAGCGTTTCATTTGGTCCTTTAATATTTCTATTGCCTTTCTTAACTGTGCATCTTCTTGTGAGCTTACTTTTTCTTTGATTGCTTCATTGATTACTCGGTAAAAAGAGGAATCAGCGATCCCATTTATGGGAATTCCTTTTTGCTGTTGAAGAGTCATAACTGCCCGCTGGGTTCTAGGCCCGTAAACCCCGTCGGGGACTGCTTTAAACAAGTCCAAAACCTTGAGCCTTTGTTGCAGAGCTAGCACCTCAAGTCCTATACATCCGTATTTTAGAGTCTTATCCCGGTCTAAGGGAAGTAAATCCTTTAAAATATCTGTCCTGTCGAATTCTACTAAAAAATTAGGTGTAATACCCGTCTTGTTTATATCCGTGCCATTAGGTGTAGTATAACGTGCAATCGTGAGCTTAATTGCTCCCAAAACGCCCAAATTCAAAGTCCTCTGAACGGTTGCCTTTCCAAAGGTGTTTTCACCCACAAGTACCCCTATTTCCCTGTCTTTGATTGCACCAGCAAGTATTTCTGCTGCACTGGCAGTACCGCCGTTTACAAGGACAACAAGTTTAAACGGGTGTGGTTGTGATTGTGAAGTAAACGTCTGGACCCTTCCATCTTTTGAAACAAGGTTAACGATCGGCCCTTCCGGCACAAATCTGGAAGCAACATCTACCGCTTGATTAAGAAATCCACCAGGGTTGTTTCGAAGGTCGAGGACTATGCCGATTACACCACCTTCTTTAAACTGATTTAGGGCACTGTCCAGATTTTCTACTGTATTATCATTAAACTCAGTAATTTTAAGATAACCTATACCCTGGCCTAAAATTTTTGATTCTATTGGATTTACCTTTATTATATCTCTAGTTATATTAAATTTTAGAATCTGACTTTCTCCACTGCGAATTACTCCCAGGCTCACATTTGTACCTGATTGGCCTTTAATTCTAGAGGCTACCTCTGCAACAGACAGGCCTTTAACATCATTGCCATCTATTTCAACTATGTAATCGCCGGGTTTTAATCCCGCAAATTTTGCAGGTGTTTCATCTAAAACCGATACGATCGTGACCATTTTTTCTTTTGAAGTTATTACAATCCCAATTCCATTAAAGTTACCACTTGTGCTGTCATTAAAATTTTTGAAACCCTCCTGCGTGAAATACTCTGAGTAAGGGTCATCAAGAGATTCAACCATCCCTTTAATAGCACCCTTTAAAATTGTTAAATCATTTATCTCTCTCACATAATTACTTTTTAAAAACTCCTGTAGTTCAAGCAAAAAATGGACTTCGGAGTTTGCTGAATCTGAAGAATCGGCTGCGTTTAAGGTGCTTTGTGAAGAAAGGCTTGTCAGAAATACAGCAAATATTAAAATAACCGCAACGGTTATTTTTTTTATCCATTTCGAGCGAATTAACATTTACAATCCTCCCCAGCGATTTTAACATAATTTTATCACAAAAGCTGTTTACCCGCATAATATTTATTTAATTATCCAAAAGGCGATTTGAATTTTTGAAGGAAATAAGAGTGAAATGAAGAAATAGTAATAAATGGTTTCATTAGGAACTTTTGTCGAAATAAAGACGTCTAATTATTAAATTCTGAAGATTGGGGTGTGATTAATGCTCTTGAAGCTTCAAGATATTTCACGTGTTTATAAAAACGGACAGGTTAAAATTGAGGCCCTCAAAAAAATAAATATATCAATCGATGAGGGGGATTTTATTTCTATAATGGGGCCATCAGGTTCAGGAAAATCAACGCTTTTAAATATTATCGGCTGTCTTGATAAACCCACATATGGAATGTATGAAATAAACAAACAAAGGGTCGAGAAAATGAGGGACGCCCAACTGGCAGATATCAGAAACAGGTTAATAGGTTTTATCTTTCAAAGTTTTCACCTGCTTCCTGACCTTGATGCTCAAGCAAATGTAGAGCTCCCGCTGATATATCGTGGTGTAAATGGTCGAGAAAGGAAAAAAAGGGCAGTTGAAGCACTTTCTTCTGTAGGCTTAAAAGATAGGATTCATCACCTGCCATCACAGCTGTCAGGCGGTGAACAGCAGCGGGTAGCAATCGCCCGCTCTATAGTTGGTGAACCAAAATTGCTTTTGGCCGATGAACCAACCGGAGCATTGGATTCCAAAACGGGTAAAAGCATAATGGAAATATTTAGCGACCTAAACAAGAAAATGGGAATAACAATAGTCCAGGTAACACATGAAAAAAATGTAGCAAATTATGGTAATCGAATTTATCACCTGCTCGATGGAGAAATCGAACAGATTGAAAATGTGGTAAATTGACAGGTAATATTATGTTTGCGGCCACTTATTTTTTGCTATAAATATGAGGAGGTATTTTTCAAATGATACAGAGAATCGGTGTAATTGCATTAATAGTGATAATAGTAATTGGAGGTGGGGTATACGCATACAAGGGTTTAGTCCCCCCTCCACAAGAAGAGGCCCAAGGGCCAGTATACTCCACAAAACCCGTCACCCGAGGAGATATATCGGTCGGCGTTGAGGCTACAGGCCCGCTTAACCCTTCCAGAAGCGGCGGAATACAGGCCCCAGGTTCTTACCGAGATGCTGAAACTTCTTCGATACAATATACAATTGTAGAGTTGCTTGCAGAAGAAGGCGAAGAGGTAAAGATGGGCCAAGTAATTGCTAGGCTTGAAGCACCCGCCCTTGAAACAAGATTAAAAAATCTTCAAGATGAAATAAATGTAGAAAAAAGGCTTTTGTCTGAAATGACTGGTGTTTCACCGGGTGATATTTATAACATAAACCCAGCACAGGGGGTTACAATTAGCGCCCCTATAGATGGGAGAATAACCGGACTTGATATATATGAGGGAGAGGAAATCAAACAAGGCCACATAGTCGCAAGGGTTGTTGATGATTCAAAGTATGAGATTAACGCCAAGCTCTATCCTCATGAATTCGCTCTTGTAAAAGAAGGCCAAGAACTTGCTGTCAGGTTTTCTATATTTGACGGGACATACTACGGTCAAGTGGCAGAGGTGAATCCCAACCCTTTCCCGGATAATGATGAAAATAACCCCGCGAAAGGCTTTGTATATTGGATAAAAGTTCAAGGCGACAACCCTGGATTAGTGAGGCCAGGTGTTGATGTTAGAATAGGTATTCCTTCAGAAGATTTAGATGACCTAAAAGTGATGTGGTTTAAAAACAGTGCAAAAGTCGATGGTTTTGTTAATGAGGAAAGGGTACTGTCTACTGTTGAAGCAGTAGCTACAAGGGTCTATGTAAAAGAAATGGACGTGGTAAAAAAGGGAGATCCATTGGTTTCTTTAGCAGGAACGGATGTACAGCAGTTAATTCAAGAAAGGCTCGACAAGATTCGAAATAAAGAACTGGAGCTCTCCCAACTTCTTGCCACAACCGGCCAATCCGAGGTTCGCGCACCAATGGATGGTGTAGTGGCAAGGTGGGAACAACAACCCGGTGCTGTCGTAAGGCCAGGCGACTGGATGGGTTATGTTTACAATACATCGGACATGAGAATGTGGGTACAGGTTGATGATATTGATGTCTTACTCGTCCAACAAGGCGCCCCCGTTAAAGTAACAATAGATGCGCTTCCGGGCGAGGAGTTTGAGGGAGAGGTAATGCAAGTTGCCACGATGGGGCAAGATGTAAATGGAATCCCGCAGTTCGGTGTCGATATCAGCGTCAAAGGTGGTGCCAACCTGCGCCCAGGAATGCAGGCACATGCATACATAGGTGCAGGAAGTGCAAATGACGTTTTGCTGATTCCTGTGGAGGCAATTTTCGAGGAAGACGGCTCACCTAAAGTAGAAATACTAAATGAAGACGGGACAACTAAGGTGGTTTCTGTAAAAATTGGGTTGATGAACGACAATGTGGCAGAGGTTAAAAGTGGTGTTAATGAAGGCGATTTAGTGATTACAGGGAGCAGTGCTGATGTCCTCCCAAGCCAGAACATCGGTTCTAAAGAATCAATACTACCTCAAGAAGATAATAGAGATGAAGGCAATTCATCTAATAATGCTACAACTAATTTAATAAGGCGGGAGGAGTATAAGTGAGAGAGTCGAAACAATTATATCAACTATTAATCAGGTTTTGTTTTGCTTCTAAAATGGCCTTTCATGGCATTCTTGCCAACCCGCTGCGTTCTATCCTGACAATCTTAGGCGTAACAATAGGGGTTACTTCTGTTGTGACCCTTATGGGCATTGGCGAGGGGGCGCGCCAAGCCGTGATCGCCCAGTTTGAAAGCCTCGGCACTAATGTAATCGCCATCAAGGCAAATGACAAATCCGTTGAATTCGAACCTGATGAGGCTTCTGAACTTATGGAAAGAGTAGAAAGTCTTACAATGACTACACCTGTAGTCAATACAACAGCAACTATGAAGTGGCGGAGGACCCGCGGTAATGTGAATATAATAGGAGTTAACAGTGATTTTCCTTACATAAGAGATAATTCAATTATCGCAGGTCATTTCTTTTCCAAATGGCATGTGTTACAGCGCTCACCTGTTGCTGTTCTTGGCTACAATATAGGTTCAAGCCTCCTGGGTGGAAGGAACCCTGTGGGACAGACAATAACTCTGAACGGCAATACATACAGAATAATAGGTGTTCTCGGACTAAAAGGTGAAGGAAAGGGTGAAGATATCGACAACAAAATAGTAATACCATACACGGCCGCGCAAAAAATTGCCGGCAAAAGAACCGTTGAAGAAATATGGTGCAAAACAGATTCACCACAAGAAGCAGATTTGGCCTTAGTCCAACTCGGAAGAATTTATAAGCGAAAACTTGGTTTAGACCAAAGCGCACCAACACCTGCGATCCAAGAAGAATCCGTTCAGGAAGCTTTAGAAAAACCAATGATAGTAGAACAGCGAAAGATGGTGGAATCACGTACCGGAGGTAAGGCCGATGATAATATATTTCCTAGCAGCGACGGATTGATTACAATAACAAGCCTTAATAAGCTAGTGCAGGAAGCCGATCGGGCAAATAGGGTGATGACATTGCTTTTGGGTGGAATAGCTGCCGTTTCTTTGCTAGTCGGGGGCCTTGGCATAATGAATATAATGCTGGTTGCAGTAACTGAAAGGACCGGGGAAATCGGTGTTAGAAGGGCATTAGGTGCTAAAAAGGGAGACCTCCTCCTACAATTTTTATTAGAAGCACTTTACGTCAGCGGTATAGGTGCGATTGCCGGAACTGCCGGAGGAATTTGGGGTCTTAATATGTTCAGGCTCTACGGTTTTGAAACAGCCATCAGCTTTCAGGCCATAAAGACGGCTGTAACTGTTGCGTTAGGCTCCGGCCTGGTGTTTGGAATCTACCCTGCAATTTCGGCATCTTCGGTACCTCCTATAGAGGCACTTAGAAGATAACGGTCTGATATAAGTTTATTGAGAGCTTGCATGAACAACATTTATCAAAATCATAGTGTAAAATTGTTGTAGGACATTTTCAGGATAAAAAACAATATACTTCTTTGCATATGGACTCAATCTGATATCACGTTTATATGTTTCATTTAGCTATTCATTTTCTCCTTGATTCTTTGACGTCAAATACAAAGATATAGATTATGGTTTATGTCTGCAATATATTTTGTAATTCTGCGAAATTTCCCTGGATTTTTACTTGCAACTTTAATTGCTTAATTAAAATATCTATGTGTGTTTTTTGTGAGCAGATATATTTAATTTTTTTGCTTGCTTCAATAAAAAATCGTAATAGTTATTTGCGGCCTGCATCCTGGATATTGCAGCATCTATTGCTTTTGGATCGTTTTCAGCCCACTCGAAAGCTAATTGCGCATCGTACAGTTCCTTTTGAGCAGATTTAATTTCTTTAATTAATTTTTCCTCCCAGTTATTTTGGTTTCTGTCAGGACAATTTGCCATGGCAGCTCCCTCCAAAAAACACGTGTTATTATATTCTATTCAAGATGGGAGGAAAAAGTAATTAAATATCATATTTTTTGAGTAATGATCTGACAGACCCAACCAAATACAATGATCCTGCATAAACTACCAGATCTTGTTGTGATGCAATTTGAACAGAAAAACCGACAGCATCACTTATCTTTTCTCTGATATATATACAGGGTATATTACTGAAGTTGTTTTTTACACCTTTGCAGGCTGTAATTATTGTATTTTTCAACTCTTCCGGAGGAAGTGCCCTCGGGCTTTCGGGACTAGTTGCTATTATTACATCAAAAAGCGGGGCGAGCTCTTCAACCATTTTATTATAATCCTTATCCTTTAAAACTCCGAACACCAATATCTTTCTATGAGAATTAAAATGTTTTTTTATTAAAGCTTTCAAGGTTTTGATGCCAGCCAAATTGTGTGCTCCATCTATGAGTAAATAGGGGTTTTCTCCCATGATTTCAAGCCTTCCGGGCCATCTTGCCCCTCTCAGGCCAGAATATACTGCTTCCTCCTTTATATCGATTCCAAGGTAATTTAAGGTCTCAACCGCGCCTGCTGCAACGGCAGCATTGCCTGCCTGATGCGAGCCGAGCATTCTTATTTCGATGTTCTCGTATGATCTATTTGGTGTCTTTAGATCAAACACAACCCCGTTTAGATCATCTCTTTTAACAGAGTAATTGATTGTCGAGGCATTTGGGCAATATCCGGAATTTGATACAAGGGTCAGCGGACTATTATTCCTAATACATGTATCACATATTACCTGTAAAGCCTCAGCTTCCTGCTCAGCAGAAACAACGGGGGTATTCGGCTTGATGATCCCGCATTTTTCAAAAGCTATTTCCCTCAAGGTGTTCCCAAGGTAATGTTGATGGTCATAACTGATGGGCGTTATGACACTTATAAGGGGCTTGACCACATTTGTAGCGTCAAGTCTCCCTCCCATGCCAACTTCCAATACTACAAAATCCACCTCTTTTTCTTTAAAAAACAACAAGCCTAAAGCGGTTACCACTTCAAACTCCGTCGGCAGATTGTATCCGTGCTGCTTAATTAACGATACAACGTATTTGATTTTTTCAATCGAATTGTATATTTCATAGTCGGTAATATTTGTCCCGTCTATTTTTATTCTTTCGTTAAATGTTTCCAAATAAGGTGAAGTAAACAAACCGACTCTGTACCCGGCATCCCTCAGAATAGAATCAATCATGGAACATGTGGAACCCTTCCCATTAGTCCCTGCGACGTGTATTATTTTAAGGCCCTTTTGAGGATTGCCGAGATAGTTGAGCAGCCTTGATATATTATCAAGGCCTAGCTTTGTTCCAAAACGACTGAAACTGTGAATGTATTCAATGGCTTCCTTGTAGTTTGCCATAACAATCCTCTCTTGAATGTAATCTTTAATTAAATAGCATTAACCTTTTTTTTACTTTTTGTAACATCTCTTCATATTCTTTCAGTTTTGAGCGTTCTTTTTCTACCACATCAGAAGGAGCTTTCTCAATAAACCCTTTGTTGTTCAGCTTTTTCTCAGCCCTTTCAATTTCCTTCTGTAGTTCCTTAAATTCTTTGTTCAGACGGGCTATTTCCTTTTCAGTATCAACTAAGCCTTCCATGGGAACAAATATTTCGGCACCTTTTGCAACACATGATACCGCTTTTTGTGGAGACGGATCATCCTCACTTATAAAAAGCATTTTTGATACTCGCGCAAGGCTATATACTATCTCTTTATTATCCTTTAAAATGTTTAGTGCTTCATCGTCATAAGGCCTAACAACGACTTCAGCTTTCTTCCCCGGTTCGACATTCATCTCTGCCCTGATATTTCTAATGCCTCTTATACAATCCATTATAATTTCCATGTCTGACACGTCTTCAAATGCCCAGTCACAGTTATAATCAGGCCATTTAGACACCATAATGCTACTTTCTTCATGGGGCAATTGCTGCCATATTTCTTCGGTTATAAATGGCATAAAGGGATGAAGTAGCTGCAAGACTCGCTTGAGGCAAGCGACAAGCATTTTCTGTGAGAACAGCTTGCGCTCCTCATCTTCACTGTACAGGTCAGTTTTAGCCATCTCTATATACCAGTCACATAATTCACTCCAGAAAAAGTCATATAATTTTTGTGCGGCAAGCCCTATTTCGAATTTTTCGAGGCTTTCCGTGACATCTTTAGTAACCTCGTTTATTCTGCTCAGTATCCATCTGTCTTTCAAAGATGCTTTCTCAAGTTGAACCTCACCCGGCTTGAAACCTTTTAGGTTCATGATAACAAACCTTGACGCGTTCCATATCTTGTTTGCAAAATTTCGGCTTGCCTCCACCTTCTCCCAGAAAAATCTCATATCATTTCCAGGTGCATTCCCGGTGCTCAAAGTAAACCTTAAAGTATCAGCACCATATTTATCTATAACTTCCAGGGGATCAATCCCATTACCCAAAGATTTGCTCATTTTACGCCCGAGAGCATCCCTCACGAGCCCTGTTATGACCACATGTTTAAAAGGCTCTTTGCCCATGAATCTCATTGCTGAAAATATCATCCTGGCAACCCAGAAAAATATTATATCGTATCCTGTGACCAAGACAGAAGTAGGATAAAAGTATCCGAGATCCTCAGTTTTATCAGGCCACCCAAGTGTTGAAAAAGGCCATAAAGCAGAACTGAACCAAGTGTCTAATACATCTTCATCCTGCTTGATATTACTGCTATTGCACTTGGGACAGCTTGTAATTTCATCCCTCGAAACAGACATCTCCCCGCAATCCTTACAGTACCACGCCGGTATTCTATGACCCCACCAAAGCTGTCTTGATATACACCAGTCATGGATGTTTTCCAGCCAGTTTAAATATATCTTGGTAAAACGTTCAGGAACGAAAACTATCTTCCCTTCTTTTACAACCTGCATCGCAGGCCCCGCAAGGGGTTTCATTTTTACAAACCACTGTTTCAAAACCATAGGTTCTACAGCCGTATGGCATCTGTAGCAATGGCCGACATTATGGCGATGGTCCTCTACTTTTTCTAGGTAACCCATCTCATCTAACCGTTTTACCATTAGTTTGCGGCACTCGTATCTATCCATCCCTGCAAATTGTCCTGCATTTTCATTCATGTGCCCGTTTTCATCCATTACGTTTACAACGGGAAGATTATGGCGAATGCCCATTTCAAAATCGTTCGGATCATGTGCAGGAGTTATCTTGACAGCACCTGTTCCAAATTCCATGTCAACATATGAATCTGCAATTACAGGTATTTCTCTACCTACCAAAGGGAGCAAAAGTGTTTTCCCTAATACCTTGTCATATCTATGGTCTTCCGGGTTGACGGCTACTGCCGTATCACCCAAAATCGTCTCAGGTCTAGTCGTTGCAATTGTCATAAACCCACTGCCGTCTTTAAATGGGTATTTTACATAGTAAAGCTTACCGTCTTGTTCCTCGTGTTCCACTTCGATGTCAGAAAGCGTCGTCCCACACGTAGGACACCAGTTCACAATATAGTCTCCTCTGTATATGAGACCGTCTTCATACAATCTTACAAATACTTCTCTGACAGCTTTGCTCAAACCTTTGTCCATAGTGAACCGGAGCCTAGACCAGTCACATGACGCACCGAGTTTCTCCAACTGTTTAATGATCGTGCCGCCATATTTTTCCTTCCATTCCCATGCTCGCTTTAAAAAATTTTCACGACCAATATCGTATTTAGAAACACCTTCTTTTAACAGCTGTTCCTTTATTTTTGCCTCAGTAGCTATTCCAGCATGATCTGTCCCGGGAAGCCACAGGGTGACATATCCCTGCATCCTTTTAAACCTTATTAGAATATCCTGAAGGGTATTGTTCAATGCATGTCCCATGTGTAACTGCCCCGTCACATTAGGCGGCGGGATAACGATAGTAAACGGTTTTTGGGCCTTATCTATTTTGGCGTAAAAGACATTTTCTTTTTTCCAAAAATCATACCATTTACTTTCTACTTCTTTTGGATCATAAACTGACGGTAAATTTTTATTCAATGCTACCAACTCCCTTGAATAACGCTGCGTATTTAAAAAACCTTTCTCCATTAAAGGACGAAAGGTTTCTTCCGCGGTACCACCTTAATTCTCATATGAGCTCTTTTATGCTTTAACGGGCATTCACGTTTTTGGCTACAGTCAAGTCACCAAAAAAGCTCTGGGGCGACCTTTGAAAGAATCCCATAGAAGGTTTCCAGCCAAAAGACCTTCTTCTCTATAATGGAATATCCTTTCTACTCCTCCCCTTCACAGCCTTATCTGAACAATATTCTAACATACCATACTCTTTTGTCAAGAAATCCGGGATATGATTCAATGTCCTATCTTGCCAGAAATTATCTCAGGTCTATCAAATCGTTCACACTATTCTCAAATCGCACATATTATTTCCGATGTTCATTTGCGTGTATTTATGTTACGATAAATACAAAATGAGATTAAATTTTTATGGAAGGAGGGCGATTAATTTGGAGGCATAACATAAAGCCTCCAAATCCAAAGAAATGATTGTTTTAACTAAAAGTGATGTGAAAATGTCAATATCCATGAGCGAGGCAATTGAAGTCATGAAAAAAACGTTCGCAGATTTTTATACTGGTAAAACCGTAACTCCGTTGCGGACAGCAATAAGGTCAAAAGTGAGCCAAGGGGGCAATGTCTTATTTATGCCGGGATACATCGAAGGCACCGGCATCGCTTTGAAAGCCATCTCAATATTCCCAAAAAATCCGGAAATAGGTAAACCGTCCATAAATGCTATAGTGCTGCTGCAAGATGAGCAAACAGGTGAAACGCTTGCTCTAATGGAAGGAGCCGCTGTTACGGCAATTCGTACAGGTGCAACCTCAGGTGTGGCTACTTACTACCTGGCACGCAAGGAAGCGACTACTGTTGCCGTCATAGGTTGTGGGGTGCAAGCCACGACACAGCTTGAGGCCATATGCTGTGTGCGCCACATAACGGAAGTAATGGCATACGATACAGATAAAGAAAGAATAAGTACATATATTGATTTGATGAGTCGCAAATTTCCAGAAATAAAATTTGCTGCAGCGAAAAACCCGGATGATGCGGTCAAAATTGCAGACATTGTCATAACTGCGACAACTTCGCCAAAGCCAGTCTTTAGCGCAAGCTCATTAAAAACAGGTGCACATATAAATGCAATCGGTTCATATACACCTGATGTCCAGGAATTACCCGAAGAGCTTTTTGACATTGCTGACAAGATAGTCGTGGACTCGAAAGAAGCTGTGCTCGCAGAAGCGGGCGACTTCATAATCCCGATTAACAAGAGAAAGTTTTCTCCTTCAAAAATAGATGCCGAGCTTGGGCAGCTCTCCTCAGGCCAATTGGTTGTGCGTGAAACAGAACGAGAAATTACGCTGTTTAAAACTGTTGGTATAGCAGCACAAGACGTTGCCTGTGCAGCTAAAATATATAACAATGCTGTAAAGAAAGGCCTTGGCACTAAGATTAGCATGTATTAGTTATATAAACTGTTTTGTACCGGTGTAAATAAAAATGTAAAAATTATTGTTTTAAGCAAATGTCCTGCCATTTCAAGAAATAGGATTTCAACAATCAGGTATTTTATTATATTTACATTATTCGTTTGAGTTAATTTACAAATTTTGCTGCAATCAATGCAACCATTGCAATACCGAGGACTATCCTGTAATACGCAAAAGATTTGAGTGAATGCTTTTTAAGGAATGTCAAAAACCTGTCAACCGCCAGAAGTGCAACTATAAATGAAACTACAAAACCGATGCCGAGTGCCTGCCATTCTGAAGTGCTCATATGGGCCACACCCTTTGCAAGAGAGTAAAATGAAGCACCGAACATTGTGGGTATGGCAAGGAAAAATGAGAATTCGGCTGCCGCCCTTACAGATAGCCCTGCTGCCATGCCCCCCATAATCGTAGATGCCGATCTAGACATTCCTGGGAAAAGTGAAAGGCATTGACCGATTCCTATAATTAATGATTGATGGAGATTTACTTTGTCCATAATATCTAAACCTGACCTTCCAAATTTGTTTTCCGCTATAACCATAAAAACACCGCCTATTATCAGGGCGATGGCGACTGTAAATGGAGAAAAAAAGTACTTCTCTATATAATCATTTAACAAAACCCCTAAAACTGCGGAAGGTATAAATGCAATCACTATTTTAAACCATAAACTAAACCCCCATTCTGGCGGTAATATATGTTTTATCGAATCGATTATTTTATTGCGGTAATAATATACGACAGCCAGTATGGCACCTAGTTGGATAACGATCTCGAACATTATGTGAAACCTACTACCCTCAAACCCTATAAGATCTCCAACGATAATTAAATGACCGGTCGAAGATACTGGCAAAAACTCTGTCAACCCTTCAACTATTCCCATAATAAGCGCTTTTATGAACAAGCTCATATTCTCTTCTCCCTCTATCGATTATTTTTTTACTTATGGCTTTATTATATTTATTTTATGTAACATGCCATCAAGAACACTAGTTAATTTTTCGATCATATATCCGTTTTTCATGTGTATGCCTTTCTTTGTGCCATACCACCCTCTTGCAGTATAATTATAAGCCCCTTTTTAATAGTTAGCAACTTCCAATTAAATGTATGTTATTTTTGACACGGAATCCTAATTTATACAGTATGAGTATGTAACTTGTTTAAATTTCTGGAATGGGACAATTAGGATCTTGGTAGACAAATTCACATTTTTTCCGCTTGCAGCGTTATTTTTTTACCGTGTTTTTAATGACATAAAAAAACCGAAAAATGCCCCGCTAAAATGCGAGGCATAATATTTGTAAATGCACTAATGCGGGGAAACACATATTCCATTATCCTCCGCTCATGATGTGAATCACATCTATAACATCATTGTCATGAATTTTAAATTTTGAGTAATCGTCCCGCGGAACGATCTTGTTATTGACAATAACGGTTATTAAAGGAAATGTGAATTTTTTTTTGTCTAATAAATCTTGTACGGTCATCCCTTCTTCAAATTCCATTACCTCTTTGTTTACTGTTATCAAGGGAACACCCCCATCGAGCTTTTAATTCGATACTAGACATCCGCTTTACTAATTACTTGGGTTCTTCTTTATCGAGATATCCTTTTAACACCTTTACAACTTCCGGAAAATCTATGTTCAAGCGTTTTGCGGTTTCTAAAGTTGGGATACCTTCTAAAGTCCAACCTCTTCTCTCATACACTGCATCGCATAGTTTTTGATACTGTGATTCCCTGTGCTCTCTAAGAGCCTTCATCTTTTCTTGTGTGGTCATACCTTCTGTCTTGAAACCTAATTCCTCCAGTTGGCTGTCATAGCGTTCTGCCCTGGATTCGTATTCTTCGATTGTTACAGGCCCCATTGATCTGTACGGCGCCATATCATGTTGCCTCGTCCCAACACCCATTTTCAAGTTAAAGATCTTTTGGAAATTGTATACCCTTTCTGATTGCAGAATCATCTCTTCTTTTGTTATATTTTGACCCGTAACACCGTTAAATAAATCAACATAATTCTGGACATGCTCAGGCACTTTTGCTGGTTCATCCGTTAAGCTGTTATCAGCAGGCTCTATATCGTTCCATGGCAGTTTGCACAGCCCGTTTAAACTAAACCATGTTCTAAACATGGGGAAATAAAACAGTGCTTCTGCCTTATCTTCAAATCTCGGTATCTGCTTATTTACCATGTCCATAAAAATAAGCCATGATTCATCGTGCTGGGCGCCTTTATTTGCTATTGCATAACCGCCTTGCTGCGCAAGCGATTCTTTTGTAACATATTCTGAATACTCAAGGCCTTTTGCTTCCATACCAATATCCTGCATAAATTGAGGATCTGCACCGTATTTCTCAATAAAAATTTTTTTCAGTTCCCTGATACCTTTACCTGCTACCTTGCCAAAACCTCTACCTTCACCCATTTGGTGAATTAACTCCATTGCCGCAACCGCATTACCAAAATTTAGTTCAAGCCCACCTGTGATTTGTTTGTCTATAATACCGTTCTCATAGCATTCCATAAGAAATGCGATCGTAGTCCCTGTAGAGATGGTGTCAATTCCATATGTGTCACAATAGAAATTAGCTTCAATTATATACTCGGGATCAAATATTCCACAATTTGAACCAAGACCTGCAATAGTCTCGTACTCGGCAGCATCAACACATACCCTGCAGCCTTTATATGGTCCGGTTTTTAATTCGAAATTGTCAACAGCCTTTGCACAAGACATCGAACATCCGTACCAGCATCCGTCCGGCATCCCTTGA
This sequence comes from Tepidanaerobacteraceae bacterium, assembly GCA_050949725.1. Classification (GTDB taxonomy): domain Bacteria; phylum Bacillota; class Thermosediminibacteria; order Thermosediminibacterales; family Tepidanaerobacteraceae; genus JBMNGH01. The sequence goes on from JBMNGH010000003.1 coordinate 78,246, forward strand.
GTAAAGTATTTTTCCTTAAAAACATCTGAATGTATATATTTGGTATCAGGATGGGAGCCATATTTATAATTTTTAACTGGCAAAAGATCATAGTCATCCATTATTTCGGTGAGATGTGCAGTTCCAATTTCCCGCATCCTGTTCTGGGACTGATCTAATTCACGCATCTCTCTGTGAAGTTTGAGACCTGCTTTGATAATTTTGGATTTGTTGGCAGGCCCATTACTATCCCCATTCACACCTGCATATCTTACAACGAGTGCCTTTATCCTTTTGTCTCTAAATACTGTCCCTATTCCACCTCGTCCTGCCTGTTTCATTCTTGGAACACTGCGTTTTACATCATAAAATGAAAAATTCAATATACCAAAGTTAGTGTTTTCTGCTCCCCTCCCAGCCGATACAACAGCAATATGTTTCCTGTCTTCCAACGTTTGAGCGTACATGGAAGTAAATTGTTCGGCTGCGAGATGGGAATCAACATCCTCTAGTGGTGCCCCCTCTATTGTCACATAGCCATTATTGCCATCTATAAATATGACAACATCTTTTTCGGCCTTGCCCTGAATTTCAATTGCATCCCATCCGGCAAATTTGAGAAGTGGTCCAAAATGCCCCCCAACGTTTGAGTCGACTACCGTCCCGGTCAGAGGGGAAAGACTTACTGCAATTGATTTCCCAGCTCCTGGATATTGGGTAATTCCTCCTATAGGCCCCGTAGAAATTATGATTTCATTCTCGTCATCATTCCACTTTGTGTTTCCTGTAACGGCATTCCAGAGATACCACAATCCGAAGCCCCTACCACCAATAAAAATATCCTTCATCTGCTGAGTTACTTCTTTGGGTTTAATGGTATTGTCAGTCAGGTTTATATAAAGCGTCCTGTCCGTATATCCATTTTTAACTTTCGTAAGTTCATAGTCCATCCTTGAAAGTATCACATGGGAATTTTTCATTTCAAGAACTCTGTCCACTCTAGCTACACCTCCAAGCATTATTATTTTTCCTCCATATAAATTGCTCCAGTGGGGCATGCTCTGACACACGCACCACAGGCAATACACTTAATCGGTTCATTGATTTTCACGTTTACCGGCAACGCATTATTTGGGCAAAAGCCAACACACATATAACATCCGACACAAGTTTCTTTATTTACCAGTACAGCCCCATTTTTTGCCTCATACATAGCACCTAAATTGCACACAGGAACACACTCGCCGCAATGGTTGCAGACATGGATTTTATATTTGCCCCGATTATCAGGATCTTCTATTATCCTTATTGCAGACATCTCTGGGGCCTCATTTTTGTAAAGAACCTTGGAACAGGCTATCATACATTTACCGCAGCCATCACACAATTCAGGTTTTGTTTTTACAATTTTCATATAGTCACCCCCGGTTTTTTTAATTCTCTCAAATTTCATATAATACATGCGTGAATAACACATATATTATATGTTATATAAACTTTAAAAGTAATTCGATATCTTTTCACAATTTAAACGAATAAATCTATTGTATCTCTCAAAAGGCTATTAGGTTACTTAGTAGTCCGGTGACGTTACAGTATAACATTCACTATAGTTGTTATTCGATATTTTTTTTATTTTTCCTTCATGCCCACTAAAATCAAAAATTTGCGAGGGTGATAAGGCTACATACAATTGTCCTGGAAATAAAAATAATGTCCAAAGACGGTTCTAAGAAACGGAAGTTAAAACAAAATTGTTGACCATTTAAGAAAATACCTTTGTTCAGTATAAAATGAAGTTGTTCCTTTATATTTTTAGGTTTCTTAGGACATAGTCATGAATTTCTTGTTCAGTTTTTATTCCTTCCTCTAATAAAGCTGTTGACAATCGACCATAGTTTTCTACAAATGCAATGTCTTTGATGCTGTTCAAGTTGACCTTTACACTGAGCCATGCTCCTGAGAGGGCAGCTTTAAGGCAGGCTGCTGCAACACCTGTATCGCTCACAGTAGAAGGATTGGTATGTCCCAGTGATTTCTTGACAAGATTAATTGCTTTGAGGGACTCCTTCATTATCTCAAACGGTACTTTTGTGGCACTTTTCAGGGCTTCCTCCAAAGCTTCCCCCCTTATTTGTTTTTCAGTTTCAGTATTTTTTGGCATTTTAAATACAGCAGACACATTGTCAAATGCCTCTGTATCCTCATCTATAAGGACCATTAACCGCTTCTTGGTCTCCTCAATCTCTTTTAAAAGCTGTTTTATGAATTCCTGTTCATGCATGTATTTTTTCTTACCAGTAGTCAGATTAGCGGCCATCGCTATTAAAGCTGCCCCTACAACACCTACCAGAGCTGAGGCAGACCCTCCGCCGGGTGTCGGCTGTTTGGAAGCCAGTAAATCAATGAAATCGTTTATTTTAAGTTGAGAAAGCATTTTTCTGCCCCTTTCTTCACGTATTGTCTAGTTGGTTGCGCCATTTAGAAGCAAATTCCATAAACCTTATCTGCTCAAAGTCTGGACTCTTACAAAGTATTTTGAATTAAACTTGTTGTTTTTTATGATGCTCAAATATTCAAACATCCTTCACATGTAAATTTTACTCTTGTAGAAATATAATTTTTTTGATGCATCCTGACAGAAATCGTCCCACCTGGCTGGACAACGTTTAATCTGCCTTCAACATGGTCTTTCAGGTGAATTCCTAAAGCCATGCTCCCAGAGCCGCAGCCCCTTTCAAATACCCTACTTCCGGTTTCTTTCACCCAGACGTACGGCATTATTTCATAATTGTCTTCCTCCAGTTTTCTATAAGGGATAATCCCCACTGCTTTAGCTTCAATTGAACTTAAAACAGAATCGAGTATCGTGTCCATTTTTGATTTGTCCTCTTGCCAGCTGTCAAAAACGAAGTGGCTGATACCGTCAAAGTCGACCAAACTGCCCGTTATATCCAGCCCTTCAATATTTATGCTGTGTTTTTCAAAAGAAACCGGATTCGGCATCTCGCATTCTGCATAATACATAAACGGTGATACGGTTTTTACACGGCATTCGAGTGGATGCCAAGCTCCAGATGCCTCAATATAAAAGCTCTCTTTGCCAATAATTCCTTTATATACCGCGTACGCTGCGGCGGCTAAACTCGCATTGCCACAAAATTCTCCTCCTGCCATTTCAAGCCTTATAACCGGACCTTTGTTTTCCGGTTGTAATATAAAACCCACCTGTTCTGCGTTCATATACTCGTAGCTCATTACTGTGCGTGCAATTTCACCGTACAGATACGGTGAACATTTACTGGTAATAAATACGGTGGTGTTTTGGGAAGGACTCGCTTTAATAAAGTTTAAGACCATTTTTTATCCTACTCTCTATATTTTTTTAAACATGTTCTATTGTTCGCCTTTAAATCTACCTTAATCTTCTGTACATGCTCAAACCATATGTTTTATAGGATTGCCAATCTCACCATTAGCACCAAGATTACATTAGGACATTGTAGACCCAACATATAAGCCGGGATTACCAATTATCACCACTAATGCCAAAGACCGTTATACAATGACAACCTTATATACCTTCTACAAAACCCATTATCTCTACTTTTGCTATTTCAAACGCTTACTTTCTATATAATTTATTGCAGCAATGTGCCCTTGCCTTCAATTCTGCATTTGATGTCAAGGGCTTCAAGAATCCACCACAAGGTTACCTGATTGCTCGTCACCACCGGTTTGCCGAGCTGTTTTTCAAGCTTTTCAGCAACTTCCATTCCCCGAAAATCCGTGCAGCTTATAAACATTCCGTCTGCATCCGGCCTATCGGCTTTTAATGCAAATTCATAAATCTGCTCTGGGGTTTGAGCGTGAAGTATATCGGCATCAATTATCTGCATACCCATGATATTTACTACATCAAATCCGTTTTCTACAAGAAATTTTTTTTCCATTTTATTGATCTCATCTATATACGGTGTTACTACAACAGGCCGTTTTATCTTTAAATGTTTCAGAGCATCTATCATGGCCGAGGATGTCGTTATAGCAGGACAACCCAAACTATCCTGTATCTTTTTTATGATTCCCTTGTCCCAATCCAGACCTCCGATAAAACTACCGCTTGTGCAAGCATAAGCTACCACATGGGGCTTAACCGATGAGATCAATTTTATCGCATAGTCCATGTCTTCCTCCATTTTCTTGAGGGCCTCCGGAGTCGTTTCTGTAAGCATAACCCTGGTAGTGTGAAAGTGTATCCCTTTTATGCCAAGTTTATAATACTCCGGTTCCATTAAAACATTAACCGAAGGCAAAATGATTCCAACCCGTTTTGTCTCTTCCATTACATTTCCCCCCGTGTCTTTTACTAATATAATAGATATATTGCAAACTTGAGTCTCAGTGCTTACACAACTCATACGCCCAACATTTTGACAGTTCTACAATACGATCATTTCTCTTACGGAGTGGCTCTTTAGCAGAGAGATAATTACATGGCCTTTCTCTAGCACGCATCCGGTAATCGCTTAAATACCTATCGAATATCAATCATTTACCATTTTGTTTGCCCGACCAGGTCTCCCTATAACTTTTAGTAAATATGCTCTCATTTGTTGCGTGTCTTACTATAGACCTCAGCATTTCGACTATATATGCGTTGATATCTTCACTTTCTCCGTCCACATATGGCCTCAACATGCCTGAAACAGGATCTATTCCCCCTGCCCTCACACATTCTCTTATCATAAATCTTTCCGTATCCGCATCATGCATTACTTCCAATTCACCCGTAAGTGCTGCGAGACACGCCTCTACACCGTATGCACCCCAGTTTGATATGTTGCATATTATGCCGATATCAGCCGAAATATCACAAGCTATACCGCCTTCACACGGACAAAGACACTTTTCGGCATGTGGAATCTTACTTCGCACGGCATCTGCAACAAATCCCATACCCATTTCGTTTCCTAAATCACCGATACCTATTGTCGTTATTCCCCTTTTCTGAGCCTCCAAAAACACATAATCTAGCTTTGCTGTGATTTCAGAAATATCAAAACCGCCGCCGCTGTGGTGCACCCTTTTTCTGTTCCATCCAGGCCTCTCTATTGCTATCACGGCTTTAGGTCGGTATTGTTGAATAATTCGAACAGCCTCTTTACGCGCTGCTTCATGGTCTACCGGAAAAGATCTCACCATCATTTTCCTTCCTCTGCCACCAGTATTTAACTGTTCATTGTCACAAACAATCAGGCCTGCTGCACTGCACGTCTTAGCAAAAGTATTTGTTATAGACTCTTCAGTCAAAACTATAGGCACTGCCCCCAACCCAATGTCAAGGGCACGGGCAAGCGATGCAGCTCCAACAGGGCCATCCGTTTCTGCTAGCATGAACGATTTGATAATAAAACCCGACAATATAAAGACGTGATCACCTGGTGTGACGGCATCCTTTAGGAGTTTGGCAGCAGCTAAAGTAAGCGGTTTGCCGGCTTTATCCCTCGCAGTCTGATAAATTTCCATTAACGGCAATCCTTTTAATATTGTCCAGTTAGACATCGGCACTGTAACTAGCCTGTCAACCGCTTCACCGATTGTCTCAATTCGATTAATTTTGTCCACCTGTTCAAAAACCCCCTTAAAGTTTAAATAACTGCCTTCTCTATGACTAGTTTACCCTCTGCAAATCTGCCCGGATTCACTTCAGACAAATCAAGTGTCTTATATTTGCCATATATTATGAGCTCAGCCAACCCCCTCCCAGCAGCAGGGGCCTGCATCAAACCGTGACCTGAAAATCCGGTAATCAAATAAAAACTTTTTAAATCCGGGTGTTCACCGATAATTGCATTATAATCATGATAGTTATAATCATAACACCCACGCCATGCCTTGATAAGCCTCATTCTATCAAAACAATCCAATTTTTCGGCAAGGCCAGGCCATACATGATCAAAGAAGAAGTCTCTATCAGGAACATAATCGAACATAAAATCAAAATCCAGCCTTGTCTTGCCTGTCAGCATTGTATCACCTTCAGGTTGTTCCTTAAACCACCAGGTGTCTGAAGGAAGAGTTGTGTAAGAGTGCCCTATCCTAATATTTGGCATGATTTTGCACACATATATGTCGTGCGGAAGTGGTTTTACAGGCACATCAACTCCAGCCATTTCTCCTATAAGGCCTGCCCAGGGGCCCGCTGAGTTTACAATAGCATCACCAAAGTATTTTTTTCCCGTCTTTGTTATTACACCTGTGGCTCTTCCGCATTTCTTTTCAATGCCTACAACCTCATCATATACAAAATGTGCACCCATCTCCTTCACTTTTTTAATATATCCATGCATTACCTGCTGAGGGTCAAGAATCCCATCTCTTCGGCAAATTGTACCACCGACTATGCCATCAATATCAAGTTCAGGAATCATTTCGGAAATATCTTCGGGTGTCAAGAGTTCAATTTCTACGCCCTCATTTCTCTGCAGCTTGGCTATTTCCAAGGCAGTAGGCCATTTCTTCTCACTTATCAGAAATAGATACCCACCCTGGCGAAAATCTATCTTAGGCTTTCCTGCACTCGACTCCATAATTTCGCTGAAGTTTTCATATACATCCACACTCCGTCTCGACAACCTTATATTGACCCTTGTGCTGAACTGCTGCCTAACGCCCCCTAAGGCAAGTGGACTTGCTGCCAGTTCGTAAGTTGGGTCTTTTTCAATTATAACAACTCTTACTTTGGGCTGTTCGAGCAACAGACTGTAAGCAGTGGCTGTAGACATAACACCACCGCCGACAAATATGACATCATAGTTTTTCGACATAAAAAAGACCTCCAATTTTTCCTTGACAACTTTTGTGCAACGAATTTTTTACAACATACAATTATCTAATATTTATTCCAAGCTTTGACATTGCACTTTGCAGCAGCTCATCAGCAAATACACGACGAGAAAAGCTATCACAGCGTGTATCCCTAAAAGGTGCTATATGCTTTCTACTTACCCTCATGATATCAGGCATGATTTCCTCAAGCCGGTCTACCGCCTTGCCTGCAATCATGTCTTTTGCTTCTTTTACAACCTTAGGAAATGGGCCGGCCGATCCGAACACAATATTTATATCTTCAATGATGCCTTCCTGAATTATGGCTGCAACCGCGCAACTGACAATAGGGAAGTCAAATGATCCCCTAAGAGCTTTTCTAACATAAGCGGATTTATAATTATCCGAAACAAAAGGAATTTTAATTCCGACTAATATCTCATCCGGGTGAACATCCTTTCTACCTCCTGGTAGATACAATTTTTCGAGTTCAACTTCGCGTCTGCCCTCAGTGCTCTCAAGTATCGCTCGAGCATCAAATGACATGAGGGCGGGCGCTAAGTCCGATTGGAATAATGCAACACATTCCCGGCTATTCTTATATTGATAGCACCTGTCCCCTCCATTTTTGAAACATTTTTTAATGCTCCTGCGCCAGCTTATAGACTGATTATAATACATGCATCTATTTTCCTGAAGCAGATTGCCTCCAAGTGTGCCTTGGTTCCTGATTTGGGGTGTCGCAACACTACGGGCTGCCTGCAACACGGAAGTGTAGTTTTTTAACTCCGGAATTTCACAAAGCTCAGCCAGTTTTAAACCGGCACCGAGCAAGAGCCATTTTTCATCTTTTTTTACCTGTTTCAATTCGGTCATATCTTCAATACAAAAAAACGAGGTCTCTTTAATTAATCCACGATTCATCTGTGGCAATACATCTGTACCTCCGGCGATAATTTTCATATTTTGTCTATCAGCCAAAATTTGAACAGCGTCCTTAACACTGCCTTTGAAATTTATAACGTTTACCAAATGCCCTTCCCCTCCCAAGCGCGCTTTAAGAAAACACTGTTTACGTCATTTTTTATTTAATTTGCCTTTCATTTTATTTGCCGCTATTTTTACCGCATCTATTATCTTTGTGTATCCTGTACATCTGCACAGATTCCCGGAAAGCGCCTCGTGAATTTCTTGTTCACTAGGTTCAGCCACTCGATCAAGAAGGGCCTTTGCAGCCAAAACCATGCCCGGTGTACAAAAACCGCACTGGATTGCTCCGGCTTCAATAAAGGCCTCCTGGATCGGATGAAGCTCTCCATCTTTACTCAACCCCTCTATAGTAACCACTTCTTTCCCATCCGCCTGAACAGCAAACATAATACACGAATACACGAGTCTTCCCTCGACCAATACGGAACATGCCCCGCATTCACCTTCATTACAGCTTTTCTTAGTGCCCGTCAGGCCACAAAAATCTCTTAAATAATCTATGAGCTTCAGTCCTGACGGTATTCTGTCTTCTCGAATTTTTCCATTGACATTTATTTTAACTAGCTGATCCCCAGTCAATTTCTATATGTCCTCTCCTTATCAAACTTTCTAGGCAAAGTTTAAATTTAGGCTATTTCGCTCTTCGATCATAAATGGCAGGATCTCAAACAGATCCCCCTCCAATCCGATATCGGCAATCTTGAATATGGGTGCATCAGGATCGATATTAATCGCCACAATCATCTTGGAACCCCTCATGCCGACGATATGTTGGACAGCACCGGAAATCCCGCATGCTATGTACAAATCAGGGCATACGGTTTTGCCGGTCTGGCCGATTTGACAGTCAGAAGAAACCCATCCTAAGTCAACAATCCGACGGCTTGCTCCAAGTGCACCTTTAAAAGCTTTTGAAAGATCCTTGACAAGATTTAAACCCTTTTTATCTGTTACCCCGAGCCCTGCACTAACGATTATCTTGGCATCTTCGACACTGACCTCATTAATCTGTTTCACTAACTGTAGGACTTTAGTCCTGACTTTTAAGGAATGGGTTGATAAATCTTTTTTGATAACACTCCCCTTTCGACCACGGCTCGGTCCAATAGGCTTCATCACTCTCGGTCTTACGGTTGCGAGTTGTGGCCATGTTTTTGGGCATATGATATTTGCAAACAGATTTCCGCCAAAGGCAGGCCGTGTTTGCATCAAAATTCCGTTTTCCATTAATTCAAGACTCGTACAGTCAGCACTCAAACCTGTTTTTAACCTTGCGGCAAGCCTTGGAGCCAAAGATCTTCCCACTAAAGTAGCCCCGAATAGCATTGCCAGCGGTTTATATTCCTTTACCAATTCTTCGATTACTCCGATGTATGGCTCATCCCTAAAGTGTTCAAATATCTGCCCTTGAACTAAATAAACGATATCTGCTCCATGGTTTATCAGATCTTCCTCTATAAAACCGTCAGATTCATCGGTTATAAGGACTGCAGCCACCTTATGGATACTGTCTGTTACCTTTCGCCTCGCTTCTCCGAGCAATTCATACACCACTTGCGCCGGTCTTCCATCTCTACATTCGGCAAAGACCCATATGTCGCTACACTGTCTCAAGTGCTTTACTTGAATTTCACTCGGTAAACATTTTATATCCTTTACTATGGCATCAGCTTGGCAAGCATCAATACACATCCCACAGGAATTACAGTCCTCCGATATGACGGCATGACCTTCGTCAATGTGAATTGCATCTAATGGACAAGAATGTGTACAGTTACCACAGGCGGTGCAGTTTTGTTCGATAATTTTTATTAAACTCATCTATCCGCTACCCCCTCGAGGAAGCTTCTGCCTATTTCATCAAACAATTGTCGGACCTTTTCCCGTGCGCCGCCCTGTAGCATTCGCACACTAGACTTCATCTCCGGGACAAATGTACTGATAACTGTCGTAGGTGAACCGTCAAGGCCGACCTCATCCCGTCTCAAAGCTAAGTCCTCCAGGCCCCAAACGGGAATATTTCTTTTCTTAGATGCACGAAGCAACTTGAGGGACGGCAGGCGCGGAATATTAATGTCTTTCAAGACTGTTATGAGTCCGGGCATCTCCATTTCTACGACTTCATAACCATTTTCCAATACACGTTGCAACCTTATTTTACCGTTGCTCACCCCAAGGATCTTTTTTGCATATGAAACATGAGGTATATCGAGTATTTCTGCTATTTCAGGCCCCACCTGGGCTGTGTCTCCATCGATAGCTTGTTTGCCGCAAATTATCAGATGGACATTCCCTATCTTAGAAATGGCAGAACTGAGTATTTTTGCGGTACAGTAAGTATCAGACCCACTGAAAGCAGGGTCGCTTATCAGAATCCCACTTGTGACTCCCATGCTATAGGCTTCATGTATGACCTGCTTTGCCCTTTCCGGCCCCATGCTTATAACCGTAACACTCCCTCCAAACTTTTCGGTAAGTTGGAGAGCCTCCTCAATCGCAAAAAGATCGAATGGATTCATTACAGCAGGGGCTGCTTCACGGTTCAAGGTTTTGGTTCGCTTATCTATTGTTATTTCAGTTGTATCAGGTACCTGTTTTACACACACTACTATATTCAACGGTCTTCACCTCTCAAGATCCCTTTTTTTTAACTCTAGCAAGTACAGCAGGATCAACTGGTATTTCTGTTATTCTGATGCCCACGGCATTGTAAATGGCATTTGAAACGGCAGCGGCTACAGATATAATCGGGGGCTCACCGACTCCTTTAGCACCGTAAGGGCCATTGGGATCTATTGTTTCCACTATCCCCGGCACAATTTCCGGGGCCTCGAATATTGTAGGCACCTTGTATTCCATATACGAACCGTTCATGATCTCTCCATCATCATTTGTCACCAACTTTTCCATCATCGTCATTCCGATTCCCTGTAGTACCCCTCCTTCAATCTGCCCCTCTACCATTTGGGGATTTATGGCTTTTCCAACGTCGTGCACAGACACCAGTCTGTCCACCTTGATTTTCCCGTTGTCTCCAACCGTGACCTCAGCAATTTGTATGCCAAATTGGTATGCAGAAGCCGGGTTGCCATACCCTGTGCTGTCAGGCATTGGACAGTCGGGCTCATAATTTCCAAGTCCAAAAAAGGGCAATCCACTTCTGGCTTCGCTGCCGAGTTTTGCAACTTCAGCAAAAGAAACACTCTTACCGTTGTCAATATTTACAAATTTACCCTCTTTTAATGCCACATTACCCTCACCTATCAGCTTTTTACTAAAAACAATCATTTGGTCTTTTACATTGCGAGCGGCAAGCATTACTGCTTTCCCGAGAACAGTGGAAAGTTTGCTGCCGTGTGTACCTGTGGAAAATGGGGTCAAATCGGTGTCTCCAAGAATTACACATATTTGCTTTGGATCATTTTGAAGCTCCTCGGCTGCTATTTGAGCAAAAACCGTCCGGGATCCCTGACCGATTTCGGCCTCACCTACATAGACACTTATCCTTCCGGCAGAATCCACCTTTACAACAGCACTACCACCGCTAAATTCCGGCTCACCTGCCCTACTGCCTGTCGCATGGATGAGTGCTGCAACGCCTATGCCCTTACCCTCCACCTTAGTCTTTCTCTTTCTAGACCAATCGGTCAGCTCCATAGCCTTTTTAGCACATTCTGGAAGGCCGCAGCTTGTAATCTTATAGCCTTGTATACCCGTCTGATTTTTCTTTATAAAATTTTTCAACCTCAGTTCGAACGGATCAATTCGAAGTTTTTCTGCAAGTTCATCTATGAGTGACTCCACGGCAAAGTGCATCTGCGGGTTACCATATCCCCTATAGGCTGTCGTCGGTGGCTTGTTGGTGTACACAGAGTGCCCGATTGTCTTCACACTCTTAAAGTTGTACATGTTGTCAGCCCTTGTTACCGCTACACTCAATACCCATGGACCACAGCTTGAATACGCACCGTTGTCTGACAACACAGTAGTCTTTTTGCCTAAAAAATTGCCTTGTTTATCTGCCGCAATAGCAACTTCTATTTCCATAGCAACAGCAGGACGTGTTGCAACAAATTCCTCTTCTCTAGTATTCAATATTCTGACAGGCTTAGCTGTTTTAAGTGCCAAGGCAGCAGCAAGCAACGGTGTCTTTTGCTCATTGCGTGCTCCAAAAGCCCCGCCCGTTTCCAGCGCTTTTATGACAATATTCGCTTCATCCAACCCGAAAATCTTTTTTATTTCTTGTCTAACCCTGAAATAAACCTGTGATGCACAGTAAACCGTCAAATTTCCACCATGGTACCATGCAATTGCACAATTGGGCTCCATGTAAGCATGGTGAAGTGTCGGAAAAGTAAATTTATCCGATACTATAACATCTGCTTTTTCAAAAGCCTCATCTATATCATTTCGGCTGATATCATAAGTAATCGCAATATTTTTAGGTTTGTCCTCGTGTATGAGTACATTGTCCGAATCGATAGCTTCTGACAGGCGCGTTACACATTGCATCGGATCGTACTCGACTTCAATTAATCGCAGGGCACTTTCGGCTATCTCCTCGGTAACTGCTGCGACCAGTGCTACCTCATCCCCGATAAACCTGACCCTGTCTGAAGCTAGAAGTTGGGCATCTTTTAACGCATTTGAGTAATTGTTGTTATAAGGAATATCTTTATAAGTGACAACAGCTTCCACACCGGACAGTTCCCTTGCCTTTGTAGTATCTATTCTTAATATTCGTGCATGCGCGTGGGGGCTTCGCAACACCTTCCCTACAAGCATGTTGCTCAATTTAAAATCAGTGCTGAATATAGTCTTCCCACGCACCTTATCCTCTGCATCTACTCTGGGAACTCTTTTACCTACATATTTAAATCCAGACATGTATACACCACCATATCATTTTGCACTTTTATGTTAACCATTTTTACCTTTACAGCAATCTAATAAAAGTAATTCTTGTGATAATTTTTATATATAATAATAACACATTTAGCCCTTTAGGGTCACCCCTTGAAATAATACAATAGTATCCACAAGAGGGCCTCCTTTTGATGGTATTTAATAATGTAGGTAATCCTCTATCCGGATCTCTTCTTCACCAGGGATAAAACGCCTTCTCATAATGTCCTTTATTTTAAGTGGCTTTGTTGCATCGATCCCAAACTTTCCTATATGAACCTCCCGCACATCTTCTCTAGTATATGATGATACACCCTTAACCAATACGATGTCTTTATCGGGGCAGCAGCGAGTCTGAACAGCCCATAAAACATCAGATGCATCATAAATGTCCACATCTTCGTCAACAACAATACAAGTTTTTATCCAAGAATATGACGCAAGTGCTGAGAGTATAACGTTTTTCGGCTGTTCTTCCGTCTGTTTTTTCAAACCTATAACACAACCGAACACAAAGGAAGTCGTAGAAACACCTGTGATTCCACTCGGCGCAAACTTTTTAACATGCTGATATATTTCGGCCTCTATCGGAAAGCCTAGGAGATAAAGATCTTCCTGCCCTCCCGCATATATACTGTGATAGATTGGATCTTTTCTATGCGTTATTGCCTTAACATGAAAAACATGGTTTTTCATTACAGGCACATAGCTATCCGTAAATTCACCGAAAGGCCCTTCCATCTCCCTCACATTCGGTAGAACTATGCCCTCAATCACGATTTCCGCATCTGCGGGGACTTCAACATCTATTGTCCTGCATTTAGTTACCTTTAAGGGTTCGTTGCAAAGTGCCCCGGCAAATTCAAGTTCTGATCTGTCAAACGGAATCTTGGACGCCGCACTGAACATCAACGCAGGCGGGGCTCCGATTACAACAGCGGCTTCAAGTGGCATGTTTTTTTGTTCTGAAAGTGTATGACATATCCCCAAATGCTGGGGTGGCATCATGCGCACTCTAAGCTTGTCTTTGTCGACCAGCTGCAACCTGTTAAAAGATGCATTCGCTAGTCCTGTCATAGGGTCATTAGCTATTACGACACCGCCCGTTATATAAGGCCCTGCATCCCCATCCGAATGTGTAACGATCGGGAGTTTGAAAAGATCGATATCCTCATCGGTATATATGATATCCTGACAGGGAGCTTCTTGTGCAATTTCATGTGATAATGTGAATGCTTCCCTTTCCGCCCACTGCTCAAGTTCTCTGCCGTATTCCATATCCAGAGCATTAGCAATTGATTCCCTGTTGGGATATATGTACGACACAAGGGGAATTAAACTGCCCTTTACATTTTCAAATAATACAGCCTTACCAAACTCCTTGTGAATTTTCTTGGCTACTGCAGGCAACTCATATACAGGGTCTACCTGCTTTTTTACTCTGGTGAGAAGCCCGGCATATTCCAACTGTTCTAAATGCTTTCTCATGGATATTGCCATTTGTCCACTTCCTTTTCTTTTCATGTTCAAAAAACACTCAACTCGGCTATTATTATTTTTGCCCAATAACGCCTTTTTCCCTGCATTTTTGTCTTCAAGTTTTTAGACGCTTTCTGCGAATAAATCTCGTCTGTTATCTTGTCTTATATTATATAGTTTTTTTACAAGGTTTTCATCTCATAAACCTAAATTACGATGGGACGCAAGTCAAGACTTTTTATTCAAAATAAATCATTCAAATTAATCATAATCAGTATTTGCTATAAACAGTCTTTAAATCATTTCTTAAAAGCATAATTTTTTGCTGCCTTCCGCTGAACATCATTAAGTGTATTTACCTTTCTTTATTTGAGTTATTTAATGTGCATTTTATTCTCTAAAAAATGCTCAGCTCTATGATCATCAACAATTAACATTTTTTACACTTTTTAAATATCATATAATGACAACGGATTGGAGGTTTTAATAATGACGTTAAGACAAGAGTTCGGATCCAGGATTTTGCGAAGGGGAATGAGAGGCGAAGATGTCAGATTGCTTCAAAGTAAATTAGAAAGCCTTGGATACATGGTAGGGCCGGTTGACGGCATCTTTGGACCAAAAACCGAGAGGGCGGTCAGGCAATTTCAACGAGACAATAATATAAAAATAGACGGTGTTGTTGGACCTCAAACCTACGATATGCTAGAAAGATTAATACCTTAGAATTAAGCTTCTTTCCCTTCACCTTTTATTACGCCGAGGGGTCTTAGCCTCACAATAGGCTTTGTCAGCCATGCATCTACGAGCGTAAATATTACGTCGTCAATATTTTTGTATGCCAAAGGATCCTCATCCAGGAGTGACCTCAGATCATTTGAAGTTGTAACAACATTTTGCATCTGCTCTTCTAATTGTTCGGTCGTAAACTCCTGGCATGCCTTTTTTCTTAAACAATAAGAAAGCCGGGGCATTTGATCCCGGCAGACTTCGACTCGTTATGATATGGGCTGCTCGTTTATACCCTCCATTATTTTATCCATCATACTGCTTTTGTTTTCACTGCTCGACTTTAGCCAGACAACTTCAAATAAGATTCCCATTCCGGGAAGTGCATCTTCTTCTCGCGCATCAATAGTTTCTTGAATATATCCTTCTACTTCTTCCCTGCTGCTTCCGGCAAGATTTTTTAATACAAGATTGCGCAAATCAAGTGCGGTCATCACATCCCACCCTTTCATTTATATTTATGTGTTTGACTTTATGTTTCCCCCATCTGATTAAAAAAATTAACAGCTTTAAAATTTCTGTCACAAGTGATAAAAAAAATAAACAATGGGTGTCCAATCCTTTTTTTGGGACACCCATTGTTCTAAAGTGAAATTCTAGGAAATTCTTTTTGACTAATCCTTACTGACTAGTTTTTCTACAGGTATATAATCTTCTTGATAACCGAAATACCTAGGTCCAAATGTTTGTATACCCAGGTCTGTTCTCATTTTTTCATCAGCCGGTACAACCACTATACTGCCCCTGTAGCCGTATTTTACTATATCTGTTCTAATCGGCTCACCTGTCTCAGAGTCGAGTATCATGATAAGGTCAGGTGTTAAACATTTAACCTCTCCGCTTATTTCAAGCCTTAACCATTCGTTTTGGAAATCTACAAAGGCGTTTTCACCTTTGTATTCTTCCAGACCTTCCAGTGTTAGCCTGCCCATGGAAAAACCTTTAGTTTTTTCCGCACCGAACTCACGATTAATATCAACTATCTTACCCTTGAAAACCTCGTAGCCTCCAAGAATTCTGGTTATGTTCTCAATGGGATCCTTATGAGTCTTTCTGCAGTCGAACACCATCTTTCCGAGTTCCCAACTCTTTGAAATTGAATTAAATATTGCAGCTTTTTTCATCTGTTTACCTGTCATCGGATACCCAGCGATCCATGAGCTTCCTCCATAGGCCATAGCCGCATTTCTTATGATTCTTTCTGACATTATAGCATCAACTGTATCAGCTATTGTTATTGCGCCTTTTTCATTTGCGGATGCCGTAGGGGAAGGCATGATGCCATGAGTATAAAATGATGTCATCTGGAGCTCCGGGAAAGCCCTTCCCATACCGTCGCCGTCAATGGTAGGTATGCCAACCGCACCCGCTACGGCCATGGGAACTGGTGTGTTTACACCACCGGCTTCCGGAGGGATAATAGCCTGTACCTCTTTACCTATGTATTTTTTAAGGCTTTCTAGACACCACAGAACTTCTTTACCTCCCGGCGGTTTCTCAGTAATCACCACAGGCGCCCCAAGACAAGCGGCCATACATGTCAATGCATCATCGGGAAAGTCCTTCGGGTCTATTAATACTATATCATTCCCTTCCCTGATAACGTTTAGTGCCCAGAGCAAACCTATTTCGGGATCACCACCGCCACCGGTAGCAAGAATCGAGGCTCCTAAAGTTATTTCATGTATGCCCTGCTCATCTACTACTCTATAGTCTCGTACACCCCATTCTTTTAAAATATCGTATACACTCATCTTTTTACCACCTATATTCTTCAATTTACTTGATTTGTATTGTTCGAATTGGTTCAAACTTGTTTTTGTGCTAAATTTGCAGCTCACTTTCTTTTTCAGGATTTACCATATATATTTTCTTGGGTACTCTCGATTCCAAGCTTGATTCCATCGGTCCGGTAAGTTCCACTAAAACCAAACTATTTGCAAGCTTATCCAAGGAGCTTCCTACATCCGGCTTTCCTTCAAGGGCTTCTAATATTGCCTTTTTTTCAGTATACGGATTTTCCATCACGAATTTTACGATTTCTTTTTCAGTTTCAGACAAATTTATTGACACCTCAATATCACCTCCCTGTTATTTTCCCCATATGTCCTTATTTAGCTCTTCAACAGGAACGTAGTCCATATCATAACCGAAATACCTGGGACCAAAAAGCTCTATACCCTTTGGTGTTCTCATTCTCTCATGAGCAGGTATTAGGATTATTGAGCCTCTATATCCGTATTTCATGACATCGCTCCTAATAGGCTCTCCTGTATCAGAGTCAACAATTGCTATTAGGTCAGGTGGAACACATCTCACCTTACCATCTATTCTCAAATTAAGCCATTCATTCTGGAAATCTATCAGCGCCGTACTACCTTTGTATTCATCCAGTCCTTCCATTTTAATCTTACCGAGGCTAAATCCTTTTGTGGCCTCTCCGCCAAATTCTCTGGAGATATCTACAATCTTTCCTTTAAATACCCTTACCCCGGTAACATTCCTGGTGGACTTCAGGCTGTCCAACATTTCCTTGACAGGATCAAGGTGCTGTCTGCGGGCCCTGAAGACCGCCTTACCTAGCTCCCATGCAATGCTTTGAGAATTAAGTATTGAAGCATCTTTTATTTCTTTCCCTGTCATCGGATAGGTGGAAATCCAGGAAATTCCACCATAGGCCATTGCGGTCCTCCTGCAAATGTTTTCAGCCATCCTGTTGTCTGCACCTGTATCTACAACAGTAACATTGCCACGGTCGTCACATGTGACAGTAGGAGATGCATTTACACCATTCGTAACCCATGATGTCATCTGAAGTTCTGGAAATGCCCTGTTCATTCCGTCTACGTCTATTACCGGAACACCTAACTCTCCTGCAGCCGCATACGCTACGGTCGAGTTAACCCCCCCGCATTCAAGAGGTATAGTTGCTTCCAGCTCTTTCCCCCAGTATTTTTGCAGCTTATCTATAGCCCTGTTCAATACATCATATGATGGCGGTTTTTCGGTTAGAACCACCGGTGCTCCCAAACATCCAACACTGGCGCCTAAAATATCATCCGGAATATCCATTGGATCTACCATAACGATGTCCTTACCCTCATTTATCACATTAAAAGTCCAGAGAAGCCCTATCTCAGGATCTCCTCCTCCTCCCGTTGCTAGTATTGATGCTCCAAGGGTTATCTCTTCAATTGCTTGCTTGTCAATAATTTTATAATTTTTAACTCCCCATTTTTTTAGTGTTTCAAAAACCTTTCCTGACATATCGCCGACCTCCTTATTCAAAAATTTTGCCTTTTACTCGAATACGAATCTTCTCTCGTTTTCCAGGCATGTATGCAAAGGGGATTTCTTCAACATCCAGTATTTCTACGCTATCCCTTATTGCACCAGCTTTTTCCGCTTCATCTTTAGCTTTTTCAATAACCTTATCTATTGACTCTTGCCTATCTTCAATTTCAAGGTCAGCCACACCTTCTGCATAAGCGCCGATTTCGGCTATCGTTGTACCTATTGCTCCACACACCTCAAAATGAGGAGGCAGGATTACTTCGGATATACCTTCTAGGTCTTTATTAGGTACAACCATTGCACCTCCACCCACGAAAATGGCTTTTGTATCGCCAGCGACAGTCTTCATCTGATCTACGGCAACTTCTATGGTATTCTTTATCTTTTCATAACCAGCCTTAATCGTGCTTTCATCGACAGCCTTTACCTTATCAATTTGTGGTGCAAAATCTGTATCAAATATATCAAGCTTTCTGTCTATTATTCCTGATGCAACACCTATGTCATGAGTTGTCAAAATAGGACCGCCAAATGATTTGCCGAGTCTTACTAGATTATGACCAACACTTTCCGGTCCAAGCCCAATTACCTCCTTGCCCTTTGTCTTTAAAATGGTTCCACCACCTAAGGCAATTGACATGAGATCCGGGCACCTAATATTGGTCTTAACCCCGCCTATTGTAACGGTAATTGAGGACTCTCTTGGGAAACCGTTTACTATGTAAGCAACGTCAGTAGATGTTCCACCTATGTCAACGACAACACCGTTATCCACACCAGATAGATAAACAGCACCTCTTACGCTAGCAGCCGGTCCAGATGCAACCGTAAATATCGGATAGTTTACCGCGTAGTCCGCTGCCATAACTGTACCGTCGTTTTGAACTATGAACAGCGGAGCATCAATGTTTCTATCTTTAGTAGCTTTTCTCAGAGCATCTATAGCTTTTCTCATAACGCTGATTACTGATGCATTGAGTATTGTGGAGTTTTCTCTTTCCAAAATCGAAATCGATGCTATGTGGTTAGATAACGTTATAGGTATATCGCCAAGTTCTTCAGTTATGATCTCTGCTGCTCTTTCTTCCTGATCAGGAATCATCGGTGAGAAAACGCCTGTTATGGCAATAGAGTCGACTTTGCCTTTTATTTTTTTACACGCTTCTCTTATCGCTTGCTCATCCAATGGAACTATGTCTCGGCCGTCATATTCCTTGCCGCCCCTCACTATGAATATGTTTTGTTCTCCACCTATTGCAGCCTTTAGATCTTCAGGCCACCCGGTAAGCGGCGGAATAGCGGTTGTGGCAGGTGCGCCGAGTCTGAAAATGCCAACTTTGTTCAGACTCTTCCTCTCAATGATGGCATTTGTTGTGTGAGTTGTCCCAAGTGAAACCAGCAGAATCTCACTCGGATCGACCTTTTTTGTTTGGAGAAGCACATCAAGGGCGTTTACTATCCCTGTTGTGACATCCTCTGTTGTAAGGGATTTTGCTTTTGCAATTACTTCTTTACCTCTTATCATGACTCCATCTGTAAATGTCCCTCCAACGTCAAAACCAATTCTTACATCTTTTGTCATATCGTATTTGCCCTCCTTATATTTTACCAGATTTCTTTGATATCATATTGTTCAAAAAGATTCATGTCTTTCATTTCTTGAAGCGGCGGTGACTCAAAACCATATCTCTTGCTGTGTAACCATCCGAATTTTTGCTTAAGTTCTATAAGAAATTCAGCATATTTAAAGGGTGCTACAATTGCATCGATTACCGGCACATTTACATGTTCCTGCAGTTCCTTAAAAAAGCCAAACTGTATTGTGCATCCCAGAATAATAGCTTCAGCCTTATCCTTTTCCACTGCCTCTTTAGCGGCCATTTTTAGTTTTTCAACAGTTACATTTTCATCAGCGTGAAAATCATATACACCAAGGTCTAATGATTTGAATGAGGCTAATTTGTCTTTTAAGCCATTTAGCACAACATTATCCATCATCTGTGGTATCCATTTATCTCTACCCACTATTATTGAAAACTTATGTCCTAACGTAGCAGCTATATGCATACAAGCTTCGGCCGGAGCAGTAACTATCATGTCTGATAAAATTTCTCTAGCATCGTGAAGACCCGGGTCATAAAAACAACCAATAACAGCACCGTCATATCCGTCTTTTTCAGCTTTTTTAACAGTTTTCAAGGTATCATGTAGTACTAGAGACTCGTAAAAACGATACTCTAGGTGCGTCGGGCCCTTGTCAAGTGAAACTACATCAAGCTGCGTCTCAGGTCGCTTGATTTCAAGAAGAGCTTCCTTGATCGGCTGGTCAAACGTATCTGTTCCTACAGGATTGATCCATAAGATTTTGGCCATAGCACACATCCTCCCTTAATATATTATTTTTTATTCTTATAATTATATATTTTACAGATATTTGATGACTATATCAATAACAGATAAAATTAAATGATATAATTGTCCTATACGGACAATTAGCTACCCGGCTATTCCGGGTAGCCATTTTAAATCAGAGAGTAGGGGGTGCAGTAACCCATAATATCAAGGCCTCATCGTCCCCTATATTGATATTTCTATGCTCCTCATCCTTTGGCATGAATACCATATCACCTTCCCCAATTTCTTCAGACCGCGTGGGGGTTTGTACCCTTATTTTGCCTTTAAGTATATAATTTACTTCCTCTGTGGGGTGCTTTGCCCAGCCCTCATCCGGAAGGATTGTGTTAGCAGCTATCCTTGCGATTCCGGCCTGGCAATGTTCGGCCCCCGTTGAATCCTCAGTCACTATCAAATTCTGAACACCCTTTACCTCTCTTTGAGGCTGTCTGAAAACATACATTTCAGTTCCCCCCTTGGTCTTTGTTCATTTTTTGTCTCAAGATGCCAGTCTCCTTTTCATCGACACTTAATATTCCCTCTGCATCTTCTTTGAGCACAACCCCATATACAGATCTTGCTTCATCTGTCGCAATATATTCGTTTAATACATCATCGAGCACCAGTTGGGGATCTCGTTCCAGGGGATTTCCATATCCCCCTCCGCCTCCGGAGATAAATCTGATAAGGTCATTTTTCTTTAGTGGATAATTTGAAAAGGTAGCCTTTTCAGTCATGTCACCATTTTGGAATGTTTGAACCTTATTGTTTGATCCTTCAAAACCGTCATTCATTCCCCAAGGAGAATATCTATACTTGCTCGCTATTGTTGTAAGTTCTGCATTTGAATTTAAGATTCTGTAGTCTCTGATTAAACCATAACCGCCCCTGTATTTTCCTGCACCACTGTTCAAATTGAGCGAAAATTGTTCTACTATTATAGGATATCTGGTTTCGGCAACCTCAACCGGAATAACATAAGTTTCACCGTCGTCAATCGCAACAAGGCCACTTTCACCATCTTTGTTTGTTCCGGCGCCCCAACCACCAGCCTGAGGTTCACACAGAACAAAAGGCTCTTTCGTTACATCATCAATTCCACCCACTATGGTCCCTATTATGCTGAGGAAATGACCTGCAGTAATTCTGTCAGGTGCATGTGGAGCAAGGGCTTTTGCAACCAAATCTGTCAAATGAGAAAACGCTTCCCAGTTACATGAAACAGGCGCAGGTCTCACGGCTGAAAACACCGTTCCATCAGGAACTATAACCTTGAGCGGTTTATAGAAGCCCTCGTTTGCCTCGGCATGAGGACAGACTATTGCCCTGTAAACAACCCTTGCTGCCGAAAAGGCACCAAACTTGGTGCAGTTGATTGGTGCTGCAACTTGTGATCCAGAGCCGGTCAGATCTATTATGAAGTTTTCATCATCAATCGTAACCTTCGCTTTTATGAACACATCTTCGATATTGTTGGAATCAGTATCAATAAAGGCGTCAGCTTCAAATGTCCCATGTGGTAGTTTAGCCAGTTCTTGTTTTGCAAGCTTTTCGCCATTATACATCATCATTTGAATACTTTCAAGTACAGAATCCTTCCCATACCTTTCAATTAGCTCAATGAGACGTTTTTCTGCCACCCTCAGTGATGCCGTTTGAGCATAAAGATCTCCCAGTGTCATATCCGGTGTTCTAACATTTACTTCTATCATATCTCTTACAGCTTCGTTCAGTTTCCCCTGTTCATATACTTTAATTATTGGGAATTGCAATCCTTCCTGATATATTTCCGTCGAGTTGGTCGACCAGCTTCCCAGGGATTTACCTCCTATTTCATTCCAGTGACCCTTGTTTGCTGCAAAAGCAATTATTTCATCCTGATAAAATATCGGCATTACAGCCGAAACATCGCAAAGGTGTGTACCGCTTCCATTATATGGATCATTGGTTAAAATAATGTCCCCGGGTTTCAATCCCTTATGACCAAATTTCTCTATGACCGATTTGACAGAATATGTTATTGTTCCTAAAAATCCTGTTACACCATTTGCCTGTCCGATCAAATTACCATAAGCATCAGTCAATCCTGCAGCATAGTCTAAAACCTCATATATAATAGTGCTCTGACTCGTCCTTCCCCAGCTCAGAAACATTTCCTCCGCAGCAGCGATTAGACCATCAGCAATGTTTTCTAGTGTAAACTTATCCACTTTACTCATAACTAAGCCTCCTCAATGATAAGATTTCCGAATTCGTCAACATACAGCTTCTGATCAGGATACAGGACCGTTACAGAAGTTTCTTCCTCTACTATCGCCGGCCCATTTACAATGCTTCCATTTCCTAGCTTTTCTCTCAAATATACTGGTACTTCGATCTTTCCTTCTTCATCATAGTCAACAACATTTCTGCATCTTATTGCATCTTCTGGCTTACCGATTATCTTATAAGGTATTATCTCGGATTTTTTCACTTTCCCAAAAGCGGTTACATTGAAATTGACAAATTCTATTGCAGCTTTAGGAAGTCTAAAAGCGTAATACTGCTCATGAAGTGTTTCAAAATTTTCTCTTATTGTGCTGATAACTTCTTCTGACAGATTTCCAGACGGAACTGCTGTTCTGACGGTGTGCTCCTGGCCTACATAACGGATATCAGCTGATTTAGTTACGTATACATCTTCTTTTCTAAAGCCATAACTGGTATATAAGCCGTAGGCTTTCTTTATCATATCATTGTAAATTTCATTTGCAATTGCCATGTTTTGAGCACATACTTTTGTTATTTTAGTCTGGATAAAGTCTTGCCTAGAGTCTGTCATCAACATACCCCACGCCGAAAATACCGCAGGATAGCGAGGTATTACAATTTTCTTCACTTTAAGTTCTCTACCTAGTGCAGTACTATGTACTGCTCCATTTCCACCCATTGCTACCATAATAAATTCTCTCGGGTCATATCCCTTTCTGACAGAGACAAGCTTTAGAGAATTCATCATATTGTTGTTTGCAATTCTTATTATACCTCTAGCGGCCTCTTCTGGTGTTATCTTGTAGTAATCCGCTATCTTTCCGATCGCTTCAAATGATTTTTTTATGTTTACCTTAAACTTTCCTCCAAGGAATCTCTCGGGATCTATCCTGCCGGCTATCATATTTGCGTCAGTAAGTGTAGGTTCTGTACCACCTTTGTCATAACATGCGGGTCCGGGATCAGCTCCTGCACTCTTGGGGCCGACTTTTAAGCTTCCAACAGAATCAATCCAGGCTATGCTTCCACCACCTGCCCCAATTTCAATAATATCGACTATCGGGGCCTTTACGGGATAACCCGCATAAACCGGGGTCTGCTCAAGACGGTAATCAGTAGTAATCCTGACCTCATTGTTATGAATTAACGATGTCTTGGCAGTAGTTCCTCCGATATCGTACGTAATGATATTTTTTTCTCCCATCATTTTGCCGATCTCGTTTGCCCCTATTACTCCACCTACAGGACCTGATTCTATGATATTTATCGGGTTGATTTTTGCCATTTCAAACGTGGCCGTTCCGCCGTTTGACTGCATCGCATAAGGTTCAGCCTTTAAACCCTTATTCTTCATCCTGCCCTTCAATGTGTCGAGATATTTGCTGGTTACAGGTTTTACATAAGCATTGAACACCGTCGTATTCGTGCGCTCGTATTCTCTCCACTCTTTTATTACTTCAGATGAAATGCTAACCTCTAATCCGGGGACTTCTTCTTCTAGAATTTGTTTGATTCTCTCTTCATGGGTAGTATTTGCATAAGAATGTATCAGACATATCGCAACAGCTTCTATTTTTTCTTTCTTGCATTTTTCAGCAATTTCCCTTACTTGAGCCTCATTCAGCGGTATTAAAACTTTGCCATCTTTATTTAACCTTTCATCTACTTCAAACCTGTACCTTCTTGGAACAAACGGTTTTGGTTTTGTGTAATAGTAGTTGTAGAGATCCGGCCTGTTTGCCCTGCCTATTTCAAGGGCGTCTCTAAAACCTTTCGTTGTGACCAATGCGGTTTTTGAGCCCTTTCTTTCAGTAAGAGCATTTATTACTATTGTGCTGCCATGAACCACATAACTGGCTTCTTCAAGCGCTATACCCCCATTCTCAATGGCGCAAACAACACCATCCGCAAAGTTGCTGGGTGTGCTTGAAGCCTTTGTCACTACCAGTTCACCGGTTTGTTCATTCATTGCAACATAATCGGTAAATGTGCCTCCAATATCTATAGCTATCCTGTAATTCAATCTAAGAACCTCCCATATAAAATATTTTATTAATACTTCATATATAGGCAAGCTTAGCAGCCCTTGATCCAAAGTGGATCCAGGGCTGTTAATTATGAATTGCGTGCTCATTATGTCTAGAGGTCTATTTTATTACGATAAGTTCTTTTGTGGTGGCATTTAAAACCTCAGCACCGTGTTCTGTAACGTGAACAAGGTCTTCTATCCTGATACCAAACTTGCCGGGGATATAAATTCCGGGTTCAACGCTAAAGACAATACCCCTGCTCAGTATTTGTTTATTTCCTTCCATAATGTTCGGGGCCTCATGCACACTTAAACCTATACCGTGACCAGTTCTGTGAACAAAATACTCGCCATAGCCAGCAATCTCAATAATAGCTCTGGCAGTTTTGTCGATTTGTTCAGCAGTTAACCCTGCTTTCACGGCTTGTTCAGCTTTTTGGTTTGCGCTAAGTACGATGTCATATATTTTCTTTTGTTCATCTGTAACATCGCCGATAAACACAGTTCTTGTTGTATCTGAACAATATCCTTTGTACCTACAGCCAAAATCCAAAATAACTATATCTTTTTCTTTAATTCGCCCAGTTTCTCCACCATAGTGGGGCTGAGACGTATTTGCTCCACACGCAACTATGGGTTCAAACGACAATCCATCTGCACCCTTGAGCTTGAAAAGCTCCTTTATCTTGTCTTTTATGTTACCTTCAGTTAGACCAGGACGAATATATTCGATAACCTCTTTCATGACCTCGTCGGCCATTTTAGAGGCGGTCTTGAGATTTGCTAATTCTTCATCGTCCTTGTATAACCTAAGTGTTCCCAACATTTGGCTGGCTTTTGAAAACTCAGCATCGACGATATCCTCTATGTCCAGAAGATCAACAGCTCTAATGGTGTCATTTACTGCAATCTTATTGTTAAATATTTTATAATCATCTCTAGCGGTTGCAACAGCACTTAAAAAGCCTGCGCTGTCGTTCCAAACATACATCTTGATATCTGTACCCATGTTCAAAACCGCATCTTCGTGATATAAAGCCGGGCAGATGTAAAAACATCTGCCATCAGAAAGGACAAAAAGGGCTTTGAATCGAGCATCAACAAAAGGAGCGTATTCGGTGAAATATTCCAGATCACCTGAAGGACCAATAATAACCACGTCTATACCTGATTCTCGCATTGATTGTGCAAGTTTATTTACCCTCTCTTTTTTAAGCATTTATTGCTTCACTCTTTCTCCATTTATCTGGTGTAAATTGGTCTGGTGCAACCTGTGCCTTAATGTACATCAATACATAATAAAGCACACTCGTCACAACATAACTTGAGACCGCTGGAATACCCCAAGGTCTGACATACTGGGTATAGTAACCAAGCCCTATACCGACAGCCATGGCTATTGTAGCCATGAAGTTCCAACCTTCCTTGCTTTCCCATCTTTTGCCATTTAAGAATGCATAGTCGATAACCATTATTGAACCGATCGCCGGGAAAGACAGTGCAGTCAAGTAAAGGAAGTTCTCAAATTGCGTGAGTATACCGGCAAGTGCTACTACAAGTGCTATTGCCGTTCCTATAGCCGTTAATATTTTCCTGTCTCTGTTGGTATCCTTGTTAAACATATTACAGAGTGAAAGTCCCATTGAGTAGTTGTTGACCAACTGAGAAGTCCATTGTGCAAGCCACAATATCAGGAATCCCCACCATCCGAAACCCAGGTCCTGCATAATCGCGACGATGTCATAAGTGCCTCTGCCTACACCCATAATGGCGCCAACGACAAAAAGCACAAACCCTACAATGATAACACCTATGGGTACTAGAAATGAATCTTTAAAACGCGGTCTAGCAAACCTGGAGTAATCCGCAAAAATGACAAACTGGGCAACATTCGCCCCAACTATAGCACTGACAGACATGGTAAACATTCCTGACTCTTGTGGGACAAATGAAACTATTTGTTGCCAGCCGGTTCCCCTAATGGCTAAGACAAATGCCGCTACAACCAAAATCATTCCAGCCGGCACAGCAATATAATCAGTCCATTCCATTGAACTGTACCCGATAATAGGAGGAATAGCAAAAATAATACCTGCTATGATTGTTATCAAAGCCCACATGGTAAAATTAGTCGTATAGTCTATTCCGAACATTGTGCAAAGGGCGTTACCTGTCACTGCGGTCTGAACAGCCCACCATCCGCCGGACATCAATAAAACCGCAAGTGCAATAATTACCCTAGCTTGAACAGTTCCAAATGAAGCTCTAGCTATAACCGATGACGACCTTCCCGTCATCGCCCCGAGCCAGCTGTTAAGCCCATCACCGAGCCATGTTATTACAACTAAACCTAAGAGAATAGCCCAAATAGCTTGTTTAAAACCAAGACCAGCCACCAGGCCACTGCCCACCATGATCACGGGTATGCAAAACTCGCAGCCAGCATAGACCATGGCAGGCGAAACCCAACTTGTTCTTCTCTCTAGCGGTATCGCGTCAAGACCAGCCTCTTCATCAAATATGGTTTTTTCTTGTTCGCTCATCTTTTCACCCCACTGTTTTTTTATAAATTACTAATAATTGCCAGTTTTAGGTTATCAGCGCTTGAATCACCCCTTTCTTAGTAAATCATAAATAACATCGATTAATGCTGTGGGTTATAAAACATAAATTATGCAATTAATATAGTATAATGTAGTATATAAATAATTGTCTGCCTAACTCAATTATTACATATATCACATTTTTTCTCAACATTCATTATATTAAGAGGACAAATTTGTCAATAGTTTTTATCGCAATAAGATAATTTTTATTAAAGATTTTATGAGACCATTCGCAAAACCTTTACCAATATGTGATAATACAGCCTTTTTTGCTCATTTTCTAAAACTTCTTCACCTGCAATTTCCTTTATTCTTTTTAAGCGGTACTTTACGGTGTTGGGATGAGTGAACAATTTTTTCGCTGTTGTTTTGATACTCCGGCCAGTATCCAAAAAAACCTCCAATGTTTCAATCAAATTTCCGTTTCTCTTTTTGTCGTATTCGTAAATCCTGTTTAACAGTTTATCTCTAAGTATTTCCTCTTTTTCCTGGGGGATAGAAATAAGCCTGAAAATTCCCAAGTCATCGTTGTAAGTTACCTTTCCTCTTCCAAACAGTCTATTACCTAAATTTTTTGCAGAAACGGCCTCATCGTACGCTCTCTTTAATTCATTGATACGCTCTATAGAAGAGCTAATACCTACGGACAAAGTAATTTTATGATTTTTTTGTGAAAATTCGTCGATAACCTTAAAAACGATATCGTCTATTGTCTTTCTATATATTTGCTCTGTTGAATGTGCCCTTTTTGAAAAACCTAAGAGCAGCACCCATCCATCACTTTTGGGTACAAAAAGGACAACCTGATCACTTATTTCACTGATACCCTTACGTATAGCCTTTTTAAGGTCTTTCTTGATTTTTTGAATATGTTCTTCTCCCTTATCATAATTCTTATTATAGTAACCTTCGAAGTCATCCATGTCAAAAATGAGCACGTAATTTTTATCAGCAAACTTTAATCCTAATGTCCGAGCACGCTTTTTCAAAACTTCATCTGAAGCACAAGCATTACTTATTATATCGTCAAAAAAGTCAAGTTTAAGTTTTTGCTCTGTTTCTAAGACTGCCAGGTTTTTTAAACGCTCTATTTTTATTGCAGTTGTAGCACTTAAAAGACCCACACTATACATTTTATCTTCGTATTCGATTATATTTTCTTTCATGGAAATAAGCAAGTAATTGTCTATGTCGTCATTTAAGTTCAAGACAGAAAAGGCAAGTATTATGTTGTTTTTTAATTTGAAATAATTTAATTTATTATTAGCAGAATTACTAGGTTTAAGGTTTTCTTTGATATACTCTTTGAAATAATTTCGAATCAATCCTATATTATTCTGAATGTATTCTCCGTCTTGATTCTTATAGACTGCCTCTATAACATCAAAGGATTCGTCGAGTAAAATGACACTTTCACTTAAGATATGTGACAATCTCTTTAAAATTTCATAGACCCCTCCCTTTGATATAATTACCTGATTCATCAACAAATTTACTTCGTGAGCTTTCTTAAGAGCTAGTTCTTCTCTGTTGAGCAATGCCTCATATATTTTTTTTATGATAACCGAATATGGAACTTTTCTGTCAATTGCTAATAGGGGAAAATCATAATTATCCGACAGGTCAATAAGATAGTCCGGAACCTTTAAAGATTTCTCATTTCCCGGATGTATTAGAACACACGCCGCATTGCCTTTGTTCAAATGTATTATGAGATCAATCTTTTCCTGTATGGTTTTGTATGGGTATAGGGTTGTCAACATCATCTCCCCGCCACGAATCCATTCAAAGCAGTCTGGAATTTCGATGACATTGACCGATTTTATAACCCTGCCCTCTCCATTTCTTCCGGCCAACCAATCTACACCATCATCTCTGATTAGCTCATAGGCCTCTTTCACAAGTATCCCTTCCATATTTCTCCCCTTTTTCCCTGATTGTTTGTTTTGTACATCAATATTATATATGATTTGTCCTATAAAGACAATATTGTATTAATTTTTAATATTGCAACTTTGTTTAAAAAGAAGGAAAATCATTATTTGTGTTGAATATATAAAGAATATTTTTTTATACTTTAACGCTGTAATGCGCAACGCATGGATAATACCGGCACTCATGCCAGGAGGTGATTCACAAAACATAAAAAGACATAGTCATAATTCTTTTTTATATGCATTAAAGCAAGGAGGCGATTTGAAATGGAAGACAAAAGACAGCAAAACGTCGAAGATGAATATTCTCAAAAGTCTATACCGGCTTCTGGTAGGAAACACTGGTTCTATGCCGGAAGTGTGTACATGGGCATGTGTGCAGTAATCGCGTGCAGTATGGCGGGCGGTGGCTTGATATCTGGATTGACTCTCTCACAGGCTATAATATCAATGCTCCTAGGCCTAATAGCTTTATTGGTTTTACTTTATATCCCACTTGGGAAAATTGGTGCTGAGCAAGGTTTAAATACTTACTTAATAGGTGAATGTGCATTTGGGAAGCGGGGTTCTGATATTGCGACCGCATTGATTGTCACAGCGATACCATCAATAGCATGGTATGGTATTCAAACTGAAATAGCAACACAAGCGCTTGCAGCTGTTGTGCCCATGACCCCAACAACGCAGGCAATTGCCACAATTATTTTTGGAATCATCTTTGCCCTTCCAGCCATGTTTGGTATACTTTCTATGGCATGGCTAAACTGGGTCAGCATCCCTGTGATGGCATTTATAATCATTTTTGGCGTTGGCAGGGCATTGACTGAGATCGGGGCTTCCGGTTTTGCGGCATATGTGCCACCTGAAAACTTAGGGGTCACGTGGGGGGTAAATATGCAAATAGGAATGATTGTGGTAGGATGTTCCTTTGTTGCAGACTATACCCGATGGATAAGAAACAGTTGGAAAGATGTATCTAGCTCCGGAATCGTTGGCCTTTTCCCTGCATCACTGCTACTTACAATTGCAGGTATGCTGATGGCAATATCCTCCACAACACTTGGAAACGTCCAAGAACCGTGGAACATAGTTGAAGTAATGATTAAACTCGGAATGCCGGCATTTGCACTTATCCTCATCTTTTTGCTCCAGTGGACAACATGTATTACTGCAGCATACAGCACAGGCCTTGCACTAAATAAAGTTTTCGGATGGAGCAGATTTTATCTGACTCTCATCTCAGCGATATTAGGTATTTTTTTGGCAATTACAGGCATAGTCAGCAAGTTTTTGGGATTTGTAAGCATACTTGCATCTTGGGTAACGCCAGTTGCGGGTGTACTGATAGTAGAATACTTCTTCGTGTCAAAGGGACATTTCCGCCCCAAAGAAGGTATCTACTGGCCAGGTCTTATTATAGCTCTTGTTAGCGGTTTTATTTCCTGGAGATTTACATTCTTTATCCCAGCTATCAACGGTATGGTAATTAGCGGCCTTGTATACTATCTTTATCACAGAGCTCTGGGTCTTTGTTATGATCAGCAAATTGCTAAACATTTTTAGTTTAAGTTAAAAATCAAAAAAAGGGGCTGTTGCAAAACGGACTATTAAGTCCGTTTACAACAGCCCCTTTTTTCTAGATCATTGCTTTTAAGGCTTCTAGATCTTTTATCTTTACTGAAGACCTATGAAAATCTATAATCCCGCTATCCCTAAGCTTACACATCTCTCTAGACAGTGCAGGCCTGGAAACATTTAAAAAATCAGCAAGTTCGTTCCGCTTTAACGGCAACATGAATGTATGTTTTCCTATTTTATTATACTGTTCTAACAGGAATGTGCTCAGTTTTCCGCGAATATTTTTAATTGATAAATATTCCAGTTTTTTGTTAAGCATTAAAGCCTTGTTGGAAATTATATTTAACATATTTATTATTAATTGTCTATGACTTTCACAGGCTTTCTCACAGCTTGAGACAATTTTTTTTGGCGGTAATATCATGACTTGACATTTTGTCTGCGCCATAACAGTAGCCGGCCATATCCCACCACCCGAAAAAGCAGCCATCTCTCCAAACATTTCTCCAAACGCGATCTTAGCTATGATCACCCGATCACCGGCAGCATTTTCCTTAGTTATAACCGCCTCTCCTGATAGCATAATACCCAAACCGGAAAACTCTTCACCAGAGACTGTTATGAGTTCGTTTTTATCATAGCTTTTAATCGTAGGGATAAGGCATTTTAACATGCTATTCAAATCATCTCTATCTATACCATGAAAGAGCTTGCATTTTATTAGAGTATCGAGCCGATCAACATACATATAATTTCACCTCCGCTTTTGGTAACACTAGTTACCGATTATTATATGGTAATTATAATATAATGTGCTCAACAAGGCAATAGAACAACGTATTCCAAAAAGCAAGTATCGCTTTTGAAATAAAATTATAGGAGGTAAAGACTATAATGAACAAAATGTTTTGTTTCCAATGTGAACAAACTGCAGGAGGGAAAGGTTGTGCAAAAGTAGGTGTTTGCGGCAAAAAACCAGAGGTGGCAAATAAGCAGGATGAATTGATGTGTGCACTCATAGGTCTCGCCAGGGCTTCATACGGAAAGAGTCCCGGGAAAAACGCTGATGAGCTCATGATGCAAAGCCTTTTTGCAACAGTAACTAATGTAAATTTTGACGAAGATAGAATCGATGAAATGATAAGGCTGGTAAATTCAGAAACGGATAAGCTAGGCGGTGCTAAGGAAATGCCGGTAGAAAACCTTTGGCAGGGAGACCCTGACATTGTGTCACTGCGTTCAACTCTGCTCCTAGGTCTTCGTGGCATGGCAGCTTATGCCTGGCACGCATATGTATTGGGTAAAACTGACGAACAGGTAAATTCATGGTTTTATAAAGGCATGCGTACAATCGGTGAAGAGCACTCAATTGAAGAATGGCTAGACCTGCTGATGGAATTCGGTCAGGTAAATCTTAAATGCATGGCTATGCTAGATGAAGCAAATACAACTGCATACGGTCACCCGGTGCCAACTAAAGTATCTACAACAATTGAAAAAGGGCCTTTTATTGTTGTAACAGGTCACGATCTGCACGACCTAAAACAGCTTCTCGAACAGACAGAGAACAAGGGAGTAAATATCTATACAAATGGAGAAATGCTCCCTGCCCACGGTTATCCTGAGCTGAAAAAGTATCCACACTTAAAAGGGAACTTTGGAACAGCATGGCATAATCAACAAAAAGAATTCGACGGCATTCCCGCCCCAATTCTTTTTACAACGAACTGTCTGATGCCTCCAAAGCCGTCATATATAGACAGGGTGTTCACAACCGCCGCTGTGGGCTTCCCTAATACAAAACATATTAAGGCTGTAAACGGGAAAAAAGACTTTTCCGAATTAATAGATAAGGCCTTGCAGCTTGGGGGCTGGGAAGAAGACAAAGTGCTAACGGGTATAAACGGTGGCACTGAGCTAATGACAGGATTTGCACGCAACACAGTGCTAGGTGTTGCAGACAAGGTAATAGATGCGGTAAAGGCCGGAGCAATAAAACACTTCTTCCTGGTAGGGGGCTGTGACGGAGCAAGACCAAGCAGAAAATATTATACAGAATTTGTGAAAAAGTCTCCAAAGGACACTGTCATTCTCACACTCGGCTGCGGTAAATACCGCTTTAACGACCTCGATATTGGAGAAATCGGTGGTCTGCCGCGCATAATGGACATGGGCCAGTGCAATGACTCATATTCAGCAATTCAGGTAGCTCTGGCACTCGCGGATGCATTCAAATGTGGCGTTAACGAGTTGCCGTTGACACTCGTTCTATCATGGTACGAACAAAAAGCAGTATGTATTCTTCTAACACTTTTGGCCTTAGGCATCAAAAATATATATGTAGGTCCATCATTACCTGCTTTCTTCTCAAGCAATGTGCTAAACGTGCTTGTCGATAAATTTAACCTGACTCCAATCAGCACACCCGAAGAAGACTTAAAAGCTATCCTCGGATAAAATCGAATAAAACAAATAAGCGACACCTGTAGTAAGCGACACCTGTAGTAATTGTAAAATTATCTTTCGAAATTAGTTAAAAAGAATGAAATGCGTAGTATTATTGGTTGAAGAACATAACCACCCGTAAAACGGGTGGTTATGTTCTTGTTTTTATTTATCGGCTTACCCGTAAATGGGTCTATATACTTTTTTAAAATTAGTTGATCTAATGCTATGTCTTCCTGTCGTTGATTTCGGGGCCAGTGTGATCCTACATGCGGTGGGATAATAGAAAATAACTTTTACGCGGATGTGCAACATAGGTTAAATTTTTTGAAAACGGTCCACTACACGTCATAAAAATTCTCCCTTAGTTTTCTACTTCGTGAGTAGCTCATAAAGGATGGTGAAGAGTAGGTGAGTAATATTCACTTTACTTTTACAAATATCACATATTATTTACTGCAAAATTCTTACGATTCGCCCTTGCTCAGCTGCATGTCAAGAAGAACTGCTGCAAGGTTCCGGGCGGGGAGCAAGGCACTTTTCCCCGCCCGGCTTTTTTTGAATATTTCCCCGGCAATAAATCGACTAATAATTTTTATGCAATAACCAAACTCCAATGGTAAGACTATTTAATCAACCTTCTTCCCATAACAACTAATAAAATCAGACTTTTTATTATTCTATTTATTCGAAACCATTGTTTTTTCTTAATGCTTCTAAATAGTCATCAAATAGAAAACTACCTAAAATCCATTCGGTCGTCTCAAAAACATTTTCTAATTCAAGATATCTCATCATGACTTCGCCATATGATTGTATTCCTATTATACTTTTAAAAGAAAAAAAATAAATACTTTTTAATTATGAGCCTTTACCCCTCAATAGAAACAGTAATATTCTTGTATTTATATTGAAAAAAATTCAAATATACACTACTATCTTACCTTTAAAATTAAAAAATAAAAAAACAAGCACTAAATTTTTTTTACTAGGCCAGTTTTAATTGCATACAGCGCAGCTTTTGTTCTACTGCTAAACTGAAGTTTTTCCAGTATTCTGCGGACATGAGTTTTAGCCGTATTCTCACTGATGAAAAGTGTATCTGCTATCATCTTGTTAGTGGCACCTTCTGCCATTAAGGTTAATACCTCGATTTCTCTATCTGTAAGGTTTAATTCTTCTCCGGAATAATTGTTAAGTTTGTCTTCCTGTGATTCGAATTGGAGTGGAAATTGAAGCATGCCTAAAACAGATTTCCCCTTTAAAGCATTTTTTATTATAAATTGCATTTCATATAACTCGAGATCCATGTGAGACCATCCAATAATTTGTTTACTGTAAGTTGAAAGCTCTAATAAATCTGCTGTGTCAAATTTATTATTATAAAATAGCATTATCTTCAATTGATCATTCAATGTACATAGTTTTTTCACCGTTTCAACCATAAACTGCTTTGTATTATAAACTATAAAAACTATACTAGACTTTATAGGACAACTTTTTTTAGTTATTGTATCGGAAATACCTTCTACCACTAGATTTGAGGGAATGGAGCTTTTAAGCATTTCTATGTTGCATCCGCGTTCATGGATAAGGCTAATACTTGAAATCGCATGCATTATTCCACCTCCGACGTGTAAACCGTTCAAGGATTTATTATGACTTTTCCCTCTTTTCCAGAAGAAGCTGCTTTTATAGCTTTTATTGAATCATCCAACTTAAATTTAGCCGTAATGCAAGGCAAAATATTTATTCTCCCTGCAACTATCAGGTTAATGACCTGCTGAAAGTTTAAATGACCGGCATGACCGAATGCGCCCGAAAAGGTGATTTTCCGGCGTACAAATCTCATATAATCTATGCGCGGATACTGAGCTGCCATCCCGATACATAAAAACTCTCCTCCCGCTCGGATAGCCTTTTCTACCAATGGAAAATTGCGAGCAGGGTTTCTCGATGCTTCTATAGCCATGCCCACTCCCTGGCCATCTGTCAATTCAACTAGGGTATCTTCAGATAAGTAGTTGTTATCATACGGATCCAAAACATAATCGGCTCCTAACTCCTTTGCCAAATCGCGCCTTCGTAATTCAGGTTCAAAAACAATAATTTTTGCGGCACCGCAGGTTTTAGCAAGTTGAATTGCAGCTAAACCAATCCCTCCAGCTCCCAGGATTACAACATGGTCGCCAGGTCTTAAACCTTTCGAAGCATTAACCATGGCTTCATAAGCACAACTAACGGGTTCGATAAGAGCCCCTAAATCAAAAATATCTTTTTCTTTATATTTCTCCTTCAATTGATTTATTGACCAACAGTATTTTTCATCAATTGCAATAAATTCAGCCATTGCGCCGTTGTGTCCTCTATCAAACCCCATGCTTTTCATATTTTCACACTGGTTAACGTCCCCATAACGGCATGGTATACATTCGCCGCACCAATGATTATTTTCGGCTGTTACATAATCGCCTACTTGAAATTTCTTAACTTTGGACCCTTTTGCGACAATCTCTCCTGAAAATTCATGGCCTATTATAACTGGAAAACTACATTGACTAGAATAACTGATATAACCTTCCAAATCGGATTCAAATAAACTGATATCCGAACCACAAACACCGCAGGCTTTTACTTTTATAAGAACTTGAGTATCATTGTATTGTGGTATTTTTAGATCTTTTTTTATAGAAAACCTTAAATTTTTCCATCCGTTACTTCCTCGGATAACTGCTTTATTGGCTAACTCCGTTTCATCAAAGAAAACATTATCACGAGGCGCCCAGTCAGCATCTACTAAAAGGCCTGTCATAGTATCCATATCTTACACCTCCATTTCTGCTACATTTGATTGTATATATTTTATAAAGCTAAAGTCTTAATATATATAATTAAACCGGAGAGCATATCTAAATAAAGATAAGAAAGTTATAAATCTATAGTTGTGAGAGTAAGCCTACAAGAGTCAATTTCAAACAAGATTAATTAATCTATTTCTAACAAAAGTTGATAATAATGTATATTTGAAAATATTTATTACAAACATGATGATATAAATTATTAGATATGCTTACCCCGGCTAAAATCCTTGGTATTACTGGAAGTAAAAGTAATAAGTTGCCTTGAATAATCTAAGCTAAATAATCATATATATAATCTAGCTTTTCTGCAACGCTCTTACCTGCACCTAAATCATCAGTAAACAAAGCTGACCCAATTGTGAAACCCCAAGGATTAACATCTTTTATAAAGTCAAGTCTTTCATCACTATTAATTGAACCTGATACTATAAGTGGTATATTCACTTCTTTTACAAACCTTTTAGCTAACTCTATCGGATCGCCATCCAAATATCTAAAGACAGATAGGCATATACCGTCTACACCTTTGGATGCAATTTTATTTGCATCTGCAATAATTTCATCTATTGTCCCATGAAGCATACGCCGGGAGGAACCGGGGAGCTTTTTACGTTTACCGCATGTTGGGAAAAATTTGACCTTTGTAGGTTTTAATAGTTCATGAACGCTTGGGTAATACTCCATGGCAGTTAGGTAATCGGCATTGCATTCTATTGCAAGTTTAGCCATTTTGAGGCCTTCTTCTTCGTTTTCTACTAAAGATTCAAAGAAGAACTCTTTACCATCAGCTCTAATTTGAGCGGCTAGCTTTTTGGCAGCTTCCGGGGTCATGCCGACATCTTTGAAACCCCAGCAAAGCGTCTTTGCATGTTTATTTGCTTCGTAAACCTCTGCAGCATTACTAACCGTCTTGTCGTCATGTGTTAGCATAGCAATAATTCTAATCATTTTTCTCCTCCGTCTATTATTGTTTTTTTAATTTTTGTTTTACGCCCACATCTTCGTTAAGCATCCTTACCTACAACGATATGTTAAATGTGATATCGAGGCTAAATTCAGTAATATTTTTCCTTTACCAATGATTAAATCATTACTCTTAGATCATAGTCAGTCCACCTGTAACATTTAAAGCGTCTCCGGTTAAATAATCTGCATATTCTGATGCCAGGAAAACAAATATGCGTGCTACATCTAAAGGTGTTGCATATCTTTTGAGAGGAACTACCTCTGCCCATTCTTTCTTAATTTCTTCGAAAGATTTACCAGTACGTTCTGATGTCCAGACAGCTTCTTGAGCTGTCATGTCTGTCCAAACATTCCCCGGACATACACAGTTTACAAGTATGTTATATTTGGCAAGTTCAAGTGCCAACGTTCTTGTAAGCAGGATAACCGCTGCTTTTGATGCACAATAATGGCCAAGTGTTTCTACCCCAATTTTTCCACATTGGGATGCAGTATTGATAATTTTACCGTAGCCCTGTTTTTTCATATGAGGAATTGCCGATTTACAGCAGAGGAAAACACCTTTAGCGTTTACAGCCATTATCCTATCCCATTCTTCAGTAGGCAAATCCTCGATATATTTCATTGTTATAATACCGGCATTATTGCACATAACGTCAAGTTTTCCGAAAGTTTTTACCGTTATATCTACCATATTGTTAACGCTTACCTCATCGGTAACATCAACCTGAACTGCTATTGCATCTACACCAAATTCCTTCGCTTCATCGGCTACCTTTTTCGCTTTGTCATACGCTATATCTGCTACAACTATATTTGAGCCGGCCTTTGCAAATTCTAAACATATCTGACGCCCTATTCCATTAGCGCCTCCAGTTACAATTGCTACCTGCCCTTTTAACTCTATCATATAAACCTCCATTCCGCCGTTGGTGACGGCATAAAAGTATTAATAAAATGGTGTTCATTATTTTTACTTCGTAAAAATTAATGTGAGCAGGAAGGTCTTTTACAAAACCACGGTAATGTAATTGATCTTCCCAGTTTACAAAATATTTTGTTTTCTTTCGTAGTTAACCAGACCATTCTTCTAATTTATTTTGAAAACTAAATAATAATTATAATTTTTAATTTGTTCTCCTTTTAGGGTAACTACACCCAATCAGCACGATTTTTAAACTCTCGGTTCTTTATTTCAACCTCTAGCGGTTTCAACTCTAACAAGGCGTCTTTTAAATGCTCTGCAAAACGCTCAGTCATTATCCGCCCTGTTTCAGCAGATGCATCAAATGGATTGCCCATACATCCTGTATCCGTAAATTCACGATGCTCCAACGACATGTTGAAATACTCATATCCTTTAAATCCTACAACAGGGGCTCCATCTGTTTTAAAGAAACTGTCAGGTAACCATGCTGGTTTATGTGCTTTCTCCCTTATGGCTCTATCCATGCGGACAAGGTCAGGAGTCAAGTAAAGCATCGATGATGTTTCACTTTCACCTGCATGCCAACCAGGAGTGTCTTCTTCACTTCCTTTTAACACGTCTGCCAGAAAGCCAATGTTCCTTTCAACCCAGGGTTTGTAACACATTACTATTGCTCCTGTATCATAACGTATCTTTCTCATAACGGGATCCATCACCTTAAGGTTAGAAGCATGTCCCGTCACAAACATGATCTTGTTGTAACCGTGATGTATCAATGATCTTGCAATATCATAATATAAACCCATAACAGATACCGGTCTCAATGTGATAGTACCTGCTCCTCCCATATGGTGAGGTGTATAACCGAAGGGTTGTAAAGGTGTATACAGAACATCGGCCATTTCACAAGCACGTTT
Source organism: Tepidanaerobacteraceae bacterium (assembly GCA_050949725.1). Classification (GTDB taxonomy): domain Bacteria; phylum Bacillota; class Thermosediminibacteria; order Thermosediminibacterales; family Tepidanaerobacteraceae; genus JBMNGH01. The sequence continues at coordinate 117,421 of JBMNGH010000003.1, forward strand.
TGAGATTTCAAGGCACGGATACATATCCGTCCCCAACGGGAGGTGTCTACTGTGTTGCTCGCAGCTACCAATTGGAACAACGACAATATCAGATGTTTTAATATGCTCCTCAATATCCAAATAGCCTAAGTCAGCTATGCAATGGGACACTAATTTACTCATTCCTTCTTCCTCCTTTGAATACGAAAATTCCAACTACAAGTACTAATGTAAGGTATTCCTTATCCGGTATTTCAAATCAACCAATTTAATATTAAAATTTCTTAAAGTCAGTTGGCAATTTGCATAAATAGTTTTGCAACTTCTTTTGCAAAAATGCTGTCGTTTACATGAGCATCAATTTCTACAACAGGTATTTCAGGTATTATGTGCTTTTTAAGGTTTTTTACAAACATTTCGGTAGCTTCGTTGTCTTCAAATGGGCCACCGGGACAACCTGGTATTGAAAATCCCTTAAGCGGAACGGCAATTATGACTTTGCCTTTGGCCGGATTTAGTTTTTCTGCAAAGACTTTACCCATATATGCCATTTCTTCTTTGGTTAGTTTACAGAGTGTAAATGCAGGGCTGTGTTTGAATAGTTTGCGTTTTTTTGCTATGTGTTCAGGTACTGTATCAATAGGGCCTTGGTCAAAAAAGTCGACACAGCCGGGAACAACGACTTGGGGAATGCCGTAAGACCCTGCCACTGTCATCCTGTCAGGGCCTGCGCCCCGCTGTAAACCGCCGATGATATCTTCAAATATCTCACAGGTCGTATAATCTACAATTCCATCAAAGTATCCATCCTTAATCATTTCTTCCATGGCGCGACCTCCGACTCCGCTAGAATGGAAACATACGACCTCGTAATCACATTTTTCTAGTTCTTTTTTGAGTACAGTTACTCCATCGGTTGTGTTGCCGATCATTGTTACGCCTATTGTTTTTTTGTTGCCTTTTTCATATGTTTTTCTCCATGCAACGGCTCCGACGATTGCGGCTGCTAAGTTATCGTAAATCATCATGCTGATTGAATTAATGCCTATAATATCAATTACCGAATGCATAATCATGATGTCTCTGTTTTTAACATAGAATTCAAAAGGGCGGGGACCGGAGGCAAGTGGGGTTGCCATCATTTTGGGGATCCCTACCGGGAGCATTTCCATGGCTTCTTTTATAATTGAACCTCCACTTCCTCCGCATAGGCTGACAATTCCGTCACACTGACCATTATTGTAGAGCTCTTTAATTACTTTTTTAGCCCCATCTGCCATCATTGCAATTGCATCGCCACGAACAGCCTTTCGAACTTCGGTCATATCATAACCGCCGGCTTTTGCTACCTCATAGCGAGTAATATCAGGTTGAATACCTAATGCTTCACCTCGAATGCCCACATCTACATTAATTGTCCTAATATCAAAAGGGGCACCGAAATCACAAATTTTTTTCACTAGATATTCGGATTCATAACCTTTTGTATCCATTGTAGAAATTACGACAATTTCTTTTGTCACTATTACACATCTCCGTATTAGTAAATTGATTTGTATTTAACGGTTTCTCTCAGTAATTGTTCTGTTTATCATGTAGTTCCTGATTCTATGTTTTTCGTTTGAAGTTACTGCCATTCCATCCCCAAATTTGCGTCTCTTGGTAAGCCACATATATTCGTTCTTTGGAAATTTGTAGTACTTCCTTTACAATATCTGTTATTGCTCCTGTAAGTCTGTCGTATGCCTCAATATCAGCTGAACCGAATAGTTTAATTTCAATAAATGCCATCGGCTCGGTTTCATTTTCTTTGAAAAACATAGTAGCACTGTCATTAAATGCAGTCATAAGCCATTTGCTTTTACCTGGAATAATGTCAATTGTTTCTTTGAATTTATCTTTGATTAATTTTTTTTCTGCTTTAGAAATGGTAATATTGGTTGTTAACATAATAAACGGCATTTTCGTCACCTGTAATATTAAAATTTTATTTTAAGGTTTAATTAATACTTTTGCATCATCGCCCTTACCTGCTTGCATAACACCTTCAACAGCATTATCCAAATCAAACCGGGCTGTAACGGCTGGAATCATGTTAATGCGTCCGCTCGCCATTAAATTAATTACACTTGCAAATACTCCACGACCTGAGTGCCCGAGAGTTGCATAAATTCCGCTGCCCAACCTGTGGTGAATCATGGGGTGAATAGTAGGGAAATCTTCTCCCATGCCGATAAGAATGATTTTTCCTGCGATAGAAAGCATTTTTTCCATTTCTGGAATTGTAGCTGAATATGCGCCAGCTGCTTCTACCGCCATACCAACGCCAAAACCCTCCGTATGTTCTTTGACTACTTCATAAGCTGGAACTTCTCTAGGATCGTACACAAAGTCGGCACCCATTTTCTCTGCTAACTTTCTTCTGTTTTCATTCAACTCAAATGCAATAATATTTGCTGCCCCAGCACATTTGGCCAGTTGAATGGCGGCAAGTCCAATCGGACCTGTGCCAAAAACGGCTACGTGTGAGCCAACCTGGAATCCCTTGGCTACTGAAAACATTCCTTCATAAGCAACACCGGTCGGTTCGACTAAGGAACCCGCTTCCAGTATGCTGTCTTTATCTGTATAAAGTCTCGACAAACTGTTCAATTTGTAGACAAACTTCTCTTGCACTGTTATGTACTCTGCCATAGCACCGTCATTCGGACAATCAAAACCAAGTTGGTCAAGATTTTCACATTGGTTGAACAACCCATAACGGCAAGCTATGCATTCTCCACACCACTGGACTTCTTCAGCAGTCACTAGATCTCCAACTTTTATATTATTTACTTCACTTCCTACCTCGACTACCTCGCCTGCAAATTCATGACCGATGGCTACTGGAAAGCCTGCTTCACCGGCAAAAAATACGTAGTCATCCGGTCTTTTCATGAGCATGTGGACATCTGAACCGCATACACCACAAGCTGCTACTTTTATTTTTACTTCATTGGATTTTGGTGATGGCTCGGGATAATCTTTTTCAACTGACCATGTAGGGTTTTTCCAAACCATGTTTGAATTGTACGCCAGTTTCCTCCTTTTTTCCGTTTCATTTAAAACATAACCTTCTTTAGGCGCCCACTCCGCTCTAACAACTAAAGCTTTCATTTTTGAGCCTCCTCTTAAAAACTTAAATTAATAATTTGAATTTTGGTTTATTATATAATACTTGTATTTAAATTGAATCATCATAAATGGTGATTTTTTACTACATGCTTGAGTATTTTGAAAATATCGTTTGTTTGTATTTGGTACGTTTAGACTAATAAAGAAAAGGGGTACAAATGATAATTGTTAGAAATGAGATAAAGTCTTTAGCCAAATACGCTTATGTCAAAAAATAAGATCATAAGATAATCGGACTAGACATTGAGAAGATATAACCAGAAATGAAGTATAAAAAAAGAATAGTAAAGAAATTCGATAAAAAATGTCGAATACCTTTTTTTTTATTTTCTTAAATTGTCTTCACAAAACATAAAGCTTCTAGATTCTATTTTTAACTGTCGTCAAAAAATATATGACCTCTTACGTCAAATAGCTCTTCTGACGTAAGAGGTCACATTATCCCATTATAAGTATTAAATTGTTATGTCGATTTCATCTTAAATCATATACATAATACAATATTTTGTTTAATTTTTTAGTACTGCAAAAAAATTTTAATGCGGACTTATTTAATTTTGTCTACAAGTATTGGTTTTTGTTTTGGCTTATCGTATAGATAAATACAATCATATTCCAGCTCATTTGCAGCAAACAGTCCTTTTATCTCCACAAGCTGAGCATTATTGATTTTTGCCGCTACGCCACAACTCGAGCTAATTTCCCTCGGGACAGGCACGAGGCGAATTAAGAAATCTGCCTTCCCCTTCAGCTTTGATTCCGTTTTTATCGCGTGATGAACAGATGGAAAAGTAACAACAAAATATGGGTATTTGTCAGACATTTAGATTACCTCGATATTTTTATGATGATATTTTCATCAGAATTTATTATATCAGTTTTACATCCTGCATTTTTGGCAAAGCGCAAAACGTTGTCTCTTGCAGTCGTGTTGTCAACCAGTATCTCTAGATTCTCTTCTGATGTTTCCATAGCCTTTTTTGTGACAATCACCGGTTGTGGGCATGAAAGGCCGCGAGCGTCGACTGTTTTAACCACTTGCTTTCACCTCCCCCATTTTTTTAACTGATTTGGAAATGTTTAAATATGCGATACATGTCAACACTATTATCCCCACTACAACCGCAATCTTTCCATTTGGGCCAACACCAGCAGGGGATGCAGCAATTCCAAAATTATGAGCAAAAGCCGCTCCTATGAGCATTCCCAAAAAGGTTATCCCTGCATCGGTGTCCCCTTCTCCCGCCAAAATGCTTTGCCGCAATGGGCAGCCCCCTAAAAGAACAGCACCGTAACCAGTCAAAAACATTCCAAGAAAGTTCCATACAAAATCATTGTGAGCAACCGGCTGTCCCAAAAAGCCAGGGTTAAACCTGCCAAATGCTATGTTTAATATAAGTGCAACAATAAAAATCGAGATAAATCCTTTAAAAAGGTGAAAATCTTTTATCAAGAAAATATCACGTATCGAGCCCGCCATACAAAGCCTGGACCTCTGAGATAAAATACCTATTACAAGCCCTGCCAAAAGAGAAACTATAAACGGAGCATTCATTGAACCTGGGCCCTCTACACTATGCAAAATGAATGCCGGAGATAATATGCCAAATATCAAAAAAACGATGGCTATTACCGGCATGACTAAACCACTCCCGCGGTCAAGCTTATAACTCCTGCCGAGAGAAAATCCATTTTTCAGGAAATACAGTCCGAACCAGATTCCAACCGCAAAACCTAATAATCCAATAATTGCATTCCAATCTCCTGCAGCCAAGCGCAATACCATTCTGAGCGGGCATCCCAAAAAGACAAGTGATCCTATCATCACAAAAAAGCCAAGGACAAACCTTGTCACAGGAGAAGAGCCGCCACGAGCATTAAATTCTCCGGAAACTAAAGATATAATAAATGCGCCAAGAATAAACCCGGGAATCTCTGGTCTCATATACTGAACAATCTCAGCTCGATGGAGCCCCAGGCCACCTGCAATATCCCTGATAAAACAGGCAACACAAATCCCCATATTTGCCGGGTTACCAAGGAGCATTAAAATCGCTGAAAGCACTCCAATTATGCCTCCAGCTATAATTACTACTTTCTTTTGTTCCACGTTTTTTCACCCCTTCGCTGTATTTGTGAATAATTTTACCATGTTGCTTGTGATATATCTAATTGTGATTCGCTATAGATGTTCGCTTTTCTATAGGTTAAACCTATATTTATTGACAACTCCTATATTTATTGACAACTATAATATCGAATGAGATACTTATTTATATAGTAATTAAAACTATGCTTACAGTAATGCACTCAATCTTGGTGTAAGTAGTAGATTAAATCTTCTGATAAACTATTTTGCTGATAACCAGGAAAATTACATTAGTTTTTTGCTATGCTCGTTCTGGATACTCGAATAAAGAAACCGGTTATTTATAAGCGAAAACAGGGAGGTGAAAACCGTTACTGACTAGCTTTAATTTTTATCATTTTTAGTAACGGTAACTTTAATGAGACGTATTTACTTTGATAATGCCGCAACATCTAAACCAAAACCGAAAAATGTTTTGGATGCAATAAACGGATATTTAGAAGATATATGCACAAGTCCTGGCCGCGGGGGGTATGCATTAGGTTTAGAAGCAGGAAGAATTATTTTTGAAACAAGGGAGAAAATTAAGCATCTGTTCAATGGCCAAAAAGAGGAAAATGTTGTATTTACACAAAATGTAACGTACGCCTTGAATTTTGCCTTGCTCGGCTTATTAAAACCCGGAGATCATGCCATAACTACCAGTATGGAACACAATTCGGTCATAAGACCTTTGAGGTTCTTACAAAAATATAAAAATGTAAAATTCAGTATTATAAAATGCAACGAAAAAGGAGAACTCGACCCTGCTGACATCATAAGAGAAATAAGGCCTTCAACAAAGATCATAGTATTGACACACGCATCAAATGTCACCGGTACAATACTTCCTATAGAAAGTCTCCCAGAGATTAAAAATAAAACGGATGCCTTTATGGTACTGGATGCCGCGCAGACCGCAGGGGTAATCGATATCGACTTTGAGCAATTGGGGCTTGATTGCTTAGGGTTTACAGGACACAAATCACTTTATGGCCCTCCCGGAATAGGCGGATTAGTCATGAGCGATAGGGCCTGCGAAGCTATAGTGCCGACGGTATTTGGCGGAACAGGCAGCAGGTCAGATGTGGAATACCAACCTAATTTTATGCCTGATAAAATGGAGGCGGGGACGCCAAATACAGCCGGGATAGCGGGTTTGTCGGCAGGGCTCGATTTTATACAGAAAACCGGAATGAAAAGTATCTACAAGCATGAAATGAAATTGACCGCCGATTTTATTAACGGGTTAAAGCAAATCCCCAGAGTAAAAATATACGGTCCCGACCAATTGGATAAAAGGGTTTCAACCGTTTCGATTACGTTAGACGGATTTGATATGGGAGAGCTTGCCTTCAGGCTTGATACCGAATACGGAATAATGATACGTTCCGGACTACACTGTTCACCTTTGGGACATAAAACAATAGGGACTTTCCCTGAAGGAACATCTGCGGTTCAGCTTTGGCTTTTTCAACACAGAAGAAGAAGTTAAATACTGTATAGAAGCAATAAAAAACCTTGTACAAGAAATTTTACAATAACTAAATGTGCCACGTGCCAAGGGACGGAGTTGTTGATATAAAGTTGAAAGATAGATTGGCAACCTCAAACAACTTGAACACCTGTCCTCCCCTTTCATGGCATACCGACAACTACCCTGTATTTATTTTAAAACAATAGTATTAGTAATTAGTTTCTTGGAATGTTTTTTGTTCCTTTCATTGAACTGGACCGTTTACAAAATATCACCTACCACTTTGACAAATCTTCCGTGCTTATTAATTTTTATAACCTCACTTTTATATAATCCCCTACTTTATCAAGTCTTTTGTTATAATAGAGTCATGGACTATTATATTTATGGGACATCGGGAAGCATTGCAACACCATTTCCTTCTGAGGTGACTCCTTTAACGTCTAAATAAGTTAAAAAAACACATGGAGCTGGTGAATTTTGAGAATTGTGTCACTAGAAAATAATACAATATCAAATGGCTATAAATCCGGAAACGTTTTAAGAGCTGTAGTATCAAAAAAAACTGACAGTGGCTATGTACTGATTCTGAATGGAAAAGAAGTCTTGGCACAGTCTCAACTTAATTTTACACCAGGGGAACTGATTACTCTGAGAATTGTAGACGTCTCACAGAAACGTCTTTTGTTAAAGCTTGTCCATTCCGAAAAACCGAATTTAAATACTTCCCAAAGTTCGGATATCATTTACAAATTTGCTGAATTCCCCTACGCACAGATATGTTTCATGATAGCGTTAAAATTAAACCTACCGATAACTAAAGAACGAATATCGGCAATACATGAGTTCTTGGAAGAATTCATGAAACAAAATGATAAATCGACAAATAAGTCCGGTATCAAGCAAAACTTTCTACAAGAAAATGCTCAGGAAATAAAAGATTTTAAGCTGTACATTTTGCTCAAAATGTTAAATGTGTTACACAAGAAAACAAATGACAACACTAATATCGTCTTTTTGTTCTCACCTTATCAACCCTTCTATGATAAAGTCTATGCCAAATTTGCCCGAAGTAACGGGAATAAAGATTCAGAAGCCCAGCTGAGCCTAAGCTTTATAGTGGATACTGTAAATTTAGGCTCAGTTTTGGTTGAAATTTTACAATATAAAAATAATACATCAGTGACAATGGTATTTGAAAAAAGCGAGACATTGGAAGTAATAAAAAGTTCGATTTCAAAGCTGAGGGAGACAACCTCCTCACTTATCAGTTCAATCAACTTAAAGGTAGGTAGTATATCAAGAAATGATTTCTTATTTAAAGAACATGAACAACATTCTATTTTACCCGGTATAGATGTAAGGATATAGTCGATTAATTTGGAGGTTCTTGTAATGAAAGACAAACAGTGTAACACTGAAATTACAAAAGCTGCTGCTTTAAAGTATGAACCCGATAAAGATTCAGCACCCCGTCTCATAGCTTCAGGAAAAGGTGATTTGGCTAAAAAGATACTTGATGTTGCAAAACAGAATGACATTGCGATTTGTCGCGACCCCGAACTTGTCAATACACTAGTTAAGCTAGACATAGGTCAGGAAATCCCTTCTCATCTATACGAGATAATGGCTAAAATCCTGGCATTTATATATGAAATTGATAAAGCAAGCGAACACCATCAATAATTATACTTGAGTATAAAGCGTCCGGCGCATGAAGCATGGAGACAGTAATCTGCATCCTACTGCAAAATATAATACTGTCCTTTTGATTTTTTTAAAAATTAATCTAAAACAAGAAGTGTTTTTATCTATCAGGTTATTGATAACCAGTAATAAATGTAAGCGTCAAATACTCCCCACCTGGTCTACCCCCCGTCCCCTTGTCAATAATGTCAACTGTCAGTTGTCAACAACCCCGTCCCCTTGTCACCAGTAACCCGCATCCTACTATAAAATATAATAGTGCCCTTCTAAATTTTAAAAACTAAAAACAAGAGGTGTTTAGATTGAAATTTAATATGAACAGAAATTCTGATACTTTTTTAAGCATATTGCAAAGAAAATTTTCTCAGCTTGTTGATGAGTTTGAACTCAGGCAGACGGATGTCAAGGTAAAGGCTTCCCCTCTCGGCCCTGAGGATGCTATTGGTGCAACTAAACGTCAAGATTACGTGTTGCTTAAGGGGAAGGAGCGCTTATTGCAGGCTGCGGTGATGGGTTGTAAGGGGCAGGCTTTTACAGGAGCGCAAGGGGATTTTACCGGAACTTTGGAAGAGGTACTGGCTCTGCCACTTGTAAATGATTTTCAAAGGGCAGTTTTCGTAGCGACCCTAAATGCAGTTGCTTGTTACACGGGAAAAGTTGATAATACAGTTCACTGTCGAGATGAGAAGCCTGAACTATGTGCCAAACAGGTAGCTGAATATTTCAGGCAAAACTATGGCGACCCGCGCATATTGATGATCGGGTACCAGCCGTCACTTGCTGAGGCACTGCATAAGGATTTTTGTCTGACCGTTCTCGACCTTGACCCTGCAAACATAAACCAAACCAAAAACGGGGTCTTCATTAGAGATGGAGATACTGACTTAGACGATTACATCTCATCAAACGACTTAATTTTTGCAACAGGAAGCACTATCTGTAATGCGACAATAGACACCCTGTTTAATGCCGGTATACCTCTCGTTCTGTTCGGCACAACTGGTGCAGGTGCTGCTGCACTGATGGGCATACCCCGTTTTTGCCCTGAAGCCACTTGTTGCAAGCAACAATGTTTATCATAATGTAAAAAAAATTCGACTAAGAACTAAGATAAATTATTAATATCAATTGCAAAACTATTATTAACGGCAAACCAAATACAAAACTGGGGTGCTTCGTCTTATGTCTAAAAAAATACATGCCTGCAAGCACCCCTACTGAGCCACCTAATGCCGCAAAAATAAAAAAAGTAATCTCCTTAATCCTCCATTTGTTCCGTTTAGACTTATACTTATCCAAGCCTATTAACAGAAAACCTACCAAGTTTAATAACAAAATAATTACAATTACTATTTTATAGTTAGCCATTTCTCCACTTCCCTGTACAATATAGTTAGTTTTTCAATGTCTTATTGACTTTTCATAGCACGTCTTTTATATTTTATTAATCAAACATTGTTCTCTTTAGGCTCTAGCTTTCCGAGGGCTATCCCTGTTATACACAAGATTTGTAACTATCGTATTAGACAATACTATATCTTATTTTTCCTGTACTCAGCAATGAGCAAATCAACTACTGCGCCGTAGCTTCTTACCCCTTTTTTCTGTCTCTGGGCCTTTAAATAAGTATCATTTATCTTATCTGATGCTCTTTCTATCAATCCGGAATAACGACTCCAAAACTGTTTATTAAAATTCAAATCATTAATGACACCTTTGCTAAGGGTAGGCATCAGCTCATCATGTTTTTGTCTGTCACTCCTGGCAAGTGCGCCAATTGAATAATTTAAAGCCATAAGTGTCCCAGAGTATTGAAAGTAAACGTCGGGATGGTTGATACATGCCAGATAAGCAATATAATTCGCTTCATCCTCCCTGGCAATGCCCCTTTGATGTGCCATCTCATGTGTGACCGTGCATGGAAAAAAGGGATCCGGTATTGCCATGTTTACGTTGGCTTCACCTGTGAATGGGAAAAAGAAGCCGGTAATTCCTGTATAGCATACTAGCTCTGAAAGCATCAATCCTTTAGGTGACCCGTATTTTCCATCTAGATTAGGATGAAGTAACGCTATATTCTCGAAGCCCTTATATGCAGTTTTAAGGGCAATTGTCTTGTCGTAAGGTAGCCGGAGCACGCCCCCGCCATTTCTATCTATCCTCGTTCTTAGGCTATTTGACCGCCTTATCAAGTCTTCACAAAGCGCATTAAGTTCTTGTTGTGTTGGCGATTCAACATTTAGATCGAGCACTTCAGAAAGCGTTAGCCTGTTATAGTTGATACCCCACAAAAACAAAAAAGAAAAATACATAATTCCTCCTGCTGCAAGAATGTTTAAAATAAATTTCTTTATGGTTTTTCCCTTTCGTCTGGTCTTTATAATCGAGAATATTGTTTTAATTATATAAATAATCACAAAGACAGCAGCTACTATTATAACAAATTCAGCCAATGAAAAAGGAAACAACCCTGTAATCCTGCTGATTATCTGCCCGAGTATTTTGCAGATAAATGAGGAATACACATTTTCAGTAAAATGTGGGTAATATCCTGATACTATAAAAATTAATTTGCCTGCGGGAAGGAGTGATATAAATATTATTTTTAGCAAATTCATACCGCCTTTTGCTTGTGCCTTGCTGATTCCAACAGGAGTGAGCTCCTCTCAAATTCTTGTTCAGTCCTCACTTTAGCACATACCTTGCTGATTTCATTAGTATCACCCGCTCGATCCAAAAATACGAATGAGCCATAAGCCAATACAAAGAGGATGATTTCGGAATTCATCTATCGATCATCCTCTTTTTTAGCATCTTACACTATTCAAAATCTGATTTAATAATTATTGTCTAAAACCTCGAAGTAAGATTTGGGATGAAACCACATGTTTTTAATGCCAATGCAGGTGTCCCAGAATGGACTACTCAATGTACTATTATTCTTCCACTTCAAACTGATCTTTCCCTACCCCGCAGACAGGACATACCCAATCTTCCGGAATATCTTCAAAAGCTGTTCCCGGAGCAACTCCCGAATCGGGATCGCCTTGAGCCGGGTCATAAACGTAGCCACATACTGCACATATATATTTTTTCATGGTGTTTTCCTCCCTTTTTATCTCTTGTTTAGTATCAACTTTCTTATCATATTTTATGTCCTTTGGTACAGCCGGGGGTGCCAATCCCTTTTTCACTTGATGGTAGTAGGCATAAGTCATGGGCTCTTCTTGACTAAATACTTCAGCCTCGACAACCTTTCCGATAAAAACAGTATGGGTCTCCACATCCTGACTGCCAATCACTTCTGCCTCCAAATATCCTATTGTGTTCTCCAGAATTACAGGAGCGCCAGTAACACCTTTTTTATATGGAACGGATTGATATTTATTAATGTCTCTACCTGACTTAAAGCCGAAATGTCCGATAAAATTTAAAGGTACAGATTTCGGTAAAATAGACACGCAAAAGACATTACTCGACTTAATAAACTCATTAGTTAAATTCTTTTTATTAATACCTATGGCCACTGTAGCGGGGTCAGCAGATATTTGAAAAAAAGTATTAGCAATCTGCCCATTGAAAGCTCCATCTTTAGTTGAACCAATTACATACAATCCATAACTAACTTTGTGAAATATTTTTGCATCCAATTATTAACCCCCCTTTCACTCTAAATTAAGGCATTGCCAGCAGGTCCTAGTTGTATTGTCCAAACTCCGGATCTTTGATATTCTCTCTTTCATAAACAGAACAGCAGTTAACGGGGTTGCTCTCGAACATATACCTTACCTCTACAAAGTTAGAAAATAATGCAACCGCAAATTCAATAATTTAACTATAAAACCAATTTCAAAATCCTCTTCCAATTTCTTGCTACCTTTAGAATACAACTTGCCTTTATCGATGTCAAGCCTTTTAGCAATCTTAAAACCTCACCATCAGCATGAATCCTTTCTTTACCTACAATATTCTTTAAAAGCTCAATTGTCAGCTTGTTAATCGGTTTATTCAGCCAATAGCATGTAAAACCCTTCATTTGCTTTTCATTTTCCGCAATCTTTTAATGCCTTAAGACCCATTATTCCGCAATATGTAAATTCTACTTTTTTAAATTCGTTCTTAGAATATATTTAATTATGTTCAATCATCCCTGTCCCATTCTTTACAAACATCAACCCATTCAGTATATCGCGAATATTTTTCAAGCTCAGGAATTGTAAGTTCGATTGCACTATTACTGCTTCCACAAGCAGGAAATACTGTTTCAAAACGCTTTAGAGATTCATCGAGATAGACCGTCACACCTTCTTTGATTCCAAATGGGCATACACCGCCAACAGCATGTCCAACAAGTTCTACAACTTCATCAGGGGTAAGCATTTTTGCCTTTGCAGCAAACCTATTCTTAAACTTTTTATTATCTATCTTTGCATCTCCAGCGGCAACTACAAGAATTGGTTTACCGTCTACCTTAAAAGACAATGACTTTGCTATTCGTGCTGGTTCACATTCGAGTGCTTTTGCCGCAAGCTCAACTGTCGCACTTGAAACTTCAAATTCCCGTATTCTATGTTCCAAATTCCATAGCTGGAAATATTGTTTCACTTTTTCAATTGCCATGATGATTCCTCCTCTGCTAATAATTATATTAGAGTAACTAATTTGGCCGAAAATTGTACATTATTTTTCAACAACTGTTTTGCCAAAAATAGTTTGGTCTTTAGTCTATCAAATATTCTACACCGCATCCAATAATCCTGCACATCAATTTTTACTCATATATTTCGATAAAGAGACCGCCAAGTTACAGCCATGCCGGGCGCACCAGCGACAAATGCCTGAGGATTTTAACCTCAGGCATTTATGTTTCATACCTACTCACATTAAGGCCTGTAAACTGTTTAATTTAAACAATAAGAGAAAACGATACATTGTTTCCAGAAATTTTCAAATTAATCATCGAAAGCTTCGCTTACTTTCCACTCTTTCCATACATTCCCGACTAATTCCGGCCTCGGTTTCAGTGTTTTTTTACCTGGCTTCCAGCCGGATGGGGTGGCTTCGGTGCCTTTTGACTCCCTAACCAATTGGAACGCTTTAATCTGTCTTACCGTTTCACTGACATTCCTGCCAACAGGAGGTGTTAAAACCTCAAATCCCTGCACAATACCATCGGGGTCAATTATGAATCTCCCTCTTGTCTCAACCCCACTGTCCTCATCATAAATTCCATACATTTTTCCGATGCTGCCGTCTTGGTCGGAGAGCATTGGGAAAGGAATATCTTTGTTTATCATCTTCGATAATTCGTGATCATTCCACATCTTATGTACGTAAATGCTATCTACACTAACAGATAAGACTTCTACTCCTAATTTTTGGAGTTCTTCATATTTTTCAGCAACTGCTGAAATTTCAGTAGCTCAGACAAATGTAAAGTCGCCAGGATAAAAACAAAGAAGTACCCATTTTCCTTTAAACTCCGACAATGTATAATTTGCAAACTTTCCTTTAAAAAAGGCTGGAGCTGTGAAATCCGGGGCAGGTTTACCTACTTTTATCATCGGTTTTTCTTCCTCCTTTAGGCTCACCACATCGTTTGGTTTGGGAGCATCTTTAGTCTTTTTGATTGGTGGTCTCTGACATCCAGGGCCAAACTCTTCAGGCATTTAACCGACCTCCTTCTTTAATAGATACAATTCATTATATTTTCCAGGTAGGAAAATTACCTTAAATAATTTATATCATAAAAGCTATTAATTATTAAGAAAAATTAAGAAAAATAAATAGAAGTTATAAAATTTTTCGGAATAAACTTAACTTACCTTAATACACCATGGTAAAATTTAGTTTTTAGATTAATTTAGCATACACTTTTTGCCTATTGGAATTCAGACTCAAAAAATAATTATTGACATATGTTTAAAAATAGTATTATCATTAGATAGTAAAAGAAATTTATCCTACCGCTTTTGACATATTAATTTGAGGCATGAATATATGCTTATATTATCCAAATATTACCTAGCTTTTAATATAAAAAAATTGGAGGTTGTAGAAATGTCATTTAGCCCATCATTAGGAAGCTCTATAACCCATACCAAGATGAGAACCCCGGATAACATTTCTAGTGTTTCGGGAATGTGTGCCACTTGTACTTCTAATTGTACAGGCCCTTGCGAAATTGGTTTGTCTGCTATTCGTGGATCTGAAGCAATTTATCCCTATCAAGCGGATATAAATCAGTTCGCTTCAGAGAAAGATTATCCCGTGGATTTTTCTCATATTAATATAAACGGCAGGGTATTTGGAGCATTTGGCTGTCAGGAGGATCCTAATATTGCAACTTTTCCTAAAGTCAACATCAACACATCTTTTGGCACTAATTACAAAATTTCACTTAAAGCACCCATCATTCTACCGGCCATAGCAAAGTTGAATTGGAAAGACTATTTTGCCGGAGCGGCTTTATCAGGGGTATTAGCTGTAATAGGAGAAGACGTAGTTGCAAAGGACAAGGGGTTGGAAATAAAAAATGGAAAAGTAACCTCATCACCCCTCATTTCTGAAATGGTATCATCATTCAGAAAATACTATAGAGGATATGGTGATATTATTCTTCAAGCCAACTACGATGATGAGAATCTATCCGTTTTAGATTATGCAATCACAAAACTTGGTGTCAAGTCAATCGAACTCAAATTTGGCCAAGCAGCCAAAGGAATACAAGGAATGGGCCGGGTCAACGATATTGAAGATGCTCTCAGGTTTCAACAAATGGGCTATTTAATCTACCCAGATCCATCAGATCCCGCTATTGCCGAAAATTATAGAAACGGTAAGGGTCAGATATTTGAAAAAATCGGTAAACTACCTATGTGGAACGAAGAATTATTGTTCAACAGAGTAACTGAATTAAGAGAACTAGGTGCACAACACATTTGTTTTAAAACGGGGCCTTATGATCCAAAAGACCTTATTAAAATTCTAAAAATTGCTTCGAAGGCAGGTGTGGATCTTGTTACCTTTGACGGCGCTGGCGGTGGTTCAGGAAACAGCCCCTGTAAAATGATGAACGAATGGGGAATTCCAACAATTGAAATGGAAAGCATATTGTATAAGATATTGAAGAAAATGAAACAAAAAGGCTATTCCCTGCCTCAAGTTGCTATTGCAGGCGGGTTTGCCATGGAGGATCAAGTCTTTAAAGGACTGGCCCTCGGTGCTCCATATATTAATCTTGTAGCTATCGGCAGGGCTGCCATGGCTGCTGCTTTTGCGGGCAAACAAGTAGGCGAATTGATCAATGCGGGAAAAATCCCAAAAGAGTACCAAAGATTCGGTTCTACTTTAGAGGAAATATTCGGCGATATTAGAGAACTTAAAGTAATATACGGTGATAATGCTAAAGGGTTCCCTACTGGAGCAATTGGTGTATATTCGTATATAAACAGAGTAAGTGCAGGTTTGAAACAGCTAATGGCATTAAATAGGAAATTTTCTTTGGAGTATATCGATAGAAGCGATATTGTTCCTTTAACCGAAATAGCCGCCAAGATCACGGGTTTAGCAACTTACAGCGACATGGCTGACCAGGAATTAGAAAATATTTAAAATGTAAACTATTTATGTGATTCAGCTATTTAATCGGTTTCCCTGCAAAAAAGCGCTTTCTATCCAAAAAAGTCACTCATAATTGACCAGAACAATTTAGATATACTTATGGAAAATATATTCTAAGGTAAATATATACTAAGGCATAAAAAGCAGACAGCTGTATGCATTTTAATGCAAACGGCTGTCTGCTTTTCATAGATTATCGATCTTAAGAAATTATTAGGAATTCGAGTATATCCTATACAGGAACACCGCTGCCTCTGCCCTTGTGGTGTTGCCAAGCCTGCTATATAGTAACTGCCGCTAACAGTACCCGTTGCATAACAATTCATGACTGCTCCTTCATTGCATCCCAGCAGGCCACCGATATACTCGTCACCGGTCACGGCTCCGGAAGCGTAGCAGCCACGTATGTCACCCAATCATATATTTTGACCTTCATCAAATGGTATGTTACGGGGAAATGCTTCCGTGAACTGTTCACCTCATATTCTCTTGGATAAATTCGACCACTATATTGTCTAAAGGGCCAAATTCCCCTAATACCCGGCCCTTTTCCAACATGGTGTAGCCATCACCACCTGCAGCCATAAAATCGTTAATCGCGATCTTGTACATCTTTTCAGTGGCCACCTTTTGATCGGCAATTGTTACCTCAACTAATCTATTTCCAGGTTCTTTGTCCCATGCAATACTAAAATCGATTCCTGCCACCTGAGGATATCTTCCGCTTATTTCCGGGTATAGCGCAACACCGTGTTCGCTTCTATTTGTTTTTCCCTTCCAACGACAATGTTTTTAAGTTTTGATCTGAGTGAATATTCAATTTCCTGTAATTTTCGGTTTTCCTGTATCATATACCAAAACCCTCATCTTGGAGCTAATGTTAATTTTTATAACCACCTTTAAGTCATCAAATATTATATCACACTTTTTCCTAAAATTGTTAGGTCTTGACAATTAATCAGTCAGATCAATGCTGAAAAGTAGTGTAATCAGTCCACATTTGCGAAACCTTGTCATGCAATGTACTAAACCCCGTGATACAGAATCAGTAGTTATTATTTATGATTTCTGTTCGATTTCTGTCACACATTCACTTTTAATCTTTCCAACCAAGAATTGCATGGCATTAATAACGTGTGGCCTGATATCACCACCTATGAGCACATACATTATGTCGTCACCAACTTCGAGCTGACCTTCATTAAGCCATACCCTGACATGGAAGATACCGTCCATCTTATATGTTTCAGCAACAGCTGCTTCAACTTTCGCCGCATCATAAGAAAATTCTATTCCCTTTACTGTCGAACCATCATCAATCCCTTGGTGTACCTTGGCTTTAGGGGTTTGCCGCACAATACCGTTGTGGATTAAAAACATCCCTATCTTCGATGCAACCGGATCGGCCTTGGCTTCCTTTAACCACTCTTCTATTGACGGTGGGGTTTTTTTCGTTTTTTTATTACTATCCATAAAGCACATTCCTTTCATTAATAAAAAAATAAAAAAGACACTATTGCTTTCGGCCTAATCTGCATGCAGTCGTTCCGTTATCAAAGTCCTTTGATATAATATCTGAGCACAATTTCTTGTTTCTTTTGAGCCAACTATTTGCATATGAACAGGTAGCTGTGGCTTTAAGGCCTTTTTCCCTTAAATATTGTGAGACAACTTTCATCATCTCTCCTGCTGTTCCCTTTCCTCTTAAAATAGGATTTACATAGGTATGGTCTATATTCACCTCACCGTTTTCCTTAAAAACAAAGGTGGTCTCCGCCATCAATTCACCTTTTTCATCTGTACTATATATTCGTCCAGTTTCAAATTTCCAGTCCATAGTTTTTGCCTCTCCCCTCGTAAATAATAAATTATATTATTAAGTGGCCACACAAAATATAATTTTTGAATCTATATAATTTACCAATATACGTTGTTTTTCCAGTAACAAAATACGTAAACCTGATTCGGCCTATAAATTAATCAACTATTACTGCTGTGCCCGAGGCTGTCACCATCAGCATGCTTCCATTTTGCCCAAGCACTTCATAATCTATATCCACACCAACCACAGCGTTAGCCCCAAGGGAAGCGGCCCTAGACTTCATTTCCCTTATGGCAGAATCCCTCGCTTCTAGTAACTCACCTTCATAAGACTTTGAACGACCTCCGAAAATATTTGTTAGCCCCGCAGTAAAATCTTTGATAAAGTTTACTCCCGATATCACCTCACCAAATACAATTCCCTTATATTCAACAATCCTCTTACCTTCAATACTCGGTGTCGTGGTCACTATCATTAAAAAACCTCCCTAATTATATGTTTTTATTTGTATAGTAAATTCCATCTTAAATATCTTTAAACCCCAGTGTAGAGCAAAATATATTTTAAATAAAAGCTTTATCTGTTTAATTAATTTGCGAAACTTTTTAAAAGTATCCGTATCCTTTTTTAATTGTATCCTTCCTTAATTTTATATGAACAGTCTAAATAATGTTCGGTTTGTTACCATTTATTCTTATGTATTCTTGACGTATTAAATCTGTCCGCAGGTTCTTTGTCCTCTGCGGGATAACCTAGTGACATAATGGAGAGGGGTATCACGCCATCCGGCAAACCTAACAGTTTTTTCAAGGCGTTCACTCTTTCCTCCACCGGGTATACGCCAAGCCATACCGCACCCAGACCAAGATGTTGTGCCATCAAAAGCATGTTCTGCATGGCAGCGGAACAATCCTGCACCCAAAACCCTTTATACTTTTCTAATGATTGATCCCCGCAAACAACGATGGCATGGCTCGCCTGTTTGAGCATTTGAGAATAGGGATGAAACTTTGGTATCTCATTAAGTATATGTCTGTCATCGACAATTATATAGTGCCATGGTTGCGCGTTGCCTGCGGAAGGTGCTGCCATAGCTGCCCGCAATATTTGTTCAATCAGGTCTTCAGGCACATCTTCACCTGTATATTTTCTTATGCTCCGCCTCTCAAAAATTTCTTTCATCCTAAAACCTCCTTCGTTTATCGCCATCATACAAAACTTTCCTGTTATTATATTATATAACAATATTAAGCAGTTTAAAATGATTCCGCTTTTTTTCGCCATAAAACGTACAAGCCGGCAACGCCGGCTCGATAAGATCCAATATTTTTATACAATCAGGGCTTTAAAAAATATTGTGCCGCCCTATATGTATTATATCAGCTATTAAATTCAACTGAATCAACTTTCGTGGATTCATTTTATTTTTCGCAATAATTTCAGTTATCACTCATTAACTGAAATTCAAAATGCTGCTAGTGTTTGGCTTTAGGAAACGCAAATAACTCATTGAATAAACTCTTTAAATATTCTTCTCCTTCTGAAGGACTATAAATATAGTCAGTATTTATGCCCTTGCCATCAATTTCTTTACCACTTCTATTATAAAAGCACCCTACTGTTATTTTTGCCCATCCCAACAAATCCTCGTCATAAATAATTGCTCCATGCTCCATAGCTTTAAATAAATTTACTGTTGGTTCTTTATTTTGTTTATTTTTAAAGAATGCTTTTTCTGTCATTACAGGAATCATCTTTTGAATTTTTGCCTTTCCGAATGTTTTACTTCCAACCAGGTATCCGGATTCACTATCTTGAACTGCACCTGCAATTAGTTCCGCAGCACTTGAAGTTTCTTCATTAACAAGAACAATAAGATTATATATTAATTCCTTAAGATTTGAATAGTATTCTATATCTTCAAGCTCTTGGGAGTAATAATGGATTTTCGCTATTAAGCCTTCTTTTACAAATAGTTGTGCTGTTTTAATACTTTCCATTATATCTCCGCCCTTGTTATTTCTTAAATCTAATACTATTTTATTTATTTTTTCATCATCCATAATTTTTAAAATATCTATGGTTTTATCATAAATATTATCGTTAAATGTATAAATGTAGATATAACCAATATCATCTTTGATTTCGTATTCTATGGATTTATTGGTAGAATCGTGGTTTTTATCAAAAATATTTACCTTAAGTTCATCAATAGAATAAAAAGTACTATATGAATCTATGGATCTATAGATTTTTTTTAATATTTCTATAAGGTCTGATGCTGAATTATTCTCTATATATTTTTCTATATTTTTAATATTATAATTTGTGTGCTCCATTATCTCGTTTAGATGGGCATAAAAATAATCCATATTATTAGCAGCATAGATATTTGCCGGTGCTGCAAGTAAGAAAACTAATATTAAAATAATAGTTTTTTTCATATTATCAGTCCTTTATTATAAAAGGGCTGCAAAATATAATTCACAGCCCTTTTATTGAAGATAATAAAACTAATGTTTGGTCATATTAATGATCTATAGTTTGTGTAACTTCTCCTTTTTCATTATAGTATGTCCAAGTGCCCTTTTTTACACCATTAGTATAATTGCCTTTAGATTCTATCTTTCCGCTTTCATAATAGAATTCCCATGAACCAGTTCTCTTACCATCATTATATCCGCCTTGAGATTTAACTTCGCCATTATCGTAATAGTAGATCCATTCCCCATCTTCTCTTCCGTTTTCGTTATAGCTGCCTTCCGATTCCTTTTTACCATTGTTGTAATATTTGGTCCATTCACCTGTCTTTTCACCATTTGTATACCCTCCCTCTGCCTTAGGGCTTCCATTAGGGTACCATGATTGATATTCTCCATGCAAAAAATCTCTCCATAGCCTATCAATTTCATCATAACCATAATTATAGTAAGCTATTACAGTTAATCCATTGTTTTCTCCATCATATTTCTCATGAAGCCCTTTTTTGTAGCCATCTTGATAATTATATCTTTCATAGATGTATCCATTTACATATCTTTCCCATAATCCTTGCTCTTCCGCGTATGCATCTTCATACCAAACTGTATAATCATCTGCAGATCCATATATCTTTCTATACAATTGGGAATAGTCTAAATCAGGATTATAGGGATCTTCCACAACTGGGTAAATATCTACTTCAATTCTTGGTTTAAATTCCCATGGATTTAATACATTATCAGGAAGCTTCAATTCACCTACAAACCTATAACGACCTGTATGATAATACTTATCAAAAATTTTTTCGGTTGGATTTGGATATGGATCATATGGACCCTCTATATCTATCTTCCATTCTATTTTAATATCCATTGGTGTATGTGCATCATCTACATAGACAGTTACTTCTTTAGGTAATTCAGCTATTGCTTGATCTACCGATAAACCTTCTGGAATTTTAACTGTTTCAAAGTCATCAAGTTCCCTAATGTAATGTTTATCCCAATCTGGGTCATAAATGTAATAAATTGTAACAGCTATATTTACACCTGTATCCCCCATGGTTCCTGAATACCTATCTGGTGTAACTCGATATCCTTCCTTTTCAAATGTAAATTCAAAAGACTCTCCGACTTTAATCTCATGTTCTTCAATCTTAAAAGGTTCACCTAATGGGGTCAGATCCTCCTCTGCATAAACATGCTTTATGGTTATTGTATAGGTCTTATCATTTTTATAATATGTTACTGTTCGTGAGTATCCTCCTTCTGTCATTATTCCTTCTACTACCGGAATATCTGGAGAATATCCAGCTACATCTGGAGATACAACAGAAAAATGATCCCCCACTTTATATTCACTAATATAACTTTCCGGTGCCTCTACTTTTCCATCAGCAATGACATAATGAATATATAATGTAGGAACATAATCCTTGTAATAATATACTGTTACACTTATGTCATTAAGCATGACACCCACTACAGACTCCGTATCTGCTGTATATCCATCTATTTTTGGAACAGGAATATTATATGCTTCACCATATTCGTATTTCTTAACAAAGGTTTCAGGTATTTCACTGCCATCGCCGCCAACAGCTACATAATATATTGTTAAAGTATAGTATATTGTTTCTTCGGGGTCTTCGGGGTCTTCGGGGTCTTCTGGATCTTCTGGGCCTTGAGGGCCTTCAGGATCTTCAGGATCTTCAGGGTCTCCAGGGTCTTCGGGCTCCTCATTATCATCATCCTTATCCTCGTCTTTACCCGATTTGCCCTTATCATCCTTATCTTTATTGTCTTCTTCCTCTATTTTTTCATCCGCTTTTTCTTCTAGTTCTTTCTCAACTTCATTTAAAACTTCATCTATTGGCAAATCTTCTTTTTCTTCAATTTCATTGATTAAGTCATCGTTATTCAACTTGCCGTCACTTTTTAGCTTCAATATTAAATCATCATAAGACATATCGCTGTCCTTCAATATATCTTCGAATACATCCTCAAAAGTTCCACCTATCATCTTAGGGAATATTTCAGAATATGACAGCTCATCAGGAAATCTTCCATCTTCTGTGGGAACTTTAAAATAAACTAAATTTGCTCCACTAGGATCGTCTGTAACAGTAATCCCCAATACTTCTCCTTCAGATACATAGTCCATTAATCTATCGACCATATAAAATACTTTATCATCCGTACTTCCAAACAAATCCTTAAGACCAAATATCGCAGAAGCCGTACCATAAGCATCACTCATTCCTTCTAAAGCTATGGTAGCCCTGTTATTTTCCCCCAGAATAATATTGCTGCCCAAAGAACCTACTTCTAACATGACTTCGACTCCTGATACAGTGACACTTACTGCTTCTCCTAAAGTTAGATATCCAGCTGCGGCCGTAGTGGCGCCTGCAGTTAGAATAGTGCTGCCTACAAAAATCCCCACTTTGCTTGCAGTCTTTACAGATTCGGCCATCAACTCGGCGAATCGGTAAAATTCTGCTTCTTTCAAAGCATTTCCTGATATAATTTCATGTGACATAGTCAATAGCTCAAAAGCGCTTTTTGCGTCCATACCTAATTGTTCACCAAGTTGCTTGAGCTTATTAGAGCCTTGAATGGCATCATACTGCTGCTGTAATTTTTGCGCCCATGCATATTCTTCAGCACTTGCACCACTTAGCAACTCATCAATTCCTTGACTCAACTCATTAATATATGAATCAGCAGCGTAACACATCATCAGACTGCTTTTATATGCCTCTTCCCACACTTGCAAAGCTTCGTCTCTCAAACTAATCCATTCATCGTATTTGGACTCATCATATTCCATATTCATCAATTTTTCATTAATTAATGAGCCATAAACGAACAATCTGACCGCATTGTTTGTAGCTTTAGAAAGCAATCCCATCTCCGTATTTTCTTTGGATATTTTGACAGTTGCCCTCTCTATTAAACTAAGACTCTTTAATTCATGTACTCTTTTAATTATAGTAATCGCTTCACCAAATGTCAGCCTTTCCATTAGCCGAAGTGTATTGTCACTGTATCCATTTAGTATACCTAAGGATAGAATTTTATTCACATCAGTTTTTATGGTATTATCTATTTCATTACTATCCAGGTAATCCTCCAGTGAAACATCAAATATTCCTTCATGTTCTAAAGAATCTGCAAGAAGTTTGACTACATCAAATCTTGTTAAAAAATCATCATCCTTAATATCATGGGTTATCAATAAATCTTGATTGATTATTTTTTTGTATATTTCCTTAAATTCAAACAATGATATTTTCCTATTAAGGTCAACGTTCTTTACATCTTGAAAAATTTCTCTTTCTATAAAATAATTGTAATTTTCTTCTGCCCAATGATTTGTGATTTGAGCATAGCTTAAACTATTAAAAACTAAAAACACTACTAGCACAATAGTCAAAGCCATTCTTAATGCTAATTTCATCATCTACCTCCATTCTACTCTCATACTTAATTATGGACCAGATAATTTATTTTTTACCAAGCTTTCACTCGCTCCCCTCATTATTTTTTGTTTTTATACTGAAATACCCCTACTTTTTCACACCTCCCCATATAATAAATCTCAACTAAAAGTTTGAATAAAGTCATCTACCAAAAGCATGAAGGGTCGTGATTTCAAATAAGCAGTGCATCATTAAGCAGATGACTCTGCCTCACCAATAACATGATACAAATGGCGCTTATAGCTCCCAAGGCGAAAGCCCATTATAACAACAACATCGTACCCATCCACACCGCCAAACAAATACTGACTGCGAACATTAAGAATGCATATATATTGCGTCATTTGCGAATTATTATCATTTGCATCATACACCCTTCAGTGTAATTTTCGGGGAAGAAGCCTCTAAAAGCATCGTTCAAAAGAACGAATTTGTAGAAAAAAAGCCTCTCATACTTTAGTATGAGAGGCCAGTTAAACCCTGTGTTAATGAAGTTTTATGTTTTATGTTTTATGTATCATTCAACCCTTTGATTCTTCAGTAAGGTGCTAATTAGTTCTGCCCGACTACCTACATCATATTTTGAAAAAATGTTCCTTGCATGTGTTTTTACGGTACTCTCACTAATAAACAAAGCTCCAGCAATTTCGCGGTTGGATTTGCCAGAAAGGATTAGATGCAATACCTCTTGCTCCCGGACGGTCAGCGGGTCAAGAGTTTTTATTTGACGAACAATGTCCGTTTGCTGTGACTGACTCATATTGTCATATGCGGCAAGGTAGGCATGGCTTTTCAGCAATAAAACAAGCTGGTGGTTCAGCGGCGGCAGCATAACCAGTGTTACGCAAACCACCGTAAGGGCTATCACCGCGATCTCCGCACTGGGAAGCCCCATAGATGTTACGGCCATTCCCAGGACGCCTCCGCAAAGGACGCCGAATACATTGGCAGAAAGTCCAATGCCAAAGGTTTGTGACGGGTTATCGCTATATTCCAGCATTTCTCCAAGGATGCTCCACCAAAATAGATCATAAATGCCACAAGCACCGAGCATCAGCGTATCCACAATCAGATAGTGGGTAGTGTTTCGCCCTAGCAGCATAAAGCTGATAAACGCACCCATAATCATTGCCATTCCGATATACAAAATTCTGGAACGCTTTGCTTTCATAGGTAGGTTGCGCATAATAGCAAGCGCGACGATATAAGGCACAGCCCAATACCAGCTTACCAGCCCTGTCAGATGCGCAAAAGCGGGGTTCATGACCTGATACATCAGTCCAGAATTAATTGTGATGATAAAGATAAAAAGGCACAGCAACATTAGTGGGTTCTTAATGCCAGCTTGCGTATTGCTTTTCAATGTTTTGTTCTGCTCATTTTCCTGCCCCACCTCCAGCATCCAAATGAAGGCTATACCGATCACGAGGCAAAGCATAGCAAGGCTTAGCCCGATAAACGGTGAGCAATTCATGGCAACCACGTTGACTGCAATCATCAACAAATTGGAATAAATCAGAACATCTGCGCAGGACTTAATGCGCTCGTTCTTGGGCGTAAAGGCACTGAGAAAAAATCCCCATGCTGCCACTGCGGAGCCGCTAAAGTATCCGCTGATAATCAATCCGCCCAACCATAGAGAAGAGGGAGCAAAAAAAAAGGGGACGGTAGCGACTAAGCATAAGCTCATACCACCGAGTATTATTTTTTTGGCGCCCCCCAGGAATTTGACAAACAGGCCACAGGTAAAAAGCCCTGCAAAATGTGCGATAATTGCAGTCAGTATGTAACGCCCGGCGTATGTTCCACGCAGATCCAGCAGGCTATACAGAACCTGACCTTCAAACAGGAAGGACAAAATATAGGCAAAGAGAAATGAGAATCCTGCAATAGAAAGCCTGCGGGAATTTAACAATTTATGTCCGTTCATTTAATAACCTCCAGTTCAACGGAGGCTCCGCCTTTTTTAACCCGTTCGTCTATATCAGCGGTTTTGACAGGCCAGAGCTTTCCCAGCTTGGATGCAGGCACACCACGCTGATCAATCCAACGAATGACAGTATTGTGCTTAACGCCAAGATAGTCGCAAACTTTCGCAGGAATCTCCATCTGTCGTTATGTATTGTTTCAAGCATAGATGCCACCAACTTTGATAAATTCGCACAAATATCCTAACAATTATCTTAATTGATCGTTGTACAATAATTATAGCACAATAATATCATATATGAGCATCACATGTATTCGTTTTTAAAAGTCAGAGAAGTATCATTAACCCTGTTATTCTCCCCACAATATAAAACACAAGTTTTTAGTATTGATAATCAAACATACACAAATACAGCCAAAAAACACCCCTCGATATGTTCCGGCAAACACATCATGTAGAAACTGTTTGTCTTTTATCCAGTAAAATCAAGGGTTTTGAGTAATAAAAATATCAACCATGGTTGATTTGCCTACGATTTGCCAACGGAAATTTTATTTGGTTGGCAAGTTTTCTTTTGTTACTTTTTCAAATATTTCAACTGATTGTTCTGCCATCTTTTCAGTTGCATGGGTGTAAGTATCAAGGGTTGTTTCAATGTTAGCATGACCAAGCCTTAATTGAACATCCTTGATATTTGCACCATTTTCAATTAACCTGGTGGCATGAGTATGCCTTAATGAATGAAAGTTAAAAGGAATTCCCAAACTATAATTAATCACCCTGGAAGCATATTTGAAAGTGTCAGGGGTTGCTATTTCACCATTTTCTTTAGTGCAGACCATTTGAATTGGTTTCATTACACCAGGGTTTACTGACAACGGAAGGGAATATATTCTTCTTAATACTTCATTACCATCCATTTCTTCAACTTCATATTGCTGAATATAATGCTGTCCATACTTCAAGCGGTTTTCCATTTGCAATTTCCTATGTTGCTTCAAAGTATCAATCAATGTTTTACCTATTTTAATTTTCCTTACAGATGATTCAGTTTTAGTTGACCCAAAATACCAGTTTGGCTTTCTCTTATAAATAATTTTATTAACATCAATTATCCCCTTATCCAAGTCAATATCATCCCAGGTTAAAGCCATGACTTCACCAATTCGGCATCCAGTATAATATCCAATCATAATTGGAATGTGAAAAGTTGTTCCCATTGGAAACCTTTCAATTATGTGATTAAATTCTTCAGTAGTAATAACCTTATGATTAATTTCTGTTTTAGAATGTTCATACTTTGGATATTTTACATACTGCATGGGGTTATCTTTAATGAAGTTGCAAGGATGAACTGCATACTTTAAGGAACCACTTAATACACATATTATATTGGTTAAGTGGTTTTTACTTATTCCAGTCAAATATTTATTGTTCACAAATTCTTGAAGCATTGCTGGGGTTAATGATTTCAACTAATCACATAGTAAAATTTAGTTCCCATTTTGGCAGTGGTTCCAGTGGTATTATGATATTGTGCCATGAAATTTTGTTCAGGAAGTGCGTCAATAGCGGTAATTTGTTTGTATGGAAGGGTAACATTCAGGTCAGGATTGGTTTTGCTAATTATCAGTGCATCATCTTCTAAAGTAATTTTACATGGAAAATCTTGAAGAAATCCCTGCAAACCTTCATAATACATGACATTCAAAACATTATTGTTCTTTTTCTTTCTACCAAACATTAAAATCACACATCCTTTCTTTATATTACATTGCTTTGAAAAGCAATTGCTTTACCTAAAATTCTAATTTCATTAAGTTCTTCACCTTTGTAAACTAAAGGTTTATATGCTGGATTTTCAGCAACTAATATAATTTCACCTTTCTTTTTATAAACTCTTTTCAAAGTAGCTTCATTGTCAATAAGCACAGCAGCAATTTCCCCATCATTAACATCAGGTTGCTTTCTGATAAAAACAATATCCCCATCACATATTCTTGCATTTATCATGCTGTCACCTTTAACCCTCAAACAAAAATCAGCCCTGATATTAGCACCAGCTTCAACATATGATTCAAAATGTTCTTCAGCAAATATTGGTTGACCTGCTGCAATAGTTCCCAGCAAAGGGAACTTTTTAATTTCAATTTTCAAAATGTTATCAGGATATTTTGTAAAATCTCTTTCCATTGGAACATCATAACCCATTAACCAAGCTTCATTGACATTTAGGGCTTTAGCAATTTTATATAATGCTTTCTGTTTTGGTTCATATATACCTGAATAATATTGACTTATTGCAGATTTTGAAAGACCAGTTCTTTCTACCAGGTCAGCTTGTTTCATATCTCTAATTTCCATGGCTTTTCTTAATCTACTCACAAACGATTCTTTCACTTTTTAACACATCCTTCCATACCATCTTATATACATATTATACAGTTTAGTTCAACTTATTACAACAAAATTATAAAAAAAGTTAAGAAAACTGAAAAATATCCTTGACACTATTTTTCCCTAATGATATTATGTATATAAGTTCAGGAAGTTGAACTAAATAGTTCAGCTTTCCAAAGATGTTCCTTGATAATTGAATACAGACCAGTAAAAGGCATGGCACAATCCCCATGTTGTAATAATCTGGTTGTAAATTTTATTTAAGATTGGTGGTGAATAATGTGGCTGATATTAGTTTACAAGAAGTTATTGGCCAACTTGAAGATTTATTTTCAAAGTTCAATGATAGGTTTTTTAACGGTAAACTTCAAAAGCCAATAATCACAGTTTCACCTGATACCACAAGGGGTTCTTTTGGTTGGTGCACCAGTTGGAAAGCCTGGAAAGAAGAAGGAAATGATTCAGAAGGTTATTATGAAATCAATATTTGTGCAGAACACTTAAATAGACCTTTTGAAGAAATTTGTTCAACATTAATACATGAAATGGTTCATTTATTAAACCTTCAAAATGACATTCAAGATACATCAAGAAGTGGTTTATATCATAATAAAAGGTTCAAAAAAGTTGCTGAAGAACATGGATTGATTGTTAAAAAAAGTGCTAAATATGGTTGGTGTATAACAAAACTTTCTGAAGAAGGACTTGACTATATAAATTCATTAGATGGGAAATCTTTTACTTTATATAGAAGTAAAATCCCAAAAGTTAAAAGTTCAAGTAGTTCTTCTTCAATAAAATATGTATGCCCTGGTTGTGGTGCAATTGTAAGAGCAACTAAAGAAGTTAATGTGATGTGTGCTGATTGTGAAGTTCATTTTGAAATTGAACAGTAATATGGAAAGTTGGTGATAAATTGGCTGGGTATAAAAAGGTCACAAAAGAAGATGCTGAAGTTTTCTTGAAGCTTTATGAAAAGTATTTGCTTATGAAGTTTGATGACATGAAGAACATCCTTAAAACCCTTCCAAGTATATGTTATGATGTTAAGCCTTTATTGTTATTGTCAATGAAAATCCCGCAAAAAAGGGAAAGAAAATCCACCACTTTTGGATAAAAAAATTACTTACTTCTTTTTAAATTTTTCTTTCTGATCTCTCATTCTAAAACTTTCACCCTTAATTAGTACTATGTGGCAGTGATGAACAATCCTATCCAATATAGCAGATGCAAGAATGGAATCCCAAAATATATTGCCCCATTCATCAAAGGTTTTGTTGGAGGTGATTATCAAAGAGCCCTTTTCATATCTTTGAGATATGATTTCATAAAATTGGTCTACTATGTGCTCATTTAATTTCCTAAACCCCAACTCATCTAAGATTAAAAGGTCAGAGGATAGATAATATTTTAGCTTTTGAGCATAGGAATTATCGGCCTTTGATTCAAAAAGAGCGCCCATCATATCAGAAACCGTAGTGGAGATTACTTTATAGCTTTGCTGCAGTGCCTTTATTCCTATGCTTATACTAAGATGGGTCTTACCGGTTCCTGGAGGACCTATGAAAACCACGTTCTCTTTTTTGCGTATAAACTCACATGTGGCAAGATTATATATTTCCTGGCGGTTTAATGTGGGCTGGAAGTTAAAATCGTATTCTTATAAGGTCTTTGTAAAAGGAAAGTGAGCTTTTTGAAATCTTTTCTTGTAGCTATTGTCTTTACGATTGGCAAATTCATCTTCAATTAAAAGTTCCAGAAACTCCATGTAAGAAAGTTTTTCTTTGATAGCTTGTTCATTTCTTACTTCTAAGGTTTTTGCAATACCTGACAGTTTCAGATTTCTTAAATCTTTAGAAAGAGTGCTGTTCATCTTTTATTTCACCTCCTTCAGATACAAAAGCTTTTGATACTCTGAAAGAGGTCTGGTGCTATCTTCGGGGCTTGAAGTGCTTATTAAGCTTTGGCTAATCTCTATCGGTAAATCGTAAAGCCCTTTTTCGCATATGTTTTTCACAGTTTGGTACTTTATGGAATTAAAGGCAACGGCTCTCTTGCAGGCTTTTTCTATCACTTGACTTCCATACTTTTCTTTTACCTTAAGTACCCCATAAACTGGCTTTCCCCAGTAATTTTGCTGCTTTTCAAGGATTAAGTCAAAAAATTTTAACGCATAAGGCCCTATTTCCTGCATTTTATTTCTGTATGCAAATTGAAGTTCTGTTTTCGTTTGCACCTTGTATTTCGGGTAATGGGAAGGATTAGTGGAAAATTCACCCCTGGAATTTAGTTTTAAATGAGTAGCTAACAGCTCGTTATTGCCATATATTCGTATTACCTTGTCACTTATCTGTACGGTTACTTCTTGGTTTATGAAACTGTAGGGGACAGAATAGAAGTTAGAGTCAAAGCTTATGTGACAGTTAGTGTTTACCTTGCGAGTTACCCATGTGGAAAAATCGTAATCTTTATGTGGTAAGGGATTTAGCTTTGGTTTTTCTTCGGTTTCAAAAACTTCCTTGGGTATCTTTTTGGTTGTGCCATGAATACGGCTGTTACAAATGTCTTCAAGCCACAAGTCGAGTTTTGTTTTGTATTCTTCATAGTCTTTAAAATTTCGGCCTTTGAAGAAGTTGTTTTTTACATATTTTACTCCGGATTCTACCTTGGCTTTATCAGTAGGGGTTTTTACTCTACAGGGTATTGGTAAAAAGTTATAGTACTTAGCGAATTCTTCGTATTGCTTTTGGTATACGGGTTCGTAAAAGTTAGCTTCTAGAATGGCAGCTTTAAGGTTGTCTATCTTAACGGTTTTAGGTACTCCACCAAAGTATTTAAAGGCATGTTCGTGACATTTGATAAAGGTTTTTACTTCTTGGTCAAATACTGTTTCACAGTACATTAATCTTGAATAGCAAAGTATTATACAAAAGACCCAAGCTTTTTTTAGTTCGCCGGAAGGATCAGGTACTTTGCCTATGTAGCCAAAGTCTACTTGGGCTTCTTCTGAGGGAAGTGTGTTGTTTACCATGTATACCTTGGCATTTGATTTCTTGTATTCCCTCACGTATCTTTTTATTGTATCGTAAGAGCCGGTGTAACCGTATTCGCTTGAAAGGTCCTGATATATTCTAGTTGCGCTAAGTTCCTGGTTTATTTTTGTATCAGTAATTTCTTTGTATGGGTCTATTATTGTGGGAACGGGTTTTCTCCTTATTTCTTCACCGTTTTCTATTCTTTTTAATATTTCCCTTACTGTTCCTCTATCTATTTCTAGCATTCTTGCTATTTGAGATTTGTTGTATCCTTTGTCAAAAAGGGTTTTGATGGTTGTATACATATTTTCCCTCAGCACCTTTCTGCCTCCTTTGGTTAAGATACCAAAGGAAGATATTTTATTCTACTGAGGGATTTTCCTTCCCATTTTTGATGGATTTATTTTACCATTAACATTTATTCACAGAAAAATTGAAGAACACCGTGAACAATGCGTAAATATATAAATTAAATAGTAGGTGGGAGTATCTTGGGGCTATAACGAAATAAGAGCCACTACACAAAAACAAAGTGTAGTGGCTCTAACAGCTAGATGATAAAGTAGTTGCTAAAAATAACCCTTGCTTCTTTTATCAATTGATTGTTCCCAGAATAATGTTTAGCTTGATTGAATTCAGTTGATGTCATGTTAATGAATTTGTATACTGTATTACGAGAAATACCAGCATGTCGTGCAATTTGGGAGACATTCAAGTTAAGTTCCTTCAATTCTTGAATTTTCGAATACATTAGCCACCCTTCTATTAGTTTCATATACCTCTCCCCGTATGATTGATTTATTTCCAGTTCAATCATACAGGAATTGGTCTTTAATGGAAATAGTGTTCATCCTTATTTGCGTAAATTTGTTGATTCTATTTTACCAGTTACAAATGTCCTTCGTTAATGGAAACATATCAAAAATCCATTCTTCAAGAGACTTATTCGATGCCAAGTGTAGCTTTCCAAGCAGCTTCTTTAAAGCCTACCAGAACAAAGCCGTCACCGATAAGAATTGGGCGCTTCACAAGCATACCGTCTGAAGCCAGCAGGCTATACTGTTCATCCTCGCTCATGGTCGGGAGCTTGTCCTTCAGCTTAAGTTTCCTATATAGTAGTCCGCTGGTATTGAAGAACTTTTTTAGTGGCAGACCGCTTTTTTTATGCCAATCCTTTAATTCCTCAATTGTAGGATTGCTTTCTTTGATATACCTTTCTTCAAATGCCACGTCGTTTGCCTCCAGCCACTTTTTAGCCTTCTGGCAGGTAGTGCATTTCGGGTAACATACAAAAATCATAATATTCCTCCATATTATAAATTTCTATATATAAAGAGGCTGTAATTGCTACAGCCTCTTTAATTTTAAGTCTGCCTATAAGAAAATTAACCAACTTGAGTTGTCAAGAATATAGGCAAAGTCATCTGTTCAATCTGATCTAAGAGTTCCTCAAGTTCATCCATATGTCGATCTTCATCGTTTAGAATTTGTATGAGCATATCCCTTGTTGCATGATCGCCTACCTCAGCTGCAAGCACTATGGCATCGTTATAAGCTTTGATTGCGCCTTCCTCCGCGGCACGGTCAAATTCTACTTGCTCTGGCACGTCACCTCCGATATTAATTTTATTAAGATTAGTTACAACAGGTTTTCCACCTAGAAACAGAATCCTGCCGATTAGTTGTTCGGCATGTTTCATTTCCTCTATTGCCCGTTTCTCAAAACCCTCATGTAACTTACCATAGCCCCAGTCCTCGCACATTTCTGCATGTACGATGTACTGATTGATGGCCGTAAGTTCGTCCGCAAGCAAGGCATTCAGGGCCTCAATAAGTTTTGGATCACCTTTCATAGGTTTTACCTCCTCTTTATTTTAAAGTCATTGATTTTGTATGGATTTTGACCCATACAAAATTTTACACAATCTTTATTGCATCAACACAAAATTATGTAAAATGCACATTATTATGTGTTTTCAAATACTATGATTGTATAGTAATATCTTACCTGTTTTTGCTTCTTTTATCAACCATTATATTTATCATGGGTTTTTATACCCACCGCTTAATCTGTCACATCTTCTCCTAACTTAGATAAAATTCTTTAATAGGCCGTCAATAAAGAGATCCACATTACTGCTGTCTATCCCGTATTGTTCTATTAATCTTCGCACATGATTTCTCCTGACGCTGCTGTCTAAATCTTGAAGAGTATGCATAATTCCTGTTCTACGGCCTATTCTGTAGACAGTCTTTTCACCTTCTGGTAAACCGAGATATCTTTTCAATACGGTAACTATCTTTTCTTTATCATCTGGTAGGTTGCCCTCCGCCTCAGGAAGAAGATTGAGGATATGGTCACGCTAATTATGGTACTGGTGATCCCCTTTAGATTTTCAATCATAAACAGAAGCTCTTCAATAATTTTAGTGTCATTGGTTCTAGTGAAAATTCCTAGTTTATAATCTTCTTTAAATTGGGAGTGATCAGTTACAGCAAACGTTCTGATACGAATGAAATCAGGATTTATCTGATTAAGCGCATCTGCTGTTTCCAATGCATTTAAGTCCGAATATTCCTTACCACCCAAGCCCGGTATGTAATACTCTGATAACTGTATACCTGCTGCTTTGACCTTTTGGCTGGCAAGTATGTGTTGGGCTTTTGAGGCACCTTTACTTACCAATTTCAAAATCGTATCCGAAC
Source organism: Tepidanaerobacteraceae bacterium (assembly GCA_050949725.1). GTDB lineage: Bacteria > Bacillota > Thermosediminibacteria > Thermosediminibacterales > Tepidanaerobacteraceae > JBMNGH01. Next base: position 151,367 of record JBMNGH010000003.1, read on the forward strand.
CTGTTTCCATGCCAATATGGATTCGATTGAGTCCTGCATCAGCCATGCGCTTCAAATCTTCATCGCTGAACCGGATCACAGTTGCTGAGCGGGCATAAGAGGTAATCCTTTCTACCTCCGGAAACTGTTTTTTAATGTGCGTAATAATTTCTATCAAGTTGTCAGGTTTAACCACCAGGCTGTTTGAATCTTGTAGAAAGACGGACATTCATATCATTCTGATACCAATTAAGGGCGGGAATATAAAGCTAAGATTGTTCTTCTCTAAGTTCATTTTTTAAGTTATTGATCATGGCTTTTCTTGTGTAAGCATCCGCATGTTCAGTAGCCTTAAATAAATCCGTCCATCTTTTAACAAGATCTATATCTTTGATTACATGTTCCTTTGGCCGAATGCTGAATTTTGTTCCTTTATAAAGTTTGCACTTTCAACATGATACCCGTTTATAACTAACCATCCACCGCCATTAATCCAATCACCCCACGCTCCGGGAGGTACAACAAGGTTGTTTCTATTCTCATCATCCAACTCTGTAGCAATTTGGTTAATCGCTGTTAGGTCAAATGATTCTGATTTGTAATAGATTTCGATATCTATATCAGAATCCTCTGTATGGGTACCTCTTGCACGGGAACCCCCCAATACGATGCCTTCTATATAAGGCAAAGAGGATAATTTTTCTGTCACTGATTGAATGATATTATCTATGTCCCTCCTATGAATTTTGTTTTAAATCTAATTTTCTAATCTCAGTCATCATCGGGCAAACTATAGCAATGCCGATGATTAAAATACCTGATATTAAAAACCAATGATTTACACCGATTCTATCAGCAAAGAATCCAGAAAGAATTAACCCAATTGGCATAGCAAGAGACATGATACTTCCAGTTAAAGAAAATACACGTCCTAAATATTCAGGCTTAATTTTCTCCTGAAAAAGAGCTGTTTGCACACCGCTATAAAATGGCACCGAAAGCCCCATTATTGCACAGCAAACCACAAATACTACAAATCTATTTGGAGGAAGTAATCCTGAAATGGTTAAGCTTATCCCCATCATAAAAATTGATGCCGTTATTAATAAGATTCGCTTTTGGTAATTCCCAAATAACCCTAATAATAGACCCCCTATCAACATACCAGAGGCATAAGCAATCTCCGTAATAGAAAGTAGTGCTATGAATATCTTTGTTATTGGCTCTTGTATCCATGGCATTAGTACCATTGGGTAATAAATATATCAGAATACATTTATAATATATTCGTTATCGATAAATGGATAAGTTCGGTAGCTGGCACTTGTTATTTCACGGGTTTCATTTTTTATATTTTTCTTTAGGATATAGCCTCTTATAATAGCTTTCTGAAAGATAGATAGCTGCTAATGGATTATGACCGGTAACTCGATCTTTTACTGCAAGTGTGGTCATTGGAGCCTCTAGATATTTCATGACCAAGGTATCATGTCCTACACATAAACCCATTATTACATTAAAATCGGTATTCTGCTCATTGACCAATAGTGCTTGTCCTATTGGATTGCACATAATTTCGCTACACTTTCTAGAAATTGTGTCCTCCTCGCTAATTCCCAGATTACTCTTTTCAATTCCTCCATTTTTACATTGAACAGATACTACTTCAAAACCATGATAAGTCAAAATATTATGGACCACCTTTGCTTCTTTCGACAATCCTGTACAAAATATTAACCCTATTTTTTTATAATTACATTTTTTTGCAAAATATATAGTTTCTTCTATTCTAGTCATGCGGCCATATCCTTGAGCTTCAACAAGAGCAGCATTATAAGCTATTTTTTTGTTTTCTTTTTCTTGATATAGGGCTTTTGCTTTTGCTTGTATTTCATTATTCTTATTTGGACAATTAGACAAAGATTCTTTAAATACTCCTCTTGAACAGCCCTTTAAATCACAATTTGCACAATTATACACTATATCAACCCTTCCCACTTGCAGTTTTCGTAAATAAACTTTTATTATTTAACTTCTCAAATTCCTCTAGCAATTCCTGATTCATTTTTGCATACTTTATATCTGAACGTTCTCTTTCTCTTGGAATATCGACACTTATGTCACTATGAATGGATCCCGGTTGTTTTTTCATTAGAATTATTCTATCAGCCAGATATATTGCTTCATCTACACTATGCGTAACAAATACAATAGTTTTTTTATGGTTTTCCCAGATGCGGAGCAATTCTTTCTGTAATTGGATTCTAGTATAAGCATCCAATGCACCAAAGGGCTCGTCCATAAGAACTACATCTGGATCATTAGCTAAAGTTCTTGCAATAGCGACTCTCTGTTGCATTCCTCCAGATAATTCGTGTGGATAGGATTTGCAGAAGTCATTCAATCCTATGATTTCTAAATACTCATCAACTATTTCTTGTTGTTTGCTCTTTGGTACTCCCTTAAACTTTAATCCTAGTGCTATATTATCCTCAACATTAAGCCATGGCATCAGTGAATAGTTTTGAAAAATCATCCCAATTTCTCTAATTGGTTCACTTAGAGGATTATCGCGATATAATATTCTTCCCTCAGTTGCTTTTTCAAGCCCTGCCATAATCCTAAGCAAAGTTGACTTACCACATCCTGAAGGCCCTACAATACATATAAATTCATTTTCATTAATTTCTAAATTTATATTATCTAAAACCTTCAAGTAATTGTTCTTACCTCTAGCAACAAAGGTCTTACTAATATTTTCAAGAGTAATTATTTTGTGTGTCACATATACACCTCACTTTACATCTTTCTCCCAAGAGAACTTATTTTTCATAACAAGCCTAAAAATAGAATCAAAAGCTGCACCAACAACGCCGATACATATAATTCCGGTAATAACCAAATCCATTCGAGCAAGTTCTCTAGAATGCGTTATAAGATATCCAATTCCATTCATACTGCCGGGTAACATTTCAGCAGCTACCAAACATGCCCAAGAAGCTGTTAATCCGTTTCTTAAACCATTTACAATAGTTGGACCTGCAGCCGGAATTATAACATGAAAAAAAATATCTGAATCGGAGCCTCCTAGAACTTTAGCACTTTCTATCAATACGGTTCTTACATTACTAACTCCAAACATAGCACCTCCCCAAACCGGGAAAAATGCTCCTATCGCAATAATAAAAATCATTGAAATTTTAAAGTTATCTAATACTGCAAATACTGCTCCGTATTCCATGTCAAGGACTCGAGCTATACTATTAATTCCGAACCATCCCATTACTAGTGGTTGCCAAGAAATAGAAGGGATTGGTTTAAATAAGGAAATAAAATTTTCAAAAAAGTAATGAACCCATTTAAAATACCCCATAAGTAAACCCAAAGGTAAACCTATAAGAACTCCAATTGAATAGCCTATTGATACACGAACTAAACTGTAAGCCACGTTTTTGGGAATACTTCCAATTCCAACAAAATTATCAAAAGCATTAGCAAAATTATTGGCGACTCTCCCAACCGTAGGCAATACAGCGTTATTATCAATTTTAACTGCACCATATTGCCAAAAAATTAAAAATAATATAGGAAGTATAATTGAGAATAAACTTGTTAGTATACTGTCATTCTTTCTTATATTAATAAAGGTACTGTTATTCTTCCTCATATTAATAAAGGGCTTTTATTTATGTAAAAAACCCTTGCCTCCTTTTAATTATGATCCTTTAAATACTACCTGCTTGTCGTAGATAATCTTTTTATGAAAAGTTTTTACTTCCTCCTAATTGTTATAAATTAGGAGGAAGTTATTTGTATACATGTTTATTTTTTACAATTTCTCGAAATAATTAATGAAAATCTATCTAATCCGTTTATTTTTCTTACATAAAGCTAAAATCAAATACTTTTTCCATAGCTTCTTCAACAGGCTTATCTTTTAATCTATCGGAGAACTTACCCATTTCTGTCATGACTTCGTAATATAATTTCATTCCATTAATAAAATTATCTGTTATGTCAGTTGCATAGACAGTATTATTTTTCATAAGCACTTCTTTATCCAAGCCTACAAATTCCTGCATCAATTCAGCTGTTTCTTCCCTATTGTTTTGAGCATAATTATGAATATCTGTTGTTACTTGAATCAAAGCTTTTATAATTTCAGGATATTTTTCCTTTATTTCATTTCTAACATTCATAGTGCAACATGGAAAATCAACCCACTTGCCACCAGGTAAATCATCTAATGCGGCAATGATTTTACCAATACCTTGAGCTTCAGCATTTTGAGGATTTGGAACCGGCCCTGCCCAAAGCTCAACTTGTCCAGAGCTCAAAGATGGAATTAAATTACTAACACCTTTTAAATCAGTCATCAGAACATTTGCTTTATAATCAGCTGTATTCTCAGTTACTGTAACCCCAGCTTCACGTAAAGCATATTCAAGTACAATTCTAGGGCTGCTGACTGGTGAATGATAACCAGCTCTTATGGGCATGTTGGAAGTTTTGGCATATTCCACCAGTTCTTCGAAAGTATCATATGGAGCATTTTTAGCTGCTACAATTGAAATTCCACCACTTTGAACAGGGCATAGAATGTTTAAATCTGCACCAGCATCATAAGCGGCAATAATAGCAGTAGATGAGTTGTAAGATATATCTACCTTGCCTTGAGTCATCATAGTCGCAGCATCAGAACCACCATCATTTACTATAAAATCAAGTATAGCAATAACTTCTCCATCTTTAACCAACTCTAATTGACTATCAGTAATCGGTCTTAAGTAGATAGGGTTGTCCTCAAAGAGTTCCGGTTTTATAAAGCCTAAGTGCATCATTCCCGTATGTAGTGATTTTCCCCAACTTATGACTATTGTAGGAATTTCTTCGTTTTCAGGATTTTCAGACGAACTGTTAACTGATGAACATGCTGGTGTAATCAACAGCGATACAACCAAGAAGAGTAACAATGCGTATTTCATTTTTTTCATTGTTTCCATCTGCTCCTTTCATTTTATATTGAATCTAAATTGGAATAATCTTTATCTCTTGGATGCCTATAGACACTTGAAATTGTAACATAGGCAATTTGAATATGTAAAATAGAAAATATAAATATCAATAGTGACATGTATGGATTTTTTCTATACTTGGAGGATTTCAGCAGAAACTCTGTAATATGTTACTGTATATACAAGTCATAAAAATTTTAAAATAATAATAATGAGGAAAAAACAATGAATGAAAACAAGACCCTTTTAATAACCTGATGGAGGCGTTTGCCGGAGAATCTCAAGCTAACAGAAAGTATTTAGCCTATGCAATAAAACCGAAAAGAAGGGAAACTTAATGCTACTCAATTGTCCAAGGCCGCTACGAAGTTTGGGGAGTAAAAGATGATAAAGTGTAAGAATACTATTATATTTATAGTAATTTTTGATTGAAACATGTATAATTTAAATCAAACAAGTGCTGGGTGTGTACATTAACTCTGAAAAATCTACCATTTCTCGACACATTATAAACATATTTAATGAACGTAAACTGGATCAGAAATCAAGACTGTACAGAACAAAATGCATTGAGCAACACATGGATAGAGTTAAGAAGATAGAAACAAAAATAACTATATAACCTTTCAATATATGCAGAGGTGTTTTTATGAAAACTGTGCTTAGTCTTTATCTGGCTATTGCGGTTATGTTAGCTCAGTTTTTCGCCGCCTATTTCTTTTCAAAGGGCAGAACTAGCTATCGAAAGGTATTCTCAGCCATGGTTTTATGTATAAGTGTTTATTTGTTTGGTTATTTAATGATTATTAACAGTAACAATCTGAAAGAAATGATGTTTTGGAATCAGTTTCAATATTTGGGATTACCCTTTATTTCTGTATTATGGCTGTTGGTGGCTCTCCTTCATACAAAAACCATCTATTCTCTAAAAATCCGGATGGCATTTTTACTTTTTTTTGTGCCTGTTATAACCTTTTTTATGCGGCTCACCAATAACTGGCACCATTTTTTCTATACAAGATGGGAAGCGAGGCAGTTTTTTGGATATTATTCCTTGTATATGGAAAGAGGTTTCTGGTACTATGTTAACATTTCTTATACCATATTGTGCTTGCTTCTTACCGTTATCATATACTTTACAGGATACCTGAAGAATAAGGTTGGTTATACCAAATCCCACTTTTTGGTTTTCTCATTTGCTTCTTTACTACCTTTCATTGGTATAGTGCTGATTCTTGTCGCTTTCGAGGAGCGGAGCATTGATTATTCCGCTTTAATAATGCCTGTTTCTCTACTTATTATTAGTTATGGCATTTTAAAATACGATTTTTTAGAAATAAGAACTCTAGCTCGAGAAACAATCTTTGAGAACAACTTTGCTGGTATGGTCGTATTGGGTCCAGGGAAAAGGGTAATAGACTACAATAAGGCCGCCGAGAAATTTTTTGCAGCAATAAACATTTCATTGAATAATTATCCAATAGAGCATATTCTTGAGCGAGAGCCAAAATTGCTAGAAATTTTTGAAAGCGAAGATAACCGTGATTTTTCTTTGGTGATAGATGGAGAAGAACGATTTTTTGAGATTGATGTTGTGCCGTTGGGAGATCCCCGTGATGGAAACACGAGAATGCTTAAATCTATCCGTGATGTTACAGAAGAAAGAAAAATTCAGGAGAAACTGAAGTTTTTGGCTACCACAGATTCTTTAAGCGGCCTCTATAATCGGACAGAATTTATGAATTTGGCTCAAAGGGAGTTTGCTTGGGCCAAAAGGAACAATGAGGAACTATCATTGTTGATTATGGATCTGGATAATTTTAAGATCATCAACGATACTTTTGGACATGCGGCAGGAGATGAAATGATTCGTGAAATGGGAAGTATTATTATGACCAGTTTCCGAAAAACAGATATAGCCGGGCGCATAGGAGGAGAAGAATTTGCTGTAGTTTTAAAGAACGCTTCTTTGGAAGAAGCGAAAAAGGTAGCTGAACAGTTTCGGGAAACTGTAGCCAGGAAAAAAGTTTTTTATGGGAAGCAGGAAATTAGTTTCACGGTAAGCATTGGAGTGGCAGCAATCCGTGGTAACACTGACGATATCGACAATATTGAAGATACTTTAAAAATGGCAGATGATGCCCTTTACAAGGCAAAAGCTAAGGGACGAAATTGTGTTGCAACTTTAGAGTCTGGGATGGAGGATGTTAACACCATTTGAAGCAAAAAATTGCAGACCTGCATACATACGAAACTAAGTCCCAGCAGCAGTAATGAACATTCCCGGAAACACTTCAAAATGTATGGGGTAGAGATATTCAAGAATGGTTTCTATCTTCAGGATACGAGGCAGTGGAATGCCGACGGTCTGTCTGAGACAAGAAAATAGATGTATGAACCCCTAAGAATAGTGTATTTACGGTGTTTTCAGGGGTTTCTTTGCTTTTGTGCTTTTTTTAAAAGTGGAAAAGTGATAGAAATCGGGTATGTTATTAAGACAGCCTTTAATTGAAATTGTTTATTTTCTCACTTAGATGTATAATGGAGTTTAAAGAAAATTATGGGACTATGTTAAGAAGAAGATAAAGAAAGGAATGTGTAACACAATGAAAAAACTAGTTAAAAACAATGTTTTTTGGGTTGGAAAAGTCGACTGGGAACTTCGAAAATTTCATGGCGATGAGTTGTCCACGCATAAAGGATCAACTTACAACTCTTATTTAATTCAAGAGGAAAAGACAGTATTGATTGACACAGTTTGGGCCCCTTTTGCAAAAGAATTTGTAGAAAACCTGGCAAAAGAAATCCATTTAGACAAAATTGACTATATCATCGCGAATCACGGAGAAGTAGATCACAGCGGTGCTTTGCCAGAGCTTATGAAGCACATACCTGATAAACCTATCTATTGCTCAGAAAACGCGGTTAAATCTTTAAAAGGCCAGTATCATCAAGACTGGAATTTTCAAGTTGTCAAAACTGGAGACAAGCTAGATATAGGTAATGGCAAGGAACTAATTTTTGTTGAAATGAAAATGTTACATTGGCCTGACAGCATGGCCACCTATATGACGGGAGATAATATCTTGTTTAGTAATGATGCCTTTGGCCAGCATTATGCGACGGAAATGTTGTTTAATGACCTAGTAGATGAATGTGAGCTTTTTCAGGAGTCAATCAAGTATTTTGCGAACATATTAACGCCTTTTAGTTCAATTTTGAGAAAGAAGCTTGATGAGATAATAGCGCTAAATTTGCCAATCAACATGATCGCGACCAGTCATGGAGTAATCTGGAGAAACAATCCCCTACAAATTGTGAAAAAATATGCTGAGTGGGCGAATGATTACCAAGAGAATCAAATCACCATCATCTACGATACTATGTGGAATGGTACAAAAGAGCTTGCCGAAAGAATCGCTGATGGGATAGCTTTAGAGGATCAGGAAGTTAGGGTCAAAGTATTCAATCTGGCTAAAAGTGATTTTAATGATGTGATTACAGAAGTGTTTAAATCCAAAACAGTAGTCGTTGGTTCTCCAACAATAGGGAATAGTATTCTACATTCTATTGCAGCATTTACAAATTACACCAAAACAATGAAATTTAAGAACAAAAAGGCTGCTGCATTTGGATGTTATGGTTGGTCTGGCGAATCCGTTAAAGTGATAAATAAACATATGCAAGATGCAGGATTTGAAGTGATTGGAGAAGGTTATCGAACTCAATGGCATCCTGATGAAGATGCAAAAAATTCAGCTATAGAATTTGGAAAAATAATCGCAAAATCATAAAAAAGAGTAAGACCTTATAGCGTAGTAGTTTTTACTGCTACGCTATAATTTTGATTATCATTATTCTGTCCTCACAAGCCATGTTGGGACGAAACTTCATTAACTTTATCCACAACTGCACGGTGGCCCGCATGCACTCCATCAAAGTTGCCGAACGCCACACATGTATTGCTTACCGTATTTTAAATATAATATATTCTTAATGTTATGTCAATTTGTGTTGAACAACAGCAATTCTTATGTATCATTTAGGATTTATTATTAACATTTGTTAACATTTTGGACAAACATTTTTAATTACAAGTAAAAGTAAAGCAATATATTCCCCGTATAATTGGTTTCAGAGGACGATGGCTGGACCTTTGGGGAGGTGATGAGGATGTAAGAAAAACGAAAACCGTACCATTCATAATCCAAATCATGCATAATCCAAATCATGCATAATCCAATCGTGTTTCAAAATTTGATTTGAAGGAGGGAAATAAATGTTTATGAAAAAAAGAAAAAAAGCAAAGATTGCTATAGAGTATGTGTTTGTCTCTTGTGGAGCAATCTTTTATAAAAAAAGTTAGGGTACCTTGGTGTCCCCTAACTTTTTCAATCACCATGACTTATTCATCCATTTTTATAGGTTGAAAATCCTCAAAAATATTAAAACCCGATTCTTTAATTACTTTTACAAATTCAGGATTCCCCTTGGGTAATAAGTTTGCAAAATAGAACAATCCGAAATTTTTTTGCAATGCATTAATATAACCATTCTTTTTTATATTTTCTATACATTCTTGAGCATATTTTACATCATGTACTTCACTACATACTTCAAAAAGCTTATTTAGCCTATCTTCTGTAATTTTAAATCTCATATCACCGTATTTATTTTCGAAAAAATCGTCTAAGCTTTTGTCATCAGGCTCTCTATACTTTTCGTCATGTACAACAACATTTATTCCGAATTTTTTCTTTTGAGTCGCTTTATGTTTGGGATATCCCAAACACAAAAGAACAACAGGTAAAACCCCTTTTGGTAATTCAAATATTATTCGAAGTTCCCTTATACAATCCAATGTATTTCCTATGTATAGAGAACCGAGCCCTAGCGATTCTGCAGCAATAGTAACATTCTGAGCACATATTACTGTATCTAATAGTGAAACCCAAAAATGCTTAAAGCTACTTGAAGCAGTAAATGGCGCATAATTCACCTCTGCCATTCTATCAATGCGATGCCAGTCAATGCAGAATAGCAAGTCTACGGGCGCTTTGGAAATATAAGGTTGTTTTCCGCATAGCTTTGCAAGTTTCTGTTTTGTGTCATGATTTTTTACCTTTATGATGGTAAAGGGCTGAAAATTTCCGGCACTGGGTGCTCTTGTACCAGCTTCCAAAATTCGGTCAAGCGTTTCATTCGGTATTTCTTTTTCAGAAAACGCTCTGCAGCTAGCCCTCTCAAATATAGACTTTATTGTAGTATTTTGATAATTAGTTTTTTTGCTGTTGCTGTTGGAATATTCAACTAGATGCTTATCTTCCATTCCGTTAGCCTCCTGCATCCCATTATAAGTGTGTAAAATCATTAAAGGCAGTGACAGCTTGCGTAATGTCCGGGGCTAACCTCCTGCATTTCAGGTATCTCTTTTGTGCAAATATCTTTCTTGAATGGACAACGCGGGTGGAAACTGCAGCCTGACGGTTTATTAAGAGGGCTTGGAATCTCACCCACCGACTTAATCCTTTGCGGCTTTAAGCGTTCTTCCTCTTCGCTCAATACAGGAATCGATGCTAAAAGCATTTGTGTATAAGGATGTCTGGGATTTTTAAAAAACTCTTCTGTATGAGCATATTCACATATTTTTCCTAGATACATAATCGCTAGTCGGTGACACATGTTTCTAACAAGACAGAGATTATGGGTAATGAAAAGATAAGAAAGATTTTCTTTTTGCTGAAGCTCGATTAATTTATTAGTTATTTTTGCCTGTATTGACACATCGAGTGCGCTGGTAGGTTCATCGAGCACAATAAAAGATGGATTAGCAGCAAGGGCTCGTGCCACACAAACCAGTTGCTTTTCTCCTCCCCCGATTGCCTTAGGATATTTATCGAGGTATCCTGCGGGCAAACCTACTCGAAGTAGAGCTTCTTCTACTCGTTCTTCCATCTGAGATACATTTAGACTCTGTTTTGAAAACAATTCTATCGGTATAGAAAGTATCTGCCGGATTGTTTTACGTGGGTTTAATGAACCGCCCGGATCCTGGAAAACTAACTGGATATCTCTTTTTAGATCCTTACTTCGCGAAGCATAACTTTTTGTAATATCATATTTCCCTTTGAAAGTAATGGAACCTGCTGTCGAAGCATAGATTCCTGCGATCATTGATCCGATTGTCGATTTTCCAGAACCTGATTCACCAACAAGACCAAATATTTCGCCCTTGTGTATTTCAAAATCAACGTCGTCAACGGCAATCAAGTTACCGTACTTCGTTTTAAATTCTTTTCGAAGTTTATTAACTTTAATCATTACATTATCATTCATGTTCGGTCACCCCACTTATATGGTGACAAGCTACTCTCCATGAGCCATCCCCATTAGTCGGAATAAGTTCAGGTGGTTTTTCATTGCATATACTGGATACTCTAGGGCAACGAGATGCAAATCGGCAACCTTTTGGTGGATTTATATAACTTGGTATATCGCCAGCTATACCATCGGAGATTCCCTCACCAGTAAGTCTAGGCGTAGCTGCTAAAAGGCCAATGGTGTATGGATGCATTGGATTAGAGAAGATATCTTTTGTGTTACCATATTCTACAATATTCCCTGCATACATGACATACAGCCGATCGGTAATCTTCCGAATGGTTCCGAGGGCATGACTAACTAATATAAGAGATTTCTTACGCTTTAAAACCAAGTCGTTTAGCAAATTTAATATCTGTTCTTCAATAGTGACATCCAATGCAGTAGTTGGTTCATCTGCCATTATAAGGTTAGCATCCTTAATCAAGGCCATTGCAATGCATACTCTCTGTCTCATTCCCCCGGAAAGCTGTACCGGAAAACTACCTAATACCCTTTCAGGAGCAGGCATTGAAACGGCCTTCAAACTATCAAGCATTTTTTGCTTGTACTCTTCCTTAGTAAGGCCTGGAAACTGACTTTTAAGTATGTCTAACATTTGTGTAGAAATTTTAAGTGTAGGATTTAGTGAGGTTGATGGGTCTTGAAAAATCATAGATGTAGTTTTTCTAACATTTTTAACTCCTGCTCTTCCATCAATTGATTTTCCACAAACCTCTATAGTATCTTTTTGTATGATAGCAGGCGGGCTTTGAAGGACACATGCAACTGCTTTAAGCAAAGTGGTTTTTCCGCATCCTGCTTCTCCAATTAAACCTACACGCTCGCCTTCCTTAACAGTAAAGTTAAGCCTTGGTATTACCTCTAGCAATCCCTCATAAACTTTGTAATATACAGATAGGTTCTTAATGTTTAATACATAATTATTTTTCATTTACTTTTCCTCCAAAGAAAGGACATCATTAAGTCCGTCTCCAAGCAGGTTAAATCCCAATACTATCAAAATAACCATGATAGCGGGCATTATTGTCAGCCACCAGAACTCAGGTAAATATTGGATTCCGTTAGAAACCATTGCACCTAAGGACGGCTCTGGTGGTTGGACACCAAGACCAACAAAACTCATGCTAGAGGCAATGATTATTATGCTTCCCATGTCTAGACTCATTTTTGTAATAATAGATGATGTAAGATTCGGGAGCATCTCTTGAATGATAATTCTCTGCATCTTTACTCCGGACAGTTGAGTGTATACGATATACAATTCATTTGAAAGAGATTTAACTAGGTTATAGGTCATACGGGTATACCACGGCCACCATGCAACAGCTATACCGATAGCCGCAAAAATATAAGCATTTGAAAACATGGTACATACAACCATTGCTAAAATTAATGGTGGTATGGACATAAATAACTCGGTCAATCTCATTATTATTGTCTCAATTAATGTGCCATTATAATATCCTGCTATCAGCCCTAGTAAAACACCTATCGGGACAGAAAAAGCCAAAACAAGCAAACCGATTGCTAAGGAAGATCGTAAACCTATTAATATCCTGCTGAATACATCCCTTCCAAATTCATCAGTGCCAGCAAGATGTCTTAAACTAGGGGGCTCGAAAGCTTCGGTAAGACGCACCGTTACCCCGGCATCCTCAGGAAAAGGTGCAATAATGGTTGCAAATATTGCAATAGCGATAATAGCAATAACTACATACAACCCTAATAGTGATAGTGGATTACGTGAAAACTTATACCAGGATTTCTTATATGACTTACCTTTTAATTTATTTATCTTAAGTGGGATATTTTCAAATATTCAATTACTAATTCTTTTTGTCTTATTATTTGTTTAGGTTTCAAGCCCTATCTAATGCTAATTAAAGCATCGACACCCTTTCCCCCTTTCCCTTTTTCATATAGAAAGAAGGGATTGATATCTATTTCTTCAATCAAATCATTTTCAGCCACCAGGTCTGATATCTTAAGTAGCATTTGAATAACTTGCTCCAAGTCGTATTCCTTACCTCTCAACCCTTGTATTATTTTGTAGACTCTAGTCTCTTTGATCATTTTCACCGCATCAGCCCTCGTTATGGGAATAAGCCTTAGCGCCACATCTTGGAATGCCTCTACATATATGCCTCCCATGCCAAACATCAAAACCGGTCCAAACTGGGGATCCCTTTTCATGCCAGCTATGAGTTCTAGACCCTGGGGAACCATTTCCTGCACAAGCACACCTAAAATATGTGCATCTGGATTTGACTTAGTGGCATTGTCGAGTATACTATAATAAGCCTCAGTTAATTCTGTTTTGTTTTTAATACCTACCTTGACACACCCTACATCCGTCTTATGAAGTATATTTGGTGACGCAATCTTTATCACCACAGGGTAATTATAATACTCCGCAGCCTTTATTGCACTGTCCAAATCTTTACATACGACGCCTTTGGCCATGGGAATACCTGCCTCTGACATAATACGACTTGCATTATATTCATCTAGGGTCTTTCTGCCAGACTTCCTTACGTCCTCAAGTATTTCCTTAATCATCGATATCCCCTCCATTACGGAGCTCTTTTAAAAACATGCCGTATTTAATAAGGTTGGCAGCAGCCTTAACAGCCCTGTCGGGTGTTTCAAACGTATAGATACCATATTGTTCAAGTATACTCCTGCAATCCCTGACGTAATTTCCCGCCATGATTACGGTAAATACAGGTTTTGACCTAATATATCCCTGCTTAACTAATAGGTCTACTAGAGCTTCAGCTAACTCAAGCTTGGGCAGAAATGTCGGTATTACGGTTATGAATATTAGACCGGCTACATTTGGGTCATCGAGAAGAACTTTTAATGATTCTGTATGATGAAATACAGTCGCAGAAGCAGTAATGTCTGCATATCCTTCTGGGCGGCATATACTCGCCATAGGGGGTAATATTTCCTTAAGTTTTTGCTTAGTGGAACTGTCAATAGCAGGCAAATTTATAACATTGTGACTGCTAACGGAGTCCGCACAAATTATTCCGGGGCCACCAGCCTGAGATAATATGAACATATTGCCGTTTTGTGGTATCGGAAAATTGTCAAAAGCCTCCAAAGTATCCATAAGCTCTTCGATACTTTGGACCCTTATGATCCCATACTGTTTGAATGAACCATCATATACCCTATCGGCACCTGCTAGTGAACCTGTATGGGAATTTGCGGCATAAGCCCCTTTTTCGCTTCTGCCTACCTTTAGCACAACTATTGGCTTTTTCTTTACAATCCTTGCCATTGTTTCCAAAAGCTTTCTGGCTTTTGGGTAGCCTTCCAAATAAATTCCTATTACCTTCGTTTCCCTGTCAACTTCAAAATACTCCAAGAGGTCAATAAAATCTACATCAGCCATATTCCCTATAGAAACGAATTTGTTAAAAGATATTGGAACAGGCTGTGAAGCTCCCAACATCAGTATAGAAGAAGCAATTGAGCCACTTTGTGATATAAAACTTATTCCCCCCGTGTTGCAGCTTGAAGACTTGGGAAGCAGGGTTTCTACAAACGTCGTGTCTACCCTGTTTCTATTATCTATTACCCCTATGCAGTTTGGGCCAACAACTCTTATACCGTATTTTCTGGTTGCAGTCATCAGCGCATTTTGTCTTTCAATGCCTTCTTTTGTCCTTGTCTCCGCAAAGTCTGCAGCCGCACACACCAGAACCTTTACGTCATTTCTTTGCTGCATCCTTATTTCAAGGTCGTCCATTATTTCGAATATAAATCTAGAAGGGGTTATGAGTACAACCAGTTCAACTTTTTCAGGAATATCGGACAACTTATTATAAACTTTCAGGCCTAAAATCTCGTCTTCTCTATTATTAACAGGGAAAATCTTTTTTGGATATTCCATTTTTAATAGATTATTTATTATCACATAACCCGCCTTATTGGGGTTATTTGATGCACCAACTACTGCAATATTCTCAGGATTGAAAAGAGCATCTAAATTGTTTTTCGTCATAAAATATACCTCCGGCATATTAATGAGGCTTACAGCATTTTTTCTTCTTAGAGTAACAAAAACCATAGTCTAAAGCGTTGCAAGCTTTTTCAACCTTTCCCATTTTTCGTCAGTAATTTTCTGTAGTTCATCTATATCTTCATCTGTAAGATGACGGAATTTCTTGATTTCCTTTATATATTCTTTGAGTGGTTTGGGGGATTTCACATCTACGTTTATCTTATACTTACCGTTCTCTACTTCAAAAAGCGGGAAAAATCTGGTTTGTACCGACAACCTTGCCACTTCAATGCTTTTATCAGACTTTATACCCCATCCTGTGAGACAGGGATTCAGTACATGTATATATGCAAGACCTTCTTTAACATTCTTTGCTTTTAAAACCTTGTTGACAAGGTCAGGAATATAAGCAGGAGAAGCCGTAGCAATATATGGTATGTCATGCATTGCCATTATCATCGGAAAATCTTTTTTATGCTGCAACTTTCCTTTAGAAGCACTCCCGACAGGTGTAGTAGATGTCCATGAACCTTTTGTAGTTGAACTGCTTCTTTGGTATCCCGTATTCATATACCCTTCGTTGTCATAACATACGTATATGATATTATCCCCGCGCTCGGCGGCGCCTGAGAGGCACTGGAAACCGGCATCCACCGTAGCTCCGTCACCAGCAAATGCTACTACATTAACATCTTTGCCCCTTTTCTTATAATGAGCTTTTATCCCTGCAAGCATTGAGGCAGTATTATCCAGGAGTGGAAAGAAAACCGGTATTTCCGCACCCGATTCCTTGTTCCAGCCCACAACACCTACCCCTCCCATGCACCCGGGAGGAATTGCAAGTATTGTATTAGGCCCTAATACCCTTATTACCGTCCGTAGTGTAAGTTCCACATTACAGCCAATACAGGCAGATATTCCGGGAGAAATCAATTCTTTACTGGAAGCTAAAATGTCCAAAGCGTTCAATTTATACCCCCCTTATCCTTCTTAAGCCAGTATGTCTTTTCAGATTTATTACCCGTCTCAATGTGTTCGTATACTTTTTCGATTGCCTGTATAAAGTGCTCCTTTACTATGTCTTCCCCTCCAAGACCTCCCACAAAAGGTACAGAAGGAATTACCCCGCCTGATTCGTAAAGTGCAGACTTTATTTCCTGGTAAATTATTCCGGTATTCCATCCGAATGAAACGTTCCGATCTACAACCCCAAAGCCTTTTTTCCCGGTCATGGATTCTATAACGGCTTTTTTAGGAAATGGCCTTAAACAACGGATTTTCAATAGCCCAATTTTTCTTCCTCTTTCCCTAACATCGTCTACCGCATCTCTTGCTGCACCTGTCATAGAACCCATTGTTACCAACACAGCATCTGCATCCTCAAGCCTATACTTTTCAACTACCCCTCCGTACGACCGTCCGAATATTTCTTTAAATTCCTTATCAACCCCGTCAATCACCTCTAGAGCATTCTGTTGAGCAGCCATATGTTTTTCCCTGTATTCCATTAGCAGGTGACCATGTGTCAGTGGATCTACTGCCATGGGTTCGTCGGGGTCAAGTTTTATGTGAATAGGATTATATGTAGGAAGGAATTTATCAACATCCTCTTGGTCCGGAACTATTACTTTCTCAGTCATGTGAGAAAGATAGAAACCATCATAGCATATATTAACAGGAAGTAATACTTCATTATTTTCCGCAATCTTGTATGCCTGTATTATCATATCAAGTATTTCTTGGTTGTCTTCAACGTAAATTTGTATCCACCCTGCATCTCTTAATGTAAGGGAATCCTGAGGTCCGCCCCAGACGGTTTGTGGGGAAATCATCTCCCTGTTGACTATAGCCATAACTATAGGCAGTCTCAAAGTAGACGCCCTAAAATACGGCTCGTACATGAGTGCCAGGCCCTGTGAAGACGTTGCAGTAAACACCCTGGAACCTGCAAGAGATGCACCTGTAACTACACTCATTGCAGAGTGCTCTGACTCTACTTCGCTAATTACACTATCCAATTCACCGTTTGCAACAAACTCGGTCAAAAACTCCACTATGGGGGTTTGAGGCGTAATAGGATATGCGGCTATAACCTCTGGTCTTGATAGCATCGCACCTACAGCCGCTGCTTTATTACCGTTCATTACCATTACCTTAGACATGCTATTTCCCCACCTCCTGGATCATCTGAATTGCGTTCCTAGGACATTCCTTGGCACAAATTCCACACCCTTTACAGTACGACAAGTCTATGATGAACTCTTTGTCTTTCTTATATATAGAAAATACCGGACAGTATAAAAAACAAATACCGCAATTATTACACTTACTGTTATCTTTTAGGGGGCGAGTTACCCTCCAGTCACCCGTGTTTATCTTATATATGCCCTTCCCTATTGATGTTACAAATTCCTTATCCAAAATGGCACCTACCTTTCCCAAGTCTTGGTCAATTCGTAGCCTTTTCTGACAGCTTCAACATTTTTCTGACCAAATAACTCCTCTACTCGTTCCATAACATAATCAAGTCTTACAACCTCTGTTACTTTAATAAGAGACCCAAGCATAATAGTATTTGTAATAGGTCTACCTAAAAGTTCAAGCGCTATAGATGTAGCGTCAACTGTACCTACCAGCTTTACTTCTGATGGCACTTTAAGTTCTGCCGGTTCAAGTGTAGTATTTATTATAAATGCCGAGCCTTCACGCATACCCTCAAAAACGTCTACTGCATTCATTATGGTTGGCTCTAACACAACTACATAGTCGGGATTATAAACCTGATTTTTTGGTCTTATTGGTTTATCAGAAATTCTGACGAATGAAGTTACAGGTGCACCTTGCCTTTCAAAGCCGAAAAAAGGTATAGAATTTCCATATCCTCCGGCCATCACTGCCGAGTATACCAAAATTTCAGCGGCTTTAACCGTTCCAAAGCCACCTCGACCATGAAGCCTAATTTCCTTCACAATACTTCACTCCCTTACCTTCGGTATATCGATCTCGCTCTACTACTTTTTCAAGAGTATATTGATCTTAACTTCCTAATAATCTAAGAAAATGCAATTATTACGACTTAATTCATAAACTGTGTTTTTTAGTTCGTTATTAAATTTAATAATTATCTCCTAACATAAAAACTTTTTAAGCGTGAATGTTTTAGTTTATAGTCAAATTAAATCCTTAATTTCATGTTTTCGGCAACTATTTTCCCTGATTTAATTGTCATAACTGGCCATCCTATAAGTTCTTTACCATCAAATAAAGAAAAGTCAGAACGCGAGCCCAAAATTTCGGGTGTTGCTCTGATTTTTTTATCTAAGTCTACTATGACTAGATCTGCATCACTATTCGGCATAATGGTTCCTTTCTTGGGATAAATCCCAAGGATTTTTGCCGGGTTCTGACACATTACTTCTACCAGTTTTTCCAAGGAAATTTTTCCGCTGTTAATACCTGAGTGCAACATGCTTGGTAAGTGTGTGGCGACTGCCGGATATCCCGGCACAGCTCCCCATATATCTTCATTCACTTTTTTTTCTTTAAGGGTTATTGTCGTATTATCAGTGCCAACTGTATCAATTATTCCATCACTTAAGGCTTTCCATAAAGCTTCTACACTTACTCTGTCCCTAATTGGAGGTATCATCTTCCCTTTTATTCCCACTTTTGATTCTGTTGATAGTGTTAAATATGGTGATGTCGTCTCAGCGTAAATATTATTAAGGCCTCTCTGTGTTTTTATTTCTCTAAGTGCATTTGCCGCTTCTTTAGTCGAAATATGCACAAAGTAAACCTTTACACCGGTTTTTTCAGCATAGAAAGATGCCCTTCTCACGGCTTCCTCCTCGGCCATATTTGGACGCGTTAAAGCCCATGCCTTAAGCGAATCTCCTCCAGTGCCACTAAATTTATTGCTTGCTCTTCTAATCAATATCGGGTTTTCTGCATGAATGAAGACAGTGCAGTCTTCCTTTACTTCTTTTATCACTTCAAATACATCTAATATAAATCCATCGTCTGCATCTGGGACTATACCCGGTATACCACACATATATACTTTAAAGGTCTTTACTCCGAATTTACTGATATACTCGGGAATCTCTTCCAATTGTCGATAATTCATAATTGCAAAATGGGGTATTATGTCAATTAAACTTTGTTCATCGATCAGGGGTTTAAGTTTTGAAAAGCTTTGAAGATGAGAATCCTCTCCTCCAAAAAAGCATCCGGCTGTAGTAACCCCTCCCATAATTGCAGCTTTGGTTTCTGTCTGCACTTCCAACTCAAAGTCATTATAAATTCCTAAATGAATGTGAGGGTCAATTATACCTGGCAATATACATTTACCGGTTGCATCCACCGTTTCTTTGGACTGTATATTAATATCCCGGCCAAGTGACCAGATTACACCTTCTTTTATCCCAATATCAAAATTATAAACCCCATAACCAGGCATCACGCAAAATCCATTTTTAATCTTTAAATCTAAAATTTCATTTGCTTCAGTGAGGTCTTTTTCTTTTAATCCATAATTTGAAATGGAAAGTTTTTGGTAAATATCGTTTATCTTTTCGTCCTGTTCTTTAATCTTATTAAGAATTTCTTCCTCTGTTCCATATTTAACAACCATGTCTTTCGTGACCATATCCTCTGTTGTAATTGTGTCTTGGGTTAGTAACTCCTCTTGTTCTCCAGACGATTTTATATCAGATTTTGTCTCGGAAATGTCACTGTCCTTTTCGGGAGGCCTTTCCGGTTTGATTACAAGTAAAATACCCGCCTTGTCTGCCATCTCTTTTGCAATATCTGTAATAATAATATTTTCATCCAGTTCTATTTTTTCTTTTTCAAGTGTTATGGCAAGTTCAACATCCGCTCCTGTAAGTATTTTTTTATTCAAAGGAAACACCTCCGTCAAGAGCTGATACTTTCAATGGCTGCGATAGCTGCTTCTTGGGCAGTCTTCACTTGGGATTCATCACCGGCAATATACAACCTGCCATATCTCCCAACTGGCTCAAAATGAACAAGTTTTATCTCCGAGTGTTTTTCAGCCTCGTTAGCAGCGTACGTAATGTATACAGCAGGTTCAACCTCCATAATAAACAGACTTTCTGAGGGCACTAGCAGTGACCCCTGTCTGAATCGGTTAATAAGTTGAGCCTGGTATGGATTAATATTATTGATAACTTTGGAAGATACCACTACAGGTTTGATCTTGTCTGATTCATTAAGACCAAACTTCTCTAAAATAGCACTTGCAGCTTGTGTTATGATATCTACCGATGCAGCATGGAGCTCAATCATCCCAAATTCTCTTTCAACATCCTGAAAACTGCTTTTTACTTCTGTAGCTTTCAAAGCTACATCTAACATGCTATAGACCTCACTTCCGGGAGCGAGTTCTAAAAACATTTCAGCCATACCAGAAACAGGCACGTCACCTCGGGAAACCGTACCCAAAAATGCGGAATATTGAGGCTGCATACTATCAATCAAAACATAAGCTCTTAGCTGTATATCCTCTTTTCTCATTATGCTTTCACCTCATTATCGCCCAGGGAAAAAGAATCTACAATAGCCACAATAGCAGAATCTATTGGCATTTTTGAAGTGCTAAATAGTTTCTGAGCAGGTGCCCCTTTAACGACACAAACCGTTTCGCCAACTCCTGCCCCTACAGTATCCACAGCTACATACGGATGTCCAACAGTACGTTTTTCAATAATAGAATAATCCTGAACGAGTAGCAGCTTGCATCCTTTTAATTCATTCTGTTTTATAGTAGAAACACAACTACCAACTATTATTGCAAGCTTCAAATCCTAACCTCCTCACCTCAGAATTAGCTTTTTCAGCTCATCCATTATAAAATCAATATCATTCTTAGTAGTAAAAAAGTGAGGCGCTATTCTTATAACCTGTCCTCGTGCAGACGCAATTATCTTTCGCTGCTTTAGAAGCTGCTCTATTTCATGAGGGTTGTCCACCTTTATGGAAGTTGTTGCACCTTTTCTTTTCGGGTCCCGAGGACTTTTCACCTCAAGTCCCCTTTCCAATGCTGCATTAATCGTATAAGCTGAGAGCATTTCTATTCTATCTTGAATATTTTGTGTGCCAACTTCATTAATTATCTCCATACCTGCCCTGGAAGCAAAAGCAGCTACTACCGGGGGAGTTCCCGTATCGAATCTCCTGCCGTCACCTGCATAATCGAGATGCCTTATTTGGAATGAAAAAGGATTTTCCTGCCCGAACCACCCCGTAACGGCAGGTTTGAGATAAGGCATTTTTTCTCTGCTTACGTATAAAAAAGCTATCCCCGGTACACCTAGCAGATATTTGAGATTTCCGCTCGCCAACATATCTATTTTCATTTTCTTGACATCGATCTTAAGGCTACCTAGAGACTGATATGCATCCACATAAAACAGACTGCCTTTTCTGTGAGCAATATCAGCAATCTTTTCAAGATCCTGTCTGAAACCTGTTTCATAGTATACGTGAGTAACTGAGGTGATTACAGTATCTTCATCAATATATTTTTCATAATCATTTATATCAATTTCCCCGTTCTTGACTGGAACGAAATCAACTTTGAATCCATATTTCTGATGTCCAAGCCATACATGCCCAACTGTAGGAAAGTCAGCTTCGGTTGTCACAACCTTTTTTTTGTTTGAATAGGGATTTAATGAACTTGCGATTGAAGAAGTCGCCTCCGAAACCGATGTAGAAATTGCGATCTCATCAGGATCGGCATTTATAAGCTTAGCAAATTCATGTTTTGCTTTTATGGACTCCTCTACCCAGTAGTCCCAATCCATACCTTCCGTTAGCCAGTTATCAAGGTATGTATTTATGGCTTTCCGCACCCTCTTGGCTTGAGGACCTTGAGAACAGTTTGCAACATGGAACACATCTTTTAATATTGGAAACTCCTGTTTCCATTTTTCAGCATCCGCTTCTGTTATACTAACATCTACACCTGTAGCAGATGCTTGCTTTATTGCAGTTGTCGTGCTATCATATAACTGTGAGTTACTACAGACTATTCTAATGCCGAGTTTCTCCGCCAAATCCTTGGCTA
Source organism: Tepidanaerobacteraceae bacterium (assembly GCA_050949725.1). Classification (GTDB taxonomy): domain Bacteria; phylum Bacillota; class Thermosediminibacteria; order Thermosediminibacterales; family Tepidanaerobacteraceae; genus JBMNGH01. The sequence goes on from JBMNGH010000003.1 coordinate 173,853, forward strand.
CCTCAGTAATTATTGCATCCTCTACTACAATTTCGCTTTTGCCAATGGATTTAGCATTCTCTATATCGAAGGCGGTAACAATAGTTTTCATTTTCTTTCCTCCAGATGTTTACGTTTCACGGTCAATTAATACGATAGTTTAAACTAAGCCTAATTAACTTTCAGATTTCTTGAGGTTAAACATATACTCAATGTCTGCATTAGGTCTTGCGATAACATGGACAGAAACTACTTCACCAACCTTCTTTGCAGCTGCCGCACCAGCATCTACTGCAGCTTTTACAGCTCCTACATCACCTTGAACAATAACAGTAACAAGCCCATAACCAATTGTTTCTTTACTCACTAATTCAATGTTGGCAGATTTAACCATGGCATCTGCAGCCTCTATAGCTGCTACCAAACCTCTCGTTTCTACAAAACCCAATGATTTCATTATTTTTCCTCCTTTGTATCATGTATATTTGTTATCTGTGATTAATAATAAAGCAAAAATCATGATTTTTCTGTTAAACTGTTTACAAAGCCTAATAAATATGTTAATAATCTTTATACTATAAAGAAGGGAAATGATATCATTGTTCCAAACCCGATTCAGTGAAGACAACCCATGGTTTATTAGGAAACATTTCGACGGTGTGGCAATATTTGAAGGATGCCCCTTGATAACTGTAGACAAAGGTAGTGTACTTATAGCTCAAGGGACTCCGGTCTCTGAAGTTTATTACATTGAAGAGGGTAGGGCTCGCTTTTCGGTCTTAAGTAATGACGGTGATGAAAAGACTATATGTATTCTAGATAAAGGAAATGTAATCGGAGATATGGTAGCATTTAATAATAAACCATCTCCTATAAATGTTATAGCTAATACAAACCTCAGTTTACGACGTCTTCACATCGATAAATTCTTAAAAGCAATTTTATCCGATATAAATCATGCTAAACTTTGGATTACTGATCTTTGCTTTGACATAGAATACTTAATAAATCATATAAAAGACATTTCTTTCAGGGACTCTTTCAACCTTGTTGCCAATTACTTGTACAGGCTGTCGGAAAACTACGGAATAGATTCACTTCACGGGATTAAGATAAATATGATCTTTACCCACCAAGAGATGGCCGATCTTATTGGCTGCTCCAGGGTTACAGTATCCAAGATAATGACTTATCTAAAGGATACAAACATAATAGATAGAATTAACGGGTTTATCTATATCAAGGATAAAGCGAAATTGCTCGAACTTATTCAAACAGGCAATTCTTATTCCAATATCAAAGGTGTCACTATATCACCCAAAATTAAAAAATAAAATCTAATAATTCTTTACAGTAACTACAGCTCTACGATAATACCGTTAAATCAAATTACTTGAAAATATATTTAAACATTGCTTTTTAAAACCGTTTATGTGTTTAATCTTACACGATGAAAAAAAGAATCAGATAATTTAGCAATACAATCATAAAAATAGTAAAACCTCTAGGTCTATAAGTTATATCGACTAGAGGGTGTCTCACAAGGGTTCCCGCAACATCAGCTTATGATCCGCCTCAAAAATTCCCTGGTGCGCTCTTGGGTCGGGTTATTGAACAGTTGTTCCGGGCTGCCTTCCTCTGCAATAACCCCCTCGTCCATAAAAATGACACGGTCGGCTGCCTCACTGGCAAACCCCATTTCATGAGTCACTACCAACATCGTAAGACCTATTTTTGCAAGTTGTTCCATAACCTTAAGGACTTCCCCTACCATCTCTGGATCAAGCGCCGAGGTAGGCTCATCAAACAGCATAACTTCTGGTTCCATAGAGAGCGCCCTGGCAATAGCCACACGCTGTTTTTGGCCACCTGATAATTGTCTTGGCTTGGCATTAATATACTGTTCCATTCCCACGACCTTCAAATATTTCATGGCAACCTGTTCAGCCTCTTCTCTGGAGCGTCTTAACACCTTTATCTGACCGACTGTACAGTTGCTCAAAACATTGTGGTTGTTAAACAAATTGAATTGCTGAAATACCATGCCTAGCTTTGTGCGATATGCATAAATATCATGACCGTCATCTAATATGTTTTTTCCTTTATATACGATTTGGCCACCACTCGGCCTTTCCAAAAGGTTAATACAGCGTAAGAGCGTCGACTTTCCGGATCCGGACGCACCGATGATACACACTACCTCCCCTTTGTTTACGGAAAAATTGATGTCTCTCAGCACCTCATTACTACCAAAAGATTTGCTCAAATGTCGCACTTCAATTACTCTTCCCACTTATTATCACCCCTACATCCAAAAATCCAACACAATAGGGCTTAAACCTGCATCTGGTTACCCATCAAATTATAATTTTCCGGTCCATCCAGTTTTCTCTCAATTAGTCTCAAAATCCTTGTAACAGTGAAGGTCATTACAAAATAAATCACACAAGCGACAAAAAATGATTCGAAATACCTAAAATTGTTTCCGGAAATGGTTTTCGTTTGAAAGTACAGCTCGGTTACTGATATTACGTTTAGCACAGATGTATCCTTAATATTTATTACAAACTCATTGCCGGTTGCAGGTAAAATATTCCGAATTACCTGTGGTAAGACGACATTTAACATTGTTTGCATATGATTCATTCCAAGGGCGTTTGCTGCTTCAAACTGCCCCTTGTCGATGGAAATAATCCCTCCTCGGACAATTTCAGCCATATATGCACCTGTATTAATGGATACTATAAATATAGCCGCTGACAGACGGTTCATATGGATTCCAAATGCCAATGCCGAACCGTAATATATCACCATGGCTTGTGCTATCATGGGTGTTCCCCTGAAAAATTCTATATAAGCGGTCAACACTGCAACTACAGTTTTTAATACAATCCTCTTAAAGCCCCGTTCCGGCACAGGCATTGTTCGGATTATGCCTATTATCAAGCCGATTATTGCGCCTATAATCGTGCTTATGATTGAAATAAACATTGTCACAGCGGCTCCGCGAACAAACATCGGCCAGTTTTCTGTAACTATTATTTTGATCCATTCTAATGTCACGGTCTGCCCTCCCTATAAAAAAAATGAGAAACCCGACTGCATTAAGCACCCGGTTTCTCTTGTCTCGAACTCTACTGTGCTACGGGCTGGTTTTCAATAGCGGTATCCATTATTTGTTTTTGTTCTTCCTCGGAAATACCTGATAAAATTTCATTGATTTTTTCCGTCAATTCACTTCCTTTCACAAGCCCCACAGCGATTGCTGTATCATCATCTGAAGTAACAAATCCGTCCGTGAATTCAACCATTTTGAAGTTCGGGTTAGCGGATTCGGCACTGACACCCTCCGGACGCTCTGAAACATAACCGTCGATCATTCCAGATTCAAGGGCTACCCTCATTGCCGGGAAATTGTCCATCGCAGGTTGCTTGTCCACTCCCTCGATTTGATCAATCACTGTATAGTGGAATGTATTCAGCTGTGCGGTAATTTTTGCCCCTTCGAAATCTTGAATAGAGTTGGCATTTTCATATTTTCCACCTTTTTTTACTACCATGACTAGATCCGATTTGTAGTAGTTTATGGAAAAATCGATTGTCTCTTTTCGCTCAGCCGTTGGAGACATGCCAGCTATAATAGCATCAATTTTGCCTGAAAGTAATGCCGGTACAAGACCGTCCCATTCTGTTTTAACAATAACAAGTTTTTTATCTAAACCGTCAGCAATTCTTTTGGCGATTTCTACATCGTATCCCCCCGCAAATTCCGGATTTCCCTCAATTTCCACAGCCCCGTTGGAATCATCCATCTGTGTCCAGTTAAACGGAGGATACCCGCATTCCATACCGACCCTGAAAATTTCGCCTTCTTCCGATGTTGCTTCCTCCGAACCACCGCCAGACCCACATGCTGCAAGCAGCATTGTTGTCAACAATAGTATTGAGATTAACACTAAACCTTTTTTCATGTTCCTCTCTCTCCTCATATAATATGTTTTTTCCTCCCAAAAATAGATAAATTTAAATTTTAAAGGGAGACTCGGGCCTTCAAACCATAGTTTCTTTTACTTTTTTAATACTTATAATTCAATCGTCTAAACATAAACAAAAACAGACCAGAGGTGAACTCTGGTCTTATCTCATCCTAAGAATCCCCCCTCTTTCCCTAATGAGATAGCACAACTTAATAAACCGGGAATGTTTATTAAGACAGTCCTACAGCTATTAACTGCAGGCCCAGCAAATAATACTGAGAAAATATTATTTGCTTCGGCGACATTTCCTTCTCCTCAGCCTCATTGCCTTCTCAAACTACGCTGAAGACTGTTAAATGCCGCACCTCTACCTCACCTTATAAAGAGTGAGGTTTTTTCTATTTAATTTAACTATAGTCTATAACAACCTGCTGTGTCTGTCAACCCTTACATGCATTTGTTTAAATTAGGCAAAATGAAAAGGAAAAAAGATTTTACCATAATTTAGTTGATTTTTTTGTAAAAAATTGATATAATTAGTAAAATTATGTTGGCAAACTCTCCGAAAGGAGCGGGCGCAAAGCTATGGGCCTAAGGCAATTTTTTGCTAAGGCCGCCAAGCTGCCGGCGTCAAAGCCGTACTGTTTTTATGCCCGCTAGGCCTTTTTATTTTGTCCAAAAGGGGGTTATTTTTTTGTTAAAAAGTATTAGATCGAGGTTTACAGTATTTTTAGTCCTCATGGCAGTAATTCCGCTTATAGCTATGGGTGTCGTCACTCAGTATCTTTTTAAAGATTCAATGACACAAGAGATACAGGAAAAGTCAACAATTGTATGTAATAATTTAGTCGACAATATCAATATTTTTATAGAACAAAATAAAAGTGTCTTATCCTCACTGGCTCTTACTCGAGCGGTCAGGGATTTTGACAAAGATTTGGAGTTTTTCCTGAGTGACGTATTTGTCCAAAGCCCTCAGATTTTAAGGATTACCGCCGCAAGGACTACGGGTGAGTTTATTACCGTGCCTAACGCAACCTATGAAGAAGAATACGATGTTACAAATGAAGACTGGTTCAAAAGTGCAGTCCATAGGGAAGTATTTATATCAAACGTAAAGTTTGACAGCTCTTTCTCTGCCCCAATAATTTCCCTATCAAGCCCTATCAGATCAAGATCTTCCAATGAGACTATCGGTGTGCTGTGCTTGGACTTATCATTATCTTCATTCAATCAAACCGTCGCAAATATGGATATTGGAAAGCAAGGGCTTGCGTTTATCTGTGACCAAGACGGGGAAGTGATAGCACATAAGGAATTCGAATTGGTTAAAGCAAAAACGAATATGGCAGAACATGCTTTTGTAAAAGATGCCCTTGAGGGCAACTCAGGATTTACAACATACAAAGACGAATCTGGTGTAGACCAATTTGTGGCTTACTCCCGCCATAAAACGACAGGCTGGGGCATTTTTGTACAGCAACCCGTTTCTGAAACATTTGCACATGTAAACCAAGTCACAAACACAACCATGGCTATTGTTGGCATCATGCTAATACTCAGTATTATCCTGGGCTCTTTCGTTGGAAAAGCTATCACAAAGCCTATCACACGATTGGTAGAGCACACAAATTCGGTCTCCAAAGGAAACCTGGCCGAAATAAATCAAATCAAAGGTTTTGCAGAAATAGAGGCCTTGTCTTCTTCATTTAACAAGATGGTGAGCAGCCTAAAGACAATAGTAAATGAGGTCATACAATCAGCCGAAACCCTTTCTGCGTCGGCACAGGAATTAGCTTCAGGTGCTGAACAGACCAACCAAGCAACTCAACAAGTGGCAGGCGCCATACAACAGATTGCGGCAGGTGCTAACGAGCAAGCTAAAAAACTATCCGAGATATCGGAAATAATAGGGGAATTGGAATCCTCGAATGACACAGTCGACCACAATGCTAAGTCAGCTGTAAACCTGACATCCGAAATGTCGAAAAACGCCGATAACAGTCGCTCCAGCATAAATAGCGCAACGGAAAAGATGGATAGCATCAAATCTACTGTTGACAGGTTGAGTGGCAATATAAAAGGGCTTGATGTAAGTATACAAAAAATAGGAGTAATGGTGGACCTGATAATGGAAATCGTTGATCAGACAAACCTGCTCTCGCTCAATGCATCTATTGAAGCAGCAAGGGCAGGAGAGCATGGCAGAGGCTTTGCCGTAGTAGCAGATGAGGTGAGAAAACTTGCTGAACAGTCAGGTGAAACCGCAAAACAGATATCTGACTTGGTAAGGCAAATACAACAAAATAGCAAGAATGCGGTTGATGCAATGGCTGAAAGTCTGAAAGAAGTAGATGAGGGTAGAAACTATATGGGTGATGTAAATAATAAAATGGTTGCCCTTCAAAAATTGGTCGATTACGTAACATCAAGTGCAAAAGATATTTCAAGTGAGATAACATCCCAAAATGAAAAAATGGATCATGTAGTAGATATGGTCAATAATATATCAAGTATTTCCCAGGAAACCGCTGCAGGCACTCAACAGGTATCTGCTTCAGCAGAGGAACAAACCGCTACAATGGAAAATATCGAAGCTTCTGCAAGGGAACTGGCTAAGCTTTCAGAAAACCTGACCATGCTCGTCAGTAAATTTAATTCGAATTAATGCTTCAAAATGGCCGTGCAAAATGCACGGCCATTTTGAATTATATGTCAAATACCGGTAAATAAGGGTCTACTTGCCCATACCACATCAGTACCTGTATCATATATCAGTTTTTAGATGGCCCTTTTGTATTAAGTCCGGGAAAACCAGTCTGACGGAGAACTTCATATACAGCTACTGCAACACTATTGGATAAATTTAGAGAACGAGCATCTTCGGCCATCGGTATTCTTATACATCTATCAGGAAACTTGTGCAGAATTTCAGCAGGCAGCCCTGCTGTTTCCTTTCCAAAGACAAGATAAGAATTCGGCTCATATACTATATCTGAATAACACTTCTTTGCCTTAGTAGTCAAAAAATACATATTCGCATCCCTGTTTTTTGCATCGAAATCTTCAAAATCGATATAATACCTGACATCAACCAAAGACCAATAGTCGAGGCCTGCCCTTTTGAGATACTTGTCTTCAATAGAAAACCCAAGAGGACCCACAAGATGCAGCACAGCCCCCGTGGCAGCACATGTTCTCGCAATATTTCCTGTGTTTTGTGGTATCTCAGGCTCAACGAGTACTACATTCAGCATTATGCAACATCCCCAAGTTCTTTTGTTCATGGCACAAACCCTTAGACATGAAAATTCTTATATAATCGATTAAACTCGGTCTCATATCATATACAAAAAATTCAATTTAAATAAGAACTCCATCCGACAACGCAATAAAAGATTGCTGTCGGGCATCGGGAACCTTGTTTTTCACAAATAACAAAAAGTCCGGTATCTACCGGACTTCATTACATCTTAATCATCTTGGGCCGTGCGATGATTTTGATAACACGTGCTGCAATATACAGGCCTATCGTTTCTCGGCTTAAACGGAACTTGAGTGAGAGCCCCGCAGTCTGCGCAGACAGCATCGTACATCTGCCTGTTATTCCTCCTCATCTCGCTCATTCTCTGCTTACGGGCATCTCTGCACGTTTTGCAGCGGCTGGGTTCGTTTTCAAAACCCTTCTCTGCATAAAATTCCTGCTCGCCGGCTGTGAATACGAACTCATTGCCACACTCTTTGCACACTAATGTTTTGTCCTGAAATGCCATTAAAAAAATCCCTCACTTTTAAATAAGTATACTTGGCATTTCCTTAGCTGACCTGGTCTTTCCCTAAAAAATATTTTTGCCGTGTACAATGAGTGTGCACCACCCCGGGAGTCGTTTCGCCTACGGCCCTGGCATCGACTTTCAACCACAGACCTAAGTTATGCCTTAGTTAATTATACATTTAATAGTCAAAAAATGCAAGAAATATTGCTGATAATTTACAACAATTTTTACTTTTTAGTATCTATAAACGCCCCATCATTCGGATGACTACCTATAATACCATATCCTTTCATGGCATTACTTGTTTGTTTCAGTTTCGAAATATAATCCGAAATTTGGACCATTAATTTACCTGCTTTGCATATATTCTCATTTTCAAGCTGACTTATTTCATTTAGGCAAGTTACTATTTCCTCATAAATATGACCAAGTCTATCTCTTCTCCCCGCCATATTTTTAATAAATACATTTAAGTCTCGATTATGTAATACTGAAAGTTCCCTATCGATTTTGTCTGATTCATCGATTTCTCGCTGCCTCATGTCCAATGTAACCTCAAGCCCGCCGGTATCTCCAAGATCCAAAAGCTCCGAAACAGTGGCAGTATGACCGAGTATGGTTTTTAAACAATCAAGCTTTTTTTGCATAAGCCCATAAATTTCATTTTCATCAGTAGAGCTCATTTTACCAGGCTCTCCTTTTTATTTGAAATGGCTTCCAGCCATGTTTCTTTCATCTCTTTTACAATCGGCTCAATTTCTTCTAAAATCGCAATGTCCTTCTTTATATTGGCATCAACTAGTCTGCTGTGTAGAAAATCGTATATTCTGCTCAAACCCATAGAGACTTCATGCTCCATATCAAGGCTCATGTTCAATTCAGTTACTAAATCCTGTGCCCTCAAAATATTTTTGTGCGCACCTTTAATATCTTTTTTGCGCAATGATTCCTTTGCGGCTTCAATAAATCTTATTATGCCGTCATACATCATTATGAGCAGTTTTTCAGGTGAAGCAAGCATAACTGAATTCATCTTGTACTGTTGATATGCGTTCATCATAAAAAATGCCCCCCTTAAGGTCTTACTGTCCCGAATAAAGTCCTAGCTGTGTGGCAAGCCACATGCTCTGTTGGTTCATGTAATTAATGGCCTTTTCCATCTCGGTGAACTGACGCCAGTAACGCTCTTCTGTCCTTATAAGGCGCTCTTCAAAATCCGTTATGCGCTCTTCCATATCTTTTATCTGTTTTGCTAAAATGCTGTTGTCATATTTTTGGAACTCTCCGCCACCGGCTTTTTCTGTGATCTGTTCCATTCCTGACTTCAAGATATCGTAAAGCCTTATAGCGACCCCGCTGTCATCTGATCCTGTACCGCTCGAGTTAAATATTCTCATAACTGCATCTGCATCCTTTGCAAGAGCCTCTCTCAATTTCGCCTCGTTTAAATAAAGCTTGCCCTGTTCAGTATAAGAACCTGTCGTAATGCCGAGCGACACAAGTGAATTCATATCAGAAGGAAGACCATCGATCGGTGTATAAACCGCAATTCGCATTTTGCTTATAAGGCCAGAAAGCATAGAATCCGACCTCAAAAGGCCGCTCTTTGCTCTTTCCTCCCAAAGCTCGATTTCTTTTTCACTCATCTCCTTTTTCTGTGTCTCAGTAAGAGGAAGGTAATCCCTGAACCTTTCTTCAGCAAGTTTCCGATTTATTTCTTCTACCGTCTCATTGTATATCTGTAAATAATTTTTGATCGTTTCAACAACCTGATCCGGATCGTTTTCCACTTTTATGAGCGCTTGTTCATCTGCACTCATTTCTTCCTTCAGGGTAAACTGTATCCCGTTCAATATAAAATTGTTTGAAGTCTTTTCAACAACGGTTCCGTCAAAAATTACTTTCGCATTTTCCCCGGTTACCGTCAATCCTGTCTCCATGCCAAGAGCGTCAAGAAAATTCCCTTCGATGTCCTCCACTTTTATCCGGGCGGTTTTGCCCATTTCTTTAGAGACAAATACGATCTTATCAGTAACATTGTCGTAATACGCCCTTACATTTACATCTTCGTCTGAACTGATCTCAGATAAGATGTCTCCTAGACCGTAATTTGCGTGTTGCCCGCCCTCGCTCAAGTCGAACGTAAACTGTTTGTCATTGATTTTAAAAGATATTTTATGACCAACTTCGTGTTTAAAGGGGTTTACCCTGAACCCTTGTGCCTCATCGCGAAGAGGTGACCCCAAAGATATAATAGAGCGACTTCCGTCCGCAAAGCCCAGCGCATGTAGTGCATCGTTTTGATCAGAACTGTTAAGAACAACTAGGAACTTATGGTCTCCGCTTGGAGAAATGATGAGCCTTTTTTGTTCTCCTCCCGATACTTCCTCCAAGCTTACAGTAAGCCTACCATCTCCGTAAAGGCTGTCGATTTTTACCTGTATGTCAGCAGCCAGGTCTTCAAGTGTATAACCTGAGCTCCCATCAATCGTATATGTGTTCGGGTCAAGGCTAATCGTCCTCTTTACCCCGTCAATAGTAATATCAAAGTTACTGTTTGAAGCAGTTATCTCTACATCTGTAAGCCCTTTTCCTACAAGGCCTCGAGATATCGATGTATCACTTTTCATCTCTGCACTTTTGGCCAGCTGTTCCACCCTGAAGCTGTAGGTTGCGGGAATAGCAGACGAACCTGCGCTTGCAGAAAAGAAGACGTCTGAAGGGCTGCTGTCCGATAACGTGCTCACTGTGTTATACCTTAAATAATTGCTCTGAAGCCTCATGTCAAATGTATGGTTGTACAAGGTCCTCAGCTTTAAGTTGATATTCCGAAAATCTGCCTTCTGCCACTCCAAGATTTGTTTTTGCTGGTACAGTTTGTCAACCCGCATACGCTCAGCTTTCATGAGATCTGACACAATCTGGTCTATGTCCATTCCGGAAGCCAACCCACCTATTCGCATCGGGCTGTATGTCATATTGCTTCACCTCCCGCCATATTTTCATACCTTTTTGTCAACTATCAGGCCAGCCTGTATCCAGAGCTCGGCTATTAGATCGAGAAATTTTTCCGGAGGTATCTCCGAAATAAGTTCATCACTCGTCTTATCGTATACCTTTACCATAATCCTTTTTGTTTCATCGTGGACCTTAAATTCAAGTCTTGTATGAGTCAAATCCTTCGGAAAACACCTTAGGCTTTCAATTATCAGGTTGTAATCTTCTTCTCCAACCGTATCTTTAAAGTCGATTGCAGCAAAATCCCCTTCTTTTGCGGTGGTATTTACTCTTGAAAAAGTTGCGGTGTTTTCCCTGGAAATACTGCCGAAACTAAAATCGTTCTGTGGCGATGTAGGGTTGATTTTCAAATAATATCACCCCGCTTGTTTTATATGCAAATTTATTTTAAGGCCCGGCGTATACCGCCGGGCTTGTCGTGATACTGTCAGCCGCTGACCCTTACTAGTGAACTTTTAACCCAAAAGCTTAAGAACCGTCTGTGGCGCCATGTTTGCCTGGGCGAGCATCGCCGTCGCAGCCTGCATGAGTATGTTCTGCTTCGTAAACTCCATCATCTCCTGCGCCATATCTACGTCACGTATACGGGATTCCGCAGCTTGAAGGTTCTCTGCTGACGTGTCAAGGTTCCTTATGGTATGCTCAAGACGGTTTTGATATGCACCTAGTTTGGACCTTTCAGCTGAAACGGTTTCAATAGCATTTTGAATAGTCGTAATAGCAGCACTGGCACCTTCTTGTGTCATGATACCGCCTACAGAATCCTTTGTTACATTGTCTACTTTAAGTGAACCAAGTCCAAGGCCTCCAGCTTCACCAAGTTGATAAGCATCTGCTACGGTAAGTGCTGTTGCGCCAGATTTAGCCTTCGAGGACTCCGCTACCGTCATCTTGTACGTCGTCTATCGCATACCAGCCACTACCTACTTGTACTGCAACAATATTGCCACCAGCGTCTTGTAATACGGTTTGGTCTGCAACACCTGCAACTTCTGCTGTCCCTTCTGTATAAAACCCTTCTAAGCTGTCAATCGTATGACCTTGTGTTACATCAAGTGCTGTTGCGCCAGTTTACCTGAGGTTTCCGCTACCGTCATCTTGTACGTCGTCTATCGCATACCAGTCACTACCTACTTGTACTGCACAATATTGCCAGGCTAGCGTCCTTCGTACATACGTTGTTTGATAGTCTGCTAAGCATCCTAGTTCAAGCTTCGTAGCCTTGTCTTCCTTGCTGTTCAACAGCATACTCAGCAGACATCTACTGGTTCTCACAATACCTGGCCACTAATCTGCTTTCACATCAGAAATATTGCTTGCACTGCAGACGCTGCTTTGTCATCTCTACAATTCCCAATGAACTATGATCCATTGCCCCAATGCTAACGAATTTGTTGCTTTGCACCTATATGGAATTTATTCTACTGTTCCACCGTTAATAATTTCGTGTGTTAAATTCTGTGTTGTTAGCTATCCTAGTCAATTTCATCGATCAATTCGTTCATTTCTTTCTGTATTTCTGAACGGTCAACATTGATATTCGTGTCACTTGAAGCCTGGACAGCGAGCTCTCTCATTCTCTGAAGTATTTCGTGGACTTCAGCAAGGGCACCCTCTGCTGTCTGAATTAGTGAGATACCGTCTTGTGCGTTCTTTGATGCCATTCTAAGACCGCGTATTTGTGCACGCATCTTTTCGGAAATGGCAAGCCCAGCTGCATCGTCGCCTGCTCTGTTGATCCTTAATCCTGATGATAATTTTTCCAGAGATTTTGCAGTGTTAGTGTTGTTGATACCCAACTGGCGATGAGTATTCAAGGCCATGATGTTGTTACTGATTCTCATCTTTAAATTCCTCCCTGACTTTTATTCCCCGCTTCCCTGCGGGCATTTTAATTTTTCAGTTGGCCAACTGAACATGTCTCAACATTATTATCGGTATTTAGCCCTGAACCTTTAATCTTCTGACTTATGATTTATAGCGTTTTTCATCATTTTTTTGCGTTTATCTTTGAGTTTTTCCATTGTTTGGCTTGTTTTTACCTATGCTCTCCTGCTGTAAAGAAATATTTATGTAAATTAGCTCCTTTATACCATATTTCTATTATGAATATACGATTAAAAAACAATATCGAATAAAAAAAGCTCTTCTCCCTTAAAAAAGAAATAAACCGCAATAATGCGGTTAAGAATTTCATGTACATTACAGCTTTTTTGTCTACAGTCAAATGATTGGTCTTAGAAATCGTATAGTACATGGTTATCATCAGATTTCTGATGAAAGACTTTACGAAACAGTCTCAACTTGGGTTATATACTTTGATTTTGCCAGAGTATTCCCACTATAAAGGAGATGGGTTGCTGCCATTTGCTTCTTCTATTGGTGCTATTTTTTTATAATAAATATATTTAAGAAACATAACACTTAACACTAGAGATGCTATTTCAGCTATAGGATATGACCACCAAACAAAGTTTACATCTCCAAGAAGTGACAATCCATAGGCAACAGGCAATAATACCACCAATTGTCTTGACGCAGCAGTAAGCAAGCTTAGCAAGCCATTACCAAACGCTTGAAATATCGAACTCGACACAATACTTGTACCAGCAAAAATATAACTTAAGCTAATAATGCGTAGGGCCGGGACTCCAATGCTAAGCATGTTCTCTGATGCGTTAAAAAGTGATAAAATCTTTTCAGGAAACACTTGAATCAAAATCAAACCAAAAATCATGATACAAGAAGCATAGGTGATGCTCAGTTTAATAGTCTCAATAATTCGCTCTTTGTTTCTTGCACCATAATTATAGGCGATAATAGGAACCATGCCATTGTTCAAACCAAAGACCGGCATGAATACAAAACTTTGCAATTTAAAATATGCTCCAAAAGCAGCAATAGCTGTAGATGAAAACTTATTCAGTATATTATTCAAACCATAAGTAGTAATCGAAGTAAGAGACATCATAATAATAGAAGGAATTCCAACAGAGTAGATATTTTTAATAATTTTTAAACTTGGTCTAAAACCTCTTATATCTACACTGATTTCCTTATTTACTTTGAGATTGAAAATAATTGCGAGAATAGCTGCCGTTATTTGGCCAATAACAGTCGCTATTGCCGCCCCTGCCGGTCCCATTGTGGGTATTCCAAAGTATCCAAATATGAAAATGGGGTCGAGGATTATATTAATAATAGCTCCTGTCCCTTGGGTAATCATGGAATAAATGGTCTTTCCCGTAGATTGGAGTAACCGTTCGAATACAATTTGAACAAATTTACCAATAGACAATATACAAATGATGCTCAAATAAGAATGGCCATACTCAATAATTTGTGCATTGCCGGTTTGATATGTAAAATAAGATTTTGAAAACAACATACCAAATATCAAAAATACAATATAGCTGAGCAAACCTAATAGAATACCATTTTTAGCTATAATATTGGCCTTTACAAAATTCTTTTCTCCAAGAGATCTGGAAAGAAAAGCATTAATTCCTACACCTGTTCCTACAGCAACTGAGATCATAAGGTTTTGGATTGGAAAAGCTAGAGAAACTGCAGTCAACGCGTGTTCACTGTATTGTGCTACGAATATGCTGTCAACTACATTATACAAAGCTTGTGTTAACATTGATATCATAATGGGAAATGACACGTCCATCAATAATTTATTAATAGGCATGATACCCATCTTGTTTCCTTTGGCTTGCAATATTTTTTCTCCTTTACATATTACAATTAATTATAACTGCCTTTTTTATCTCATTTTTAACATTCTAATTTGTCTCTCATACAGGAGAATAAGCTGTGTTGATCTGAGCAATTTCGTTAATTGGAAGATTATTATCCTGGGGGACAAATTTTAGGTAAACCACAATATAGATGTTAATGAATTACATTAAACAGACGGTTATGCCCGCAAAAAATATTATACCACAAATAGCAATGAAACGGACCTTTATGACTGATATGAGACTAACATCTGACAAAAAAACAATAAAATAAGAAAGGTCTCTGATACAACCAGACTTTGGCACTAAAATAAAATTAAATTAGCCCTCAACCGCTTTGATACAAAGAGTTTTGGGCTTTTTGTTTTTGTCGTATTTAATAGGTTATGTTCACGTAACCTGTATCTCCTGTAACCGCACAGTTCAACAGGCGCAGAAAGTCGATAATACAATGAGAACGCTATAAAAACAGAGAGCTGTCCTCTGTTTGTTTTGTCGGTTTTGGCACTGCCGAAACAAAGAACCATACCTGTTTCGTTTGGTTATTTGAGGCCTTCCGGTATTTGATGAAACTGTCCGATCGCCTGCCTGTTTTCATTTATGATCTCTTCGTACAGCTCGGTCCTTAGGATTTTTACACTTACTGGTGCATCTATACCGAGCACAACTCTGTCGTTTGAAACTTCCAATATTTTTATATCGATGTCTCTGCCCACCGAAATTGCTTCACCTTTTTTTCTGGAAAGTATCAGCATTACCGGCACCGCCTTTCGGCCTGTTTCGAAAGACAAAGTGGCTGCTTTACAAGGTAACCGTTATTTTCTGCAATCAACTGGTCGGCAAGCCTTCTAACCGGATTTATCACAACAGGAGCCTTTAAATTGATTGACGCCTTCTCGATGTCCTGCGGAATCTTAACTATGCACAGAACAGCAGCTTGTGAAATATCTTCTATTTCAAGTTGCAACAGTTCGTCTTTTAGGATGATAGGGGAGTAATCGGGGTAAAAGTGCATAGGGTCAACTATCGGCAGAGCTATTTCCGGAGCCTCTGCCGACTGTAACCATTTTAAGATGCTGCTTCCAGGGTGATCGATCAAGATGTATTTTTTTAGAATTTCAAACCCCATAATACCGTTTAAAAAGCTTATTATTTTTTCCTGTTCGATCTCTATTTCGCCAAATCTCTTGGATTGAATATACAGTATAATCCCTCCTATCCTATCTCTTTAGGGATAGATTTTTGTAAAATCCAGTCCCATATCAAAAGTTATCGACCTGCATTTATATCAAGGTATCAATATTACTTCCTCTTTCAACCACCTTAATATTTATGTATGAATCTTTTTCAAGGTAAATTCGTACATTTGCGGGCTTGTATTCAAACTGCTGATCAGGATCTACAAATACATAGACATGACCAGGTGTAAATTTTGTTACGACACTACCCTCTTTCACATTTATCTGAGGCCGCGATTTCGGGATTATATCCACATTTATCTCTCGATGCTCAGGTAAGGCCTGATTATAGGAAACGTCCTGTACCGTCATTCCTTTTTCGATATCCCCTAGAGCATTTCCTTCCGCAACCTTCTGGTATATGTAATCATCCACCCCTTGAGCAGTGCTGTCAAAACAGTATTTTGCGAACTTAAGCGGGGGTTGATAGCCGATATCTGCCCAACAGGCAGATGTATCGATATGTATTTCGGGAAACCTTGTCATAATAGAAATATCGGGCTTATGTATATTTATATCAAAGCCCGAATCGTTGCGCTTTTTTAGGGACAATTCACCCATATATGTACTTATGCCTATCTGACCGAAGCCGAATTTTATGTCAATATTGTATTTTAACATTTATATCACCACAAAAAATCAGCAAGACTTGGTTGAATTACCCTTGAGCCGACGGCAAGAGATGCCCGATACACCGATTCCTCCATCTTCAGGCCCATTATCACTTCTGCAATATCAGCATCTTCAGTTTTTGACAAAAGCTCAGTGTAATCTATCTTGTTAAATTCCAGTCGTGAAACTGTGGCCTCAAGCCTGTTCATCTTTGCCCCAATCTGTGACCGGAAACGCAAGACTTCACTTAGGTCATCATCGATCTCCGCAAGCCTAAGGTTCGACAGGTTTTCCGCATTATCATTGAGAATGTCCTGTTCAATTAGACCAATCGTCTCGAATATACCGGAAAACAAATCCCTCGCCGATACGCTTATGCCTATCCTTTCCATGTTTCCGACATTGTATTCTATATTGCCTGATGTTAACATGATAACAGCCGTGCCGTCACCCGTTATCGGGGAATCGCCTAGGTTGAGCTCAAAATTCCAGCCAACGCCTGCTATGCCGTCAATAGTCTGGCCGCCAGCGTTTGTAACAATTCCCGTTTTTTGAGCCACTACTTCTCCGGTGTCAGCATCTTTGATCGTGATGTCAGCCGTCGGGGTTGACGGGTCGGTGGTATCATCAAAGTTGGATACTTCTATTAAGTATCTGCCTGTTACGACATCCTGCCCAAGGTTTTGCAAACTTACTTGAAGGGAATCTGTTATGCCCGCACCTTTTTCAATGATGTTTACACCAAAAGGAATCATCTGTTCTCTTATTAGCTTGATTATACCGTCTCCGTCTTTATAAAACGGAGCCTTGTCAGTATGAAATCCACCAAATAAATACCGCTGGTTGTAATTCGCATTTGCCTCCTTAAGGACTTGTTCTTTCAGCTGGCTTATTTCATCTAGTATTGTATTCCTATCGTCAGGTGTATTTGTCCCGTTTGCGGCTTTTACTACAAGCTCCCTTATCCTCTGAATAATGTCATTTGTATTGGAAAGTGCAGTTTCACTGTTCTTCATCCATGTGAACGCATCTTCGGCATTTCTCTTGTGCTGATCGATTACTTCCAGGTTTCCCCTCAGTCTTATGGCAAGGGCGGCAGACACTGGATCATCTGAAGGCAGCCTGACGCGCTTTCCCGATGACAGTATCTCCTGCTTTTCTCCCAACCGCTTCAGGTTATATGACAGGTTCCTCATAAAAGCCTCTGTTATCATTCCTTGTGTTACTCTCATTTTAGATCACTACCTTCCAACTATTCCCATTTTATTTACAATCGTATCAATCATCTGATCAACAGCAGTTATTACTCGAGCCGCCGCTGTGTAAGCATGCTGGTGCATCACCATCTTGGCCATTTCTTCATCAAGGGACACGCCTGAGGTCGACTTTCTCCTCTGGTCCAACTGGCTTACTATAAATTCCTGGCTGTTCGCCATCCTTCCTGCTTCCTGTGAATCTATCCCGATTTTTGAAATCAATGAACCATAATAGTCATCAAAGGTGCCGGATATCTCATTGAAATGGCGACTCTTTATACCTGCCAGCTCAAGTGCATTAGTGTTGTCCCCTGGAATCCCGTCTTTATTACCTGCAGCGGCTATTCTCCCGATATCGCTCAAAATATCTTGGTCTACAGCGATCAGTTCATATGGCGCAAGGTTTTGGGAATCTTTAAAAAAATTCCCTCCTTGATTACCGTTCAGATCAAAGCCGTTTCTGTGTATTTCATTGAATTTTTGTGCAAATGTGGATGCAAAAACGGCTAGCCTGTCGAGGTATCCCTGGACTTTTTGATCCCTTAGTTCCATCATGCCTTTTAGCTCACCGCTGGAAATGTTTACAGGCGTGCCGTAACTCTTCCATTTGATCACTGCAGGAGAGTCGTTTTTGTCAAAAGTAAAGCCATCGTGGTTCGCTCCCTTTACAAGGAGAGCGCCACCGACATTTATGCTAAACTGCCCATTTTCATCTTCATAAGAATTGAAGTTTACTAGTTGTGCAAGCTCGTCGAGCAGAACATCCCTCTTGTCCCTGAGGTCACTCGCAGTAATGCCGGTGATCTCCAACCTCTCAATCTGCCCGTTAAGCTCGGCGATTTGGGTAGCAATTGTGTTAACTTCATTGACGTTTACCGATATCCTGAAATTTATATCATCAATTATCTGAGAAAGCTGAGTCGCCGCGTGGTTAATGGTACTTGACAGTGTCACAGCCCTCTCTTTCACCATTTCCCGCACCTCTAGTGATTCAGGTGTCTTGGCCAGCTCTTCCAATGACCTCCAAAACTGAGTTAATACAGACGAAATCCCTATGTCCGAGGGTTCGTTGAAAACCATTTCTACCTGCCTCAATATGTCGCTCTGAAGCCCCCATTCGCCTAAACTTGAAAATTCGTGCCTGAACTGCATGTCAGCAAAAGTGTCCCTTATTCTTGTAACATCGCTAACCGAAACTCCTGTGCCAAGCTGCCCAATGCCCGGCATTACGGTGTTAGGTGATATGTAAGAGGATTCAAGGACAACCCTCTGGCGTGAATAGCCGGGGGTATTTGCATTTGCCACATTGTGAGAAATATTTTCCTGTACCCTTTGCTGTGCAAAAAGTGCTTTTTTCGCTATTTCTAATCCAAAAAAGGAGGAATGCATTAGTTCACCGCCTTATGCTTTTCTATCAATAAAGTTGACAGATTTATTTTCAGGATTTCCGCAGGCATTGTATCCGGTTTCCTGCCTGCCGGCTTCCGTAATCACCCGAAGCGAATACTGTATGTATTCAAGTGCTTTATTTATAAGACGCTCGTTTGTCTTGTTTTTCTCAGCAAGCTCATGTAACACGGCCTTTAGTTTTTCCTTTTGTTCCTTAAAAAAGAAAGCCTTTTCTTCGGGAATCATACTTTCTAAAAATTTCCCATCGACTTCAGATACGTCTTTTTTACACCCTTCTGCAATGCGACTTATAATATATTCTCTTTCATCTTCCATTTTTCCGAGTTTTATAACTATTTCCTGTTCAATACTCGTTATTTCTTCTAAAAGCTTTATATCGCCCTTAATCAGTATATCTCTTTTTTTATCCGCAAGTGCTAAAAGTTCTGAATATGATTCATGTTGATTTTCTAAATTATCCAAAAGGGCATTATATAATCTGTCGACATTACCCATGAAATAGCCCCCTATACCCCTTAAATTAAACGAAACAAAATGGTGTCACCTTTAGATTTAAGTTATCTCATCGATGAAACATTCTATTATTTTTTCCGCCACTAAACTGGCATCAATTTTATAGGTCCCGTTCTCGATTTTTTTCTGTATGGTCTTAAGTTTCTCGGCCCTAACACGATCCGCTTTCGGGGCAGATTTTACCGCTTTTTCAATCAGTTTGGCATCACTCGACAGTGTGATGCTGTCACTGTATCGCGCCCCTTTAACTTCCTCTTTTAACCCGTCCACGTTTTCCCCGTCTTTTAACCTTGTTTTTGTATCTTCTGAGATACTGTTATAAAGCCTCATCATACCATCAAGATTGCTTCGATGTACATTCATACAATACTCCCCCAAGTTGTACGGTAATATAAAATGATATCTGAAATCCTATTTTATTCTTCTATTTTATTTATCGTAAATACGTCATAAAAGCATAAGTCGCTTAACTTCGAATGAGAGCATTTTATATTCATATTTGTTTGTTTTCCTCTCAAAATCTTAGCAGTTGCTCTACCTCTTGTCCTTTTGGTATTTGGAAAGATGGATCTTACCACTCATGTCATTGCTTTTCTTCAATGGTTTGTCCGATATTGTATTAAATTTTGCTTTGACTTTGGCGGCACACTCTTCGCAGTATTTTCCGGAAAAAATTGGTTTATCGCACAGCTCACAGGTTATGAGGTTTCTGTTAGCACGCTTTAAGATTAGACGGCCCTCTCTTAAGAATTCGAGCACCCTTTTCTCATTTACTCCGGTTTTTTCCGCTATCTCCTCAATCGATGTGTTGGGATTTTCTGCTAAATAGGCTCTGACTTTCTTGAAATCTTCCTCATACTTTTTTGCACAGTCAGGGCACTTATTATTATACGTGTAAACGAACAGTTTCCCACATATGGGACAGTTTCTGAGTTTCACAGCTAAACCCCCTCTTTTAGCCTCTTGCACATGTTAGGACATACACACATCTTGCCCCTGCTTCTCTCATGGTCAAAGAACACTCATCTGCGGTAGAACCCGTTGTATACACATCGTCGACCAAAATAACAGTTTTATCTTTGAGCCGGCTGCTGTTTTTCGGACGAAAAGCCCCTTGTAAGTTCTTTTTCCTCTGGTTCTTGCTCAACAATGTCTGATGGCCGGTTTGTTTCACCCTTAACAACTCACTACAAACAGGTATGCCAGTTTTAACGCTGATAAACGATGCTAGCAAATAAGCCTGATTGAACCCTCTCTCCTTTTGTCTTTTCTCGTGGAGCGGGACAGGCACTATGACGTCACACTTAGGCCATCCAAGGTTCTTGAAAACAGAAAACATTTTATCGCCGATAAAATTTGCGAGCTCCTTTCTTCCTCCATATTTAAACTCATGGATAACCTTTTTTAGGACACCATCATATTCCCCAAACGCTCTGGCTTGAACAAAGCTATGTTTTTGATCCATGCAGTCACGACAAAGCCTACCTCTACCAATGGGTCTGCCGCATATTGCACAGATCGGCGGCATTATAGGTTTTATCCGGGATGTACAATTAATACACAAAAAATTTTGTCCTGCTGGGAGTTTCCGCCTGCAAGCAACGCAGTATCGACCTTCAGGAAAAAATAAATCTACCAGTTGACTTAATATGGCCCTCACAATATCTTCCATATTGATAATATTCTACAATATTCTGCCATAATCCTCCTGGCATTTTATAATAACCATTTGGTGATAATGTGAATAATTGTTACAATAACAAAAAGAGCAAAATCTTTTCAACCAAAGATTTTGCTCTTATTAAATTATACCTATAAAAATCTTAATGGATTATTCATAGTGAATTCTGGATTCTTTTCAGTCGATTTGCCTCAAAGAAAGACCAACGTTCAGGTCATTATTCTTTTTTCTTAAAAAGCTTTCAAGGCCAAAAAGAACTTGTAGAACATTATTCTTTGTGGCATTTTTGCCCATATGGCCTACCCTTACGGTTTTACCCTTAAAAGGGCCGAGACCGTTTGCAACCTGGATATTATATTCATCACTTAGATAGCTTACAAACTCACCTGAATCCATGCCATAGGGAAAACGTATAACTGTAATCGCGGGTGTACACTCGGAGTCTTTGGACACAGTCGTCAAACCACATGCCCTTACACCCTCTTTCATTAATTTTGATATTTTCCGGTGTCTTTCATATCTATTTTCAAGGCCCTCTTTAAATATATTCTCTAAACTCTTTTTCAGTGCAACGACGATGCTGACAGCAAGTGAGATGTAAAATGGCTGGAATTCTTTACCTTCAGTGTTGAATCTATCCCAGACCTCCAGATTGGCATACCATCCGGGTATTGGCTTTTTCCTGCTCCTCACAAAATCTAGTGCCCTATTGCTTACAGCAAGTATCGCAAGCCCCGGCGGTGTGCCAAGCCCTTTTTGTGATGCGGTGGCACAAAAATCAATTCCCCAGTCTTCCATATCAATAGGAACTACTCCGACAGAGGATACCGCATCAACGGCAAAAAGCACATCCATCTTTTTTGCTACTTCTGCGATTTCTTTTATTGGATTTAGTGCACCTGTACTCGTTTCACTGTGTACAACGACAAGCGATTTTACATCATTGTTTTGCTTTAGGAAATTCTCCACCTGTTCTGGAGTAGCGATATGCCCCCATTCAACCGGCATAATTTTCGGTTTTAATCTGTAAGACTCAAGCAGTTCAACCATCCTATGAGAAAAATGCCCGTTCTCCACAAGAGCAATTTCCTCACCTTTTTCGCCCAGGGCTGTCAGCATTGCTTCTATCGCAAGGTGACCTGAACCATTAGCAATAAATACTTCCCCGGTTGTATTCAATAGTCGTTTGAGCAAATTGCGCGTTTCATTGTAAACCTCAACCCAATCTTCACCGTAATGTGCAACTACCTGTTTGCTCATCTCGAGCAAGACATCCTCTTCAATATCACACGGGCCTGGTATCATGAGCAATTTTTTATTCATTTATAGCTCCCCTTTACACGTAGAAGTTGTATTTAAAAACTTATTTATTTTCTTATTAAACATCACAAAAAAACTGTTCTCCTAACCACCAGCGAGTGCCATTACAAAGGATACTGTGTCGCTTTCATTTAAAATATATTTTTTTGCTTTGCCTGTCGTGAGAGGTGCCCCATTTACTATTACTACAACCCTGTTAAAATCAATCTTGTCACACATGTCACTTTGTATTTTTTCTATTAAACCTTGAACAGTCATACCTTTTTGAACTAGGAAAGTCTGCTTTTCTACATCTCTGCCTTTATAGACATAGCCGACAAATTTCACATTGACCTCGATATAATTATCCTTTCGGTTCATATCAATTCTCCTGAACTTTCTTTATAGTTTACCTGCCTCTTCAAACTCTTGTACTATATCATGCAAGCCCAACATTTCTAGTGTCTCACGTTTAGGCCAACTCGACTCTTTGTCCCACTCGTGCAAATCATAGTACTTATCAAGCAATATATCTAGCTCTTCCTTAGGGTTTAATCCATTACCTGTTGGCGGTTTGTCAGGTGTAGGCTCATTCATGATTCTCCAAGGCAGTGTATCGTCCTTTCTTGTGGCACCCATCCTCACATTAAAGCATTTTTCCATAGTAACTATCCTGCGACCTGCAAACATTATTTCTTCTTCTGTCATGTTTACACCTACCGCTGCAGAAAAGATTTTCGCCATAATTTCTGGCGTTATGCCGTAAAGAGCAGTTGTTGTAAATGTACAGAATCCCAAGCAGTCTGATACAGCATAGCAGTCCTCGTGCCATCTGACTATTTCTGGCCTTTTTTCCATAAGATGTGGCTGTGCAAGTTCTTCATCCCCTGTTATTTTTTTGATTACATCTCTTGCTTCTTGGCCCATACCAAACTCTGCAAATGTTTCAGTATGCAGGTGATCTGCTCCTCTAGGGTTAACCGCAAATGCAAGAGCATACGATTTTGCATTTCTTGTATCTACCCTCGATTGTTCAAGGCCCTTAGCTTGTACCGCCCATTTATATGAATCTTTTCCAACTATTTCCGATGCCCTTTTAACACCTTCAGCCAAGACATCTCCAAACCCCTCGCGAAAAGTAATCTTTTTTAACATTTCCATGACGGCATCAGCATTTCCCCACCTCAAATCTATTCCTTCTAAGTCTTTGTCAGTAATTACTCCTTTTTCATATGACTCCATTGCCCACTGTATTACACCGCCTGCAGATATTGTGTCCAGCCCGTAGATGTCAGCCAATTCATTCGCCTTTAATACGGCTTCAACATCCAGGATGCCACATCCCGAACCTAATGCGGACATTGTCTCATATTCGGGACCACCTGTGTACGTGCCGCTGAACTTCCCCGAATCTACAGTTGCATATCTGTGACAATTTATTATGCAGCTATAACAAGCAACCTTTCTCTTCAAATATCCAGCATTTGTAAGATGCTGTCCTGTCAATGTAGTAATATCATCTACACTACTTCTCTTAAAATTGTATGATGGAAATACATTCAATTCGTTTATCCCAAAAAGGCTTGAGGCAGTCCCGTAAAGACCCATTCCTTCGTATCCGGAATCGCTCTTTAAGCTCTCTTTAGCCTTTTTTACTTCTTCGTAGAATACATTTGGATTTGCAACACTTATGCTCCCACTACCTCTTACCGCAATTGCCTTCAGATTTTTGGAGCCCATTACGGCTCCGGCTCCTCCTCTTCCTGCCGCATTGTAAATTGAAAACATGACTGAAGCAAATTTTACTAGGTTCTCCCCTGCAGGGCCGATCAGCGCTGTTTGAATCTCTTCATCTTCAAGCTCTTCTTTTATCGCTTTGTCGGCGTCCCTCACACCTAGCCCCCAAATTTTCGACGCATCGCGTATTTCCACATTATCATCATCGATAAATATATATACGGGATTTTCTGACTTTCCATGGACGACCATATTGCCATAACCAGCGTACTTAAGTTCTCCTCCCCAATGTCCTCCACCACTGGTTTTTAAATACAGCCCTGTGGCTGGGCTCAAACACGTCACCGTATTTCGACCTGAGCTGGGTGATGGAGTTCCTGTCAGCAGACCTGTTCCGAAAATGAGAACATTATCAGGCCCCAAAGGGTCTGTCCCTGGCTTAACATATCTTAACAACAGCTCAGCATTTATCCCTCTTCCTCCTAAATATTTTACTATTCTATTTTTACTGACTTTTTCCCTCCATGACTTTTTGTCGGTTAGATCGATATGAAGAATGTCGCCAGCCAGATTAATCATATTAGATTCTTCCCTCCTTGTCCAGCTATTCTATGCTTTTACAGCAGATTCAGAATCAAGTTTAAGGTTTATTATTCTGGTTCGCCTTTTTGCCCTTGCCGCCATACTAACAGTTTCATATTTTAATGCCCCGCGTTCACAGTTTGCCACACACTGTGGGTCTCCTCCGCACAAATCACACCTTATCGGAACCTTTTTATTTGGGTGTATATCAATGGCTCCAATTGGGCACGCATTCAAACACTCCTTGCATCCAATACAAAGCTCTTCGATTACTTTAGCCATGCCAGTCTCAGGGTCATGTGTCATTGCCCCAACGGGACAAACTTTCTCACATATCGGTTCTTCACAGTATGCACAAGTCACGGGGACCGTCAAGCATATGTCTTCAAATGAAACCAGTTTGATTCTAGAAAGGGTCATTGAAAAAACACCCTCATGTTTAAATGAACAGATCATCGCACATTGCCTGCATCCTGTACATTTCTGAGGATCAATTGTTATCATTTTCTGTAACACGTAATCACTCCTCCCTAAACATAATCAACAAACAAGAACATAATAAAATTTCTTACAGCCTTAAATACAGACTTTACTTTGCCTATTGTATCGCATTTTTTCGGATTTCCGCCTGCAATATCCCTGCCCTGTCTATATTACCGAGAAGTATTGCACCTGCTAATTTGCCTTTTCTGTATATTAACTTTTGATATGAATTACTATCATTGATGATTGAGAAATCCCAATCTTCTTTATTAAAATCAGGGTTTGTAATCCCTATTGTTATCATAGGCAACCCAAATATTGACAAAGAATTTCGTGATACCGAGCCTCTGAATACTAAATTTTCACCTGCCATATTTGAGCCTGCTATTTTTGCCTGCTCAACGGCATGAGGCCAAATGGCGGTATTCGTATTATATCTCTGTAAAATATCGAACGTGCTGGCAACATCACCTGCTGCATACACATCGTAAAAGTCAGTCATCATCTTTTCGTTGACCTTTATTCCCCTTTCAAGCCCCGATTTATTAACCAGAAATTCCAAATTTGGCTTAACTCCTTTACATACAGCAAATACTTTACAATCGATAACTTCACCACTGTCAAGTATTACCGAGCTTAACCTGCTGTTTTCAGCTACTGTTTCTGCAACATTGCTTCCTGTCCTGATTTTTACGTCATTTGCTTCCATATGCCGCTGAATGAGGAAAGATGTCTCTTCATCTGCTACCTTTGATAAAATTCTTGGGGATTTTATGATGATTTGTACATCTGCCCCCATCTCCTTTAGTGCACATGCAAGCTTGACACCTATCATTCCACCTCCGGAAATGACACACTTTTCTTTATTAACCGCCGCTCGTCTCAAAAAATAAGCATCTTCAATTGTCCGAAGACCTGTCACCCCATTTATTCCCTTTTTTAGGGGTTCTGGCAAAATCGGGCTGCCACCGCTGGCTATAAGCAGTGAATCATAATCTATATTAATGGAGTTGTCAAGGAACAATTGCTTATTATGGGTATCTAACCGAGTCACTTTATTTCCCCAAAATACCTTGATACCAAGCCCATCATATTCGCTCTTTGTCGTCAAATACATGTCATTTTGTTCTACTTCACCTGAAACATAGTAAGTTAAAAGCACTTTAGAATATGGAAGATGTTTCTCTTCCGATATCATGATTATTTCCCCGTCGCCGTCATTGGCTCGAACGGCTCTAGCCCCTGTCAAACCGGCAATTCCATTACCTATAATTACGTATTTTTTCATGGTGCTCACCCTTCATCATAACAATTCTTTGTCTGCGCCGCAGTTTCGTCAATTTCTTGTCAGTTTCTTCAGCAGTTATTGCACCATTG
Source organism: Tepidanaerobacteraceae bacterium (assembly GCA_050949725.1). Classification (GTDB taxonomy): domain Bacteria; phylum Bacillota; class Thermosediminibacteria; order Thermosediminibacterales; family Tepidanaerobacteraceae; genus JBMNGH01. Next base: position 200,534 of record JBMNGH010000003.1, read on the forward strand.
GGACAAAAGCGCGCACACAATGGAATTCCTATTTTTTGACAGCCATCACATTTAAAAGCCTTATAATGAATCGACTCAGAATTTCTCTGTAGCATCCTAACTGCACCGAACGGACACTCCATCACACAACTTCCGCAGCCGACACACTTATTATCGTCTATGACAACTCTGCCTGTTTCCTTATCAATACTCATGGCACCCGCGACACACCCGGTTACACATACCGGATTTTCACAATGCCGACATATAAACAGTTCGTCATGTTCGCCCTGCCCAAACCATACTCTGGGCTTCGGAAGATCTCCTTCAAAACTTATATCCTTTTGTTCCCATAATTTGTGCCCTAGTGAACATACAAATTGACAAATGCCACATTTGTTACATTTAGATACATCAACTTTTAAACTGATCATTATTTAAGCCCTCCAGATGATAAAGGCCTATCTGTCCATATTTTCTAAATAGGGTATATATGCCGGATCCTGAGTAAGTTGTTTCCTTCTTGACACGACACCTTCTCTAACTAGCAGAGCAACTTCCACCGCTCTTTTTCCCAAATCTCGTGCAGCCTTGACAGCTACTTCAGCATCAAATACCCCATCAGAAACCTGCTTTTCAAGTGCTTTTCTATCCCCAGAGTTGGAGGTCCACCCACCTACGCCTATATAAGATTCCCACATATCTCCGGCTACCGGTATGCATTGCATCAGCAAGGTATGATTGATGAGATCTGTCATTGTATGTTCCTGGCCAGAAAACACGTGGATGCCCTGTGAAATGCTGCCGATAACCTTTAAAAATTTAGGCAGTTTATCTTCTCCCGGCTTGAACAGGTGCCTATATCGACCGAAAGTAGTATTGCCCAATCTGTCTATAAAACACTTTAATTGGCCCGGAATTCCCATATGGTAAACCGGCACAGAATATATTACTACATCAGCTTTCAGCCACAGATTACAAAGTTCTTGAAAATCGTCCTTTATAATGCACTCACCTTTATCTGCACATCTGCCACAGGCTATACAAGGACCAAATTTTTTCCCCCTTATTGAATACATAATACACTCAACAGCATCTGTACTTTCCTTTTCTGCTGCTTCAAGGGCTTTTTTTAGAAGAAATTCACTATTTCCTTTTCGAGGGCTGCCACTTATTCCTAGTACAGTAATTTTGCTCATAAGATTCACTCCTGAGTAAATAATGTTTGGAAACTTTATTAAAATTTTGTATTTCTCTATCAATTAATTGTTTCCTCTTCACTATAACCTGCCATCATCAATCCGAGTTTTTGAAGATCTACATCATCTCTTTTTACATCGCCGACAATCTTGCCGCGAAACATGACAACAATTCTATCGGATAGCTCCATCAATTCATCCAAATCACTTGATACAAGTAAAACTCCTAAGTTATTTTGTGCACTCTCAATTAATTTTGTCCGCAAAAATTGTGTAGCACTAAAATCAAGACCCCTTGTGGGTTGACACGCTATAATAACTTTTGGATTACCCATTAATGTCCTCGCCAAAACTACTTTTTGCTGATTTCCACCTGATAAGGTCTTCATTATTACATGACAATTGCTTGCTTTCACATTAAACGTTTCAATTGCTGATTCTGCCACTCCTTCGACTTCTTTATGGCGTACAATCCCTTTATGAGAATATGGCTCTCTCTCCATACAGTCTAAAACAAGGTTCTCCTTTAGGGTCATTTCTCCTACCATACCTTTTTCAAACCGATCTTCAGGTATATAGCCAATGCCCTCAGTTCTTCTTTTCGCGACATTCCATTTATTTATATTCCGGCCCATGAATATTATTTCTCCGCCTTTTATCTCTCTCAAACCCACAATTGTTTCAGCCAACTCAATTTGCCCATTGCCGGCAACACCTGCAATACCGACTATTTCTCCTTCTCCTATATCAAAACTCACATCATCAACAACAATTTTTTTATCTTTATTTTCAACCGTAACATTTTTCAGTTGTATAACTTGCTTGTAAAATTTCTTTACTTTTCCGGCATGTAAAGGAGTAGACAGCTCTCTATCAACCATCATTTTTGCAATTTCTCTAATACTTGTATCTTTTGTTTCAACTGTTGCAATGTGTTTTCCGCCCCTCAGTACTGTAATTTTATTGCTGATCGCCATAGCTTCTTGCAGTTTATGTGTGACGAGTACGACCGAATAACCTTTTCCCCTTAAATCTACAAGGAAGTTCAAAAGGGACTCTGCCTGTTGAGGTGTTAAAACGGCTGTAGGTTCATCGAGAATCAGAATCCGCGCTCCCTGGTACAGTGCCTTCAGTATCTCGACCTGCTGGCGCTCTCCAATGGAAATGTTTTCGATCCTTGCATTCAAATCAACATCAAAATGGTATTTTTTCATCAAGTCGCCTATTACGTACTCGAATTTCTTCCATTGAGGTTTGAAGTCTGTCCATCTTAATGTGGGCATGACTATGTTTTCCAAAACAGTATGGGAGTATATCAGCGAAAAATGCTGGTGTATCATACCAATACCGTTGGTAATTGCAATATTCGGATTCCATTTATCAGGGGCCTGTATCCCATCAAGTGTGATTTTGCCGCTGTCAGCACTATAAACGCCGTATAGAATGTTCATCAAAGTGCTTTTACCTGCTCCATTTTCCCCCACGAGCGCTCGAATTTCGCCTGGCTTTAAGTTAAAAGACACTTTATCGAGAGCCGTCAATTTACCAAAATTTTTTGTAATATTTTCCATGAATATTTCAGGTACTATCAGAACTTCTGCACTTTGTTGATTTAGCGCCGGCTCATTAGTCTTCATACTTTAAACCTCCAGATTTTTCGTTAAAGACTTACTGCACCCTTGAAAAGTTTAATACATAGGTTGTCATCAAGGGCGCAGTAACTTAAAGTATAATTACTTCATTATCTCTTCATGAATTACGACAGGTATTTCGATTTCTCCGTTCTTGAATCTTTCCGTCAAGTCCAGTATTTCTCGTTCAACTTCTTCCGGCACACTGCCTCGGAAGTCCGCAAACTTAAAGTATTTTGAACCCATATTGTAAATCTTGTTTTCTAGTGTCCCGTTTGTGAAGTTCTCTGCCACTTCACTGTAGAGGAGAGGTGTATCCATGAGCAGACTTGTCATAATGGCGTTTGGATTATCTTCATAAAGGTCTGCACAATAACCTATCACCTTAGCACCGTTTGATTCCGCAGCTTCGTAAACACCCATAGCAGCCTGACCCGTCACTGTGAAGATAGAATCGACACCATTCTGTGTCATCAGTGCGGTTAATTCTCTATGCTTGGCAGTATCAACCCAATCTCCTGCCCAGTATACAACGACTTCAGCATCTGGATTTATATACTTTGCCCCTTCTATTGCACCGCTGAACAAAGTTTCAAGAACAGGTATCGGAGAACCTCCCAGCAATCCAATTTTTCCCGTCTCGCTAGATGTCGCCAAAGCCATTCCAATTAAATTTCCATATTCATAAAAATCAGGAGCATAAGCTACCGCTTTTGGCGAATCAGGTAGTTCGTCAGCCATCGAGGTGATAATCATCCATTTATCGGGATATTGGGGTGCCAACTCCTTCCATGCCTCGATCATGCCGTTGTCCGGAAAAATTATCATGTCATAGCCTTTATCTAAATATCCGACAGCAGTTTCAGCTGTTTTGGGGTATGGTACGTTTTCTGCAACTGATACATCCCATCCGAATTCATTCTTTAAAGTCATCAATCCAGCCCAGTGTGCTCTATCCCAACCGCCAGCATTTGGTGGGTCTGGCACTGAAAACATAGATCCTACTTGAATAGCTTGTCCTTCCTGATCTTCTGAGCCGCTCTCAGCTTCGCTGTTCCCACCACAACCGGTAATCATAATTGAGGAAATAAATATTGCCAATATGATAAAGGCAATATATTTCTTTCTTAACATTGATCAACACTCCTTTTTAATGTTATTCATGGTACCTCTACTCAAAATTCGATATTATACAGTTAGTTATTTTACTTTTACCCATACATCCCCCCCTTAAAAAAATATATGAATTTCTAATGCAACTGTAAATATGTTGACATTTTCCTATAAAACCTACGAAATACTGATAACTACCTCCTTATAAAAATCCTTCCAACATCCGCAGGACCTCTTGTCTTACCTGTAATTCCTACAACGATTAGTGTAAGCACGTATGGCAACATAAAGTAGTAATAAGAGTTAATAGCACCTCCGAGCGCCTGTGATCTAAAAGCTAGAGCTTCACCGGCACCGAAGATAAGTGTCGATACTATTACAAGTAGCGGATTCCATTTGCTCAGATATACCGCTGCCAAAGCTATAAAACCTCTGCCACCAGTAATATTATCAGTGAATACTCTAACCCATCCCAGGGACAGCGCGGCTCCTCCCAATGCTGAAAGGATTGCTGCGACGATCAATGTAATTGTCCTTACTTTTATTACATCAATACCTGCAGTATTTGCAGCATTCGCATCTTCGCCAACCGAACGCAATTTCAAACCGGCTGCGGTTTTAAACAAAAACCACCAAATGGCTACAGTCAAGATTACAGAAAAAATTTCAAAAATTGTCATCCCCAAAAACACTGGCTTGATACCGGCAACCATATTTTGAGCCGTTGATCCAAGCAATCTATATATATAACTTGTAACACCAGTAGCAGCCAGATTAAATGCAATTCCCACAATAACCTGATCAGTCGGTAGCCATATTGAGGCGATTGAAAGCAAAAGCCCCAACAATAACCCTGTCAATAATGTCATCAGTATTCCCATAAAAATCGTTCCGCTCATATTAGTAGCAATTATTCCAGCCAATGCACCTGTAAGCATTACCCCTTCAACACCTAAGTGCATTACACCTGCCCTTTCTGCGAGAAGAACCCCTAGTGCACAATATATAAGCGGTGTCGCCGCGCGAATTGTGGCATATATAAAATCTATTCCCCAACTAGCATCCATTTTTCATCTCACCTTTAGCCTATATGTTTTTTTATTGACAACGGGTATTCAATATCTACTTTGTTTTCCCCAGCATAACCCGGGCGTTAAAACAGACGAACAGTATAACCGGTATTCCCTGTATTATTGACATAAGTGCCGATGGCACACCTGTCATTGCCTGCATATATCTTGCTCCTGTCTCCAAGATCGAAAGGAGAAATGCAACAGGGATGATTCCCAATGGGTTATTACCCAAAAACGCAACTGAGATTCCCGTAAAGCCCCATGATAATGCCCAGCCTTCGGCAACCCTATAAGTTACACCCATAACCTCTACGGCTCCTGCCAACCCTGCAAGAGCAGCACCGATTAGTACTGATGCCGTTATCAGGCGGGTAACGGGAATGCCCGCGGTCTTTGCTGCTTCCGGATTATTCCCCACAGCTTTCAGTTGAATTCCAGATACAGTGTTTTGCATAATCCATGCAGCTATTATTGCAATTAGCACGGCAAACCATATTCCGATGTGGATCCCTGAATTAGTGGGGAAATGAGGCAATCGGAATTGTGTGGGGATACTCCTTGTCGCACCATAAAATGCCTTAGGGTCTTTCATCACACTTGTTATAAGACCATATACCAAATTCACGCCTGCGAAATTCATCATGATTGTAGTTGTAACCTCATTTGCCCCACGCTTTAGTTTCAAATATACGGGTATGAGAATTGCCAAGATTCCCGTGGCCATTGATGCGAGAAGGGCAACAATTATTACAAATAACGGACTGCCGCTCATGTTTGTAGCAACATACACAGCTGCCAATGCCCCCAGCTCAAGCTGTCCCTGACCACCTATATTGAAAAAGCCAGCTTTATAAGGAATATAAACAGCTAAACCAGTTAAAATTAACGGGGCAGTTTGAATTAAAGTAAAAATTATAGATTTTCTTCCCCTCAAGGCCCCTTGAAAAAGACTTGACAAAACTGTCATCGGATTTGCACCATATATCAAAGACATTGCTGCGAGCAACAACAACGAAATTACTAAAGCTAGCACAGAAATTGCAAATTGTGATTCCATTATTCTCTTTATACTGAGGTAACTGCCTCTTCTTTCTGAATGCACGTGTTCACCCAATTTAAATACTCCCTTTTTCTATTTTATATAGTAGCTGTGAGAGATCCTAACGTCGATTAAGTTCTTCCATTTCAACAAATCTCAATTCCGGACAGCCATATCTGTCACCACCAAAAACCTTGGCTATATCCGGATTCATTAAACCCTCTCTCAGCCTTGAATGGCATGGAGTGCCCACGAGAACGAGATTTTTCCCCATCTTTAAATCAGTGCTAAGCACACCCGAGCCTGTTTTAGTGTCTAGCATGCATACAAGGTCGGGAAATACCGATTTGAGTTTATCGTTGACCCATAAGGCCATCGTCTCATTTTTAATAACCAGCTTTGCTTCAGTGCCCTCGAACTCTTTTTTTCCCTCAAGCCTAACATTAGTTATATAAAAACCGCCTTTATCTTCTGCTTGGAGAGAGCTTATTTTGCCTTCAAACATCTTGAGCCCGTCCAATTCCTCCACAACAGCCTGTATCGTATCACTGCCTGATTTTCTTGCCTCTAATAAAGATTTGCCGATTCTGAGTGCTTTTGTAATTGTGTTGGGTATTACAGATTGTTTTAGCTGAGCACCAGTCATCGCATAATGCGAGTTTGCTCCCATTCCTACATTCTCTTTGGCTATAACAAATCGGCCGACCTCATCTGCAAATGTTGCTTCTTTTTGACCAACTACGATGATTTTGTTTCCCTCAGTATCGACAAGCGGCATCGGGGTAAGGCTTATTCCGTGTGCAAGAAAACTTGCCATCTGAGTTTCGGGCGCTGACCTTCCCAGTGAATCTCCATCTACTACGCTGATTCCCATTCTTGCCGCAAGAGATAAGATAACCGGTGTGTTTAATGCTCCAACTTCAAACGGAACCACGTGATCAATTTTTTTGCCTATATACTGTGACATGAGTTCTATTGCTTCTATCAGCTCAAACTTTTCTTCCCAACATTCGATAAGTTTTTCGGTATCTAATTTGTCCAGGAAGGCCACTGAACCCATTATACCACCGCTGACTATTGTTGCATTATCGGAAATCGCTTCAGGTGTCTCAATGATAATTTGCCTGTTCTTTTTAATTATGTCATTTTCTAAAATGGCTCTCCCTAACTTGGGACTTCCCCCTCCGCCTGTCCCTAAAATTGTAAGTCCTTCCAAAAGTGGTTCAATATCACTTGCTTTCAAAACGTATTTACTCATTGTGCACCTCCGGTTTGAATTCAAATGTACTGAATATTTCATGAGCCCTATTTAATGCTTCACCTTTTTTAACTTTAACCCCAAAATGGACGAGTGCATTTTCTAAAGCTGCAATTGTGGGTAAAATATATTTCGGTGCTGCTGATATGCCCATAGTGCCTATCCTCACGTTATCATCACCGATTTCTCCGTTAGCCAGGACCACTCTGTATTTCTTTAACATTACTTCTCTGAAGTCCCTCTCTTTTATACCTTTGGGAAGCCTTACAACAGTAACAACATCAGAAATAGTCTTTTCATCTTTTGTTACTCTTTCGAGACCAAGTGAGTCTACCGCTGCTCTTACTGCCTTACCGGCAACTTTGTGCCTCTGTATCCTATTTTCTAAACCTTCTTCGAAAATATCCTCCAAAGCGCCTTGCAGGCCCCATACTAGCGTAGCTGGAAGTGATACCTCATGAGGCGCTCTGTAGTCAAATTTGGGCGGGTCTCCGCCTTTTTTCCACCATTCATGATATTTTTTTACCTTAACGTCGTGATATCTTCTCCATGTTTCAAGATCCAGAGACAAGGTATCGATCTCTGTCTTTCTCTTTTTAATTTTATCCCATATTTTGGGGCTAATAGAAATTGTTGCGATACCCTGTGGACCATTTATACATTTCTGGGCACTGCCAAAACACAGGTCAATACCCCATTCATCAGTTCTTACATCTAACCCTCCAAAAGAAGAAACCGCATCTACCACAAATAACAAATCATACTTTCTACAAAGCAAACCCAGTTCATCAACAGGCTGTTCCGCGCCGGTGGTCGTTTCATCGTGCACAACATAAAGGCAGTTTGGTTTACTGTTTTTTATTAATTCCTCTACCTTTTCCAAATCGATCGGTTCTCCATAATCGACCTTGTACTCTATACAATCTAACCCGATTATTTCCGCTATACACTTAGCAACTTCTCCGAAAATACCGGTATTAATGACAAGAATCTTTTCTCCGGGCTCAAACGTACTTCTCAAACCCATTTCTATGGCAAATGTGCCTGTACCTGTCACGATTAAAAGATCATTTTTCGTGTTGTATAATTTTTTCATCATTTTAACTGTCTGCTCTTCAGTCTCATAATAATAAGGGTAATATATCGCCTGCTGAGTTTGTCTACCCATATATTTTAGAGCCCTCGGCGATAAATACGTTTGCCCACAGCTCATATTAATATAATCCATATATTTTACCCCCTTGAGTTAAATATTTTTATAGTACTCCGATATAAATCTGTATTATGTTTCGTTCTGCAAAACACTGTTTTGCATTTAATATTATATATATTCTACTTTTTTTTTGCTTTTCCTTCTTGGATAGTATTAACTTTTTTCATCAGGCAAATTTTGTTCGTTTTTGAATGTTTAGACTGATTTTTACTACCGATTTACCACTTTTGTCCCAACATGCTCAAAATATTTCCAGTTTATTTGAGACAGATGCAACCATCCACAATCAATCTTAATTATACATTAAATAAAAAGGCTCTTCCTCGGTAATACATGCCTCCCTAGGAAGAGTCTGAAAAGTTGATTTACGGTTCATTACAGATTATTTATAGATTATTTGCAGAATAATAATCGAACAGCTCTGCAAGCCTTTTGACAATAATCCTTGAAATTATTTCACCTTTTTCATTAGTGGCAAACTGGGGCTGCCCAATATTGCCGTATTCTGAGTATCTTTTGAAAGGTTTGTAAATGTAAATGCTGTTTTTCGCAAACATATCGGGGTTGTGCCATTTACTACCATTTGCGGGACTGTGTTCAGATATCTTATCCCGAAAAACAAGCGCCGGAAAATAATATTTCATAAGTGATGTTTCGAATTCCCCGGCATGACCCATCCCTCCTATACCTGTGTCCCTAACTTTTGGGATTTCGTCAGCAATTAAATCCCAATACCTTACAAGAACAGGGCTCATCTCATGTGTTTCACCTAATTCATTTATAGCTATCTGAAGGGCGGGTTGGTTTCCACCATGACAATTTAGTATGAGTATTTTATCAAATCCATTGGAGTATATTGAGTTGCACACATCTAAAATAAGTGATTTTATTGTATCCTGAGCTAAAGTCACATATCCCTTAAAATCGCTGTGATGTGGTGAGAAACCATAACAAATTACGGGAAGGGCCAACACCTTGCTTTTTGCCCGTTCTGCGGCTTTCCGCAGTATTGCATCCCCTAAAAACCCATCAGTCCCTACTGGGAGATGCTCCGAATGCTGTTCACATGACCCAACGGCAAAGGCTGTAACACAACTGCTTACATGTTCCCCAATTTCATATGATGCCATTTTATACCAGTCCAAAAGCATGTTCTGTTCACCCTACACTAAATTGTTTGAAACTTTAAAGTAAGTGACAGTTTCATTTTGGGATTATAATGAAATAATGATCCGTTCACCCTAGACTAAATTTTAATCAGTAACGGTTTTTGTTTTGTCATTATAATGAAATCCAACAGGGTTACTGCATCTTAATGTGAAGGAACCTTTATAAACACCAAAGCTAATTTTAGTTAATTCTATTAGCTAGTTTTTTGAAAGCTTTCAGCAAAATCCTCCAATGAATCAACATCATCTATTATCGGCGGCTGAATGCTACAACTCGGCGGTAAAACAGGATGCTTGAGCCCATTTCCGGTAATCAAGGCCACAACTGTATCTTTAGGGGTGATAAGGCCTTTGGCTATCATCTTTTTTATCCCCATTATTGATACGGCACCGGTAGGTTCGGAAAATACGCCTTCGGCTACCGCAAGCAATACAACCGAATCCCATATTTCCTTTTCAGTTATCGACAATGCATATCCATTTGACCGTCTGATACATTCCAATGTAAGGGTCCCGTCCTGGCTATAACCTTCCAATGTATCGGCAATACCTGTCGCTATTGTGTCGGTATCTTTCAACCATGGTGAAACTTCGCTTTCCCCATTTTCAAAAGCAGTTACAACCGGCGAGCACCGCTCAGCTTGAATCCCGGCCAGTTTAGGCAGTTTGGAAATAATGCCGTTTTCCTTTAATTCTAAAAACCCCCTCCACAGTCCGACTAAGATAGGACCATCCCCAACGGGTACAATTACCCAGTCGGGAACTTGCGCGTCCATTGATTGTATTATTTCATATGCTATAGTCTTATTGCCCTCAACGACGTAAGGATTTAAAAAAGTGGTCGTAAGGTTTACCCAGCCGTATTTTTTCGCAGCTTTTTTCGCAACATGGAAAGAATTGCTATATGTTCCCCTTACCATTACAACGTTAGCACCATATATGATTGCCTGATTGACTTTGTTTATGGGTGTCCCGACGGGAACTAAGACTAAGGACTTCATTTTGGCTCTTGCAGAATACGAAGCAGCAGATGCCCCTCCGTTGCCTGATGAGGATATAATCGTTGTTTTTGCGCCAAACTCGACCGCCTTAGAAACCGCAACGGCCATCGACCTATCTTTAAACGATCCTGTCGGGTTACAACCTTCATTTTTTAAATAAAGGTTTTTTAAACCAAGCCGCTCTGCGAGGTTGTGCGATTTGATAAGTGGTGTGTCCCCTTCGCCAAGCGTAAGAAAAGAGTCTTTTTCGACAGGTAATAAATCTATAAATCTGGTTATTCCTTTTAACACAGAATCACTTACAGGATAATTGAATTTTTTTTCAAAATTGTTATAGCTGTATTGCACCTGCAAAATGCCGCCACAATTACTGCAGTTATAAAACTGCTTCAACCCATGGATTTTCCCGCACTTTAGGCACTTCATGTTAATCGCATTCATCTATTAGCCCTCCAGAATTAATAACAGCATTATCTTCTTAAGTATCTGTATGAAATCAGTGAATAAATTTTTGCAGCTTCTATAAGATCATTGATCGCCACCCACTCATCTGCTTTGTGGGCTTGATTTAAACTGCCTGGCCCGAAAATGATTGTTGGGATTTTGAGATAATTTATAAAAAAAGATGCCTCACATCCGGCAGGGAAAGACTTGATAGCAGGCTTTTTACCCAAAACTCCCTTTACCACATCCGCCATATCCTTTACCAACCTGCTCTCAGGTTCAGAGACCGCTGCCTTTAACTCGGGGTAGCTTTTGATCGTGACCCTGTGGTCCTCCCCTATCCACTCCCTCAATTCGCGGATTACGTCTTCAGCCGTTTCGCCGGGCAAAAGGCGCCTTTCCATTAGGATCTCGCATTTATCAGGCACTATATTGACTTTATTACCTCCTCTTATTGTGCCGACAGACAGGCTTGCCTTTCCCAGATATTTATCGACCTTATTGCTAAGGCTTTTTGCATACCCCCTAATTTCTTTAAGTACATCTGCCATAATGTATATTGCATTTACACCGTTCTCCGGATGGCTTGAGTGACACGATACGCCCTGCGCCTTAATGCTGACGAGAACAAAACCTCTATGGCCTGTGTTAATATCAAGACCTGTAGGTTCTCCTATTATTGCGGCATCTGCGGAAAGTCTTTTTTTGATAAATCCTCTCATGCCTTTGTTTTTACTCTCTTCATCGCAAACGAAAACGAGCGCCAGCCCCTTATTGCTCAATAATCCGTTTTTTGCTATGAATTCAGCTGCAGCCATCATTGCTGCAATACCGCCCTTCATATCGCAAGATCCTCTGCCATACAGACGACCCCCCACAACTGTGCCGTCAAAAGGCGGATAATTCCATGTCCCAACAGCAGGAACAACGTCCATATGCCCGCACAATATCATGCCAATCCGGTCGCCGCTGCCTATGCAAGCAATTACGTTCGACCGGCCTTTTTCTATAGCTTGCACCTCGGTCTTAAACCCTCGTTCCTCGAGCCAATCGGCGATGTAAACGGCAATGGCATGTTCGTTTCCTGGTGGATTCGAGGTGTTAAACCTTATCAATTCCCGCAACATCGATACTACTCTGTCATTACATTTAAACCACTGTTTGAGTTTATCGATATCCATATTACGTCAGACCTGCCTTTTCCAAGAACTTTAAAACAGGCTTTGCTTTAAGAGGATCCCAGACCTGTTGCTCTCTGCATTATTTCTTCCTGTGTCGTCTTTGCCGGGTCTAACTCACCGGTAATCTTTCCCTCATGAAGAACAATTATCCTGTCACTTACACCGAGTATTTCAGGAAGTTCAGAAGAAATAATAACAACAGCCACCTTGTTTTTAGCAAGATCCTCAATGATTTTATGTATCTCGGCCTTTGCCCCCACATCTATGCCTCTTGTCGGCTCATCAAGAATTATGATTCTAGGGTTCCTTGCCAGCCATTTCCCGACGACACACTTTTGTTGATTCCCTCCACTCAAATTGCTTACACTTTGTTCATAGGAAGGTGTTTTAATTTCAAGTGCTTCTACGTATTTTTTCGCAATTTCAAGCTCATGCACCCTGTCAACCAAGCCCCTATTGCTAATCCACGGCAGTGAAGGCAGCGAAATATTCCCACTTACAGACATAAAAGGAATAAAACCGTCTTTTCTTCTGTCTTCAGGTATTAAGCCAATTCCGGCTTTTATTGCATCTAGCGGGTTTCTCAGTTGAACAGGATTTCCATCAACAAGTATTTCTCCTTCGTCGTAATTGTCCAATCCGAAGATGCAACGTACTATCTCGGTCCGTCCTGCACCCATAAGCCCGCTCAATCCAAGCACTTCGCCCTCCCGGACACTGAAGCTGATATTCTGAAACAAGCCCCTTTTTGAAATATTTCTTACCTCCAACACCACCTTGCCAAGCTCGGCTTTTTCGCGGCTGAATATATCCTTCAGTTCTCTTCCGACCATCCACTTTATCAACGTGTTCTCATCAACATCACTTACAGCACTTGTGGCAATATGCTGACCATCTCTTAAAACCGTCACTTCATCAGCTATTTCGAAAATTTCTGACATGCGGTGAGAAATGTATACTATTGCAATATTCCTATTTTTTAATCCCCTTATCAATTCAAACAGTTTGTTTTTATCTGCCTCACTTAGAGCCGAAGTAGGTTCATCCATTACAATGACCCACGCATCTGAAGCCATTGCTTTTGCAATCTCAATCATCTGCTGCTGGCCAACAGTTAAATTCCTTACAGGTAAGTCCACATCGATATCCATATCAAATTTTGATAGGATTTCTTTTGCCATTTTACTCATACCCTTGTTATCAATAAGGAAACTTCCTTTCGTATACGTTTCTTTGCCGAGAAATATGTTTTGCGCCACCGTGAGTTCAGGAATAAGAGAAAATTCTTGATGTATCACTGCAATCCCGATCTTCTGAGCATCTTGTGGCGAATTTATTTCTACAAGATTTCCGTCAATCCTTATTTCTCCACCATCCCTTTTATAGACACCTGCAAGCACCTTCATCAAAGTAGATTTACCGGCTCCATTTTCACCTACTAGAGCCATTACATTCTTCCTTTTAATAGTCAAGCTAACATTATCGAGTGCTTTGACCCCTGGAAATTGTTTGGAAATTTCAATTAACTCTAAAACCTCTCCTCTTGTATCTGTCGCTTTACTGTCATCATTGTAGGTCAACCTTTCCTGCTCATGCCATATAGTAGTTTCTTTAAGTTTGCTTTTTATCTTATCCCCACTTGCGGTTTGTTTGACCTTTCTGACCCTTGTAGAGGCTTCATCTATGAGGACTGCCAGCAGGATCATAATACCCTTTATTACGTACTGCACATAAGGAGACATATCCATCAACCCAAGACCATTTGCAAGTATACCGACAAGCAGGGCACCCAAAAGCGTTCCTTCGAGACTGCCCTTACCCCCCTTAAGGCTTGTTCCGCCTAAGACGACCGCAGTAATTATTTCGAATTCCAACCCAAGCCCCGCCCAGGGCTGTGCAGACGTTGCCCTGCCTACTGTAATTATCGCACCAAGCCCGCAGAAAAGACCGCACAACGTATAGACCAACAGAAAGTGCCTTTCAACAAGTATGCCGGAAGCCTTTGATGCGCTCGGGTTCCCGCCTACTGCATAAAGCTTGCGGCCGAACGTCATCTTGGTTACAATTACATAACTGGCCAGATATAAAAACACAAGCACAAACACAACCACGGGAATGGATCCAATCGACTCCTGTCCCAGGTATATAAAAGATTTGTTTAAGACTTCTATACCCGCAGCCCCACTCAATGTCAAGGTAAGACCCCTTGCAAGCGACATTGTTGCAAGGGTGGCCATAAATGCACTTATATTGTAATAACCTATCATTATTCCATTGATGAGGCCAATAGAAAGCCCCGCCGCAGCCGCTGATATGAACCCGATAAGAGCACTTCCCGTTTGATTTACAGCTAAAGCGGCTACTGCGCCTGCAAATGCAATATTTGAGCCAACAGAAAGATCAATCCCACCCATCAAAATAACAAATGTCATGCCTATAGCAACAATTGCAAGAACCGAAACCTGCCTTATCATATTCATTATATTACTGAACTGTAAAAAAACCGGTTTAATACCTGTGAACAAGGCAACGAGGAGTAAAATAATGGCTATTAATACAATATATCGGAAATATTTTTCCGTTATTATTTTTTTAATGTCAGAAATAGCTTTTTCATTAATTGCCACGCATTTCCCCTTCTTTCTGTCGGAGGGATAGGCGCTATCCAAAAAAAGCACCTATCCCTCTTATGCATTATGTCTAACTGTTTGGGCCAAGCTCTTCCTGATATGCATCAAATAACCTTATAGCCTCATCAGGTTCAACTATACTCCTGCCTTCAAGTATTCCTGCTTCCTCAAACATCTGAATTGCCTCCGCACTCGCTACAAAATGTGTCGGGAGGTATACCTTGTTGTCTACTTGCTCGCCTGTCGCCATCTGATAGGCAACCTTTACATTCCAGTAACCTACCCTCTTTGCTCCGGTTAAAAGATCACCAATAATCTCGCCGCTCTTTATCCTCTCTGAGGCCTCTATTTCTCCGTCATAGCTGAAAACAGCTATTTCATCCTGTCTTCCCGCAGCTTTGATTGCTTCTATAGCCGCAAAAGTAACAGCATCGCTCACGCTGAAGAACCCATCGATTTCGGGATATGTCGTCAACCAATTCTCCATAACTTCCATGCCCTTTGCAGGATCCCAATCAGCCGGTTGGACCGAAAGCAGGTTCATATCGGGATATTCTGCAAGCCCATCTTTGAAACCCTGTTCCCTCATATCTGAGACATAGTTGCCGGGGTTACCCACAAGCAGGACAACATTGCCTTTTCCACCAAGATATGTTGCCATCATTTTTGCGAGCATCTTTGTGTCCTCATAGTCATTGTACAGTGTATTCACGTTATAAGGCGTATCGACAAAATTCCCCATTGTTATGACCTGCACGCCGGCTTCATGTGCCTTTTCCACCACCGGGATAATTCCCTTTGCGTCAATCGGGTCAATCAGTATTACATCAACTTTTTGCTCAATAAAATTCTCCACCAGAGCGATCTCTTTTTCCAGACTGCCTTCGGCGCTCTTCCACGTAATATCTGCTCCATAATCTTCTGCAGCCTTATTCCCTGCCTCCATCATAGCCGCATAAAACGGATGGTTCAGGTCTATCATCACAGCTCCCAGTTTAGGCTTTGTATCTTCAACCTGTTCAGTCTGCTCAGTCTGCTCTTCTTCACCACCATCATCTTGTTCAGTCGCCTGTTGTCCTCCACAACCTACCAGCAAACCAATCACAAGCAAAGTAACCAATAACATTGAGATTAACCTTTTTAATGACATTTTTCCCCCTCCATGTTTAATATTAAATTGCTACGATCTGCAAACGAAAATGTTATAAATCACATCCCCCCTTAAAGACCTAAATCAGAATATCTATACTGCTTTTTTAATTCCGTTTCCTGTTTACAAAAATAACATCAAAGTATAGTGCAATAATTATTATCAATCCTTTTACAACATCCTGCATAACCGAAGGGACGTTTAATATATTTAAGGCATTGCTTATAGAACCCATAATCAGGATACCTATAAAAGTCCCATGCACTGTGGCCTTACCACCGCTTATACTAGTCCCCCCGATTATTGTGGAAGCTATTGCATCTAGAAGCAGGCTCGAACCGCCTATGTTTGGTGCCACCATGGAAATGCGCGATATCATTATGATGGCACCTATACCTGTGAAAATACCCGCGAGAATATATATAAAAAGCTTGTATTTTTGCAGATCAACACCCGCCAACCTTGCCCCTTCCTCATTTCCTCCCATTGCAAAGGCATAACGGCCGATTTTAGTCTTGTTCAGTATTGTATGACTTACAATACTGACAATAATTAATATTACAAAAGGCGTCGGAATCCCCGCTATATTTCCTTTTCCTATGAAATCGATAACACGGCTTCTCAAGAAAACTATCTTGCCTTCTGATACTATGTATATGAATCCCTGTAATACGGACATCATAGCTAATGTTGCGACAAAAGGCTGGATCTTCAGTCTTGTGATAATGAGGCCGTTAATCAAACCAATTACAAATCCCAGTAGCAAAGCTACAAAAACCATTACAATGACGCTGTTTGTCGCACCGAACACAATCCCTGCGACAACACCTGCGAAGGCAACACCTACCCCTGCCGTAAAATCAATGCCTGCCGTAAGTATTACAAACATTGCCCCGAGGGCAACAATTCCTACAGCCGATACCTGATACATAATATTGCGCATATTGCTTATGCTGATAAATTTTGGATTTATTACACTTACAACTATTATCAACGCTAGAAATAAAATGAGAGGGCCATAGTTTCTAATGACGTTGTATACTCTCTGCCGTTTTGAATCTTCACTTAAAGCCAAATGCGGTCTGTTCATCAATCGAGTTCAACTCCTCTTGACATCATCCATCAGCCGCCAAACATTGGCATATAAAAAACAACCTCATCCTTGTCTTTTAATACAGTAGAAATATTTGCCGCTTTGCCATTTACAAGCACCTGGACCTTAAGCACTTTTTGTTCATCATCAAGAATATGATCTATCAGTTTATTATTATGTCTGGCATCTAGTACGCTAATCAAATTTAAAACTGTATGATCTGCCGAATTAATCTCTATTGTTTCACTTGCAACACCTGTAAAGGTACTCACAAATCCTAAATATTTAACCGTATATCTATTTTTCATCTGTCATAACCCTCTATCCAATTCAGATCCAGTTCTTTTATCTTAGCTGCTGTGGGATTGCCATCACAGGAATCCCATCCTGCCATTTCGTAGTATATTTGCTTTGCCCTATTGAATTGTTCCATGTCAACCTTGTGCCCTTTAGACGGCCCTCTTTCAAGCGGCTCAAAAAGACGTTGGGGCAAGATATCAGCTTCGGAGGTAAACCCCTCGCGGGCATTGAATATTCTCATCATATTCGTCTTTCTCTCACCGGTCTTCATCAATTCCCATTCTGTCACATTCCAGCCTGTTACGGCTTTTACTACTTCGGTCAGATATTCTAAGTCGAACAAAAATGCCGTCCCGTATCCGTATACACAAACTGACAAACTGTCCATGAGACTGAAATACTGTTGTGTATAATAAATCATTTTTACCTTTTCATCTCCCAGGTCAAGTGAAGATACCGGGTTGTAAAGCCCATAGCCCTTCATCTTGTCAAGTATTACTTTTGGAGTTTCAGGGGTGTACGCCGGATCCTGGTCTGTGCAAACATGATCTGCACCAAAGGGGTTTACGGCATAGACAAGAGCGAGCCCCCTTTTTACCCGGGGCATATGAGCAGGAAGGGGGTTACCCTTTACATGCATCGCATATTTTTCGGCTCCATTGCCTATCTTTTTAGCGGCATACATCGGGCCTTCTGCCAGCAAATTACCGATACCTTCCCGACTGGCTATTTTTTGTATCATAGGAATCAAGACATCTTTGTTGCCAAATCTCAGATCTAATCCATCGGTATCCCGCTTTGTCAGTATACCGTTTTCATAACATTCCATAGCAAACGCTATCGATGAACCGATGGAAATCGTATCAATGCTGTGCTTGTTGCAAAGTTCGTTCGCTTTTGCGATTATCCTCAGATCGTCTATTTCAAGATATGAGCCAAGTGATGCCACAGTCTCATATTCCGGTCCCCCGTACTTCGGGTCGACCTCATAAGGCTCATTAGTTGCAACGACCCTCTTGCACCCTACAGGGCAGAGATAACACCGTTCGCTCTTTATGAAAATTGTATCCCTCATCTTTTCAGCTGTGATATTTTCATATTTGTCGAATACGCCTGAAGAAAAATTCCGGGTAGGAAGACCCCCTGCAGCTTGTTGGTAAACAAGGCCCGAATTCGTCCCCAGTTCCTTAAGCCCTATCATGTTTTGGTTCTTGTTCATTAGCTCCCCGGAAAGCCTGCTTATTTGCTTTAGCCTGTCTTTGTCATACCAATCTAGATTTCCTTTATCACCTCTTACGGCTATTGCCTTTAGTTTTTTCGAACCCATGACAGCACCCATACCCGTCCGGCCTGCTGAATGCTTTCTCTCATTGATTATGCAAGCATATTTGACCAGATTCTCGCCGCCTAATCCTATCCCGGCAACTCTTATTTTTTCGTCACCATTTTCTTTGCGTATGGCCTCTTCCGCCTCACCTGTTGTCATACCCCACAGGTGCTCTGCGGATTTAATTTCAACTTTTCCGTTATTTATAAATATGTATACAGGTCTTTCTGAAACACCTTTGACAACTACCGCATCAAAACCCGCAAACTTTAGTTCGGGAGCCCACCACCCTCCACCTTGTGCATCACCTATTCCCCCAGTTAATGGAGATTTTGCATTGGCGCTGAACCTGGAAAGACACGGTGCTGGTGCGCCTGTTATGACACTAGGGGATAGTGCCAGAACATTGTCAGGCCCTAAAGGATCGGCGTTGATAGGTATATCCCTGAGACAGTAGTATGTTCCTAATGCGCTTCCACCTAAATACTTTCTGTAAAATTTTTGGGTAGGTGTCTCAACAGTTATTTTTTTAGTCGTAAGATTTACATACAAGATCTTTCCATTGTATCCAAAAGGCACTAAACCACCGCCTTTACATTTTTGGGTTAATTTCCTTCTGTTTTACCAAGTTACCTAGCTTTGATGCCTCTTAATCCGGTACATTAATCAGCTTTTTTCGCTCAGCTTACCTCTATCGGTATTCCTGTATTAATTGATTTTAAGCATGCCTCAATAATCTTAACCGCATACATCACACTTTCCGTCGGGACGATGTAATCACTGCCCGAAATGGTAGCCTCTACGAAATGTGCTATCTCTTCTTTTAAGCTGCCAAATACCCTGCCATTGATTTCAGGCCAGTGAAGTGTGTCAGGAAACAAAACATCCCTTTTTGTAAATATCGAAAGGCCCTGTTCGCGTATATCAACGTATCCGACTCCTTTAGTCCCAACAACTTCCGCACTAGTAACTATCCCGAGGGCAGGGTTGTCAGGCAGCGCCCACGAAAGCTCAAGACAACCGATAGCACCGTTTTCAAATGTTAAAATAGCCATAATTGCATCTTCCGAATCCACATCCGAATTCACCTTTGATACCTTCTGAGCATATACCCTCTTTACATTCGAGCCCGCATACCACAACATGAGATCAATGTCGTGGACTCCCAAAAAATACAAGATCGATACCCTGCCCTTCAACCGCTTTGCCGATGTCGAAGGATTCGTCCTCTTAAGGGACAGATGAACAGGTTCACCAATTTCCCCTTTCGATATCGACTCATACAATTGCTGATAACGAGGATCAAATCTCAACACATGGGCGACCATCAACCTGACTCCTGCTCTGTCAGCAGCCTCTTTTATAATCGCTGCCTCTTTATACGTCTTTGCAATCGGTTTTTCAATCAAGATATCCTTTTTTGCAAAAGCCGTGGCTATCGCCGGTTTCACATGATGTTCTTCGGGCACACATATGCTGACTGCTTCTATGTCAGTTCTCTTCAGCATTTCTTTATAGCTGGTATAATAATCACAGTTGTACTGGTCAGCAGTTTTTCGTGCCAGCACCTCGTCGATATCGGTGACCGCAACGAGACTTGCATCCGTAAGCTCACTTATTATCCTAGCATGTAGGCTTCCTATTAATCCAAGGCCGATAACACCCATTCCAAGTTTTCTTCCCACACTATTACCTCCCACAAAATAACTTATTGAACATCAATCACTGGCTAATTCTTACTATATAAGAATAATCCAAGTCTCAGTATAATAAATATGCAGACAACGTCCCCAAAATGCTAAAAGTAAAAAAATGCAAAAAGTAAAAAATTTGCATATTAAGAACCCCACCCGAAACACAATAAAAGATTGCTGTCAGGGCTCGGGAACCTTGTTGCTTCATAATAATAATGGGGCTGTCGCACTAGCATATAAATAAACATTAGTGGATCGCCCCTCTTTTTTATTTTTTTATGCTTTTTTATGGTTTTTTAATGTTTTTTAGGTTTTTTTAGGTTTTTTTGATTTTGTTAATATCTTTTAGAATCGTAAATAATTTAAGGGGCTGTACACTGTTTAGTGCGACAGCCCCAAAGTCCATCCAATCCGTTTCTTGGCCACTAAATATTAGTTGTATTTACCTTAATTGTGATTTTAGATAAGCGTTTATAAATGGATCGATTTCCCCGTCCATTACAGCTTGAATGTTGCCGATCTCAACATTTGTCCTGTGATCTTTGACCATGCTGTAAGGGTGAAATACGTAAGACCTTATCTGGCTTCCCCAAGCTATCTCTCGCTGCGTTCCCCTTATTTTTTCAAGCTCTTTTTGTTGCTCTTTTTGGTAAATATCAAAAAGCCTGGCTTTCAAAATCTTCATCGCCGTGTTTCGGTTGCTCTGCTGAGACCGCTCATTTTGACATGAAACAACAATGCCTGTAGGTATATGCGTTATGCGAACCGCCGATTCAGTTTTGTTGACATGTTGACCTCCCGCACCACCGGACCTGAAAGTATCAATTTTTAAGTCTTCTGGCCTAATTTCTATCTCAATATCATCGTCTATTTCAGGCACAACGTCGACCGAAGCAAACGATGTATGGCGGCGGCTCGCAGAATCAAACGGGGAAATCCTCACAAGCCTGTGGACACCTTTTTCACATTTTAGGTACCCAAAAGCATTCAAGCCTTCAACAAGTATGGTTACGCTTTTTATACCGGCTTCATCACCGGGAAGCAGATCGAGTGTCGTAACTTTATAATTGTTATTCTCTGTCCATCTTGTATACATTCTGAGCAGCATTTGCACCCAGTCCTGCGATTCGGTGCCACCTGCACCAGAATGTAGAGACAGTATAGCATTCTTTCTGTCATACTTGCCTGAAAGGAGGGTATCCAGCTTGAATTTTTCCAACATTTTCTTGAATTCTTCCGTTTGTTCATACAGCTCCTGTTCTAATTCATCACCATCGTCTGATTCGATACATAGTTGGAACATTATTTCAAGGTCTTCAAAATCGCTCTCCAATTTTTTAAAATTGTCTGCCCTTTCTTTTAGTTCATTCAGTTCCCTGAGTACATTTTGGGCTTTTGTTTGGTCCTCCCAAAACCCGGGAGCTATAGTCTCTGCTTCAAGTTTTTTGACCTGTTCTCTTATCGTTTCTATTTCAAAGAGAATCCCTCAGTTTCATGATTTCATCATTCATTGAGGTTATCTGATTTCTACAATCCTCAATCATGTATAATCCTCCTTTTTTTGGTTCGATTAGTATTTAGTATATATCAGAGCTATGGTAAAGATGGCTATCAAATATTTCGACCACAGCATTTCTTGTATTTTTTACCACTCCCACACGGGCACGGATCATTCCTGCCAATCTTTTTTTTCTTTCTGACAGGTTGCTGTTTATTGTCGCCACCTTCACCGTGCGAGTAAGACATATTATATGTCGTCTGTTGTCTTTCAGGTGTGCTCTTTACCTTTAATCTAAACAGGTAACGAATGGTATCTTCTTGAATACCCCTTATCATCTCTTGGAACATCTCATAACCTTCCATCTTGTATTCTATGACAGGGTCTCTTTGGCCATAGGCCCTCAGACCTATCCCTTCACGGAGTTGGGCCATCGAGTCAATGTGATCCATCCATTTTTCTATCCACAACTTTTCAGCATTATATACCTTTCAAGTTCTCTCATGGTTTCAGATCCGAGTTCGGTTTCTTTTTCCTCATATGCGTCTAAAGCACATTGAATAATAGATTGCCTTACTTCGTCTCGGGTCATGCTTGAGTATTCACTAGGAATAACTTGTCCTTTGAACGGAAATATATCTGATAAATAATCCGAAAGCCCTTTCAAGTCCCATTCTTCAGGGTGTATTTCCTTTCCCCGCATAAAATATCAAGCAGGCTTTCAACTACTTCTATTATCATTTGTTTTATGTTTTCTTTTAAGTCCTCTTTTTTCCAGAACCTTACGACGTTGAGAATAGATAACCTCTCTTTGGGTATTCATCACGTCCATCGTATTCCAGGACATGTTTTTCTAATATTAAAGTTTCCTCGCCTCAACCTTTTTTCTGGGCATTTTCTATGGCTTTTTGTAACAAGATGATGTTCAATTGGCTGGTCTT
>JBMNGH010000004.1:0-21141 GCA_050949725.1 Tepidanaerobacteraceae bacterium
CTATAGGTTCACTTACAGCCTCGATTTTCTGGTATTCGGCATCCTTTCGATTATTTCCTTCACCTGTTCAGTCACGTCTTTTGGTACATACTCTTCCATCATTATCACATGATCTGCAACATCAAAATAGTCCCCTGAACCACCGATTACAAGCACAGTTGAAACCTGTTTTTGTTTATACAGGGCTTTTACTCTATCAATAAAAGGGGTGATTGGTTCCATTTCTTTCTGCACTAACCGCTGCATCCTTCCATCCCTAATCATAAAATTTGTAGCACTCGTATCCTCATCGATCAGTAATAAATCTGTTCCTATCTCAAGAGCCTCAATGATTCCTGCAGCTTGTGAAGTGCTGCCGCTGGCATTTTCTGTCACAAAAGACACTGTATCTTTACCCTTTGGAAGATTGTTGATAAAAGGTGAAATGTTAACTTTTTCAACTTTCCTTCATTTTCCGCCTTGATTTTTACGGCATTTCACGAGTTACAACAAATTCCCTTCCATCCCCGTAGATATGGTCATAGACCCCTAATTGCAATGCTTGAAGCAAAGTGGATTTTCCGTGAAAACCCCCTCCCACAATAAGGGTAACCCCTTCAGGAATGCCCATCCCTTTAATCTTTCCATGATTTGGCAGGTTTATCTCAACTTCATATTCTTTTGGACTTATAAAAGGTACAGCACCCATTTTCATTGGCCTCTGAGATATACCGCTTTCTCGTGGGAGAATACTACCATTTGCAATAAAAGCCACCAGGCGGCGGTCTATAATTTCCTCACGCAAAAAGTGCTGATCTTCGACTAATGCAACCTGTCTGATCAATTTATCTTTTGGAATAGCATCAAAAAAAAGAGATGCCTCGACGATTTTGGGGATTGTATCAAGTAATATTACCTTGGCGTTGCGGCTTAGAATGCGCCTACCGGCAGCCGGAAGACCCACCTCTAGCCTCGCTTCAATCAAATTACGGTTAATCACAATAAAGTTTCTCTCCAAAATCTCTTGGCCGCAATGTCCTATCGAGAGCAAACCGCTCTTTCCTGTTCCACTTACATGGTTGTAAATACTGTATATTGTTTTTGCAACATGCCTGCTTAAAAAATCCACAACAGCCCTGCGTTTATATGCGGTGTCATATAATTCATGCGGGAATCCGGCCTCTTTTCCGGGAACCGTAACCCGAATCCTTGACGGGGAAGCAAATGGATCCCCTTGTACATAGTCGATTGATAATGTAAAAGTGTTGAACTTATACTGCCCTTCCAATTCCTTGTAAGCCTTGTAACCTCTTCCGTCTATATCATCCAGGATTTTTTCAAGATCTTTATATGATTTCAACTTATTCACTCTTTCCTTACTAGTATTAAAATAATTATCTATACAGTGATAAATCCATGTATTAAGCTTATTATGTTTAATTATATCTTTTTTTTTTTTTTTTAATAAAGCAAAAACTATTTGCCCTATTCGGGATGCAGTTGATTTCATCTCTTTTAAAAATGAAAATTCGAGAATAATTGGCATAAAAAAACTCTCAAATCCGAATCGCCGTATTTAAGAGTTGGTTATTTTCTGGTGCCGGTGGTGGGAGTCGAACCCACACGTCCTTGCGGACAACGGATTTTGAGTCCGTCTCGTCTGCCAATTCCAACACACCGGCTCAATAATAAGTTTCTCTAAAAATCAAATTATGGACAATCAAAAATACATATCAATAATAACTAAAAAATCGGTTGACATGGTGTGTCTATATATTAGCATATACTTTTAAATAGTTCAAGTAGAATGATTAAAGGTTTTCTAGTACGAAATGATTAAATTAAGAATTAAAATTTGTAAAAGATAAAAAATATATATAAACAACTAAAAACCTCGGAGGGCAAATATGCTAAAAAAGGTTACAACTATTATCACACTGCTCATCTTTCTATTTTCTTATTCAACAAATCTCTACGCGGTCCCTAAGTGCACATGCAGTCAAGACAGGGTTTTGAAACTACAAACACCACCTCTTTATGGTGAGGATATTAAGGAAATTCAAATACAATTAAATAGAATGGGCTACTATACACATGATATAAACGGCATCTATGATAAAACCACAGCAGAGGCAGCAAAACAATTCCAGAGGTCGTATAACCTCGTAGCAGACGGCATTTTTGGTATCAAGTCAATGACAATGCTTGCTGAAATATTCGAAAGCCCGGCATATAATCCAAACACCGAAGACCCTGAGGGTGAGATTTATATAATTATCAATTCACTTGAAAGAAGACTCACTGTCATGTCTGACGGAAAACCGTTCAAATCATTTCCGGTCGCTGTAGGCACATTCGAAACACCAACACCTATAGGGGCATTTAAAATAATACAAAAATCTTCTTGGGGCGAAGGGTTCGGTGCACGTTGGATGAGATTAAACGTGCCCTGGGGTATTTACGGAATCCACGGGACAAACAAGCCTTGGTCTATAGGGGGATTTGAATCTCATGGCTGCATAAGGATGCATAATAACCACGTAAAGCAGGTATATAATTGGATTGATGTCGGCACCAAGGTATATATTGTCGGCGGTGTGGACGGCCCGTTCACTTTTGGGCTAAGGCCTCTTTCTACGGGCTCCAAAGGTTCTGACGTTGTAGAAGTTCAAAAGCGCCTAGCTGGTTTTGGCTTGTACAACGGAAATTTTGACGGCATATACGGTTCTGGAACAGCTCAAGCTGTTAGGAAATTCCAGAAGGATAACGGGTTAAAAATAACCGGAAGTGTCAATATGGCAACTTATGAAAAACTCGGTATACAGTTGTTTGAGTAGGATTTTTGGCAAAACATATTTTCATATTCTAACAACCGTAATAAATCCACCGGCTTTTTTATAATAGCTCTCGCACCGGATTCCATTAGTTCAGCTTCGTCTCTAAAGCCCCATAAGACACCTACGGCGCACATGCCAGCCGCATTTGAGGTTCTCATATCAACATTTGTATCTCCGACAAACAAGAAATTTTCCGGCTTTATGCCTATTTTTTTTGCTATCTCAAACGCCCCACATGGGTGCGGTTTTTTAGGTATTCCATCTCGTTGACCCAACACAGGAGCAAATTCCCAATCTGGTAACAAGCTTCTGACAACTAACCTTGTCAATTTGTCAGGCTTGTTTGAAAGAATAGCCATCTTGATTCTTCTTTTTGTAAGTTCATCAAGAAGTTCTGCTATTCCATCATAAGGTTTGGTCTTATATGTCATTCGATTGCTGTATTCTTCTTTCATCATAGCAACACACTTTGCTTTGACTCTTGTATTAATATACTGTTGAGGAAGCGCCCTCTTTACAAGCATTTCCGTGCCATCACCTACAAAATACTTGTATTTTTCTGTTTCATGTGTCGGAAATCCCATTTTACATAAAACGGCATTCATCGACTCAGCTAGATCTTGTAATGTGTCTAGCAGCGTACCGTCTAAATCGAAAATTACCCCTTTAAACATTGTATCAGCTTCCTTTATGTATATTCTCTTACTTTCTCTGTTACCATGTCTTATTATACAGGTATTTTCATTTCTTTAAAAGGACAAAAGTCCACGAATTTTGTATAAATAATAAAGAAGCATACTGATTAAACCAATAACTTCAGAAGTCAATTTAATTTTGACAGGACAAATCTATATGCATTGACAACATTGAAGTAATTATGTATACTCTTACTGTAGCATCTGTGATTTTGCTGATTAGTTCAAATGTTGTTTTATATTATTCTCGTTTTTGTTATTTCTCTGTGTATTTAATAAAGCACTAGCCGAAGTGGTGGAACTGGCAGACGCGCTAGATTCAGGGTCTAGTGTGCATTGCGCACGTGCGGGTTCAAATCCCGCCTTCGGCACCAGTGAAATCAAAGGTTTCAGGGTTTTATAAATCCTTTAATTAAACATAAAACAATCTCAGTAATGCAGTTTTAATTCAATTGAGTACAAAATAATAGCAGGGATGGCGCGCCTGCTATTGTTTTGTAAACTAAAGGTTCTTATTTATTGCCTTGCATTTTAGCGGGGCTTTTTTTTGTCTGGCAAGCCCATTACAGTGTTTTATAATGTATGAATGATGAAGAAATAACTAAATAAAGGTTACGAATTGTGCTCTTTAAGCTAAATTAATCATATGGTTAATCAACAATAGGCAGTTGTAGTTGAACCGAATAGTTTTTTATACGGTTATTAGCAAGTTCTACATATTCATGTTTAATGTCATATCCTATATAATACCTTTTGCTCTTAAGAGCAGCAAGACAAGTTGTTCCACTACCACAGAATGGGTCAAGGATGACATCGCCTATAAATGAGTAAAGCTGTATCAATCGATAAGGTAATTCTTCTGGAAAAGGAGCTGGATGCCCTATGCTTCTGGCTGATACAGCTGAAAAAGTCCACACACTTTTTGTCCATTCCAGAAACTGTTCTTTTGTTATTGTATTCTGTTTATCTTTTTTCTTTCTTGAAAAAGATTCTTTTGAAAACACTAAAATATATTCATGAGTATCTCTTAAAACAGGATTTGAAGCAGACATCCAACTGCCCCATGCTGTCGACGGGCTAGCACTTGATGCCTTGTCCCAAATTATTTCACCTCTCATAAAGTACCCAATTTTTAGCATGTCTTCAATTATATATGAATGCAAAGGAATATAGGGTTTCCTCCCCAAGTTAGCAATGTTTATGCATGCTCTCCCACCAGTGACAAGCTTTTTATAAGTTTCTTGAAATACTTTATAAAGTAATTGTCTGTATTCCTCTAAAGACATATCCTTATCATATTCTTTTTTTACATTATAAGGTGGGGATGTAATCATTAGATGAACACTATTATCAGGAATTTCATCCATTAGTTCACTAGATTTGCAATAGATCTTATTAAGTATATTTAGTGGAATCTTGTTTTCTTTATATATTATATTTTTCTTTTCCATTTCTTGATTAGCATATAATTTGCTATCATAGAATACTGTTGAATCGTGGTTTATTCTCCCTGGTGTTCCGAAAGAACTTGTTTTGGTGCCTATCCTTTTAGACAAAAAAATCACTCCCTAATAAGTTTAATAAAAAGTTCGCCTTTTTCCTCATAAGTTTGTTCTTTATTTGCAATTTCAATAATTTCTCCGATCTCTCTTTTATTTTTCATACTAGAAAAAAAGGTCATTTCTTGAGAATATAAGGATTTGATTTTCTCTTTTATTTCATTAAAACTATCGAATCTAAAAAAACCACCTTTTGGGGTTGTTTTAATATTTTCTTCAATATTATTACGGTTTAAAGGTTTAGGATTTATTGACCAAAAGCCTTGGATAATACCTGCTTTATATAATTGGTCTACTTTATTATAATAACTTCTCGTAATAGGGGTATTTCCCAGAATTATTATCGGTATTCGAGAAGCCTTTGGACTAGATACTCTGATACTAATACTTTTACCTATAGCCTTAAGCATAGAGTCGGACCTTAACAGACCCGGATTACCAGAATGTGATTTGTAGTCTCCGATACACTGAAGTCGGTCAGGATTACCCTTTATGTATTGCCAGTTCCAAACAATAGACATTTTAACCTCAAAAATGATTAAAATATCTTCGGGTTTTTGTTCAATACCATTACTTCTAGAGATTACAACATCCCCGGCTGATTGTCTAGTTAATGCAAGCTCATCACAAACTGCGCCTTGCACGGCATACAATTTATCACATTTAACTATTTGTTGGATAAGATCTGTTGACCACTTTTCTGTGAAATTACCTATTAACGAATTTCTGCTTTGGAGTGTAGTTTTTTTGCCTCTATATTTTCGTGGCCAATAGGCTAAATAATTGCCTAGATCTGTAACATAAAATAGTTGTTCAGGTGTTGCAAAGTCAAGTGATTTTTGGAAAAAATCTTCTTCAATTCTTTTACACCATAAATTATTCAACACTTACATCTCCTTCAAATTCCGCTTTAAAAAAAGTTCTTTTAATTAGATATTTACAACAAACATCCCAAAATTCCTTTTGTATTATATAAAAAGTGCTCAAAATCAGGATTATTTTATTAAACATTTCACAGGTAAGAAGAACAATGGTATTTTTAATTTTATTAATAAACGCTTATTATCCTTTAAAATATGGGATTTTTTTCGAATTGGCGTTTGTCAACATTTTACTCTTAGTTCCGCCCTCGTTGTTAAAGATGTTGTTAGGAATTTGTCCCTTTTTGATATAAAAACAAACTTTGCCCAATTTGCGGCCCAAAATTGACATTAAAAGAGCTCTAAACATTTTTCATCCGCAATATTTAAAAACTTAGTTTGTTGATCGGCCTTTACCACCTTTACCGCCACTAAAGGGACAAACATATTACTGGCTACCCCTTAAACATGTTTTTCTTGCTCCTGAATATACTTTTTTATCGTTGCCTCATTAAGCCCTACCATACTCACATAGTAACCCTCACTTTCCGTCGCGTGCGCCCGCATAGCGGGTGGTTGTTTGTTTCGCATGGCTCATTTCTCTTCCGGAAAACTCGCTTCATGCTCAACAGGTTAAAGTCCAACATAAAGACACCCTTTCGGGTGTCTTTATGTTCGGTGATCTACATAAAATATAAAGCCAGCGGGAAAAAAAACGTCATGGCTTGTTATTTATGTTTTTGTAAAAGTAATTGAAACTACCTATAGGAAACAAACAAAAAGCGCCAGCATCAAGCCGGCGTTATGTGGGGTAAATAGATTAAAAGCTGCTCTGAAAAAACGGTTGACCTTTTATCTCGAAGCTCTCTCTGTTTAGTAGTGTATCATTTTGAGGTAGTTTTTTAGCTTGAGCTCTTTTATACTCTGTCTCACTATATGCCTGTTCTCTTTCAGGTTTTGCATCGATATCAAGCTCAAAATCATCAGCGTTCAACTCGGTTGCACTGTGGGAAGTGTCTCTTTTCATTAATTTTTTGTTGCCAAGCAGAACAGCTCCATCTTCGATATGAATATCCTTGTATTTTAATTGTTCGTAAATCAACTGACCTGAAGAATTAACAACTACACACTCTGCTTCAATTTTTCCTTTCACCTTTCCATCAACCACCAGTTTCTTCGCTTGAACCTGGCCGTATAAAGTTCCTGAAGCTGCTACAAATACTTCATTGCCATTAGATATACATCCACTAAACATACCGTTTATTTCAATAAGGCCGTCAAAAGCGTCTGAACTGTCAACATCTATTACCTTATTTAAAATACTTTTTACGTTCATAAGCCTCACCTGACTAGTCTTCTTCATCCGAAGCCACGGCTGCATCTTCTTCAGTTTTGGCACCCCATATTTGATTGCCCCAGGCCAAATAGCCACGGCAATTAGCCGTTATTGGGTCAGAAACAAGTTTTAGCCTTGGAAGTTGGAGCGTCATATGTCTTGCTAAGGATTGTCCTCCACCACCGCTCAACAATAAAGTATCGAAATCCTGTAACCTCCATAAAGAATTGACTTCTACAAGAACATTTGTGGCCAGTTTTTCAAAAGCGTGGTCAACTATCTGGGATATGTCAAAGACCTGACCTGCTACACTAACACTGCGTTTTATTACTATCGCATCTAGTGCATGGCTCTCTTTTTCTAACCCAAACTCTTTAGCCAAACTGGAACTAATATTGCTGTACGCTTCTGCCAGCCCAACGGTAACCGTTTTGCTTTTTTGCGGAATGTACTCAGAACCTTCTATTGCAGCTAAATCAGTCGTTTTAAAACCTACATCGATAACGGCGATGCGCCCTTCGTCATGTAATGGAAACTCTTGATCTGAGTGAAAAACGAACTGAGACCAATACGCTCCAAGAGGCTGTGGAACTATCTGTGCCTCATGGATATTAACAGTTATATTTACAGGTCTGTCATTGCGGTAAACCACGATATTTCTAGAGCCCCTGATTCTTTTTACCAAATCATCATGTGAATGCATTCTCTCAACAGGCAGGCCGGTAACAATGTTAAAATCATTTCTAGATTCGTTACAGAACAAGCTGAGCGCACTAAAAAACAATATCTCAAAATCGTCTCCTATTGATCTCGTGTAAGAAAGATCCCGAAAGACAAATTTAGAGTGCTTAATAGCGGCTTTGCCAACGAAATTAAGACCTTTCCCTATATTTATCCTTAGTTCTTCAAGCATGGGCTGATTTGGCCTAATACTGAATGTGGATTTAGTGTGACCTTCCCCTACGACGCTTGGAAAAGAATAACCAGACTGACCATCCGTCACTTTTACAAATCCGTATCCTACATCAATGCCTATCGTTTTAATCAAAAAAACCCCCTCTTTCTCATGACCCTATATAGGAAAGATATTAAATTTTTTTACCCCATTAACTCTTATCTCTATTCTATTTCTGTCGTTTTTGAAATCACCTCTCTTTAGAAAAAATCAAAAGCTTAAAAAAAACCTTGTCAATTATCTTGTCAATTATTAGGATAAAGCAAATTGTACAAAAAAACATCACCCAAACGGGTGAGGTAAGTCTTTTTTTTACATGATATTTAACTCCTTGGCCTTTTCAACTGCCTGTACCCTGTTGTTTACCTGTAGTTTCCCGTATAAATTCTTTATATGTGTCTTGACTGTATTGACAGTCAAGTCCAATTTCCGGGCAATTTCTTTATTTGAAAGTCCTGCGGCTATTAAATTGATAACCTCAATTTCTCTTTTTGTCAGAGTATAAGTAAGAAAAAGATATTCTTCATCCTTTAAGTGCCCGCGTTCATTGACAGAGTGCTGCACATCTGAATAAATCATTTGGCCTGCTAGGAGTTTCACCAGTTCAATACGTTCCTCAGTGAACACCCCCGTCATAAATGAGTTTTCGAGATATAAAACTCTTAATGGAAAGCTATTAAACTTGAGCGGAATACATGCCAAGGATTTTACACCTGCTTTTGACAAATAACTGTCCTTTAAAAAAATTCCGATTTGATTTTTACTATTTATTACTATTGTCTCACCTGTCCTTGCGACATATCGCACCATGCGTTTAGGTATTGTATCGATTTCATCAAGGTTTAATTTGTTTTCTACAACCCCATACTCATCTCCTTCTCTCATAACTTCTATAAATAACTCACCATCTTTTTCAAGAATCAGAAACCCTCTATTTGCAGATGTGCTTTCGATCGCAGTTCTAACAAACTTGTCTAGTAATTTTTCTTGCTCAGAATTTGTGGAAAATCCCTTTAGTGCCTTTTTGACTGTATGAATATCAAACCCATCAGCCTCGTTATTTCTACTTTTGTCAATATTATAAACAATGTCTCTTAACAATTCGATAGGATCATTTTGTGCATCAACATTATTAAGACTTGGTTCAAACCCTTCAAGTAACTCAAAATACTTTTCTTTTAAAGCTCGGAGTTTTGCCTCTGCACCCAGTTTTTTATACAAAACGACCGCTTCATGCATATACGTTTTTGCTATTTCTAACCTTCCTTCGTTCATGTAAAACCTTGAAGCACTTTCATATGCAATAGCCTCTACGTTAATATACCCATTTTCCCTAGCACATTTTATTGATTTATCATACATGATTTCTGCTTCTCGTTTTTTATCATTAATACGCAACCTTTCAGCCTCAACTAACAGGTACTTGTGGAGGAAATTTTCAGGACATGAATCAGACCATTTATACATTCTTCGCTGATTTTTCTTGAGTGCTCTCATGTATAAAAATTTTTCCTTGGCAGGCATCTGGTTAAATGCGGCAGCAATAGTGAGGGAATGATAAAAAACGTAATCGGCAGAAAGTAAAAAACCCATTATGGCTCCTCTACATTTGTTGATTTTATTTGCCGCAGCGAGAGCGCTGTGATAATTTTCAAAAAGGTATGAAAGCTGCATTTCTGAAAAATAATAGGCTGCCAGAGCTGCCAAATCACCCTTCACTGATTTTAATAAACTCTCTGCACAACAAGCGAAATTAGATTTATTTGAACTGCCCGCTAAAATGGCAGCAGCCCTCAGGTAGACTTCTGCATTTATTAAAAGGTTTTCATGCTTTACTTTTTTAGCGTAGTCAATACAGCTTTCTGCTTCTTTTATAACATCACCCAAATGTGTACCTATTAAGTACATATTTTCCAAAATAACTCCGCGCGAAAAACCAGATATCAACACATCTCCTGCCTCAAAAGAATGTTCCACTGCTTTATGTAGGTACTTTAGACCTTCTTTTGCGTGATGAGTCCAATGGGATATTATGGCTCCAAATGTAAAATATGCTACACATTTGGAAAGACTATTATCATATTTTTCCGCAAGCGTTACTGCCACATTCCCTAATTGATATCCTCTTAGATAATTTCCTAAGACACTGCCCTCTACTATGCTGTATCCCAAGTATCCGATGGAAGCCATCTCACTGTTCCCGTGTTTTGCAGCATAATTACCTGCCTTTATTATAGATAAGCCATACAAATCAGGATAATTTGTACATGTCACAAAAATGAACTTTATAAGAAGATCTGCTACCTTCTTGTGTACGGGGCTTGTCATTTCCTTTTGATTAAGCAAAGACTCCGGCTTTTTATTGTACATAAGCCATCTGTATAGCAGCAATCCCTTAATGTTTTCAAACATACTAGGTCTTGAAGGGATCTTAATCCCGAACTTTTGCAATGCATGTATGCCAATTTTTACTGCCTCTGCATGTTTTCCTGTGCCGGCGTACAGCATCATCTTCATGCCGTAAATATCTGATTTCTGAAACACATCTTTAGCTTTTAGCAACATTATGTCAAACAACTTTTCCGCATCATCTACATTACCCAACATATATTCACACTGGGCACGCTCCAAGTAAAGGTCATAGCATAAGTTGAAACAGGAATTCCAAGGATTTTCGGGTAATAGGCTTATCCCGGATAAAAAATATTCCATCGCTAAATCGTATGCGACAGAAGCTTTCACCTTCCTGCCTGCAATTAAGTTGTACTGCGCAAATTTTAATCTTTCCGCATTATCTGTAATAAATTCTAGGCCTCGGTTTAAGTGGTCCATCACTGTCAATATTTTATTACCCAAACCATCTTGGCCTAAGTCCCTTAACATAGAGTAGCCAATTTTGACATGCAACTTTTTCTTCTCTGTTTGCAAGAGCAGTGAATACACAGCTTGTTTAACCCTATCGTGTATAAATTCGTAAATCTGAGATGACGTTATTTTGTCCAACGCCATAAGAGCTTGTCCAGAGAGGGATACAGGCACGATAAGATCCTCTTTAAGAGCAGGCATAAGGATATAAGATATTTCATCTTGTGTTTTGTCACACACAACTTCCAATAAACCCAAATCAAAAGTATTACCCATACAGGAAGCCAGCTTCAAGATATTGATTGTATTTTGTGGCAGTTTACGCAGCTTGAACAATATCAGGTCAATAACGTCTTCCGGCATTTGGATTTTTTGTATTTGATTCTCTTCCCATTCCCAACAGCCTTTTATCATATTAAAAGTAAACAGATTTTCTTTATAAACGGATTTCAACAGTTGACTCAGAAAGAACGGGTTACCATACGCCCTACGATACAATACCTCTACAAGTCTATCAATACTTTTGTCTGGGCAATGTAAGGTTTCAGCAATATATTCGGCTATATTTTCCCTGCTGAGAGGGTTAAGTTTAATTTCACTTACTTGAATGTCCTCTCTGCAAATCTCTTTAAGTGTTAACCATAAAGGGTGACTTTCACATACCTCAGTATCCCTAAAACAGCCAACGATTAACAGATGTGACATTTCTGAATCCCTGCACATGTATTTCAATAACTGCAAAGAATTTATATCAGCCCAATGCAGGTCATCTAAAACCAATACGAGGGGATGGCTTTTATCTGCAAGCGCATTTATAAAATTCCCGAACACCATTAAAAAGCGATTTTGTGCCTCTATTGGGTCCAGTTGCTTAACAGGATCTTGTGGCCCGATTATCATTTCAAGCTCTGGAATAAGCTGTGTAATAACAGCCCCATTTTTTTTGAGGGCAGCCGATATCTTACTTTTCCATTTTTTTAATTGTTCCACGCTCTCGGTCATTATCTGTTTTATTACCATCCTCAAGGCATCGGAGATAGCGGCATAAGGTATGTTTTGTCGTAATTGGTCAAATTTGCCGTATGCATAATATCCTTTTTTAACTGCTAGTGGTTTTAGGACTTTATTTATTAAAACGGTCTTCCCTGTCCCCGCATAACCGTTTACTATTACAAATTCGCCCTGCCCAGAGCATGTGCGGTCAAAGACACTTATTAAATTTTTCGTTTCGGTTTCCCTTCCAATAATCCTCTGAGTCAACATAAACCTAGGGGAGATATCTTTTTGCCCAAGGACAAACGGTACAATCCTGCCTTTTGTATTCCATTGTATCCTGCAATTCTCTAAATCTTTCAAAATACCGTACGCGCTCTGGTACCTTTCATCAGCAGGCTTGGAAATCATTTTCATGACAATGGCAGCCAAAGCCGACGGTATTTTTGGATTCAATTTCTCTGGAGTTACGGGCTTTGTTGTAATACAAGCATGAACCCACTCGGCTTCATCCTTTGCTTGGTATGGAAGCTGACCTGTCAACAACTCATAAAACACAACACCGGTAGAATAATAGTCACTGCGGTAGTCGACAATGCCTTCTGCCAAACCGAGCCGTTCCAGAGATACGTATTCTATAGCATCTCCTTTGTATATCCGGGATGTTCCATCACTTATGTCTGAAAGAAATGCAGCATTGCTAAAATCGATTAGAATTACTTCTCTGTTGGCCGGTTGGATGAGAATGCTGTCAGGGTTAATATTTCCGTGTATAATTCCATTTTGGTGAACCTCAGCTACCGTCCTGACCAATTGGATTGCTAAATCAAGAAAAAGCGGGATGTCTACAGCATTGTCTTTCATATACTTCCTAATTGGCACTGCTTTGATGTCTTCAACTATCATAGCAAAAGTGTTTTCTACTTTTTTCAATTCTATGGGCTTCAGTATACCCTTTATTTTTAGATTGCGTGTTATATCGAACTCATTTATTAAGCCTGATAAATTTTCCTTATTAATCGCTTCTTGCTTTAGCGCTTTTATAATAACTGACATTCTGTCCTTTAGCTTTATTCCACAATAAACGCTAATTTTTTCGTCTTCATAAATTTTTTTACGAATTATGTAACCATGTAAATCCAGCATTGTAGTACCCTTTCGATTATCATATCTTTTGTATTATTAATATCAAAAATTCCTTTTTTGAGGAAGCCAAAGTTCGCTCGATTAAACAAATGTTTTAATATGTAAAATCTCAAAAATAACAGGCTATACCCTGTCTTTGCCAAACCTCTGTTAATCGTCAATTGTAATTTGGTTAAGTTTGTTAATATTATTGCTCTATTATTTCTTCTAAATATAACGATAATAGTCCTTCACTTTTTTATGGATTAGATCCACCATATCTTTCACATTGTCAAGTGAGTTAATAACAGGTAAATTGTTGTAACTTGATATTTCATTTGAAATAACACCACTTATAGCAAATACTGTCTCGTCAATTAATTTAATAATTTCTTCTCTGTTTTTTGCGCACAAAATTTTGGGGACTTTTGTATCTCTCACGCCTTCAAGTACAACATAATCTTGACTGTAGAAAGAAAGGATCTGTTCAATTGAAAGTCTATTAGGAAATAGTACATCGGTTTCATTAATCCCTCTGGCAGTCACCAGCTCAGCGCCGGCCCTGCGATGTCTGTCAGTATTGCTTCCCAATGTATCAATAGCAAACTGTTCATAGTGAATTTCCTTTACTGAACCGACACTATACCCTCTATGTACTAATTCTCGGATAATCAATTCTATTGTTGATGTCTTGCCAGATCCTGTGTAACCATAAACCGATAAAACTTTCAACTTGTCCACTTCCTTTGGTGAAAAAAACAATACCCTAATATCTCCTGACGCTCATCAGGCCTTCTTGCTGCAATTTTCACAAGCTCTCGCCATAGGCATTTATTAACTTCTGACTGTAACACATCGTGATTTATTTTACAGTAATGCTTGATTAACATATCGACCGCTTTTTGTTTTGATTGAGTAAATCTGGGATTATTGGTCAGAATATGTGCCGCAAGACCTCCGATATCACTTGCCGGTTGGCCTACTGAAAGGTCCTCAAAATCAATTCCGTAAAACTCATCGTTAAAAAACAAAAAGTTTCGTAGATTAACATCACTTTTTATAAATGGGGTTCCCTCTCTCCGCATTGTGCTATGAAACAGAATAAACCAATCAACTATTTTTTCTACCCATGACATATTGTCTGCTTCAACCAAATCACTGAGCAGGACACCAGGTATATAATCCATTATCGCGTATTTTTTGTTGTAAAAATATGGTTGCGGCACATTTAAACCATTTTTGCGTAACATCTTTAATATTTCATATTCCCGTTTGGGATTTCCGATAACATACTGCTTTAATATCGCATTTTCAGCATTGAGTTTACCTCTAATGCTGCACAAAAATACCTTGTTTCTTTTACTGCTAAACTTTTTTTGTATCCTTATTTTTCCGATAGGCAGCTGAATCACATTAAGCGGTTGAATATCTCTTATTTGCACCAGATCACTCCTTTCCTGTGCCTCTTTCAAGTGGAACGTGAAGTGTCTTTTGCTCCTTATTTCGCAACCATCTACTGTCTATTACAATTGAATTAGTCGGACAAGCGGCAATACACTTAAAACAACGTATACATTCTCTGCTGTCTGGTTCGACCCGGACATCTATATCAATCGGGCATGCCCTTTTACATGCACTACAATTTATGCATCTCCGATTGTCCACTTTTATTCGCATAAAACTTATCGTATTAAACAATGAGTAAAAAGCCCCAAGTGGGCAAAAAAATCTGCAAAAAAGCCTGAATACGCTCATTGACATTAAAAGTAAAGCTATCAGTAAAAAGAGCTTTATATAAAAGTAAAATCCTTCGTAAGTTAACATATGTGGTTTTGAAATAAGAAAAGGAATTTTTGCTTCCAGAATTTCTACAACACAAAAAAATTTACAAAAGATCGGATAACCGTAGTTAGTATTTATCATAACAAGGGAAATTATAAAAATCGCAAGGAAGAGGTATTTTAGATATTCCATTTTCTCGGAAAATTTCAACTTGATTTTGGGCAAAGGTATTTTGTATATTATTTCTTGAAAAAAGCCAAAAGGGCAAACCCAACCACATACAAATCTTCCGACAAATAACCCTGATAAAATTATAAATGCGGTTATGTAAAAAAACACTTTTTGAAAGGGAAAAACCTTTTCCTGCAATGCCCCTAAGGGACATGATACAAGTGCTCCGGGACAAGAACTGCAATTCAACCCTGGGACACAGATATTTTTATATTTCCCGGTAGATATTTCACCTTTAGTAAATCCCTTAAAGTTTGCGTTGATTCCTATTGCCACAGCTGCTTGTACTATTCTTCTGTAAATATTGTTCAAAATAATACACTCCAAGCCTCTGAGAAATAGTTGATAAACTTGTCAAAAACTCCAAGAATCTCTCAATACAGCGATGATAGATACTATTCAAGCCGCATTTCCACAAGAAAGTTTGTGAAGCGCTGACCGAATTGGTCATTTAAAATAATCACTCTCATGCTTCCCTCATTACCAGTTTTCGATCTTAGGGGTTTGCCATTATCCGCATACACCAAAAACACATTGTTTTTCTCCAATACCTCATCCATTCTAATGAATGAAGTGTAATTGTCGACTCCTATTGTTATCACTTTTTCGTAGCTGTTGACAATATCGGGGTCTATCATGTTAAAAACCTCTGACAACGGAGTACAAGTAAACACATGTTTTGTTATACCTTGAGTTGAATTAATGGCAATCTTTTTTTCCACGGCAGGGAGTCGTCTTGCATCATCGATAGTCATGATTCCAAGGACATTATCTCCTGCTTTAATTCTGATCTCACCCTCATTTAACCTTTCCCCGCCGGAATTTAGCTTTGCCAGGATGCCGACAGCGAGAACCAAACAAACGATAATAATTCCAACTGTCTTGCCACTTTTCTTTGTTTTTGAAACTGCAAACATAGACGAGCTCCTTTACAGGTCATTCATGTCTATCATCGTATATCATGGTATTCACTAGAAGATTAAACCACACCTTTTACTCAACACCTGTAACAAATTCTTCTACCTTGAGCGGAACAGGCTCACAACTTTCTTTGAGCACTAATTCACAGTAGACTCCCATTGCTGAATTAACTCCGTTTATGACCGCTTGAGTGCTGACTGTGCAGGCTGTTATCTGAATTATCTCATTGGGTTTGGTTGCTTCGAGTCTCACTCTTCGTAGATATTTGTTAACACTTTTTCCTGTGAAACGATCCAAAAACCAGTTTTCCGTTAATTTTTCAGCATAAATGGGCGTTTCATCATGTTGCACAATTCTTAAGTTTGCAATAGTATTTTGTTTGCCGTCGATGACTGTTATAATGTTAATGGGACCTCGGTACCCCACAGGAGCTACCATAAAAATGTAATCATGCTTGTCACCGTTTTTTACCTTAAAAGCTTTCTTGACCGCCGGGAATTTATCGTCTATATCATCAGTTAAACTGATTTGTTCAATATCCTGCTCATCAAAATTTGGTATAAGCTCTTTTAGTGCTCCCACTTCTTTTTTTGTCATTCCGTCCGGGCTGCTGCAACCTACGATTAATAAAATAACTAAAATTCCAACAGTGACTAAATAAATCCTGTTTTTCAATCAACAACACTCCATTTTGTCAATCATATTGCTAAATCATGTTCGATTTCTATTCTACGGCCTTAATGCGAAGAAGATTTTCAATAGGAGCTAATTCTGTTTGTTTATCCCAATTGACATTGTATGTGCCGTTTCCTTTAGGAATCAATAATCCTTTGTAAAGGTCAGCCCCCGTCACAGTTAATCTTTCGCCATCAACATCAAAAAGTTCAAATTGTTTGCTTTCAATGTCCTTAACACGGACCTCTTCCAATATTTCTCCGAGCAAAACACCTTTTTGCCCCTCGATCTCTGTTTCACCCAAAAGGTCAGCCATCTGTTCAGGGAATATCGCCGCATCTGCATTTGTGGAAAACCATGCTATGTGTTTTACATTCATACCTAACCTTATATAGGGTGAAATATTCATAGGGGCACCCTCCCCTTCTATTTTGATGTAATACCCTTGGCTTACGACGTTCATTGCTTCATTTTTCAAAAACCCGTCAGCAGATTTCATCGTGAAAAAGGCCTCATTGTTTATTTCATCAAATCTCGCAAAAACCTGGACAAGTTCTATTGCATCATCTTCGCTCCCGTAATATTCGTATTCATAAGGCTGTATCCCCTCAATCAAATTCTTAAACACCCAAACTGACTTTATATCCTTTTGTGGAATTTGATCGTACAACACTATCCTTTCTACCATACGAACCCAGTAAGGCCCAAACTCACCTTGTATACATAATCTTGCAGGCCTTGTATCAGCGGGAAGCTCCGGATTATCATCTATGGCCAGGGCCAAGACCAGTTCAAAGTTCTCAATAATCTCAGGTGTCACCAAACAGTAATAACCGTCTCTGCCGAAAAACCCCAGGGCTTTATAATCAGAAATGTCTTCATCTACCAAGGCCAAAACATCTTTCATAGTGGGACCTGCGGCTTTAAACTCTTCTAATAATCCGGTTGTCCTGGTTAAGCTCGCATCAAATTCTATCTGATCCAGCTTCCTCATTTCCGAGACTGTAACTTTTTTTTCTACATCATTCGGGCATTGTATCACTATCATCTGGTTTTCATATTCTTCTTTACCAGTACTCCTCGCGCTTGCGATTTCTTTTTGGCCACATCCTGTAACAGTTAAAGCAATGAGATAAACCAGTAAAAAAGCTATAAACTTAAAATAACTCTTTTTCAAGAACTAGACCCCCTATTTTACTTTGTACTCGAATGTTGCAACATCGCTGTCATGTTGGCCAAATCCCTTCACAAAAGCCTTGACGACGGTATCATCATCAATTTGAATCGGCTCGTTTAAATCGAGTTGATATGTACTGGGATTATACAATATGCCGTGTTGTTTTGGATCCGTGCCGTCAATCGTATAGAATATTTTAACTACGCTCATGTCTTTATGCTGTAGTTTGACTTTATCTCCCCTGGTTATTTCCCCCGATATAGGAAATGCTGTAGGTAGATCCCATTTTCCCGGATCCTCTGTTGAAACAACAATCTGTTTCACATTTTTAATAAATGCAATGTTGGTCTGATCATCAATGTCTTCCTGAGGTACAATAAGGCAGATGTCATCTGGTTGGACATCATTTAAATCATCGCTGCCTTCCATATACTCATACGCCAATAAAGGTTCAACTAAAACCGCATTAGATGAATCACCTTCTAGGACATTTGGAAAATAATATCTGTCGGTTTCTAACAACTGTTCTCTGGTAAATGGCATGTTGAATTCATCATCGCCTACAAACACAATGCTTTTAGCATCATCCTTAATACCTGCTGCTTTTAACAGCTCCTTTACCAAAACACCGCGGGCTGCGTATTTCTTCCTTGTGGGCCAATTGTTTACCGTTGAATAAATGTGTTCAAATTGTGCATATCGCAATTCCTTCATTTCCTCAAGGGTAAAAGTTCTCGGCTCTGCTACCCCGTCTCCGCTTATGCTAATTTTTTCGCTTTGTTCCGGGTCTTCTTCATTTATTCCTTGTTGTGACGGATTTTCTCTCCCACAGCCAGCACACCCGAACAAGATGATAATCGCCATTACTACAATGAAGAATTTTATGTAATCCCGTTTGTTTTTGTTCATTTGTATCATCCTCTCGACACAAAACAGTCTTGCTTTTAATTTATGCAACGTATTTTCCATAAGTGTCCTTAGAGTAACACATGAGGTAACCAGGCAGTACGATACTTCCCTTATCTACAATCTCCCCTAATAAAGTAAGAAACAAGGTAACCCGGAACAATTGCCTTCTTAGCAGTCCGTCTCTCAGTAGACTATGCATTTATGTATTGATATTACGCTTAATTAATAATACGAAATCTTTTATAATTTTAGCAGATAATGTATCTTTACAGTCATTATATATTTTTATCGCTCTTTAGACAAGAAACATCATCATGCTGTTTGAGTCAAGTATAAGTAGGCAATTTTTTTGTCTTTCCTGAATCTATCTTATTCAAGAAGTTGCCATTTCCTTAGCCGCTGGGTCTAGTTTGGCTGGCGCCAAAAATGGCCAATAATACCTTCTCCATGTCAAGACAAACCCCAAGATTGGCTTTATAGCCAGCCTTGATATTGAGCATTGCATGTCGTTTCGACTGGCCAAGGGCAGACATTTACGGTCTCATTTATGTCAGTTACTTCCTTTCATGTATTAGGTTATTTTTGGGCAACATCAAGTAAGCCTACCTACTAGGGCTGTTTTAACGGTAGGTTAGTTCACAAAAATCCTGCATGTTAAATAAATTGCGGATAACTCGCCTTCCATTGGTCATCTTGCAATCGGAAAAAGGTATTTTTCCACGGTGTAATGGGTAAATCTCCTTTTTTATGGTCTTGTCTATGTTCTTTCGGGTGTTTTTGATGCTTTCTTCAAAGCGTTCTGTTAATCTATCCGATACTTGTCCTGATATAAGGGCGGCAATTTTATCCTTAAAGTTTTCTCCCATTTTAAGAGCAATGATTTTTGCTAGGTTAGTGGCTCCTTCCTCGCTCCAACTCTTGCCTCCTTTCATGCGTTTGGCAAATATGTCTACGTTCTTTTCCATGGTCCCAAGATTTCGGTATTCCAATCCTTCCGGTGGGTTGGAGATTTCCATTTCTATTCTGTCTTTGTAGCTGATTATGCCGTCTTGGTTGTTTTTTATGTAGCTTTCCAGGTCGTTAAGTTCCTTTATTCTATCGGCAAGACCGTTACATTTATATTTCAATTTTTCTATTTTGGTGTATGCTTTGCTTAACTCTCCGGCTTTTAGACATCTTTTGATATAGTATCTTGCTCTTTTATCTTTTACGTTTTTGACTATGTTTTTTGATAGATGGTATGGATCTAATTGAAATATGCCTGTTTCCGGCTCATGGGCGTATCTAATCCAGATTGCTCCATCACCGTTTAGTATCCTGTGTTTAATCTTATCAGTGTTGTATCTTGAGGCTATGGTGGCTTCTCTTAGGTCTTGGAAGTCTTCTGCTTGGTGAAAACCGGCAAAGACTGTTTTCCCTACTGTCATATATTCTTTGGAGGATGGGTATCGGGGCTTCCAGCCTTCATAGGATAGACCTATTTTTAGTTCCTTACGGCCTTTGCCTCTTTTGGGCCTACTTTTGCCTTGCATGGGTATCCAGAGGCCGTCTGATTCCTCGAAAAGTAATGATACTTCTCGGTCACCACACAGTTCATTGTTTCTATAGGCTTTGATGAGTTGAGCTTCTGCATCCCTTTGCCTTTGGCCTACGGCTTGGATGATATCCCATACTGCCTGGTGGCTTATGGTTTGGTTTGTTAGTTCTTTGATTGTTTGGGCTACTTGACGGTAGGATTTATGGCAGCTGAGCTCTATTATCTTTTCTACCAGATTAGGGGATATGGTGCCGATACTTTCAAAGCCAAGGGCTTCGTCAAGTAGGTAAATGTGCTGAACCTGGCCGTCTTCAGCAACTTTTTTGTAGATGTTTCTTCTGAATACCACTTCTCCCATAAGGGTTTTAATGGTGGTTGTTTTCTTGCCTTTATGTCTTAATTGGGTTTTGTCTCTTTTTTTTGATAGCTCTTCATCAGCCTGTTCCAGGAACTGCTGCATAAGATTTCTAGCAATTTCACAACCCAGTTTGAAAAATTCTTGCTCTATGTCCTTGAAGGTTAAGTCTTTTAAGGGTAAAATATTCATATCACGTCCCTCCTTGTTTGTTGGTCTTGTCTACTACAAACATACAGGAAAGACGTGATTATGGGAAGAGTTTTTTTTGGCTCTTCCCATTATTTTTTTGGAATTGCCTACGATAATTTTACTCTAAGGATTTGTCCTGTCAAATTTAAATTGACCTC
>JBMNGH010000005.1:0-145000 GCA_050949725.1 Tepidanaerobacteraceae bacterium
TTTTAAATAAATGTTCGCGTTTTACTCTTTTAGATATGATTAGAGTTAATTTAGTATAAAATATGTTAATATACATATTAGATTGAGCAGTTTTCAGAATGATGTTTAAATTACTTGCTTTTAGGAAATGACATAACTATTCAACGCTTACAATCTAAATATCACAAAGGTATTTTAAAATGGCCATTAGCATAAATCGTATGTTTTTTGTGAAATGGAACTTTTTATATTATTTACCGTCTAAAGTTTTAACCAAAATCTTCAAAATATAAACTTTAAAAAAGAGGGGGAAAAAAATGACCAATAAAATTTATAAAGATTTTTTGAAAGGAGTTAATTTGAAATTAACCCTGCGTTTTGTGACTTTGGCTTTAATACTTGTATTTTTCATGTCTTGCTTTATTACTACTTTACATGCTCAGACAGATGTACCTTTTTCGCAGGAAAAAGCTATTGAAATGGTTAAAAAAATTTTCGATACAAGCATTTATGATAATTTTAACATAAGTTACGATGAGGGAA
Source organism: Tepidanaerobacteraceae bacterium (assembly GCA_050949725.1). Lineage (GTDB taxonomy): Bacteria > Bacillota > Thermosediminibacteria > Thermosediminibacterales > Tepidanaerobacteraceae > JBMNGH01. The sequence continues at coordinate 523 of JBMNGH010000005.1, forward strand.
GGCAACAGAAAACGTGGAACTTGCATTGGTCCAAGTCAAAAGAGCCGTATGGGAGCCTGAGCGCCACCATAGACGCGGAAAAAGGTGCTATAGTCAGTATTAATTTATACAAAGGCACTGACTCAGATTCAAAACCTTCCTTAGTACCCAAATTCAGCGAGGATGAGGCTCAAAAAGTAGCAGAAGATTTTGCCAAAAAGCTTCAACCTGAGGAGTTTTCTAAAACCGTGTTGAGAAAATCGGAAGAGCCGCCCTACTACCCGCTTACAACCAGATATCGGACTACTTACACGTTTAATTTCGTGAGGGTTGTAAATGACATTCCTGTTGAAGATAACGGATTTAATATTGCGGTTAATGCCAACACAGGTGACATTCAAAGATACAACTTTTCATGGTCTGCTGATGAGCTTCCTTCGTCGGAAAAAATTATATCTCAACAAGATGCGGAAAAAATATTTACAGATAAGCGGGGATTGCAATTAGTGTATAAGAGGTACTATGATTATTCAAGCAAGGAAACCCAAGTAAAGCTGGTTTACACAATAGACAGACCCTATGAAGTCCTTATCGACGCCACAAGCGGTGAATTGCTGCATGAAAGCGGTTATTACCGGTTATCATCAGATGGCGCCGGTGCTGCCGAGAAAAGTATGGCACAAGAATTGACGCCTGAAGAACTTCGAGAGGTTGAAGCAACTAAGAACTGCATTACTAAAGGTGAAGCCGCAAAGATTGTAGAAAAGTATGTGGAAATCCCTAAAAGTTATGAGCAAAGGTATGCAAACCTTTATGAGGACTACGATAACCCGGGAAATAAAATCTGGAGCATCAGTTGGGAGAAAAAGAAAGAGTCAGACGAAGGTTACGGTTCTATATATGCCCGTGTCGATGCTACGAGTTCAGATTTATTAAGTTTCAACATTTATGATGAGAGCATGCAAAAACAAGACTTTGTGCAAAAATATGACAGATCTGCGGCACAGAAAAAGGCCGAACAATTTCTTAAAATAATACAGCCTGAAAAACTAGATAATGTTAAATTAAAAGAGCTACCGGGAGAAATGGAATATCCGGAGAAGATGAGGACACACAGTTATGATTACATACGCCAGGTAAACGATATTCCGTATACGGCAAATGGTTTCAGGATAGAAGTCGACTCTGAAAGCGGCAAAATCACAAGTTATAATATGACCTGGCATGATGCAAAATTCGTTGAACCTGACGGGATTTTGACTAAAGATAAGGTGGACACAAGATTTTTGAAGGATTTCGGGCTTGAACTCAGTTACGTAAGAATTTATGACAACAAAGATGATTTATACAAATACTACCTTGTGTACAAGTTGGCACAATCTCCTTCTTATACGTTTGATGCTTTTGAATTCAGGCCTCTGGATTCCAGAGGAAACCCGATCGAGGAAATAGTAGAAACCTCATTTACAGATATAAAAGACCATTGGGCGGAAAACGAAATACAGCTTTTGGTGGACTTGGGAATAATTAATTCCAAACAAGACACTTTCAATCCGAATGGAAACATAAGTCAAGGCAGGTTTGTCAAATTACTGCTCATATCTACAAATAACGCGATATCTGAAGGCTCTTCTGGTTCTTCACCCGATTTCGATGATGAAGAGGATATTGATGAATATTTAGACAAAGCAGTCAAATTAGGTATTGTAAAAAAAGGTGAAGTTGACCCCGATAAGAATTTAACTCGCGAAAAAATGGCAGCATTTATTATCAGATCACTGGGCTTTGATAAAGTTGCATCTATCCATGGAATTTACAATGTGCCGGCAAAAGACAAAACATCAATAAGTCCCGATTACAAAGGACACGCTGCCTTATCAATGGGGCTCGGTATTGTAAAGGGCGAGTCCGGGAATTTTTATCCTAAAGACAGTGTGAATCGTGCACAGTCAGCAGTCGTGATTGCTAGAATGCTACAATTAGAAAATTAAATTCTTTAGCTTAATTAGGTATATAAAAAAGCGAACCTGGGTATTATATTATCGTAAGGGTTCGCGATGGCTGAGCCAAGACTGCCGAGGGATCCTGCCAGGTTCTTCGGCAGTCGGCCAAAGGTCATTGTCGGGTCTATGAGGCTCGGCAATGGCCGGAGGGCAGAGTGTTGCACGTTTCATAAGGCTTCGTGATGGCCTCTAAGCTATCACGGGGTCGAAAGAGATGTGCGGCATTCGAGCTAAGATCACCATGGGTTCCGCAGATTAATTACAAATGTGTATGTAGTATTGTGCATTATTTGTATTTAATTAGGGATCTGCGGCAGCCGAGCGGTTGCCGCAGGTTTCTAAGGTATTCATGGTGGTCGAGCAAAGGTTGCTGTAGGTTTTGTGATGGTCTATTGTAGCCGAAAGGTTGCAGTGGGCTATGTAGAGATTTACAGCAGCTGTAGCGAAGGCTGTTGCGGGCTCTTTTTATTTTTTTAAATTAATAACTTATCCAGTCTGCTATCTTTATGAAATTTATGCGATCATTTTTCTGTTTACAAAAGATTCGGGCTCGCCACCGTTTAGTACGTTTATAACAGCTTCTATAGTCTGCTTGCGCCGCTTTATTATGGATTGCTCGCTGTACCAGGCCGCATGTGGTGTTATTATAACATTGTCCATTTTCAAAAGTGGGTGATCAGGCGTTATACCGTCTTTTTCAAGAACATCCAGCGCAGCACCAGCTATCAATCCTTCTTGCAACGCTGCTATCAGCTCTTTTTCATTAATAACTGCACCCCTAGCTGTATTTATTATAAATGCGGTTTTTTTCATCTGTTTAAACGCTTCGTAATTAAACATTCCTTTCGTCTCTTCTGTAAGCGGGCAGTGAATCGAAATATAATCAGATTCTTTTAAGAGTGTTGGAATGTTCACCATTTTTACATTGTATTCATCTGCATCCTCCTGAGCAACATATGGGTCGTATGCTATAACGTTAAATCCTAAAGCCTGTACTTTTTTACATACTTGGCGCGGTATTCTGCCAAACCCAGCAAGCCCAACATAGCTTAATTCTGGCGCAGTAATAGGTGCTGCTAGTTTGACATTCCAGATACCTGCTTTTACTTTTTTTTCGAGATAAAATATCTTTCGATGACATGCAAGTATCAATGCCGTGGCATGTGTAGCAACTTCATCGATGCAGTAACTGGGAACATTAGCAACAATTATCCTCTTTTCTGAAGCTGCCTTTATGTCAATCGTATCCACACCTATACCGTTCCTTACTATGATTTTACATTTTTGAAGTTTTTCAATGACACTAGCGGACATTTTTGCATATGTATTGATGACAGCATCTGCATCTGTAATAAGCTTCAGCATATGATCATTGTCCTTTGCTTCAAGTAGTTCTGCATCGACAGAAGCTAACATGCTCCTTTCCAAATCCAAATCCGGGAAAATATTATCTGTTAAGACTACTTTATATTTTGACATATCGTAACCCCCTGTAAATTTATTTTTAATTTTCATCTATAATGTCCTGCTTTTATTATCTACATCCTTCGCTAATAGCCTTTAGGTTTTTGATGCTTACACTACAACACCCATTGTTTTCATTCAACTTAATTTCTGCATATTCAGGTTATTGCATAACCTTTTCTTGATAAAAGTAAAAGCAATGTCACACAGCAATACGGTTGTATCACCTCTTTTCCATATCAGCGGCTCAATTAACTAACTGTTTATAAAGTTTCTATATTTTCTATTATACAATATACATTAAAAAAAATATAGAATAATTACACGTATGAAAAGTTTAAATACAATCATCTTATGCTTTAATTTGTCCTAAGCATAAATAGTACCTTCGAAAGAGGATACTACTCCTAAGTTTCGAGGCAAAAAAAGAAAGATCATTGGGAGTTATCCCAATAACCTTCAATAATCATCCATGTTCATTATGTTTTCTAATACAGTTCAAATTCTTTGTGCAATGCAATAATTGCCTTTTCTAAGTTTTCTTGTTTGACTAAACACCAAATAGAAGTGTAGGAATCAGCAGTCTGTAAAATTTGTACATTTTCTTTTACTAAAGCTTCCATAATCTTTGCCATAACTCCCGGAACACCCATGATATTTGCTCCTACAATAGATACCATTGCACAACCTGTATTTATTTGGCTGTTTAAACCCAAGTCCTTTATAATTTGTCTGACTTTAACATTATCGCTTTCCTTAACAGTAAATTTAATCTTATGTGGACTTACATTTATAAAATCAATGCTTATATTCGCATCTGCTAATGACCTGAATATCTTTAACTGTGTTTCATCCAGGCAGCGATCTTTATCCGGGTCTATTTTTATCTGGGTAAGATTAGTCATATAAGTGATTCCCGTAATCAGGCGCTCACTTATAAGTTCTATTTCTTTAAGGTTATTGCGGCAGCTAGTTACCAATGTACCCGGAGTGTCAGAAAAAGTAGAACGTATTTTTAATGGTATGTTTTGTTGCATTGCTATCTCCACTGCCCTGGGATGGATTACTTTTGCGCCTTGATGCGCCAGCTGGCAAATTTCATAATAAGTGGCTGTTTGTAATGTCCGTGCATCTTTTACTATCCGTGGGTCCGCCGTTTTTACTCCATCCACGTCCGTAAAAATCTCTATGAATTCAGCGTTTAACGCCGATCCTAATGCAGCAGCCGTTGTATCGCTCCCACCCCTACCTAAGGTGGTTAAATCACCTCCATCAGTAATACCCTGAAAACCTGTAACAACAACTATTTTCCCTTCTTTAAGGTTTTCCAGAACCCTATCTGCCTTAACCCTCAAAATCCTCGCACAATTAAAAGAACTATCCGTAATTATCCCGGCTTGGGCACCGGTCAACGCTGTACTTTTAAACCCCATACTCTCCAAAGATTGTGAAAACACAACTGCCGATATTATTTCACCACAGTTTAAAAGCAGATCCAATTCCCTGGAACTCACTTTTTTTACAGAACTCTTGACATAATCGAGCAGTGTATCAGTTGCATACGGATCTCCACTTCTACCCATGGCAGATACTACTACTACCACATCATAGCCCTTTTTCTTTGCTTCAATAACTTTTTCAGCTGCCTTTTGAATCCGATCCTTTGTTGCAAGTGAAGTTCCTCCAAATTTTTGTACTATAATTTTCACAGTTTACACCTCACCCACGATAACAATTATTTGAATTATAAATTATTTGAATTATAATAGAAAATACATTAATTATAATTCAATAAAAGGTTTCTGGTATTTGTTCTGAATAAAACAAAAATTTTAAATTACCAAGCATTCATTCTCATAGTTACAAAAAAACCAAAGGAGCGTACCCTTTGGTTTTATGCCCTTGGGGGTTACCCATGCTAATAAAAGATTTAGATAAAGGACACTTTTATTTTAATAATTGTATCACAGGCGAATTTTAGTGTCAATAAGGTCAAAATCGTAGATCCAGGTCAAGCAAGTTTATGGAAGTCAAAAACGGTGGAGCGCATCAAGTTTTCTGGATTTTTTTTGAAACGACCCGCCATAATCCTTGTTGGATAAAAACAAAACCGTATACTTTTTTTGCCTCACTATCTTACTCAGCGAAAAATTAATGTTGATCAGCTGTATGCATAACTTTTATACCACGGAAGGCTCAAATATGAGTTCTCCTCGCTTAAATCTTCCAACATCCAGTTTATCAATGGGTATTGTTGTGGGAAGACCTAAGATGTATTCAGCCATCAGCTGCCCTGTAATCGGGCCAAACATGAATCCGTGTCCGGAAAACCCTGTTGCTAAATACAGACCTTCTACTTCCTCCACCTTCCCCAATATTGGCTGAGCATCAGGAGACATTTCATACAAGCCGGCCCACTGGCGAACCACTCTTATATTCCTCAAGTAGGGTAGATAAGAAACCGCCTTCCGGCACATTGTCTGTATGAAATCCCAGGTAGATGTAATGCTGTATGTCTCATGCTCGGCAGGCCCAAATCCCATGATAAATTCGCCTCCCGGCTCCTGCTGAAGATAAATATTACCGGCAAACGACATTATCATAGGTTCAAGTATTGGATTCACCGGTTCCGTAACCAAAATCTGATGCCTCTCAGGTCTGACAGGAATTTCAACACCAGCTAGCTTTCCCACATCCCTTGACCAAGCACCTGCAGCTACCACTACATTGTGTGTAGATATATAACCATTGTTTGTATTTACACCTTTAATTTTTCCTTCTTCAACATCTATTCCGGTTGCCTCAGTAAAAGTATATAATTCAACCCCTAATCTTTTTACAGCTTCGGCATAAGCCTGCATTGTTTTAAACGGGTTTGCATGCCCGTCTTTATGGCAAAATGTACATGCCAAAATATTTTCGATATTTAATTCAGGTACAATCTTTAGGGCTTCTTCAGGTGTTAGCATTTCAGACGGTATACCCAATTTATGTTGCAATTCAATGTTTAATTTAAACTGTTCTACTTCCTTTTCGGTTATTGCCATTAAAAGGTACCCGCCTTGCTGAAATTCCACATCATCGGCAAAGTCAAGCATTTCGTTAATGTTCTCAAATATATCACAAGTTGCTTTAGCCAAAGCACAATTCATTTCAGTGCCCCATTGCATCCTGACACCCGCCCCACATCGTCCGGTAGACCCACTCATTAAATAATTTTTTTCCAATAAAACGATTTCTTTCATCCCACGCGATGCCAGATTATACGCAGTAGATAGCCCGGATATGCCACTGCCTATTATAACGATTTCAGCTGTTTTTTTCATCGGTTTCACCTCCCAGTATTACTGACATTTTTACATTCTTGGCAGGTGGTCTGAACGATGTTACCTTAATTTTATCCGGGCTTGTCTTTGTAGCTCTGGCCAGTTCTGCTAAGAGTAATGTCCTGCATGTACGACCTTGACATTGACCCATTCCACATCTAGATAACCTCTTTATTTCGTCCATAGAAGTATAACCTTTTTGAATCAACGCTTGTATTTCTTCAACAGTTACATCCTCGCATCTGCAAATTATTTTCTCTCCTTTTATCATTTAACTCTCCCCTCCAACCCTGATGTTCCTTACAACCATTATCATGTCTTTAGGAACGGCAACTTTGACAACAGGAGTTTTGTCTTCATATTTGCCATTTCTCACATTTAAGACGGTGCCAATTCCAACCTTTTGGCCACTTCTATTCAAAAGATCGACCCTATCCCCTTTTTCGGGGAGCGGCAAAAATTCATATGGAAGAGAAATCGCGGCCTCTTCCGGTGAATATGTCTCATCTATAACAAATATTGCAAGGCCCGGACATCTACTTATACAGAGACCGCAACCGTTGCAGACATCAAAATTGATTTGTGGAAGGTCATTTATATCGCTGAACTCCTGAATTGCTCCCCGCTTACAGGCGGTACTACATGGGTTGCATGGTATGTTCTGAAAACATTCGATCATTGCTACTGCACCTTTTTTTAGCCTTTTTTCAGGAGGGATTCTCTTTTTTATATCATCTAGTGTTGGTACACCGTTTTTCTCCAACATAATCCCATTACACTCCTATCTGTCTCAATATTTTGCAAGTTAATGTTTAATATATTCATATTGATATTCGGGCAATACCCTGCCTTATTTTTTCTCCAACAGGCCCTGAACGAAGGTTTGACAACTCTTTTAATGCTTCTTCCCTTTTTTCTTCATAAGTATCACTAAAATACCCCAGGCTTTTTGCAGCGTCTAATCCTGCCAGCCTTCCTTCTATCATCGCACTGCTGGCCTCTTCAACACCCGCAATGTCTCCGGCTACATATATTCCCGAAACTGTTGTCTCCATATTTGGCTTCCTTAATGGCACATGACCACCCAGCTGTGGCACATATTTCATTTCACACCCTGCTTGCCACAAAAGTTCTGCAAGTGGTGAAAGACCAACGGAAATACATATTACATCTACTTTCAACACCTTTTCAGTTCCGGGGATAGGCTGCCATTTATCATCAACTTGCCAGATCACTGCTCTCTCAAGTACTCCTGTGGCTTCCCCAGCAAAGGCTTCCTTAATAGAATAAGATGTCAGAATAGGCACTCCTAAGCGTGCCACCTTAGCAGCGTGTACTAAATAACCACCTATTTTAGGCGCCGCATCAATTATTGCTTTTACCCTTACTCCTGCCTGCATCAATTGATAGCTCACTATTAACCCGATATTTCCGGCCCCCACCATAAGCACGTTTTCTCCCGGAACAACACCATGTTCGTTCATTAAGGTTTGCACTGCCCCTGCTCCGTATATTCCCGGGATATCATTATTTTTAAATAGCAAAAACTTTTCAGAAGCCCCTGTAGCTACAATTATTCGTTCAGCTTTAAGCTTAACAAAAGTCTTTTCCGCCACCTCAACTCCAATAACCCCGTCGTCAGGGTAATAAGCAATAACCGTTGAATCCAACATGATATCTATCCTTGGGTTTTCCATCACCTTGGAAGAAAGCATAGCTCCTATATCAATGCCTCTCATAGATGCATATTCCTTTTCAGACCCGAAAAACATATGGGTCTGTTTCACTAACTGACCTCCAAGTCTGGAATTTCTATCTATTATTGTCACCTGTGCACCCATCTCTGTCGCTGCGAGGGATGCCATCAAACCAGCGGGGCCTCCGCCAATTACGGCAATTTGAGTTTTTTTCATTTCAGTTCCCCCTTGCCTTTTTGTGTTTCAACGACCATTCCCTCTTTTAATTTTTCAGTACATACCCTCACATTAGGTTCTCCATTAACAGTCATCAAACACGAGGAACAATTGCCGATCGCACAATAAAACCCTCGTGGCCTGTTAAGGTTTTTGCTATAGCTCAAGACTCTCACGCCATTATCGTGAAGAGCAGCCGCTATGGGTTCGCCTTCATAGCCCTTCATTTTTCTGCCATTAAATGTAAATTCTACCTCCCTGCTTCTCTCAAAGGTCAATATGGGGTGTTTTGTTATTCGCATTCAAATTCCTCCTATTGAACAGCTTTATAGTAGTTGGCGCATAGCCAGTATCATTGCATAAAGTTGTATTAATTCTATGAGAATCTGACGGCAATTATATTTTTGAAATATCCTGTCTAAGTTGATTTAAATGGGTTTTCATGTTTTTGACCGCATCATCTTCTCTTCTGTCACATATCGATTTGACTATATCGGTATGCTGCTCACATAACTTTATCCAATCATTGTAATCGAGAATTGTCTTTTCTCTTAGATCACGGGATAAAATCAGCATAAAGTTAATCATCATTTTAAGTATGAAATTGTGAGACATCTCTGCCAACGCCAGATGAAAATCTAGATCCATGTCTTTGTTTCTGTATTCTTCAATGTTATTTTTTGATCCGTGAAATTCCTCATCTAGTGAAATTAGTTTTGTCAACTCTTCATCTGTTGCTCTAGCTGCCGCAAGCCTCACGATTTCAACCTCAACTATTTCCCGTGCCTCTATTACATCTAACAGGGCGTCCCTTTCTAGTTCTAATGCCGAACCTCTTATTATGCTGAGGTTCTCTGCCGACCTCAAAAACCTCCCGCCTCCAGGCCTGCTATCGACAAGCCCCCTGAATTCTAACACCCGAAACGCCTCCCTAAGAACAGCACGGCTTACACCAAGCTGTTTCATAAGCTCCCGCTCAGAAGGAAATTTATCACCAGGCTTAATTTCACCTTTATCTATCATTTCCCTAATTTGTTCAATGATTGTTTCATAGAGGCGAACATTTTTAACCTTTTGAAACACCAGCTTACCTCCCATACCCGGGTTACTGGGTAACCCACTTTTTTATATATTTCTATATTTTTTTTTAAAATCCTCTAAGGTATGATATACTTTATACAGACTTTTTTCACTTCTACTCTGTTACGAATTTAGTCTGTTGCTTATAATATATCAGCCATGAGGAGAGAATTTGATTGGACAGGGGATTTCTAACATTAGGTATTGAATCATCTTGTGATGAAACATCAGCCTCAGTAGTAAAAGACGGCCGCACAATACTGTCAAACTGCATATTTTCTCAAATAAAGTGGCATCAAAAATTCGGAGGAGTCGTCCCTGAGATAGCTTCCAGGAAGCATCTTGAAGCGATATGCCATACAGTCCAAGAAGCACTCGAAGAAGCGAACGTGGATCTTTCAGACATCAACCTAATAGCAGTAACTCACGGCCCTGGTCTTGTAGGAGCTCTTCTAGTGGGAGTTTCGTATGCAAAAGGCCTAGCTTATTCGTTAAAAAAACCTTTAATAGGCGTAAACCATATAGAAGGCCATATATTTGCGAATTTTTTGGAAACGGATTTTGAACCCCCGTTCCTGTGCCTAATCGTCTCAGGCGGACATACTCATCTCGTATTAGTAAAAGATTACTTTGATTATAAATTAATCGGAAAGACAGTCGATGATGCTGCAGGTGAGGCTTTCGACAAGGTTGCACGTGCCCTTGGCCTTGGCTATCCAGGCGGTCCAAAGATAGATAAGGCCGCATTGCAAGGTAATGAAAAAGCTGTGCAGTTCCCAGTAGCACATTTAAAGGAAGATGACTTGTCGTTTAGTTTCAGTGGCTTAAAATCGGCAGTCTTAAATCACCTGAACAATTTGAGACAAAAAGGTTTGCCGGTAATAATAGAAGATATTTCAGCAAGTTTTCAAAAGGCAGTCGTAGATGCCCTTGTGGAAAATACGACAAGGGCTGCCATAAAATTTGATATTAAAAAAATAGCACTTGCAGGCGGTGTTGCGTCTAACACAAGGCTGAGAAAGCGGTTTGCAGATGAGACGGCTGAGCGATTTTCAATTTTCTTTCCTCCGCCCGTATTATGCACGGACAACGCTGCGATGATTGCCTGTGCGGGCTACTATAGATATCTAAAAGGCTTTCACTCCGAAATGTCTTTAAACGCACACGCATCTTTAACTCTATCATAAAACTGTGGATAAGTTAATTATGATGTTGGGGATAGTGTGGATAAGTCTGGGACAAATTTAGTTAATCAGTTATATTCTGTGGATAAGTCTGTGTATATGTGGATAAATACTATTTTTGCCAGTGGAGGGGAACATGAGAAAAGTTGAAAGGCACCCTGTTGAGGGCGTTAATTCATTGTGGTTTTGGCATAAAACAGTAAGTCCGGTAAAAGTTGTCATAAATTTTTTGATAATTTATATCGCCAGATACCTTCCTTGGCTCTGGCTTAAAAATATCTTCTACAGAGCTGTAGGAATGAAAGTGGGGAAAAACGTATCAGTAGGACTTATGGTAATGTTCGACATTTTCTTTCCAGAACTTGTGGAAATTGGCGATAATTCTATTTTAGGATACAATACTACAATTCTGTGTCATGAGTACCTAGTAGACGAGTGGCGAACCGGAACAGTAAAGATAGGAAAAAATGTTATGATTGGAGCCAATGTTACAGTACTACCTGGCGTCGAGATTGGAGACGGAGCCGTCATATCGGCATGTTCTCTCGTAAACGCAGATGTCCCGAAAAACTCAGTAGTTGGAGGGGTCCCTATCAGACGCTTAAAGTAAATCTTTCCACATTATCACCGCATCTTCTTTGTCATCGATATAATACCCCCTTCTTATTCCACGGGGCTCGAACCCAAGTTTTGAATAAAGATTTTGTGCAACATAATTGCTTTTACGCACCTCAAGTGTCATTTTATTGGCACCGTTGATTTTTGCTATGTCTATCAATGCCCTCATTAAGGCTTCACCCATGCCCTGCCCTCGATATTCAGGGAGAACACCGACATTCGTCACATGTGCTTCATCGAGCACAATCCACATTCCGCCGTACCCAATTATTTTTTCTCCATGACGCGCAATTAAGTAATGTGAAAACTGATTGTCTCTCAGCTCGCACGTAAAAGCGTAGCGGGACCAAGGGGTAGTAAAGCACTTCTTCTCAACATCCATAACCCCATCCAAGTCCCTCAGACTCATAAACTGAATCACGATTTCATCGGATACCTTTACTTCCATGACCTTCCTCCCACTTTTCTTCAGCATTGGATTTTCTGATGTAAAACGGTTTAATTGAAAAGCAGCTATCAAATCTACCTGTTTGAAATTCCCTTAAGCCAACTTCTGCTATTGAAGAAGCTCTTGGCATCAAAAAGGCCGAGTGGGAAATCGTGATATTTGATTTAGCACTATTACGAATGTGCTCCTTAATGAGATATGAGCCATCTCCCATAATAATAATTTGTTCGTCTAAACCAAGAAGGGTATTCACAAGTTCTTCTGCCCTTATCATTTTGTAATCCCAAAGCCGAACCATTATACCATTTTCCCATTTAAAAAGACTTGAGTACACGTCACCTCGCTGGGCATCAACAACAGGACACAAAAGAGACGTGGAGTACATTAAGTTGTTCGCTAGACCGTCAAGTGTATTTACACCTATTACTGGTTTTTTTAATGCATGAGCAATACCCTGCGCACATGCCATGCCTATTCGAATACCGGTAAAAGACCCAGGGCCTTTCGCGACTGCTATAGCGTCGACCATATTTATATCAATGCCTGAATCAACCACTACCTGATCAATAACCCCCATTAATTTCTCAGAATGATTTTTTTCGTTGTTCACGATGTACTCACATAGTAACTTTTCTTCAGTTATAAGTGCTGTAGTTGCCACAATAGATGATGTATCTATCCCCAAAATGTACACTAAACATCCATCTCCTGTATGATTTCCATATAATGCCTCCCAATGGGCTTAAAACTTATCCTTCTGGTAACATCGTCAACAGTATCAATTTTTATCCAAAGTAGCTGCTCCGGAAGTAAACCAATTGCTCGATCCGCCCATTCCATTACTATCACATGGTTTTTCAGATAATCGTAATACCCGACATTCTCAAGATCAATTTCTGGATCATCAAGCCTGTAGGTGTCCATGTGTGCGAGAGGATATACACCTTGATATTCATTTATAATTGTAAAAGTAGGGCTTGTAATTTCACCTTGTACGCCCATACCTCGGGCAATACCGCGAACAAAAACGGTCTTCCCGGCACCCAAATCCCCGATGAGTGCCAAGAAATCCCCCGGTTTCAAAAACTTTCCGAGAGACTTACCTATTTTTTCGGTTTGCTTTTCATTGAAAGATTCACATTTTTTTATCATAATTATATTCTATTACATTAAATGTTAAAATACAAGTTTGTAGGATTTGTATATCATCCATTAAATACTTTTTTGCCATTTATCATAACTAAACAAGGTTTTGACCTCAAATCAAGTGGATACCCATCCCATATTACTAAATCCGCATCTTTGCCAACCTCTAGGCTACCAACCCTTTCGGAAATCCCGACTATATCTGCGGCATTTATTGTTATCGCAGCGAGTGCATCTTGTTCATTCATTCCCTCTCTTACTGCAAGCGCTGCACATATTGGGAGATACTGAACTGGTATAACAGGATGATCGGTCATGATAGCTACTTTCACCCCTTTATCAGCCAGTATTCCGGGTGTCTTAAAACTTAGATCTTTCAACTCCCATTTGGAGCGGGATGTGAGTGAAGGCCCAACAACAGCCGGCACCTCAGCCTTTACGAGGTCATTGGCGATCAAATGTCCTTCAGTGCAATGCTCTATGACAATCCTTACATTAAATTCCCTGGCTATACGTATTGCAGTCATGATATCATCTGCACGGTGGGCATGGGCTCTCAAAGGAATTTTGCCCTCAAGGACATCACATAAAACCTCCATCCTGATGTCTTTGTCGGCATAATCTCCCTTAGCTTCTGCTGAAGCCCTCTTGTTCTTATAATTTTCGGCTTGTATAAGCGCTTCGCGGAGCAGAGCAGCGTTACCCATTCTGGTAGATGGCATTTTTTTCTGGTCCCCGTAAACCTTCTTGGGGTTTTCTCCGAAAGCAACTTTTAGACCGGCTGGTGACTTTACAATCATATCGTCGATAACTTTTCCTAAAGTTTTAACCGCAACTGACTGACCACCTATTATATTTGCACTGCCGGGGCCCGTAAACACACAAGTTATTCCCCCTCTTATGGCATCTTCAAATGCCCTATCCGCCGGATTAATAGCATCTAATGCCCTGAGATGCGGTGTTATTGGATCTGTCCACTCATTCCCGTCTTCACCAATTTCACCTATAGCTTCCTCAAAAAGACCTAAATGGGTGTGTGCATCTATGAAACCTGGGAAGACCCATTTTCCGGATGCATCTATAATACTTGCGCCTTCTGGTACTTGAAGATCATATCCCACATACTTGATTATACCTTCGTCTATCAATATGATACCTTTATCAAAGATATTACCCGCCATTGTATAAATCCTGCCACCGACTATGGCATACATTAAGCTTCCTCCTCACCATTGATAAAATCTATAAAACTTTTAAAAATAGAAAACTGAAAGGGATCTTTTTCCCACATAAATTCGGGATGCCATTGGACTCCCATGCAATAAACATTTTTTTTAATTGATTCCACAGCTTCAATAATTCCATCAGCTGAAACCGCTGTAACTGCTAAACTTGGTGCGACACGCTTAAGTGATTGGTGGTGAAAGCTATTAACCTTCATTTTTTTTATGCCTACTATACTATATAATCTCGAATTCAAATCCGTAATTTCAATCTCATGGCTCGCGTACCACCTTGGCGCATCTTGTACATGCTTGAACGCCCCTTTCACCTCTGTATGCATGTCTTGAAAAACGTCTCCTCCAAGAGCGATATTTATTACCTGCATCCCCCTGCAAATACCCAAAATTGGCTTTTCATGTTCAATACATTTTTTAGTCAAACCGATCTCAAATGTATCTCTCTTGGGACAGATTCGCCTCAAATACGGTTTGGGAAATTCACCAAAATGGGCAGGATCAATATCCGGACCGCCGGCCAAAATTATCCCATCTAATTTTTCCACATAATGTATAATAGAGGCATGATCTTCCAAAGGAAGTAAAACTAAAGGAATGCCACCTGCTTTTTCTATCGCAGTATAGTATTCGTCCTTGAGAAAAGCGTAGTTTTTTTTATAATTATATGATCCCGTTATACCGATAAATGGTGCCACCAGACAATACCCCTCCCATGTTCTAGTATTAAAAAGATCCGTTATTCATTAAAAAAAATTACCAATATACCCCCCCTATTTAATATAATTGGAGCATAACATTATATTCTAATCTTTTTTTCATAATCCTTCTATTGTTTTACGAATACATTCCCAAATAACAAATACTGCCAAATTTAAAAAGCCTTTGCATAACAAAGACTTTTTTTAAATTCATTATCATCTCAAATGCCGATATATAATTGCAGTAATCTAAAAATACTGTCCAAGGCCTAAACTGATTTTTAAGGCATCGTCTACTTTACTCATAACATCTTGATCGAGAAAAGTTATTTTTTCTTTAAGTCTTTTTTTGTCAATTGTCCGTAACTGTTCGAGGAGAATGACAGAATCCTTTTCAAGGCCGTAATCTTCATGTGGAAGCTCTACATGTGTCGGAAGTTTAGCCTTGTCTATCTGCGACGTAATTGCAGCAATAATGATAGTTGGGCTATATTTATTTCCAACATCATTCTGGACAACCAGTACCGGTCGTACCCCTCCCTGTTCTGAACCTACTACAGGATTTAAATCTGCAAAAAATATATCCCCTCGCCTCACCAACACACTATTCACACTCCGAAAGTCTTGTTTCATATAATATAAAGTCTTTATAATCCTCACATAACCCCATTTCAGCAAATTTTATATTAATAGGAGCCATCTGTAAATAACCGGTCTTTAACTGCTCCCTTACCCTTATCTTTTCCCTTTCCTTAATATATAATTTCATAGCTTCGCTGATAAAATCACTGCGGTTTCTTTTTTCCAAAGCAACAAAGTAATCTAACTCTTCAAGCAAATTATCAGGTAAACTGACTACAATTTTCTTTAATCCTGCCACAATGACACCCCCAAGAGCTATAATACAAATAACACATAGTATGTAAGCTAAAAGCACAGATAATATAATTATGTGAATCATACATGTAATTTATGCTTAAAATGCAAAAATCTTTTAAGTTTAATAATTTTTACCTACATATAGATCTAAATTTTCGACGATCTTTATTTTTTGACAATACAATTTCGTTAATTATAGTGAAAATCAATAGAAAAGAATCAGTTAACTATTGCAATCGTGATAGAATGCTCTATTATTTTATCAAATTGGCTCTCAAGTGTAAAACCCAATATGAGGATAACATAATTTCCTGTTTGTTATTAATATATCTCCTTTAACGCAATGGCAAGATTGTCAATAATATCGTTTGCTATGAGGGATATGTGTCCTTTAGCCAGTGCTGCCTTATCACCCGAAAGCCCGTGAATATACACACCGGCTCTAGCTGCATCTACCGGCTTCATTCCTCTTGCGAGGAAAGCAGTGATTATCCCTGTAAGAACATCTCCACTGCCACCAGTAGCCATACCGTAGTTTCCCGTCGGATTTATCCAAACATGACCGTCAGAATCGGCAATGAGCGTATTTGCACCCTTGAGAACTGTAACACATTCGAATTTCTTTGCAGCTTCTTTTACGACTGTCAAACGGTCGTTTTGTATTGTCTCAACCCTCTTAGAAAGAAGCCTGGACATTTCACCGGCATGTGGGGTTATAACCAAAGGGGCAATTGCTCTCTTAAAAATTTCCGGATTTTCTGCGAGTACGTTCAATCCGTCAGCGTCTAAGACAATGGGTACAGGGCAAAGCGCAGTAAATTGTTTTACAAACTCTTTTGTCTCCTCACTTAACGAAATACCTGGTCCCAGTGCTACTGCATCACATTTTTGCACAAATGCAAGAGCTTCTTCAAGGGCATCAATAGATATACTCCTGTTCTTTGTTTCATGAAGAGGCATTGTCATAGCTTCAGTCAATTTAACTTCCATTATTTCATTTAGGCTTTTAGGTATTCCAACAGTTACCAGCCCAGCTCCACTCCTCGCAGCTGAAAGACCTGTAAGCGCTGCTGCACCGGTCATTCCCTCAGAACCTGCAAGAATAAATACCTTGCCGGCTATCCCTTTATGAGCATCCATCGGGATTGGTTTCAACAATTTTTTAATCTGTGCTTTCTCTAGGACTACTGCCTCTGCTTGTGCGGAGTCTATCAATGTTTTGGGAATCCCTATATCGGCAACCGTAAGCTCACCTACATGCGCAGCTCCTGGATACAGCAACAGGCCGACTTTGGGAAGCGCCATAGTAACGGTATAATCAGCTTTTACGGCGATGCCTGCAATTTTTCCTGTGTAACCAGATATACCTGAAGGGATGTCTATGGAAATGACTTTACAAGCAAGGCAATTAATCAAATCGATAACACTGCGAAAAACTCCTTTTATCTCCCCTCCAAATCCTGTTCCAAAAATTGCATCAATCACGGCAAATGAATTGTTGCAAAAATCTCTGACATTTGCCAAGTCTGCCTCATCTTTTAAAACTTTTACATATATTCCCATTTTGCCGATTATATTAAAACTCGTAAGTGCATCACCGGATATATCCTCTGCATCGTGTAGGATAAAGACTCTAACATTGTATCCTCTATTGACAAGGTGCCTTGCAGCAACAAAGCCGTCCCCTCCATTGTTGCCTTTACCACAAAATATGGCCACATTAGTATTGTTTTGGCCATGTACATGGCAGGCCTGATAAACTGAATCTATCATATCAGCAACGGCCATCCCTGCATTCTCCATGAGGACAATACCAGGTATTCCATAATCTTCGATTGCCTTTTTATCAATCAATTTCATAGTATAAGGGCTCACTACTTTCAATACTCTGCACCCCCAACAGCAACTGCGAATGCAACAGCGTATTCCTTGCTGTGAGAAATCGTAATAAGGACTTTTTTGATTCCTCTCGATTTTATTATTTCATGAGCCTTTCCGGTAAACACAACATATGGCTTCCCGTTTAATTCATTTAGTATTTGAATATCTCTCCATTTAAAATATCTAAATCCAGTCCCGAGAGCCTTGGCTACTGCTTCCTTGGCCGCAAATTTCCCTGCCAAATGAGAATAAAACAATCTTTTGTCAATAATGCATGATAGTTCTTCATCAGAAAAAAATCGTATCAAAAATCTTTTTTTTCTGCACAATTTCTTGATTCTATTAATTTCAACTATATCAATTCCAATTTCCATGATTCACCTATTCATAAGTGCATTTTTTTTATATATAAGATCAAAATATTACTACAGATACTGTTATATATTAATTTTAATTCTACAGAAAAACATAAAAACCTGCATTTAGAAGATTTTAATTTTTTGACCTTTCCTGATATTGACCTTTTCTGACCTTTGTTGTATAATATCTTTAAATACTAATATTTGTATAAGGAGGGAATTTTATGCGGTCAAGAGACATTATGCCATGGAGACGCAAAGGGCTTTTACCCGGTTTTCTCAATTTTGGCCTCGACTTTGATGATTTCTTTGATGCTTTCAGCCCACAACATATTAAGGCAGATTTAAAGGAAACTGAACAAGATTACATTGTTGAAGCTGATCTCCCAGGATACGATAAAAATGGCATAGAAATTCGTTTCGAAGACGATATGCTGACTATCTCTGCTGAACAGGATGAAATAACTGAAGAAAAAGGTGATAATTATATACACCGCGAGCGACGCAGGGGAAGCTTTTCAAGGTCTATACCAATACCCAAGAATGTTAATTCAGATGCCATAAAAGCAAATTATAAAGACGGGGTGCTTCGGGTTGTCCTCCCAAAGGTAACCCCTTCAAAACCTAAGGGCCGAAAAATTGACATTCATTGATATCTAACTGACTTAGGGCTGCACTGTTAATTGCAGCCCTTTATCTTTTACAACACTGATCGGGATGTTATCACACCAATTTTATCATCAATTTTTAGCATCATTGGGGCACCTTGTATTTTAATCTGCTGACAAGGTTTCTTATCTGAGGTAAGAAAGAAACGAAAAAGCAAATCAGGGTATCTGAGCCTATTGTCAGGCCGTTTACGAGAAGCGAATACACTATCGGGTTCATGTTTTCAGGTGCATAGGAAGCAAAAAAGATTAAACCTGACAAAAAGCTGGAAAAGTATCGCCCAAGACCACCAATCAATACACCCAGGCTTATGTTCCCCGGAAAATAACCCGCAAGCCCTAACGCCGCAAAAGCTATGACATAATCTAGTATGACCTGCACAGGATGTAGTATATAAGGATCTTGTATTAGCTGTAGAATCCCATATGCGGCTCCAGCGGAAATGCCAGCAGCAGGACCAAATAAGTAAGAGAATACGAACATTGGCAGCATGCTCACAAGGGTAATAGAGCCACCCTGCGGCCATCTATATATCCTGATATAAGATAGGATAAAGGCAATCGATATACAGAGACCTGCATACACAATCGTCTATATTCACTTGAGAAATTATACTACTCAGACGGATAATCATGGGAGTCATCAGCATTATATCGGATTTCCTTAAAGCTGTCTATATATTATTGAATTTCTGATAAATTATATAAACCCCTTCCCGATTACCGGTTTCTATCCTTATTGCATCTGAGTTTCCTATTTCCCCATGATATAGGCTTTAGCCTACCCATAAGGCCTTTTCGTTTTTTCAGAAAACTATGATATCTGCTCTTAAATTTGCTTTTACAAACATTAAAGAGAATCCTGCCTCAAACATAAAAAAGTCAACTAAACTTTTCCGCAAGGCAGAGGGATAAGTTTCTGCCTGTTTTTTTAATTTACATAAGCTTTCATTCTTAGCATATAGTATTTTGCTAGCCGCATTAAATCTCGCTGCCGGTAATCTTGGGCATAGAGTGTCCCTATAAGACTATTCTTGCCCGTTTGTTGTTCATAATGTCAATCCAGTTCGATACTGTAAACCCTTTTGCCCATAAATGTTCACGCAACTCTACCGCCTGCCTGTTAAGTCTCCGATTACTTTCATCTACGATTTCTCCGCTTCTAAGCTTAAATACCCTATTAGCCATAGCGGCAATGGCAGTATTATGAGTAATCATCAAAATGGTTGTTCCGAAATTTGTGTTGACCTGCTGCAAGAGCTTCAGGATACTGCGGGAGGTTTGGAGATCCAAGGCTCCAGTTGGCTCATCACAGAGCAATAGTTTTGGATTTTTAACAATGGCTCTGGCAATGGATACCCTTTGCGGTTCACCTCCGCTCAGTTCCCTGGGGAAATTGTGCCTTTTGTCATACATTTGTACCTCTGCTAAAACTTCATCGATATATTGCCAACAATTATACTGCCAACTGACATCCTCGCAAAATAATGTGCGGTATCACGTTTCCCCCCTATAATCAAGTCTTTCAAAACAAAATGCCTTGAGATAATCGACAACAAATTTAATTAGGGTCTGAGCATTTGGTGAAAGTGTTTTTCCCCGTTTAAATACAAAATAGAAATATCTAGTAAGATCTATCCCGCCAATATAAAAAATTTTTATAAGATTCATTTCAGTATAATCTTCAACAGCCCTCTTTGAAATGACCGATATACCTAAACCGTCTTTTACCGCCTGTTTGATGGATTCAGAACTACCAAATTCCGCTACTATTTTTATATGATCTGGATTAAAGCCTTCCTTTTTTAACGCATTTTCAAATGTCCTCCTCGTCCCGGAACCCTTCTCCCTTACAAGAAGCCTTTGATGGAAAACATCCTCAACATTAATAATTTTATTTGGAACATCAGGCCAACTGAGTGGTGTTGCTAGAACGAGTTCATCAAGACAAAGCGGTATAAACATCAGGCTCTGATTATCAATTTTCATGCCTGAAATCCCCAGTTCTACTGCTCCTCTTGCGACAGTATTTAATACTATATTGGAATCCGCTTGAGTCACTTTAAATACCACTTTGGGATAAACTTTATTAAAATCCCTTATTAATGCCGGCAGGACATATACAGCCGGTATGGTACTTGAGAACAATCGCAGTTCTCCCTCAACACTTCCCATGAAATATTTGAGTTCCTGGACTGCTTTTTGTTTTTCTTTTAAAATGTTAATGGCATTTTGGTAAAAAACTTTCCCTGCTGGTGTCAAGCTTATTTCTCGGCCACTTCTGTCAAAAAGCTTTGCATTCAATTCTTTTTCAAGTGCCATAACATGAGCACTAATTGTCGGCTGTGATAAAAACATCGATTGTGCAGCCTTGGAAAAGCTTTTTTGTTCACATACCTTTACAAAAGCCTCCAATTGATAAAATTCCATCGTTAATACCTCCGTAACGACCAGAAATCGTTATTTTGGTTGATTAAATTGAGCCGCTCTCCTCCTGCCAAATCTCGCACCGTACCAGAATTCCGGCATAAAGCAGACTATTATGGTAAATAACTCCAGTCTGCCGAGGAGCATCAATACACTCAACACGAGTTTAGCCATATGTGGAAATTGGGCATAAGTATAGTATGGACCTACCAGGGCAAATCCTGGGCCAATATTGCCTAGTGATGCAGCCACCGCAGACACTGCGGTAAGCATATCAATATTTAACAATAAAAGAAAAAGTGAACCAACCAAAAATAAGGCAATATATAAAAAGCAAAACCCTGCTATACCCCTTATGACATCGTCAGGCACGGGCTTGCCGTTGATCTTTACAGGAATCACCGCCTTAGGGTGAAGCATTTTTATCAACTCCCTGTAGCAATACTTAAACATCGTCAAAAACCTTATGTGTTTTATGGCTCCAGCTGTTGACCCGGCACAACCACCGAAAAACATCAACAATAATAGCAAAAGCCGAGAAAAATCTGGCCATTCATCAAAATTTGCAGTGCAAAATCCAGTTGTCGTCATAATTGAAGCTACCTGAAAACTACTCGTCCTGAGCAGGTCAAAGAAAGAAACAAATACACTTTTTAAATTAATAGCAATAAGAATTGAGCTTATTAGAAATGTTCCTATATAATACTTGAACTCCTCATCTGAAAATAATTTTCTCCATTGCCCTTTTATCAGTTGATAATGTAAGTTAAAATTAATACCTGAAATAAGCATAAATAATATAATTATGATTTCGGAAATCGGGTTGTAAAAGGCTCCTACACTTTGATTTTTTGTGGAAAACCCTCCTGTAGCAACTGTCCCAAAAGTATGTGTCAATGAGTCGAATAAATTCATTCCGGACACCATCAACAACAATGTTTGAACAACTGTAATACCCAAGTAAATCAACCAAAGTATCTTTGCAGTATGGGTCATCCTGGAAGAAATCTTATCAACAGAGGGCCCGGGAACCTCAGCCTTAAACAAATATATTCCGGAAGCACCTGTCTGTGGAAGTATTGCAAGAAAAAGCACTATTATTCCCATACCCCCCAACCAGTGGGTAAAACTTCTCCAAAATAATATGCCATGAGGGATAACCTCTAAATCGTTAATAACGGTTGCCCCTGTCGTCGTAAAACCTGATACTGCTTCAAAAAAACCATCTGTAAAACTGCCAACTGCCCCAAAAAAAACAAAAGGCAGAGCGCCAAATACGCCAGCCAAAATCCATCCTAGAGCTACCGTTAAAAAGGCTTCCTTTATACCAAACTCTTTTTTTCGGGTTGATTTATACCTTAGCACTATACCACATAATAATGTGATTGTGATTGAAAATAAAAAAGCTGTTGAATCTCCTTCCATATAATAAATGGACCAACCTAGGGATGGAAGCATGCTTAAAGATAAAACAACGAGCAAGTTTCCCATAACGCGACGTACAAAACTAATGTCCATTTTTTGCATTCCCTTCATCATATGTTCTATGCTGTCTTGTCCCCAAAAAACTTGTCTAGTAGTTGTACATTCTGGGAGGTAGTAAAAATAATCAACCTGTCGTTAGGGGCCAAATAATCGTCCCCACGCGGAATAATGGCCTTCCCGGCCCGCAGTATGCCTCCGACGATTAAGCCTTTAGCAGAAAGTCTAAGTTCCTTTAGCGGCTGGTTTATGAACCTGGCATTAGGAGGTACTATGAGCTCAACCATTTCTGCCTTGCCATCCTTTAATATTGTTTCAGAAATGATATTAGATTTTCTAAACAGTTTCGATAGTTTTCCTGCGACAAGTAAACGAGAACTTACATAAGAATCTATTTCAAGGGTTTGGAGTATTGATTCATAATCGACCCTGTTTATCTCAGTTATGGTTTTTGATACTCCAAGCTTTTTAGCAAGAAGTGATGTAAGAATATTTAATTCGTCTCTACCCGTAACAGAAACAACAACATCGATATGCTGAATATCTTCTTGCTGCAGGAAGTTGATATCGGCAGCATCCCCATTCAAAACCAGTGTTCTTGAGAGCTGATCACTGAGCAGTTCACACCTTTGAGCTGAGTTCTCCACAATCTTTACTGATAATCCATTTTTTCTATTGCTCTCCAGGATCTTAGCAAGGTTGCTTCCGACCTTTCCTCCACCCAAGATCATTACACTCTTGAACCTTTTTTTTTCGTTTCTGGCCATGCTACCTATTTCAATAAACGCTGATGCCTTTTTTATCACATAAATAATATCGTTTGGATATATTACATCATCGCCCCTTGGAATTATCGCTTTACCATCTTCTCTTAAAATAGAGATAATTAAATAATCGGGTGAACGAGGAAGTTGACTTACAAGTGTCCCCGTAAGTTCAGAATCCTTTTCTACCCTCAAAGCAAACAGCTCTATTTTTCCTTCGGCGAAGTATTCTACTTCAGTAGCTTCAGGTGTTCTAATCAATTTTGCAATCTCAAATGCAGTCATTCTCTCCGGATCGATCATTATGTCAATTCCTAAATGACGGTTTGAAAAAACATTCTTGGAATTGCTGTATTCCGGGTTCCTAACGCGGGCTACGGTCTTAATATCAGACAAATTTTTTGCTATCAGGCAAAACATCATATTCAGTTCATCACTGTTTGTTACTGAAATGAAAACATCTGCATCCTTGACCCCTGCATTAAGTAAGGCTGTGATATGTTCACCTGTATCTTCAACAACCATTGCATCAATTTTATTTGCGATTTCAGAGATCTTTTCCCTATCCTTCTCAAGAATTACCACTTCATGATTCTCCTGTGATAATCTAAGGGCCAACTCCATTCCTATATCTCCTGCTCCCGCAATTATAATTTTCAAAAAAAGCACCACCCATGATTATATATTAAGACCATTATATACAAAGTTTAAAAAAGATACTATACCTTTTATTTAACATTACAATAAAGTATTGTCAAAGAAGGATAAACAGATTAAATGCTCGCAAAAAGTAAGAACCCCACCCGACACGCAATCTAGTATTGCTGTCGGGTCCCGGGAACCTTGCGCTCGCTAAAGAACCCCACCCGACACGCAATCAAACATTGCTGTTGAGTCACGGGAACCTTGTTGTTTCACAACAAATAAAGGGCATCCTGTTAAGTCTATGCCCTTTATACACAATCTTTTAAATTGCCCAGTTAATAATTTAACCCTAGCTCAACTCTTTCTCAATTAATTCGGCTAGTTCCGCGGCGACTTTATTAGCCTCTTGTCTATCCTCTCCCTCTACCATTATACGTATTAATGGCTCAGTTCCTGAAGGGCGTACAACGACACGCCCTCTGTCTGAAAGGCGTTTTTCGGATTTGCGCACTGCGGACTGAATATTTTTATTTTCATTATATTTATATTTATCCTTGACTTTAACATTAATAATTAATTGTGGAAACACAGTCATTATCTTTTTGAGTTCTGACAGAGGCTTACCTTCGTCGATCATTACGTTGAGCAAATTAACTGCCGTTATCAGGCCGTCACCTGTCGAATTATGGTCAAAAAATATAATGTGTCCTGATTGCTCTCCTCCAAGATTATAATCGTTATTTATCATCTCTTCGAGCACATACCTGTCACCGACTTTAGTTCTGACCATTTTTACTCCAGCCTTCTTAAGAGAAGCTTCAAGACCCATATTGCTCATGATGGTAGATACGACTGTGCTGTTTCGCAAAAGACCATTGTTGTTTAAATATGTACCACATATGGCCATAATGTGGTCTCCATCTACAAGTTCACCATTCTCATCAACTGCAATTAGCCTATCCGCATCTCCATCAAAAGAAAGGCCTATATCTGCTCCGACCTCTTTTGTAAATGAAGAAATTGCTTCAGGGTGGGTTGAACCACACTCTACATTAATGTTACAGCCATCGTATTTGTCGTTTATTACATAGATCTTTGCACCCAACTGGCTTAGCGCTACTGGCGCTGTGACACAGGATGCCCCATTAGCACAATCTATAGCGATTTTCATATCTCTTAAATCAAGCTTAAAAATTGATTTCACAAAGTCGACGTATGGACTAATTCCATCTTTAATATAAACCCTTCCAATATCTTCACCGATTGGACTTCTAATATCACGAACAGGCTTATTAACTAATGCTTCAATTTGATCTTCAAGTTGATCGGGTAGTTTAAATCCATCTTTATTGAAAAATTTTATCCCATTATATTCCATAGGGTTATGAGACGCTGATATCACAACACCGGCATCTGCCTTGAAATACCGCGTCAGATAAGCTACTGCCGGCGTCGGCATTATGCCAACTTTAATTACATCTGCCCCCACAGAACATATACCTGATATAATGGCTGATTCCAGCATGTCCCCAGAGATTCGTGTATCTTTACCTACAACAATGACTGGTTTCTGATTTAGTTCAGAAAGTATATGAGCACCTGCCCTTCCAAGGTTATAAGCCAAGAGAGGCGACAGTTTCTCATTAGCAATTCCCCTTACTCCGTCAGTTCCGAAGAGTCGTTCGGCCATAGTGCTTTCTCCTCTCTTTACATATTATTCACGGCTGATGATAACTTTAATCCTATCAGGTTCTGTTAATGTAATTGTATAAGGTTCCGGGACCTCTGATTTGATTATTACATCATGCTCTCCTTCAAGAAGACCTGAAACATCTACGAATACCTCGAACATATCTTCATTTACTTTATCAATAATACTCTCCGGACCGCTAACTGTCAAGATAATATCCATATTTTCAACTGAAGCGGTCAGAGCAGAAGAGAGATTTTTTATGTCGATATTACGTGAACTTAAAGATAATTCACGCAACACAAGTTGTTCAACCTCAACCGTTACCCTTGCAATGGGGGCGGCTTGTTCCTCCTCAAAAGCCTTTACACCTCTGGGTAGGTTTATTGGAACCTCTCTGGTTAAGGTTCGGGTTATACCTGAAATGTCTATCTGACTTGTGTTTAATACCTGAAGGTCTTGTAAAACATCTCTTTCTGCAGTTATCCTCAATTCTGAAGGTTCAGTCCTTATATTTCTAATTATATACCCTTCAGCAGGTACCCCATTCATATTTGGGGTTACCGGAACATCTTTAACCGGCAAAATTGGGACAATGATCTCAACCGTTTCAGGTCTAAACGTTACACCTTTTACAGGATCGCCTTTGAAATTGATCGCCCTTAACGGAAGTGCTGTTACGATGTCAGAGTTTTTATCCTCTACATCCACTTGTGCCACAACTGATCTTACAGAGTCTAATGCGCTTCTCGACCCTTTTACAAGGACCTCTCCTGGCTTTGCAACAGGTTTCGCAACCGCAAACCCATTTTGCGGCGTGCCGTTTATGTCAATAGAAACAGGTATCTGTTCTTCAATAACAGATTCTAGATTGACCAATATCTCTTTAGGAGAGAAATCAAGTAGTTCAACATTAGGAGGTACACTTACACTGACATGAAGCAGGTTTTCGCCTTCCATTCGTCCTTTTAAATTTACCTCAGCGTATATGTCATCGGGGCCCAGATCAGCCACTATGCTGCGCCTGCCGCTCACCTTAACATTGACAAGAAAATTCTCTGGAGCTTCCTTCAGAACAAATCTGTTTTCATCCAAATTGACGAAGTTGACGGGAACATCCCTGATTACATAAGATACGTTTGGATTCTGCTCATTCATGACATAAAGCCACATGACCAGTGCGGCTATCACCGATATAATTTTTATTGTCAGTTCTCCGGATGACAAGTTACGCATTGGTCCTCCTCCAGTACCAAATAGAAGATTTTTTATCACTTATCTCATATATTTCTCTCAACATGTTCTTCAATGTTTTTACATCTAAATACCTACTGAGCTTTCCTTCCCTTGCTACAGATATAACACCTGTCTCTTCTGATACAATAATTGTTACTGCATCAGATTGCTCTGTAATGCCGAGAGCAGCACGATGCCGTGTGCCTAACTCCTTACTGAGATTCGGGTTTTCAGTTAAAGGAAGGTAACACCCTGCTGACATTATTTTATCATTCCTGATGATAACAGCTCCATCGTGTAGTGGTGTATTTGGGACAAAAATATTAATTAACAGTTCCCCCGATATCAATCCACCGATTTTTACCCCTGTCTCAACATACTCATTTAGGCCGGTCTGTCTTTCCATTACTATTATTGCCCCTATTTTATTTTTGGACAGCTCCTCCGTCGCCCCGGCAATATGGTCTATAATTCGGTTCATCTCTTCCTCTCCAAGGCCTAAAAGCGGTGCGGAAAAAAACCTACCTCTCCCCAGTTGTTCAAGAGCTCTTCTGAGCTCCGGCTGAAAGACTATTAAAAGGGCAATTGCACCAAACGTCATGGCATTTCGCAAGATCCAGTTTACGGTATACAGGCCAAGCCATTCACTCAGCTTAGTTGATATTACAAGAACCAGCAGACCTTTGAGCAGCTGAACAGCTCTTGTGCCTTGGATGAGCTGTATAGCTTTATAAGACACAAAGGCAACGATGGCAATATCCAAAAGGTCCAACAACCGAAAACCTTTGAACAACTCAAAAAACTGTGAAGACATTTTTTCACCCCGGCACCTTTTATTCACTAATTAATTATAACACGTTAAAAAAGATATGCATATGCCAATACACTTAATAATAATGTCTTTCGATGTATTGCAGCTATTATGTCATAACAATAGGTATTACATGGAAAATATACGATGTGTTATTATTATATCACATTACAAAGGATATTAACTTCTTTTCACTTAATCTCGGTTTATTATACAAAAAAAAGAGACGGGCATTTCGCTATTAAAGTATTAATGCCCGTCTGCTTATTGCCATTGCTTGCGCTTTTCTTTTTTTACTTTTCCCATCTTTTTTTTGAGAACCTTGAGCCTGAAAAAATCTTCCCTTTCTTTTTCTTCAATTATCTCAGAAATTTGTTTCACAATATTTTCGTACTTTGGTATCTGAATATTGTAAAGGGCATTTGCCCTTTTTTGAGTCCTCTTTATCTCAAAGGCAAGCCTAAAAATAGTATCTTCTATCTCAGCAAGCTCATATATCAGGTATTTCACATCATGGAATTTTTGAACTGCTACATCAAGAGCAGTATTTGTATGAAAAAAACTGTAATAGTGTTCGATCTCCTGCTTTTGAAAACTTATTTTTGGTATTTCAGCACCCATGACGCTAAGTGTGAGCACTTTAAAGTCTGTCGCCTCTGGTACTGACATAGCCAGCTCATAAACTTCAGTTATTCCAAGTGTAACATTGGCTATCTGGAGTGCTTCGTATGCGTCCCTGAATATCTCATTGACTTTTGTTTGCATATTCTCAGCGTGCTCTACCAATCCCATCAGTTCCCGAATTAATACATTTCTCTTTCTGTCAAGAAGTTCATAACCTTTCTTGGAAAGCTTTAGCGCGGATTCTGCCAACATTAAGTTGGTCTTTGTCGGAGCAATATTTTGTTGCATAGCCCTCACTTCCTCAGATATTTTTTAACAATAGCCGGGTTTATTCGCGTTAGTTCCTGTTCAGGCAGTATTTGGAGCAAATCCCACATTAGATCTAATGTCTCACTTATATCCCTGTTTTCTTCAAAACCCTGTTTCAAAAAGGACTGTTCAAATCTCCTGCCAAATTCCAAATAACACCTGTCAGTTTCAACAAGCTCTTCCTCTCCTATTACCTGAGCAAGTGCCCTTATATCTTGAACCCTCGAATACGCCGAAAAAATCTGATTTGCTATTTCCGGATGGTCTTCACGTGTATATTCTTCCCCGATTCCATCCTTCATGAGCCTAGACAGAGATGGGAGTATGTTAATAGGTGGATACAC
This sequence comes from Tepidanaerobacteraceae bacterium, assembly GCA_050949725.1. Lineage (GTDB taxonomy): Bacteria > Bacillota > Thermosediminibacteria > Thermosediminibacterales > Tepidanaerobacteraceae > JBMNGH01. The sequence continues at coordinate 29,742 of JBMNGH010000005.1, forward strand.
TCCCATCTGGTAAAGCGATCTGTTGAGTACAATCTGGCCTTCTGTTATATACCCTGTAAGGTCAGGAACGGGATGGGTTATATCATCATTGGGCATTGTAAGTATAGGAATCTGAGTAATGCTTCCATCCGAGCCTTCAAGCATTCCCGCCCTTTCATAAAGGCTCGCGAGATCTGAGTATAAGTAACCAGGATAACCTTTTCTAGAAGGGACCTCTTCTCTAGCAGATGATATTTCTCTTACCGCTTCACAGTAACTTGTCATATCAGTCAAAATAACCAAAACGTGATAACCGCATTCAAATGCCAGGTGTTCTGCAGCCGTCAGTGCACACCTCGGAGCAGTAATTCTCTCCACGACCGGATCATCCGCAAAATTTACAAACATGACAACTCGCTGCATTACCCCTGATTCTTCAAACACATCGCGAAAAAAATCGGCTTCATCGTGTTTAATTCCCATTGCAGCAAATACTATAGAAAAACGACGGCTATCTTGGTCAGAAATTCTCGCTTGTTTTACAATTTGTGCCGCAAGCTGATTGTGCGGCAAGCCATCTCCAGAAAATATTGGGAGTTTTTGACCACGAATTAGTGTAATAAGACCATCAATTGATGAAATCCCTGTTTGAATAAAATTTCTTGGGTACAATCTCGCAACAGGATTCATAGGTCTCCCATTTACGCCACGTGCCTCACCGGAGTAAATATCTCCTGCCCCATCTATGGGTTTTCCAACACCGCTAAAAACCCTACCTAAAAGCTCCTTAGATACATACATTTCCATAGGTTTCCCCGTAAAACTAATACTGACATTATTAAGGGAAATGCCTGATGTGCCCTCAAAAACTTGAATAATTACCTTTTTACCGTCTGTCTGAATTACCTTTCCCATTCTATGCTGGCCATCTGAAAGTTGTATCGCTACAATTTCGTCGTAAACCGCATCTGTTACATCATCCATAATGACTAATGGACCCTCGACTTTATACAGTTTTAAGTATCTAACCTTCATGTGCAGCACCTTCTTCATATAAGCGCTCAAGCCTGTCGTAATACGTCTCTATTTCTTTTTCCAAATTGTCAAATAAGGTGTCCCCTTTTTCAGTAGAATACTTCATCATTGTAACTTTTGCAAAAAGGTTTTGATCTTTTACTTTAGACAGTGGTACACGCTTTTTTACGCAAGCTGTTGCCTTCTCATATAACTTATTCAGGACTTTTAACATTCTGTATTGCCTTTTTATAGGCATAAAAGCGTCCAGTTCATGGTAGGCATTTTGTTGTAAAAACCCCTCTTTTACTAGCTTTGCAATTTCTAATGTTACTCTTTGGTCATCAGGTAATACATCCTCACCTACCAATTTGACTATATCCAAGAGTTGATTTTCTTCCCTTAATACCCTTAGCATATTTGCCCGTAACTTCATCATATCGTCAGCTACATTTTTGGTAAACCAGTCACTGAGCATTTCAGCATATCTACTATAAGAAGTCAGCCAGTTTACGGAAGGAAAATGACGTGCATAAGCCAGCTCCCTATCTAAAGCTAAAAAAGCACCTACTTCCCTTTTAGTAGATCGTGTTACCGGCTCGGAAAAATCCCCACCTGCCGGGGAAACCGCACCGATAATTGTAACAGAGCCTTCTGTGCCGTTTAAGTTGGTGAAGTATCCGGCTCGTTCGTAAAATTGTGCAAGTCTTGATGCCAGGTACGCAGGATAACCCTCCTCAGCCGGCATTTCTTCAAGCCTACCTGCAATTTCCCGTAAAGCCTCTGCCCACCTTGAGGTTGAATCAGCCATTAAAGCAACATTATAACCCATATCCCTATAATATTCTGCAATAGTTATTCCGGTATATATCGATGCCTCACGTGCTGCAACTGGCATGTTGGACGTATTGGCTATTAGCACTGTCCTATCCATTAATGGCTTGCCCGTCCTCGGATCTTTCAGCTTAGGAAAATCCTCCAAGACCTCTGTCATCTCATTTCCGCGTTCTCCACAACCAATGTATACAATAATATCCGCGTCACTCCATTTTGCAAGCTGATGCTGGGTAATGGTCTTGCCTGTACCGAATCCCCCGGGTATGGCCGCTGTTCCACCTTTTGCAAGAGGAAAAAATGAATCGATAACCCTCTGGCCAGTAATCAGCGGTTTTTTTATTGTCATGCGCCTCACAACCGGGCGCGGATCCCTCACTGGCCATCTCTGACACAGTGTCAACTCATGCCGATTTTTTCCATCTTCAAGAACGACAATGGTCTCATTTATAGTATATGAGCCGCTATTTTTTACAAATACGGCTTTACCTTTTATACCTGGCGGGACCATAACTTTATGAACCACAAACGATGTCTCTTCAATTTCTGCATAAACATATCCACCATACAACACGTCTCCAGGTCTTACACGAACCTCTACGTCCCATTTTGCTTTTTCATCAATAGATATTAAGCCTATGCCTTCTGGAATAAAGCTGAAGCCGCTATCGTAAATATCAGAAAGCGGCCTTTCTATCCCATCGAATATATTGCCGAGAATACCCGGGCCAAGAGTAACACAAAGAGGTTTACCGGTTCCACTTATTGTTTCTCCCATCCGAAGCCCAGACGTTTCTTCGTAAACCTGTACTGTCCCCGTTCCGGAATCAAGTGAAATAACCTCTCCCAGCAAACGCTTTACCCCTACTGTTACCATTTCTCGGACCATGAAATCTTCCATGCCAATAGCTTTCACAACAGGGCCGTTAATGTATGTTATTTTCCCAACTGCTTCCATCGTTTACACCCCCAACCAAGCGGGATGACAAAAGTCGGCCTATGATAGGCCTGCTCTCCTCGATGGTTGTATTAATAGTGAAATCCACTTCTATTCTACCGTCTCCGCTCAGTGCGAATACCCCTCCAACCATATCATCCCCGCTACCTGCAACCTGAAAATTGTTTTTGTTATTGGATCTTTTTATAAGTTCAAATATATAATCGCGGTGAAATTTTAAATCTCTTTTAGTAAAATTATAAATTACTATTTGATCCCTCTCAATTTTTTTTGATACCTGTTCTATAGCATATCTGAGGAAATCTTTGTATCCCTTAGTTTGAGTGAATTGTATTGCCTTTGATTTAATTTGCTCCATCAATTTCTCCATAATTTCCCGGCGCTTTTTAAGTATAGACATTCTCCCATCAGAAACTGCTTTCGACACCATGTGTTCCCGTTCAAGCTCTGCTTTTTTTTTCGCCTCTTGTAGTGATTTAATTAACTTATTTTGGTAATGCTCTATTAATGATGCCTTTTCACTTTCATAGCGTTTTAATATCTCTTCTCTTTTTTCTCTATATTCAATATCTATTTTCTCAAAAATCAATTTCGAAAACAGTTCGATTTTATCTTCTAAGCTCGTAGACACAATATCACCTCGGTCATATCTTAAGTCCGATGGCTTCTCTTATAAACTTTGTGAAATAATCCGAAGGCCTTCGGCTCCCATGCCTATCAGGTATTTCAATAATTATAGGAAGTTTTTGGGACAGCTTGATTTGCCGAACCTCTTCCATCACTTTCTTTTCAAGAGATTCGGTTATCAGCAAAATTCCAGTATCAAGAGCTTCACAGTGTTTTTTGAGTTCTCTAATTACCTCTTCCCGATCATGCAGTACTATACCATCAACCCCAGCTAGTCTCATGCCGGTAAGTGTGTCATGGTTATCGCAGATTAGAAAGATTTTCAAAGGAAACATCTCCGAAATTATAAATTTACAAACTGCCCAATATCATTATTGAAACAATGAGCCCGTATATGGCTATTCCTTCAGCTAGACCTACAAATATCAACGTTTTGCCGAGTATTCCGGGATCTTCCGAAACCGCTCCCAATGCCGAGGATCCAACAGCACCAACTGCATAGCCTGCTCCTATTGTCGCAATTCCTGTAGAAAGGGCTGCGGCAAGGTAAGCTATGCCGGATGAAGATTGTTGATTATCTGCAGCTCTGGCCGCTCCAGGCATTATTACAAGCAAAAACAAAGCAACAAGAATTGCGTAAGCTGAAATGCTTACTTTTAAAACCTTCTTGCCTGACTTAACCTTTTTTTCATCCCTTACCTTGTAAATATGATATCCAGTTGCCACTGTCAAAGCAGATATGGCTAGAGACAAAAAAATAACCACTGACATTTTATACCCCCCCAGTTTAACTGTACTATTCTGATTCATGAATTCATTTTAGTTTTGCCGGTGCATACTCAAGACCATCTCCTTTATAGTACTTGCTGAACATCTCATAGTATTCGAGTCTTAATGCCTGAATAAATACTATAAGTCCTTCCAGGCCTATTATAATTATATTTCCAAGAATTAATGTAAATAAATTTCCTACCTTAGAATTCATCATCTGGCCCATAGTAGCAAAAGCCAAGAAAAGGCCAACATGGTTGAGGGCAAAAGCCCCTATCCTCAAAAAAGAAATGGTATTTGACAGCATTGAAAGGAGTGTTTCAACTAATCCAAAGCCCTCCTCAACAAAATAATCTGCGGGGGATGTGTTATAAAGCCGCTCTGCTCCGGACAATTTGTTGGAAATCGGCTGTTTAAGTACCATTAGCCCCAGCAGCCCTACCATGGCGTAAATGATATATTGTGAAATGCCACCTTCTGATAACGCTATACCATATATTGTATATAAAAGCAGCAAATAGAATGCGAGGCCTACAACACCGTGTTTGCCGAATAAACCCTCTTCGATATCTCCTTGTATTCTTGAATTCAAGACATTATATATAAAAGCTGAGATTGATAAAAACACGCCTATGATCAACGCAATAACAAGCATTAGATTGATGTTTGCCATGGGCTTTATAATAAGTGCCGGGAATAATTCTTCTGATCCGAAAACACTCCCGTAAAAAAAACCGAATATTACTGAGCTAAACCCTATCCTGGCCAGCACGCCTCCCAAACCGGTTCTTTTCATCACACGCTCGAGAAACAGCCCTCCGGTCAAGAGCACGGCTCCTTGGCCAATATCCCCAAACATCAAACCAAACAATATCATATAAGTAATGCCGAAAAATACTGTGGGATCTTTTTCATCATAGGAAGGAATCCCATACATTTTGACTAAGGATTCAAAAGGCCTAAATAAGCTGATGTTATTTAATTTTGTAGGGGGTTTTATGTTTGATATGTGTTCGTTTAAGCCCTCATCAAGAATTAATACATTATCCTTGAAATTTGACTTAATCTGGTTCTTCAATGACTCAAGTTCACTATATGGCACAAAACCAAGAATGAAAAAAAGCTTATTGCTTGCAACCATATTTATTTTAAGAGCTTCAATCTTTTTTTCCATGGCTATCCTGGAATATGCTTTTTCAACATCTTCGCCGTACTTTGATATAAAACCATCGATAGATTTTTTGAGAAGAGCAATATTATCCTCAGCCTTGGAAATCCTTTCGTTGAGTTCATCTATTATGTTTACCGGTAACCCGGTATACCCATCCGGAATTTCTAATGTAGTATAATTAAGAGGCCGAAGTATTTTTTCAACTGTCTCTTTGAGATTATCTGGAGCTATTGATAATAAAATAACGTTATTTCCTTCAATACCTACTTTTAGTATTATTGCAGGTATGTTTTCGTAATTCTTTTTTAACTTTATATAGTTGTCTTTTGAAATCCTTATCAATTTAACTGTAAAATAATCCATGCCAAACAGTTTCTGTATGTCAAATTTGTATTGAGCAAGATATTCCATGTTCGCAATATACATCTTATTTAGCTCTACTTCTTTTTGAATCTCATTTATTCTGTCTGATGTAGAAATTACCTCTTTATGGATATCGTATATATGTGCCATAAAATCATCATAGTCATAATCCTGCCCGAGGTGACCTTCGTTAATATGTGGCTTTAGGTTAAACAGGTGAACCAGCGACGAAATGGTTGATTCATCACTGGCCAGGTTTCTATTTAATGGAAAAGGGCCCATGTATGGCAATTCTTCAAGAAATTGTATATTTTCTTCGTTGGTAGGCAGCATAAAATTACTTGAATCTAAAAGTGTTATTGCATTTATGACATGAAAGTTCCCGTTGAAAACGATTAACCTCAAAACTTTGTTTATAAGTTCTCTCTTGCCTATGATCCCGATAACCCTCATTTTTTCAACAGCCATTTTTATTACCCCCAAATCGGTCAAACAGCTCTTACAAGGAATTTTTTTGTATCATCAGGGCTCATTCTATACCTCGTGCACTCAATGATAGAGATGATATCTCGAATTTGAAACTCCAAAAAGGAAATATATGCGACTATCTGAATTATGCTCAACGGCGCCTTCTTGACGAGTGATTTAAGTCTATAATAAATATATCTTTGCATTCGTCTCTCCATGTAAATATCTCTTGTTTCCTCAGATTTGAATAAAAAACCGTATCCGACACCCCTGGCAATTTCGTACAGTTCATCCAAATTTCGAGAGTAGCAGATTGCCTTAAGTTTAGCAAAATTTAGCTTATTTCCAAAATCTATGGTGTAATTTAGCAACTCTGCAGGCATTAAATTATAAAATTTTTTTCCCCTATATATCCATTGGATATTTAATATATCTGCCAGCACACCTTCCCATTGTTTTAACAGCTCTCTGTCGCGTACCGGAAGATTATTCCATGCGTTTTGGATTATACTAAAGTAGCTCGAGTCAAGGGCCATTTCAAATCTGAATAAGTTCTCTCTTTCTACATCTGGAATCGGTTCAACATATTCATAATATTTAGTTCCTTTCAAGGCATATATTAAATCTCTGAGGTTACCCGATTCAAATAATCTTTCTGGAGCACATCTGCTGTATTTACCTAAAAAAGCTAGGGATTTATCGATGTCTTTGGGATGTTTCCCATTTAGTATTATCCTTGCAAGTACCTTCAAGTCTTCGATCTCGTATCTCAAATAAAGGCACTTCACAAATTCTTTATAATCACCTCTAAAATAATATATAAGCCTATCCAAGTTTTTTATCATGTTTCTTTTCAAAGCATCTTCAATATCTCTCCTGTTTACCATTTCAAAATAGTTAATATCGAGGTATCCTGAAAACGATGTATTTTCTTTTAAGTATTGTGCGATTTCTGACACGGTGGATTTTTGAAGCATGTTATTATAATCTTCGGCTTTCAAAAAATCCCCCATCATATAGCGTATCTTCGTATTTACAGCGGCAAAAACAGTGATTCTGCTCACTTTCTATTATTCCTTTCTTTGGCAAATATAAGATTGATTATTTCTTCACATAGTTCATCTTGAGAAATTTTAAAATTGTTCTCCATCTTGTCGAGTGTTTTCGCTGTATTTGATCTTATTTGATTTATTTCTTCCATACCTTTATATAATATTTCTTCTTGTAATTTCTCAGATTCTGTCTCAATCCTATTCATATAGTCACGCGAAAACTCTTGCAACTGCTTTTTTAGATCTTCCTCTAGTTTAACAAGTTCTCTATCCCTTACAGAAGTCATCTGTTTTGCCTTCATATCGAGCTCCATAAGTTTGCCAATCGATTTTTCACTCATAGCAATCACCTTTTATAATCTCGTAATGATAAGTATATTCCTATTATGTCAAAATTTCAATTATAAAATAAGCTTTAAAACTGCAACTCCATGCCGTTTATAGGCAAAGAGCATTAACATTGCTTCTTAGCTTCAAAAATGTGTTCTTTGCTGTCGCTATCTTTCGTATACAGTATACCCGTGCCGATTCAATCATACAGGTGGGGCGTAAAATAGGGAGAAAAAATGGAAGACAAGCAGGATTCATGATGAGATGACATCGGAGCAATACTATTACAAACTGGGGACATAAACAGGCTATACCATAAAAGAACATACACGTAATAAACATTCTATGATCTGATTTGAGAGGCTTGTATCGGCATAGCCTGTGTCGCAAATCACTCGACTTCTGCGATAAAGTAAAGTTCAACAGATGCTCCTCCTGGAAGTTCGTTTGTACCTAGAGCTAAACGGCTGTGAGCTCCCCTATCACCAAAGACATCAAGGAGAAGCTGTGAGGCTCCGTTCATCACTTTCGGCTGATCCATAAAACCATCGGCACTTTTGACGTATCCTATAAGCTGTACGATTTTTTTAACCTTGTTCAAATCTTTTAAGTATGCTTTGAGAAGGGATAGGCAGTTTATTGTCGCAATTCTGGCTGCTTCCTGACCCTGTTCTACAGTCATATCAGCGCCTAGTTTACCTGTAAAAACCGGTTCCCCATTAACAGTACACGCCTGACCAGATATGTAAACCAAGTTTCCGGTCTGAACAATAGGGGAATACAAACCTGCAGGCGAAGGTGGTTTAGGAAGAACTAAACCGTATTTTTCTTTTAAAACCTTTTCGACGTCCAAGAACATGCCCTCCTTATTTGGTTTATTTAGTCGTAACCGGCACTATTTGCGGCAAAAAATTACATCGAGTAACTGATCGACCGTGATGAGACCAAAGTATTCTCTCATGCTAAGATCAGATAGTTTATTGATCACGTCTTGTTCGGTGAATCTGGACCCTTTCAACTTGACTTCAACTTCAGCAATGTCTTTAATGCTCATAAAATCTCCATAAAACTTAATTTCTGTAATAATACCGTCTTTTACATTTAATTTTGAATCAATATGGCCACCGGCAAACCTTCGGGAACAACTCAAGTTAAATTCAGGAGAGTGCCCAAAATTCCATTCCCATCTGGAATACTTTTCATCTCTCAATCTTCGAATATTTACTATATCCTTTTGGCTTAACTTGTACTCATCCAGATCACTGCCTTCGACTTCGAAGATAAACCTTGCTATCAGCTCCTTAAAATGGTCAATAGTGATATCCTCTTTAAGGCACTGTTTAATATTGGTAACCCTGCTGCTAACAGATTTTATTCCTTTTGAAATTATTTTTTGCTTCTTTACTTTAAGTGCCTTCGATAAAACCCCTAAGTCTGAATCGAAAAGTATTGTGCCGTGATGTAGAAGCCTTCCTTTTGATAAATATTGTGCATTGCCTGAAATTTTCTTCCCATTTACCGTGATATCGTTTCTACCTGTAAATTCGGCTTTTACTCCAAGCTTTTCCAATGCTTTTATAATAGCTTGTGCAAATCTCTCTATGCTGTTAAAATCTTCTTTTGTATAATCTACAACATAAGTAAAGTTTATATTTCCCAAGTCATGGTAAACGGCTCCACCTCCGGAAAGCCTTCTGACCACGGCAATATTATTGTTTTTAGTAAAATCCAGGTTTACTTCTTCTATGGTGTTCTGATTTCTGCCTATAACGACTGTTGGGCTGTTTTGCCAAAGGAGAAAATACTCGTGCTTCGGGTCAAGGAATTTCACGATATATTCTTCAAATGCCATGTTATAATAAGGGTCATTTGAATCGTTTTTTATATATTTCATATCCCTAACCCCCATTTTATATTTCTTGTAATGATTTTATTACTATTATATAGTTATTTCAACTGATATTTCGATACAACCTTTACACATATAAGCTTTTAGGTCATCTTACAATATTATGATACGTTTATTATTGAGAGTGTCTCATTCACTGCCGATTCCATATCCATATTAAATCCCTGATGTTTTAGAGCATCTCCCAGTGCACAAAGTAGCATTAGCACATTGTTTATCTTAGAACCTTCGCCCATGAGGCCTATCCTCCAAGCCTTGCCTTTAAAATCACCAAGACCCCCGCCGATTTCTATGCCGTATTTTTTAAGGAGATAGCTTCTGACTTGCATATCGTCCACGTTTTCGGGAATTCTAACAGTTGTCAGGGTCGGAAGTCTGTACTGTTTTTTGACTATCATTTCAAGGCCGCCAGCTTCCAAACCGGCAATCAGGGCTTTGGCGTTTATCTTGTGCCGTAAAATCCTGTTTTCTATACCTTCTTCTCTTATTATCCTTAAGGCCTCTCTCAACGCATATATCATGTTGATGGGCGCTGTATGATGGTAAAACCTCTCTTTGCCCCAATAATTTTGAATCATTGTCAGGTCGAGATACCAGCTTTGCACTTTACTCTTACGGGTTTTGAGGACATTTACCGCACTTTCACCAAAGGTAACCGGCGAAAGACCTGGAGGGCAGCTCAATGCCTTTTGGGTTCCACTATAGCACGCATCTATACCCCAGTCATCTATTTTTACCTCCACACCACCGAGGGATGTAACTGCATCGACGACCAAAAGAGCATCATAATCCTTCGAAATCTTGGCTATACTCTCAAGGGGCTGAAGCACCCCTGTTGAAGTCTCAGCATGGACAATACCGACAAGTTTCGCTCCAGATGCCTTTTCGAGAGCCTTTTTGACCTGTTGTGGCTCAATTGGCTCGCCCCACGGCGCCTCGACAATTATTACCTCTGCGCCACATCTTGATGCTATATCCCTCATCCGCTGTCCAAAGACTCCTTTTACACATATAACAGCCTTGTCACCCGGCTCCAGCAGATTGACCATAACGGTTTCCATTCCGGCACTCCCGGTGCCAGACATCGGTATGGTAAGCTGGTTTTTAGTTTGAAAGACATATCTTAAGAGCTCCATGGTCTCATTCATAATCTGCAAAAAATCCGGATCTAGGTGACCTAACAGTTGACTCGACATTGCACCCAATACTCTAGGTGGTACTGGGCTGGGCCCAGGTCCGAGAAGCAATCTGTATTCAGGCGTTAGTTGGTTAAATTCACATTCCATAAATAATTAAACCCCTTTCTCACAAAATATATTTTATTTAATTCCACTTTTATAACCCATTTTGATGGAAATTTCGTTCCCTTCATTTTTTACCAAAAGGATCAATTCATCAGTTATCTCCTGACTAAACCTGAATTTTGGCCATGAAAGACTTATAGACGCTATAACTCTCCCTGAAGCGTTCTTTATTGGTGCAGCTATGCACAAAACTCCCTGTTCCCTTTCTTCATTGTCAACTGCATAGCCATTAACTCTAACTTTTTCAAGTTCTTGAAAAAGCAATTGTTTATCTGAGATAGTATTTTGGGTATATGCCGCAAGTCCGTTTTGGTCGATAACTTCTTCTACTTCGTCATCACTCATGTCTGACAATAAGATTTTGCCTGCACCGCAGCAGTGAGGCGGCACCTTTGCACCTATTTTTGTAAACATTCTGATTAGCCGATCACTCGTCTTCTGGGCAACATACATCGCCTTGCTTCCTTCCAATACAACAAGATTTGAGGTTTCGCCAGTTTCCGATGTGAGCTTCTCCAAATGAGGAAGTGAGCATTCAATAAGTTCGCTCTCATTTTGGGCAAGAATCCCGAGCTTGTAAAGCTTAAACCCTAATTTATACTTTCTGTCTTGTTTTTCGAGTATTCCACTTTGTACAAGGGTCTGTACTATCCGGTAAACAGCACTCTTTTGTAAACTCAGTTCTCTCGCTATTTCACTTATACCGAGTATCGGTCTATCATGGCTGAAGAGTTCCAGTATATTAACAGCCCTTGCAATCGAATTTATGGTATACTTGGGAAATATACTTTTGCTCATTTCGCCTCCTATTTTATTATTAATAGTGGAACAATGTATTATTATTGATAATTATAATATTCACCGTTTATACGAAATATCCTGCTGAATAAAAAAATTCTTTTGGGAACTATATTTTATATAATTCCCAAAAGAAAAGCCTATTAATAAAGCTGCCATTAGGCAGCCAATGGTCGTCATATTAGCTCACGTGGTGCAGATGTCAAAACCTCATGACCTTTATCGGTAATAAGGACCATATCTTCAACCCTTGCTGCCCCCAAACCTTCAACATAAATGCCCGGTTCTACCGTCACTATCATTCCGGGTTGCAGCACAGTATCAACACCATGATCCAGAATTGGCATTTCATGAATATCTAGACCTAAGCCATGGCCTGTAAGGTGAGGAAAATAATCACCAAAACCTTTTTCTTTAATGTAATCTCTTGCAATTTTATCAACGTCTTCTGCTTTCACGCCCGGTCTTATGGATTTAATTGCAATTTGCTGAGCTTCATATGCTGCTTTAAACATGTTTTTCTGTTCGTCAGTTAACCCACCAAGGGAAAATGTCCTTGTTATATCTGAACAATAGCCTTTAAAAATACATCCCATGTCAAAAAGTGCCAATTCACCTTTTTTCAATTCTTTTTCAGAAGAAAAGCGCTGTGGCAGCCATGAATTTTCCCCTGACATGACAAAAGGCTCAAATGAAAGCCCTTCAGCTCCGGCCTTCATCATCACATCCTGAGCGATTGCCGATATTTCATACTCTTTGATGCCCTGTCTTATGCTTTCAACGGCTTTTATCATAGCTTTATCAGCAATTTTTGCCGCAGTTCTTATTAAATCAATCTCCTCTGGTTCCTTAATAGCCCTTAAGACCCACATATCCTGGTCTAAATTGGCTAATTCCGCATTTGTGACCTCTTTTATCAGGTTTTCCCTTTCGACTGTTACGGTCGAAAACTCCACCCCTATGCGGCTCATTTTTCTCTTGTCGAGTATGTTTTTCAATGGTTCAAGATAATTTGGGTTGTCTTCGGGGAATGACCTTATATCTTTGATCCAGCACGTTTTTTTGACTCGTTTTTGATCCAGCACCGCTACTAAAAATACGACATCACCTGTGTTAGAAATAAAAAGAATAGAGAAAGAAGCCGGGTTAAACCTTACACCTGTGAAATACCTAACATTTGCCCTGTTGCCTAAAATCGCTGCATCAAGACCCTTTTTGTTGAGCAGTTTGACCATTTTTTCTACACGACGACTGAAATCCATTTTATCACCTCAATTATAAATTATATTTCCTAATCGTTCCACAATCCCTTTATTCCGTATTGTTCGAGCAGAGCCCATTCTCTTATTTCTTTAACTGGAGGTGATTCAAAGCCATATCTCTTGCTGTGGAGCCACCCAAATTTTTGTTTTAGCTCTACCATAAATTCTATGTACTTATACGGACCGACAATCGCATCTATCACAGGGACGTTCAGATATTCCTGCAGTTCTTTGTAGAAACCAAATTGTATTGTGCATCCTAAAACAATTACTTCAGCCTTGTCTTTTTCTACGGCTTCCTTAGCCCTATCCTTTAGTCTTCTAATTGTCTCTTGTTCATCGGCATGAAGATCGTAAACACCTAGACCTAAAGACTTAAAAGATGCTAACTTATCCTTTAAGCCGTACACCGTCACATTATCCATCATCTGTGGGATACACAAATCTTCAGTTACGATTACTGAGAATCTGTGTCCTAGAGTAGCTGCAATATGTACACACGCCTCTTCAGGGGCTGTTACTACCATTTTACTGAGCATCTCCCTTGCATCCATCAAACCTGGATCGTAAAAACACCCGATAACCGCTCCATCATATCCATCTTTTTCAGCCTGTTTTAAAAGATGAAGGGTGTCTGGAATTATAAGGGCTTCATAGTATCTGTATTCAAGATGTTTTGGCCCACGTTTGAGTGAAACCACATCGACCTGCATACCGGGCCGCTTGATGCTCTCAAGCGCCTTTTTAATATCAGCGTCAAAAACATCCGTTCCAACAGGGTTTATCCACAAGATTTTGGACATGCAAAAAGCCTCCTTTTCTAAAATCATATCAGAACACATCCAATTTTTAATTTTTGTAAACGATCATTTCTTATTCATCCTTTTTCACACCCAATAAATAACCTTCTTTTAAAGGGTCTTCTGGGTCCAATACAAAATTGTGAAAACCTGTGACATAAGCTGATCCACAAACCTCCGGAATCACTGCAGGAATACCTCCAACTTGAGATTCCTCTACTACCCTCGCTCTAAAAATTGTCCCTATTAGGCTTTCATGGACGAATCGTTCCCCCTTTTTTACTTCGCCTTTTGCATACAGTGTGGCTAGCTTAGCAGACGTCCCCGTCCCGCAAGGGGAACGGTCTATTGAACCGGGTGGAATGACAACGGCATTTTTGACATGAGCTTCAGGATGTGTAGGCGGCCCATAAAACTCAACATGTGTAAGCCCTTTTATAAAGGTTTTTTCAGGATGCCGTACATCTAGCTGTGAATTGACTGCTTTTCTAATTAGCTTCCCCAAGCTTACGATTTTGTCTGCGTTTTCGGGTAAAAGTTCAAGTCCTATGGAAGATGCATCAACAAGTGCATAAAAGTTTCCTCCGTAAGCAATATCCATCTTTATCTTCCCTAATCCGGGCACGCTTACGGTTACTTCACTTTCATATAGAAATGATGGTATATTCTCGAACGTTACGCTTTTTGCAACACCGTTTTCTACTTGGACACTGACATCAACAAGGCCCGCTGGCGTATCAAAGATTATCTTTGTTACCGGCTCTCGCACTGGTACAATTCCCGCTTCCACCATTGCGGTAGCGCAGCCAATCGTATCATGCCCACACATCGGGAGATAACCTCCAACTTCTATATAAATTACACCCACATCTGCCCTTGGGTCACAAGGTTGTGTAATTACAGCTCCCGACATCACGCTATTCCCCCTGGGCTCAAACATGAGCATTGTCCGCAGCCAATCAAGGTTGTCCCTCATATACAACATCTTCTCACTTATTGTCTTCCCTGGAATATGTGGTAGACCTCCGATAATGTTCCTTGTCGGCTCTCCTGCAGTATGAGTATCTATAGTTGAAATCAAACGGCTAAAGCGCATTAAATCACCCCCAGTAATATTAATGTACATACTTTTATAATGTATCAACTTTCCCAAAACAAGTTGTTTCAATTGACATTTAAATATTTGAATTACTTGTTAACTAATAGTATTTATATCGTCAGACTTTGTACCTATCCCATATTTTTTTATTTTATTATGGAGTGTCTGCCTCGGTGTCTTAAGAAGTCTTGCAGCCTTAGAGTAATTCCCTCCCGCCTTGTTTATAGCTTCTAAGATTAGGTTTTTTTCAAAATTGGCTACAGCGTCATTTAAAGGCGGTAAATAATCTCCCTGCTTGGAAATAAAAGGGTCCCTATCTTCTTGTCTGAAAACTCCAGATTCCTTGAATGGAATGTCTTTCTTCCTTATTATGTCATCTTCTGTAAAGTTCATTGCACTTTCTATAGCAGATCTTAATTCCCTCACATTTCCAGGCCAGGAATAATTTAAAAACATGTCAGTTACTTCCGCAGAAATACCTTTAACATTTCTTCCTAATTTTGTGTTGTAAAAAGATATAAAATATTCGACAAGGGGTATTATGTCTTCTTTTCTTTCTCTCAAAGGTGGAATGTTTAACGAAATCACGTTAAGCCTATAATACAAGTCTTGCCTCATCAGCTTTTTTTTAACTGCCTCAGCAGGTCTAATATTCGTCGATGCAATCACCCTCACATCAACGGTAACCGTCTTAGCTCCGCCTATCCTCCTTATTACTCCGTCTTGCAGTGCCCTCAAGAGCTTTGCTTGAAGCTCGATGTCCATTGAATTTATTTCGTCTAAGAAGAGTGTACCGCCGTTTGCAAGTTCAAAAAGCCCTTTTCGGTCTTTAGCCCCGGTAAAACTCCCCTCCGTTGTGCCAAATAGAATACCTTCAAGCAGGGTTTTGGGAAGCGCCGCACAGTTTTGAGCTATGAAAGGTTTTTTCTTTCGCAAAGGGTTCGAATTGTGAATAGCCTGCACGAGAAGTTCTTTTCCTGTCCCGGTCTCTCCATATACCAATATTGGAGAAGAGCTGTTAGCAGCCTTTTTTGCTTTGATTATCAACCTTTGCATCACGTCGCTTTTATATATCAAATCATTAAAAGTATAACTTGCCTTATTGCCGTTTTGTGCCTCCCTGTCAGAGGCCTTGTTGAAAAGTTCTTTTTGGAGCGACACTATCCTATCTGAAAGTTGCTTGACGGTTGCTACATCACGGTAAAGCTCAAAGGCCCCAATTATTTTGTTTCCTTTGAGAAGGGGTAAAGTAGAGGTAAGTGTTGTCACCTGATTCCCAACAAAATTGGTGTAGGTCTGCACATAGTCGATTAAAGGCTTGCCAGTCTTTAAAACCCGATAAAATGTACTAGTCTGAGGAGTTAGGTTAGGGAAAATCTCAAGTATATTTTTACCTATAGCCTCTTTACTTCCGATTCCTCCTATTTGAGTCACGGGTTCATTATAATAAACCACATTTGCATTTGTATCAACGATTATTATACCCTGCTTAAGGTGTGTAAGCATAGACTCAAACAATAATTTGTAATCAGCTCTATGTGTCATAAGAAACCCCTCATTTCGGCCGCTGCTGCTTAATATCTAATTCTATTTTTGTTTTGCCTTTCCTCTTTATTTTCTAATCAATTTCAATAATGAACATAAAAACAGTGCATACTACAATATATTGCTAATAATTAGTATTACGGAAAAAATATGAATTTTTGATATAATGTACTTATCACAAAAAATCCACAGAGGTAAAATAATGATCGATGATAAGCGTAGAAAGCAGATTATGAAATCTATTAAAAACGAAAAAGATACCCGTTTCAGGCAATCAGCTTTCGACGATATTCAACGTTACCCGACAGGTGATAGTACAAGATTGCGAACCTCAGGGCTGATGGGAATGCGAAGGTGTTCACCTTCAAACTGTAGAAGCCTTAAATAAAGATGCTTTAGTAAAGGCGGATTCCATTCTGGATAAAAAGGGCATATTGTTAAAATAGACTAAAACTTATAGTAAAATTATCGTAGGCAAAATGAGAGTAAATAGAAATTCTTCTTGATTATACACCTGTATATACAATATATATTTAAAAATATATCTACGAAATCTAGGAAAAAATGATATATATAACACACCTCATTACAGGTGCACTACTTACTGCTCTCGCAAGGTTTAAAGCAGGGCTATATCCCCATTGCTGTACAGTTTAAACCCTGAGTCCTTCAAGATTTGTATCGCTTTTTCAGGATTATCTACTTTAAACAATATTAATGCCTTGTCTGCATTTCTCTTTAAAAAAGAATACACATATTCTACACTTATTTCGCCATTTTCGAACACACGCAAAACTTCGTTAAGTCCCCCGGGGCTGTCTGAAACTTCTACTGCCAAGACCTCGGTCATGCTAACCGGAAAGCCAGCTTCTTTTATCACTGAAGCTGCCTTTTCGGGATTATTCACAATCATTCTCACTATACCAAACTGTGAGGTATCAGCTATAGATATAGCACTAATATCTATGTTGTTTTCAAATAATACATTTGTCACCACTGCTAATTTACCCGGTTTATTTTCCAAAAAAACCGATATCTGCCTTACAAACATGTTGACCCCTCCTCAAAAATTGGCTCAGCTACATTTTTCTCTTATCAATAACCCTTTTCGACTTGCCTTCACTGCGTTCTATTGTATGAGGTTCTACAAGCCTTACATTTACATTTATTCCTAAAGTGGTGTATATATCTGAACTTATTTTTCGTCTTATACCCTCAAGTTTTCTGACCTCATCAGAAAAAAGTTTCTCGGAAACCTCAACTAAGATTTCTAAACAATCCAGATTATCAACCCTGTCGACAATGAGCAGATAATGCGGTTCTGTTTCCCCTGTCTCCATTAATACGCTCTCTATTTGTGAAGGAAAGACATTTACACCTCGGATAATAAGCATGTCGTCAGTTCTTCCCATAAGCTTTTGTATGCGGGCGTGTGTGCGGCCGCAAGCGCACTTTTCACGGCTTAGAGAGGTTATGTCCCTCGTCCTGTAACGTATAACCGGAAGCCCTTCCTTATCTATAGTAGTAATTACAAGTTCTCCCTTCTCTCCATGCGGAAGAGGCTCTTCGGTGACCGGATCTATTATCTCTGGTATAAAGAAATCCTCAAATATATGAAGCCCATTCTTGTTCTGGCATTCACATGCAACACCTGGCCCCATTACTTCACTCAATCCGTATATATCGAGCGCTGTTATTCCCAGTTTTTCCTCTATCTGTTTCCGCATATTTTCAGTCCACGGCTCTGCACCGAATATCCCGGCCTTTAAGTTGAGTTCACTTGGGTCTATATTAAGTTCCTCCAAGGCTTCTGCAATATAAAGTGCATAGGAAGGCGTACATGCCAGGATCTCTGTGTTCAAGTCCCTCATTAACATAACTTGTCTCCGTGTATTTCCCCCTGATGTCGGAATAACGACTGCACCCAACTTCTCTGCTCCATAATGAAACCCGAGCCCTCCAGTGAAAAGTCCGTAACCGTACGAAACCTGCACTACAGATTCACGCCTACCGCCTCCCATCGTCAAACAGCGCGCAATAAGTTCTGCCCAATTTGATATATCTCTACGAGTGTAGCCAACAACAGTAGGCTTACCCGTAGTGCCTGAGGATGCATGAATCCTTATTATTTCACTCATTGGAACCGCAAACATACCGTTCGGGTAGCTATCCCTCAGGTCCTGCTTTGTGGTAAATGGCAGTTTTTTCAAGTCGTCTAGGCACTCAATATCTTCCGGTATTATTCCCTTTTGCTGCATCTTGCTTCTATAAGCTTCCACACTGTGGTATACACGGTCAACAGTCTCTTTTAATTTTTCCAGTTGATATACTTCAAGTTCCTCATGGGCCATACATTCTTTAGCTTTGTTCCACATTTTAAACCCCCTGAAATTATTGATTACTGCCTATTTTTGTTAAAATAATTATTGTAATCTTTAATGAATAGTCAAAGTATGTTATATAATTTGATTATACAACATTAATATATTTAATTAAACACACCAAGCAAAAATCGTTATTAGTTATTTTTAATTCGGAAAGAACTGCTCATTACCGGGGAAATGAGTTAATGGCTTGATTTTGGCTTACAAAATTACATAGACTCAATCGAATGAAATTATTGCTAATAACCATTTACACACTAATTTAGACTTGATTTACGTTACACGTATTTGAAACCCAGCTGTCATAATGGTTTGAAATAAAGTAAAAAATATGATGCAAACTAGTAGGATTTGAGATAGTATTATATTTAGCAGTACATATCTTGAGATTTATATTTAACAAAATTGTTCAAAACAATCTTCAAGATAACCAAAATTAGGAGGCTTATTAATGAAACTTCCACAGCTCAAGATAGGAAATCTTATTGCAACAATCCCTATTGTACAAGGAGGAATGGGGGTAGGTATATCTCTATCATCTCTTGCAGGATCTGTATCTTTAAATGGAGGAATAGGAACTATTTCTGGGGTGGAGATTGGTTTTAATGAGCCGGGTTTTTCTAATGATAAAAGCAAAGCCAATTCTAAGGCGTTAAAATACCATATCCATAGAGCCCGTGAGATTTGCAAAGACGGGGTACTTGGTATCAATATTATGACGGCACTTAATAATTTCGAGGAAGTTGTCTTGGATGCTGTAAAACAGAAGATAGATATAATTTTTTCCGGAGCAGGTTTACCTCTTAAACTCCCTAAGTTTACTAAAGGAACAAATACCAAGATTGCTCCAATTGTATCTTCCGGAAGAGCAGCGGCCATCATTTGTAAGAGTTGGGATAAGCATTATAATGTTGTCCCTGATGCTGTTGTGGTTGAGGGCCCTCTTGCAGGAGGTCATTTGGCTTTCACTGCCAAAGAACTGAGCGATCCCTCATATCGATTAATGTTACTTTTGAAAGATGTGCTCGAGGCGATAAAACCGTTTGAGGTTAAATATAAAAAAAAGATTCCTGTTATAGCAGCCGGTGGGGTCTACTACGGAAAGGACATAGCAGAACTTTTACATGCAGGTGCATCAGGTGTTCAGTTGGCCACAAGATTTGTAGCTACTTTTGAATGCGATGCTTCGGAACATTTTAAACAGGCATACATAGACGCTGAAGTCGAAGATGTAAACATTATTGAAAGCCCCCTCGGCATGATAGGTCGTGCCATTAGAAATAAATTCTTGGATGATGTTGAAGAAGGCATAAAAAGACCTGTCAAATGTGCATATCACTGTCTAAAGCCCTGTAATCCTTCGACTACAACCTATTGTATAGCAGATGCTTTGATAAATGCACAGAGAGGCAAAATGAGCAACGGTTTTGCCTTTGCAGGGGCCAATGTTCATAGGATAAAAAAAATCATTTCAGTAAAGGAACTTATGGAACAGCTAGTAAAAGAAGCAGAACAGTACTATTGATGACTTTTTTTCATTATTCTTGGGTTTGTTTTTCCATCTCCTTTATAGCATCTTGTATGTTTTTTTCCCCTATCGATGCCTTAATCTTTATTAAATTCGGGTCTTTTTCTATTATCGCCTGCTTCAGCTCCTTGAGAGAATACTCCAATTTGTTTGCAATTGAAACATCGTCCAGTTGTTGTTTTACTGTTTCCCATGTGCTCATGGCAGCTTCTATAGCAGTTAATCCTCTGCCTTGTTCACCTTTAAGGGATCTGTATACAGCATCCCGGAGGTAGTAAAGGACTCTTCTTATATCAGGGGGTGATTTTACCTTAAACAAACCTTCAAATGCAACACTTTTTTCGTAAAGCCCATTTGAAGCTATTATGCCTTCATACAGCTGCTGCTCGGTTAAAGTCACAGTCAGTTCATTAAGCTTGGCGCTAAATGAATCAGTCATCTCAATTGTAGCACCTGCTTTTACCGCTTCGGATTGGAAATTATTCCATTGAGTATGGATTTCTGTAACAAACTTCTCCATTTTAGGCCAATCAACCTCTTGGGTTTGACCTCCTTTTTGTCCTTTGGAATCACTTTTTTTTCCGCTGTCTTGCTCCCCTTCGGTGGATTGCTCCTGACCTTTACCTCCCGACTGCTCATTTTCCTGGCCGGAACCTTGACTCCCAGAAGACTGACCGTTTGGAGGCGGGGCTGTCTGGGCTAAATAAACCTTTTCAAATTCTTTTACGGCTACCTCTATGCTTTCCTGAAGTTTAATCAAATTATTTGATTCCTTTTTTTGGGCGCTCTCGTTTTGGGGTGGAGACTTTTCCGGTTTTTTTGAGCAGGCCGAGGTGCCTGATAGGCATAGTAACACAATCAAAAATACGAAATAATACATACAATACTTCACTAGTATCTTGTTCTTTTTCATACAAAATCACCTAACCTAATATATTTCGGGGATTATAAAGCTCTATTATGTATAATTCCCATACATAAAACCCTCCATACATTAAGAGCTGCTTTGCAAAAAATAACAGAGATCATAAAATGCGGATTATAGTAGATAAAGAAAATTCGAGCATAAAAAAAAACGAAGCGAATGTTTGTAACTTTAAAGTAACAAACATTCGCCAAACGACTTTTTTAGCATTCGTTTTTATCAACGAGTGCAAATATCAGCTCTCCTTCTGCTGCAACCTCTCCATCCACAAGCGCCTTTGCTTTGCCTTTGCCGATCGAACCCTTGAGCTTGGTCAATTCCACTTCAAGCCTGATTGTGTCACCCGGAATCACCTGTCTTTTAAACCTCATGCGATCAATCCCGGCAAAAAGGGCAAGCTTATCCCTATGTTCTTTCGCACTTAAAACGGCACAAGCCCCAACCTGTGCGAGAGCTTCGACTATAAGCACGCCTGGCATGACAGGTCTTTCCGGAAAATGACCTTCAAAAAACTGTTCGTTTGCAGATACATTTTTTATTCCGACGGATCTCTTCCCTTCTTCAAGTTCCACTATCCTATCGATGAGCAGAAAAGGGTACCTGTGCGGCAAAATTTTTTTAATATCTTCAATATTTAGCATGAACAAAAAATCCCTTCAACATTATTTTACAGTAAAAAATCTTTTAATCGGACATATATGATGAAAGCTGGTCGTAGAGCCTTTCTGCCACACCAAAAGCTCCGGTTTTGGCCAATTGTTCAGAGAGGGCTTCATCATACATCGATTGAGCCATCTGAAAAGCAAACCCTTGGTCCAAAAAACCACTTTTGGGTATAGAGTTTTTCATTGCCTTTAAAAGATATCCGACAAACAGTGATTCAAATTGAAGACATGCATTTTTTAGCTCTGCCTTTTTATCGATTAATTGATATGCACCTGTCTCAATTCGCAACTTGTACAACCCCTTATCGCCGTAGATTATTTGCCTGCCCCAGCATTTCATCTGCCGTCTGTATTGCTTTTGTATTTATCTCATAAGCCCTTTGGGCAGTTATCAAGTTGACCATTTCCTCTACTACCTGTACATTTGAAATTTCCAGAAAGCCTTGAAGTATGGAACCGTATCCTGGGTCATCCTCATCTCGCATTAACAAATATTCCCCGGAGGTTTCACTCTGTTCAAACATGTTGCCGCCGATAGACATAAGGCCTTGAGGATTTAAGAAAATAGCTAGGCCGATCCTGTCTAACTCATCAACCCTTCCCCTCTCATCTACCGCCGTGATAAGCCCTTTGCTAGAAATGGAGATATCCGTATATTCTTCCGGAATGGAAATATAGTCTTCATCTTCGCTCAATACCATATAACCTTCAGATGTCACCAAATACCTGTCATCATCGTCAACCGAAATCTTAAAGGCCCCATCGCGTGTAAACAGTCTCGTTCCGTCAGGTCTTTCGACAATAAAAAAGCCTTCACCTCCAATTGCAAGATCTAACGAGTTGTCTGTTTGGATTAAATTTCCTTCCGTAAAAAACCTCGTTGTCGCCGACGGCCTCACACCATGACCTGCCTGTATCCCAACAGGAGGCCCTTGCCCCCGCTCATATA
Organism: Tepidanaerobacteraceae bacterium; assembly: GCA_050949725.1. Classification (GTDB taxonomy): domain Bacteria; phylum Bacillota; class Thermosediminibacteria; order Thermosediminibacterales; family Tepidanaerobacteraceae; genus JBMNGH01. The sequence continues at coordinate 52,477 of JBMNGH010000005.1, forward strand.
CACTTGGTCTTTTTATAACTTCGTACAGTAAATCCTTGAATTCAGCCCTGGATTTTTTAAAACCAGTCGTGTTTACGTTTGCCAGATTGTTTGAAATGATATCAACATTGAGTTGCTGAGCTTGCATTCCTGAGCTAGCACTCCAAAGTGCACGCATCATAAAGATATCCCTCCTATTAATATTCACTGCTTCCATCGTTCCACAGTGGAGGGCCTCTGAAATCATCAGTCCAGCCCTTTAATAAAATCTTATATACGCGCTATCTCATTGACAGCCTTGTCCAAAGTATCATCGTGAGCCTTTATAACCCGTTGACTCGCTTCATATGCTCTGAATGCACCTATCAGATCTACCATTTCCCTTACAGGGTTTACGTTTGAATTTTCTAAGGCGCCTTGCACAACATCACATACGGCCTCATCTAAAGCTCCGTTAAAGGAATATAATCCATCCCCTTCTTTTATTATTTCCTGAGGATACTGTAACAAAAGTCTGTCCACCATAAATCCGTCTACAAATACCTCTCCACTGCGGTTGACTTCGATTTGTGATTCTGAAGGCAAATTGATCTCTCCATTTTCACCCATTACATAATAGCCTTCAGCAGTGCAAAGGTACCCCTGCGAATTTACATGAAACTTGCCATTTCTAGTAAGACGGACCCCATCGGGTGTCTGAACTGTAAAAAACCCTTCGCCGTCTAATGCAAAGTCCAGGGGTAATGAGGTGTTTTTTATTGTGCCCTGTATTAAATCAATCGCTACCTCGTCAAAAGATGCACCTGTGCCTAAAATCCCCAGATATGGCTTTTTGTATACAGATAATTTAGTAGGAATCGGACTCTTATCCCCTTTATCTCCAAATCTGTAAATATCCATCTCGGGTAATGAGCAAAAAATGGCTTCATCTCGTTTAAACCCTGTAGTGGTAACATTGGCCACATTGTTGGAAATTATATCTACCCTGGCCATCTCACACATCATTCCCGAGCCGGCCGTATACAGGCCCCTGATCATCATTTATCACCTCCCATATGATTTATTTGTGTATATTGTACTGGGACCTAGTATGTCCAAGCTTTCTAATGCCTTACCCGCACCATAAGCAACACAAGATATGCTGTCTTCAGCAATTACAACAGGTATACCGGTTTTTTGTGAAATAAGCCTGTCCATTCCCTTGATAAGCGAACCGCCACCGGTCATTATAATACCCCGCTCACTGATGTCAGAAGAAAGTTCTGGAGGAGTCTTCTCTAAGACGCCATATATGGCTTCAATAATCTGCATAACTGGTTCTTGCAAGGCCCCATATGTCTGCTCTGCTGTAATGGTGATATTTTGTGGGAGACCGCTTACCAGGCTTCTGCCTCTCACTTCCATTGATGCAAGTTTTGCTTCTTCATCTTCAGGAAATACGTTAGCTACGTTAATTTTGACTTCTTCAGCAGACCTTTCACCAATCATAAGATTGAATTCTTTCTTTACAAATCTCACTATGGCCTCGTCAAATTTGTCACCCGCTACCCTGAGTGACTGACCACATACAATTCCGCCCAATGAAAGCACAGCAATATCTGTTGTGCCACCGCCGATATCAACAACCATGCTACCAAAGGGCTTTGAAATATCAAGCCCTGCACCTATCGCTGCTGCCACTGGTTCCTCAATTAGAAAAGTCTGCCTTGCCCCGGCCGAAGAAGCAGCTTCAATGACAGCTCTCTTTTCTACTGTAGTAATAACTGTCGGTACACATATCATCATCCGAGGACGAAAAATTTTCCTTGGGACAATCCTGCTTATAAAATATTTGAGCATCAGCTCAGTAATGGTATAATCAGCTATAACTCCTTCCCTGAGGGGCCGCATTGCTACAATATTCCCGGGGGTTCTTCCAATCATCCTCCTGGCCTCTTCCCCAACTGCAAGCATTTTCCCTGATACTTTATCCATTGCTACAACAGAAGGCTCTTGAAGGACAATCCCCTTGCCCTTTACATATACCAAAACAGAAGCAGTTCCTAAATCTATACCAATATCCATGAAAATTTTGTAACCCCCTGTCAATTTTAAACAATATAAGTTCTAAATTCTACATTTGTATCAAAAATCCTGCTTGATAAAATTAAGGGGTTAAAGATTTAGATATTTTTTCTTGGTTGCTCTCCCACCTCGTATATGTCTCTCTGCTTTGTTATACTCAAGTACTTCTTTTACTAATCTTGCCTTCTCAGGATTAATTTCCGGTAGCCTTTCGGTCATGTCTTTATGTACTGTGCTCTTTGAGACACCGAAGACCTTAGCGGCCTGCCTCACGGTTTGCCTTGTTTCGATAATATGTGCCGCTATTTCGAGCACACGCTCTCTCATGTAATCCTTCACAGCTACTCCCCCTCATTTAAAGCAATGTATTAGTAAATATATATGATGGTATGCAGCTTTATAGAAGAAAAATATCGGGCTTGAGAGCCCGATATTTTAATTAATATTGGGGAGAAATTGTAAAGGATCTACTTTTTCACCATCTTTTATTACTTCAAAGTGTAGATGCGGCAGATCTTGGCTTTCATACGGTGATGTATTTCCTACAGCGCCTATGACCTGATTTTTTTTGACGTACTTCCCTTTCTCCACCAAGTTGGTTGAAGCCAGGTTTCCGTATAATGTCTGCACACCACTACCGTGTTCGATAACAACAACCACACCTAGTCTGGGGTCATTCTTTCTCACTTCAATAACAGTTCCTTCCATAACTGCCTTTACCGCATCTCCAGTTTCAGCTGCTATGTCTATTCCGTAATGAGCTTCCCATTGCTGGAGTGTTTTTGAATAAACAAGACTGTCAACCGAATATTCTTTCAATATTTTTCCTGCGACTGGTTTAGCCATTGTGGCAAGATCGTTTATAATCTCTTGCGTGCTATCGTCACTTAATGTTTCTACAACTGCACTGGTTTTTTGACCTTCATCTAGCCGTTTTTCTTCTTCGGTGTCTTTTGTTAAATCCTCTTGAACAGATGTTTCTGAGGACTTCTGCCCCGAAATTTCACCCTTATTATCTTGGACAGTTTCGCTCATTTCTGAAAAGCCGGTCTGGTCTTCTTGCTCTACAAAATTTTGTTCGTCTGCAAGCTGTTCATTTAGGTTGATTTCCCATTCATTAGGTTGTGCCTCTTTTTCAATCTCCGTCTCGCCATTGAGGCCCCCTCTCAAATCGAAGCCGCCATGTGTCGCCCGAAACAACCAAAGTACTCCGTTTACGCCAACAATTACAATCACCAAAATGAATAAAATAGCCTTCCCAATTTTTGGCTTTTTTCTCACTGAATCGCTACCAAAATCATTCAACTGATTTACATTGTTTTTGCCCTTCTTAGGACGCGAGGAAAATATAAATGGCCATTTGAATCGGTACATAAAATCACCTCATCAATATTATGGCCATATTTTTCCTGTTTATACAATTTAAATCTGATGTAATAATTGTCTTAAAATACTTTCTTCACCTGCACACCTGTATAATAGTGTTTTAAAATATCCACATATGTAAATCCATTGTTTGCCATTGCATTTGCACCATATTGACTCATACCTACTCCATGTCCATAGCCCTTGCAAGAAAACCTTATTAGATTACCTAAACGCTCCCATTTAAAATCTGTAGAATTTAAATCGAATAATAAACGAAATTCCGTACCTTTTATGACCCTGCCTCCGACTTGCATCTCTTTAACACGCCCGCCTTCGCTGACTTCAAGGACCCGCCAATCTCTCTCGGGATTTTTAGGATCTATGACAATATCAGGCCATTTCTGACGAATCTTATTGACAACTTCTCTTACATCAATCTCTTCTACGGAAAAATACTTGGGTGAAGTTTCCTCTCCAGGGCTAGCCACACTGCGAAGATATGGTATGTTATTTTCCCATACATCCTCGGAATTTTCCGTACTGCCATTACTCGTCGAAAAATACAGCGGATCTATTGGATTATCTTGATACAGTATAATTACACCCGCTGTAGAATTTACTGCCTGACTTATCTTGCTGAAATAATGATAATATGAGAATATTCCCCATTTTTTTAACATTTCGCCTTTTGTATTCCATGCTTGGCAATGGGTTGGATCATCACACACATCAGCCTGGGGGTGGAGGTTGCATCCACTGCCTCCACCTTTTCGCCATCTCTTATAAACATAAGTCCTGGCTGCTACTGATTGTGCCTTAAGTGACTCTTTGTTAAAACTAGCGGGCATTTCAGCCGCGACAACACCTTTTACATATTCTTCTAGTGGTAGCTTTGCTATTTTTTTCGATGAGTTAACGAAAAGAGATATAGTTTTATCTTCCTCTATTTCCCGCTCTTGTTCCGGTTTGGTTTTTTCAGTCAAAGGACTGCAGCTTTTTACAATTATACCCGGGATTACAATAACTAAGAGGAATATAAAAAACAGTATGGCGTAACCTGCTCTCCTCATCATCTGCCTCCAGTATACGCATTGTCACCTTTAAGGTCTATATATGTTTATTATTAAAGACTCCAAGTTATGTATTATTTTGGTGCAAAAAAAAATCCCCCTATTTCGGGGATATGTAAATTGTTTTGTTAATGAGTCTAAATTATATTTTTTTAGTTTTAGCACCCAAGTGTGTAAGCTTTTCTATAATTTTTACATATCCTCTGTCAATATGATATGAATTCATAACAGTGGTAGTCCCTTCGGCGGCCAGACCGGCAAGTATCAGTGCAGCTCCCGCGCGGAGGTCTGTAGCTTTCACAGGCGCACCAGATAATTTATCGACACCCTCAATAACGGCACTTCTCCCGTCTATCTTAATACGAGCACCCATCCTCTTCAGCTCTTCAACATGCATAAACCTGTTTTCGAAGACCGTTTCAGTAACCATACTGGTCCCTTCAGCGATGCAAAGGTATGACATGATCTGAGCCTGCATATCAGTAGGAAAACCGGGGTATGGAAGTGTTTTAACATCTGCTGCCGTAGGGCGCTTGTCCCCTATTACCCTTAGCCCATTGGATTCCTCTGTAATAATTGCTCCGCATTCGATAAGTTTTGCTATGACAGGTTTTAAGTGTTCAGATACCACGTTTTCCAATAGGATATTCCCACCTGTTATTGCACCTGCAACTAAAAAAGTGCCTGCTTCTATTCGGTCTGGTATAACAGTATACGAGATTCCCTTCAGTTCTTTTACTCCCTCTATTTTTATTATATCAGTGCCTGCCCCTCTGACGTGTGCCCCCATAGTATTTAAAAAGTTTGCAAGATCGATTATCTCCGGCTCCTTAGCACAGTTCTCAATAATCGTTTGCCCTTTTGCAAGTGCTGCAGCCATCATAATATTCTCGGTAGCACCTACGCTCGGAAAATCGAGATAAACTGTGGAGCCAATTAATCTTTTACAGGAGGCTTCAACAAAGCCGTGTCCAAGATTGATATTGGCACCCAGTGCAGAAAAACCTTTCAAGTGCAGGTCAATTGGCCTTGAACCAATGGCGCATCCTCCGGGTAATGATATCCTGGCTTGTCCTTTTCTGGCCAAAAGTGGCCCCATGACCAAAAAAGAAGCCCTCATTTTTCTCACCAAATCATAAGGGGCCTCAAAAGAGTAAATTTTATCCGCTTGCACCCTGATGCTATTTCCATCCCACCCGGCATCGGCTCCCAGTGAAGTAAGTACATTTTTCATGACATTGACATCCTCAAGTTCTGGCGCATCCTCAATTACTGATTCAGATTCTGCTAAAAGTGAAGCAGCTATCACTGGCAACACGGCATTTTTCGCACTACTTATTCTAATAGAGCCTTGTAAGGCTTTACCTCCCTCGATTACAATGCTTGCCAATACCTTTCCCCCCGATGGTTTGTAATGCTAGATTAGTATTCAAGAGAAATAACGGGTGTCCCCATCCAAATGTATGTTTTGTCTTCCCACGAATTGTATCGTAAAACAATGTTAATGTTATATATTCCGTCAATTATTTTGATTCCTTCAGATAACAGTGAACTATAACCGGTAAGGCTTGTAGCTAATTCTTCACAGTTTTTTTCTATATTTTCAATTTTTAATATTGATGTAATAGTGTTTAAAATATTAGCCTTGTCAGCCCCATTCAGTTTACCATTAAACGTCCCGCTGACACAAGTGGTAATTTTTGATTCACCTTCAAAAAGCTTCACGGCTTCTTTTACCTTTGAATTCATTTCGGTTAATTTACTCATATCTACGCCGGTTGCTGCGATAACAAGGTAAGTTTGAGGATTGATATCAAATTCGGCAGGAAATACGACAGACTGCTGAATAATGTGTAACAATGTGTCATCATCTATTTTAGTTTCTGTATTTAATATTCGAGACATATCATTAAATTCCTTTGTTATTTTTAAGTCTTGTTTTGCTCCATTAAATAAATCTAGGATTACATCCCTGTTGTTTTCCATATCTTTATAATCAAGAAACTCCCTATTTATAACAGACCAGTCTATAATATCAAACGTTTGAAGGTCAGCACCTGATTCGAGCAGTGCTTGAACAAGAAGATTTCCCTGATCAGCACTCATTTCAGGACAAGGTACCAATATAAGCAATAAAAGTAAGCAGACCGCCAGCTTAACCAATTGTACGCTCCCCCTTTAAAATTACCTGTTCTATTTAAGATTATGGCCAAAACGGAATGGTTTTAACCATTTGAGGTTTTATATCTTTATAGTAGTTTCGGCCTATATTGAAAATGTCCTTCAGTGAAATGTGCCTCTTTATGTCATTGCTCAGTGAAATGCAATAAATACTTTTTATTCGATAATCAAGTTGTTTTTATTTATTCCGACATCCTTTGTAGTCTTGAAATTATATGTGATATTATATGCTCATACGTGATAAAGATAAAGAACCTGCGGTTGTAACCGCAGGTTCTTTATCTTTATCCGTTCATCACCATTTCTTTAATTTTCATCAGCCTTGTTATATTACTTCTCTCGTTTTCATCAAGTTTCATAGTAATGTATTTTATCGTTTCTTCAAGTGATGGAATCATGACATATTCAAGTGCATTCACCCTACGCCTGGTTTTTTCTATTTCATCTGACATCAGCTGACAGGCCTTTTCGATTTCAGAAAGCTTCAGCATTTTAGTGAGTATTTTGGATAGTATGGATATGGCACTGTCTATTTCGGCAGACGTTGAGACAAAACCGTAAGAGTAAATGCTACCGCCCTCTTCCGCTGAAATGTCTATTTTAGGCACATTCACACTCATAACATTTGCTTTTTTGACATCTATGCTTACCCTTGCAGAAGGAATCATCAGGCTTTCTTCAATAACTTGCTGAGACATCTGACTCCTTGCCATTGTAAAGCTTTTGAATGCGTTTTCAAGCTCATGTTCAACTTCTTCTCTCAGTTCCTTGTTCTGCTTTACAAGGTCGATAAACTTTTTTATAAGTTCATCCTGCTTATCCTTTAACAACTTATGCCCTCTTGTAGCTGTTACTAGCTGCTTTTTCAGCCGGGTAAGCTCCATCCTCGTAGGGTTTACCCGCATCAACATGCCATATCTTCTCCTTTTTTGGGAAGGTATTTTTCAATATACTCATCCCTGATTCGTTTGAGTTCTGACTTAGGCAGTATTGTAAGGAGCTGCCATCCGAGTTCAAGTGTTTCCTCTATAGGCCTATTCTCGTTCTCACCTTGAGATACATATCTCTTTTCAAATTCATCAGCAAACTTTGCGTAAAGTTTATCTACATCGCTCAAAGCCCCTTCGCCTAATATAACAGCAAGTTCTTTTGCCTGTTTTCCACGGGCATATGAAGCAAATAACTGGTTCATTGTGTCAGCATGGTCTTCCCTTGTTTTACCACTTCCAATACCCTTGTCTTTTAATCGAGAAAGAGAAGGCAAAACATCTATAGGTGGCAGTACGCCTTTTCTGTAGAGCTCTCGACTAAGGATTACCTGCCCCTCGGTGATATATCCAGTTAGATCAGGTATCGGATGAGTCTTATCATCTTCAGGCATTGTCAATATAGGAATCTGAGTAATTGACCCGCTTTTGCCCCGTATCCTTCCTGCCCTTTCGTAAATTGTAGAAAGGTCTGTATAAAGGTAGCCCGGATAGCCCCTGCGACCAGGAACTTCCTTACGTGCAGCGGAAACTTCCCGCAAGGCTTCACAGTAATTTGTGAGGTCTGTCAATATTACGAGCACGTGCATATCTTTTTCATAAGCCAAAAACTCCGCACAAGTCAAGGCCATACGGGGTGTCGATATACGCTCTATTGCAGGGTCGTTTGCAAGATTAATAAAAAGCACTGAACGGTCTATAGCACCTGTTCTTCTAAAATCTGATATAAAATATTCGGCCTCCTCAAAAGTTATGCCCATTGCTGCAAACACAACTGCAAATTTACTGTCTGTTCCGAGGACTTTTGATTGCCTTGCGATCTGGGCCGCCAATTGTGCGTGAGGTAAACCAGACCCGGAAAATATGGGCAGCTTCTGGCCCCTGACAAGGGTATTTAACCCGTCGATAGCAGAAATGCCTGTCTGAATAAACTCAGAAGGATAATCACGGGCGGCCGGGTTGATAGGGTTTCCATTTATATCTAGCTTCTTTTCAGGTATTATCCTGGGACCGTTATCCTTAGGCCTGCCAGACCCATCAAAAACACGGCCAAGCATATCGATGGAAACACCTAGTTCTATGCTCTTCCCGAGAAATCTTACCTTGCAGTCATTTACATTAAGGCCTGTAGACCCTTCAAACAGCTGTACAAGAGCCTTGTCTTCATCTACTTCAAGCACCTGACCTCGCCGAATCTCTCCATTTGTTTCTATCTCAACAAGCTCATCGTATTTAACACCTTCAACATTTTCCACCAGCATAAGGGGACCTGCTATTTCTCTTGCTGTCTTATATTCCTTAAGCATTTGATCCGCCACCTTCCATCAGGCTCTCTATTTCGCTCTTCAATTCTGCCTCAATTTTATCAAACTCGTCGAGCGAATCTTCGTCCAAGAATTTTGCTCTAGCTATTCTCTCCCTTACAGGTAGGTTTTCAATATCGGAAAACAGCACATCGTGTTCTATTGCCTTTTTTGCTTGTTCGTAAAATAATAGTATGAGCTTTAACATCTTGTACTGTTTTAAAGACGACGTATAGGTATCTATCTCATGAAAAGCGTTCTGATGCAGGAAGTCTTCTCTGATTGACTTAGCCACTTCAAGCACAAGCCTATCATTTATAGAAAGTGCATCTATGCCCACAAGTCTTACTATTTCTTGCAAACTTGATTCTTCCTGCAACAACCTCATTGCTTCGGACCTTAAAGCCTTCCACTCAGAACTCACATTTTTGTCCATATATTCTTCAACAGAGTCAGTGTAAAGCGAATAACTGGTCAGCCAGTTTATGGCTGGGAAATGACGCGCATAAGCCAACGAAGCATCAAGGGCCCAAAAAACCTTGACAACCCTTAGTGTTGCTTGGGTGACAGGCTCCGAAAGATCTCCGCCGGGAGGTGAAACAGCCCCAACGGCTGTAAGCGCACCTTCTCTGTTTTGTCCACTCAAGCATACAACCCTGCCGGCCCTTTCGTAAAACTCGGCCAAGCGCCTTGCAAGATAAGCCGGATACCCTTCGTCACCAGGCATTTCCTCAAGCCTGCCTGACATCTCACGGAGTGCCTCAGCCCATCTTGATGTAGAATCAGCCATCAAAGCAACACTGTAACCCATGTCACGGTAATATTCGGCAATTGTTACACCAGTATAAATAGAAGCTTCACGCGCAGCGACAGGCATGTTTGATGTGTTGGCTATCAAAACTGTGCGCTTCATAAGTGGCTCACCAGTTTTTGGGTCTTTTAGTTCAGGGAATTCAAGGAGAACATCTGTCATTTCATTTCCCCGTTCACCACAACCGATATACACGACTATCTCGGCATCCGCCCATTTTGCCAACTGGTGTTGTACTACCGTCTTCCCACTTCCGAAAGGTCCCGGTATACATGCCGTTCCACCTTTTGTGACAGGAAAAAATGTATCGATTACCCTCTGTCCCGTCGCCATAGGTATTTCCGGCGGCAACTTTTCTTTATACGGCCTTGACATTCTAACAGGCCACTTCTGCATCATCGTTATTTCAACGATCTCCCCTGAATCCCTCTTTATTTTTGATACAGTCTCTGTAACGGTAAACTCACCTTCAAAAATTTCCTCAATTATACCGGAAACTCCAGGCGGTACCATGATGCGGTGTTCTATTATGACGGTTTCCTGCACAGTACCTATTATATCGCCTTCTGTCACCTTATCTCCTTTTTTGACCGTCGGTTGAAATTTCCACTTCTTTTCCCGATTTAGTGCAGGCTCATCTATTCCTCTCGTAATATAACTTCCCGCTTTATCCGCAATAACATTGAGCGGGCGCTGGATGCCATCGAAAATACCTTCCAGCATACCAGGTCCAAGCTCAACACTAAGCGGGACTCCTGTTGATTTTACAGGATCTCCGGGCCCAATGCCCGAAGTTTCTTCATATACTTGAATTGAGAGTTTTTCTCCATGTACTTCAATTACTTCACCTATAAGGCCTTCCCGGCCAACTCTGACCACGTCAAACATCTTGGCTTCAGGCAATCCCTTTGCCACAACGAGGGGGCCGGAAACTTTCACTACTACACCCTGGCTCATTCCTTTCCCTCTCTTTCAAAAATAATATCCACTCCGATGGCTTTTTCTACGGATTTTTTAACGTCTTGAATACCTATCCCTAATGATCCCCTGTTACCGGGTATAAGAGTTACTACCGGTAGCATTTGATTCCTGTACATCTCAATTCTTTCCCGTATATCTTTGGCAATCTGCTCTGTCACAAATATTGCCGCATATTTTTCTCTGGCAAGCCTTGACAATGTTCGGTCTGCTTGAATTTTGTCCATGACGGGAAAGATATCAACACCTAAGGATTTAAACGCCAGAACTGTATCTTTATCCCCGATTACTCCAATTTTATACATAGACATCACGCAGTCTCTCCTTAATCATTTCAGATGATATTCCGTTTATCTTTCCCACAAGCAAAATTCTTAAAACATTTGTTTCGTATTCTTTTGCGACCAGATAGCCTATTACAGGTTCTGGGCCAAAAGGTTTGTATAGACCTGCCCTCACTAAATTAAGCAGATAATTATCGGCAAGCCTTTCATAGAGCGCAGGGCTACCGGTATTTACCCACCTTAAAAGACCCTCTTCTACCACTTTTTGATATGGGGAAGACATCAGAGCGTCTATTATCGCCTGTATTTGTTCGGTAAACTGCTTCAGAAAAAAGTCTGAGTCTAATTTGCCTCCCGGAAGCAAAGCATTTTCAAGCACTCTTACATCCGAATCCATATATTTTAGTCTTATCATTGTCTTGATATTCGTTAAGTCAGACAATGAATCGAAATAATCTTGCAGAAGATCATCGCTAATCTCTTCAACAAGCGATTTGAGCTCTTCGAACAGAGCCTTATCAATCACAATATCGATTTGCTGTGGTTCTTGAGTAGCTTCATAGGCTTCCCAAGCTTTTGCAAATGCTCTCTTAAAGCTATCGGGAACGATTGCCGTAATATCTTCATCTGCCATTTTTCGCAGTTCATCTACGGGAACTTGACCGAGTTTTGAAAGGTACCCTGTTACCTCTTGATTTACTATCTTTTGCTTCAATATAACTTTGAGATTATGATAGTCATTTCTTAATGTAAAAAAATCTACTATACGACGGTCTTTTAAAGAGTCCCTTATAGTTTTATAAGTCCTCTTAAGGCTGCTTTCCAAAACCGTCTCAAAGTCATAGACGTTTTCCAAATTAGCTAGCTCATTTCCGTATTCTGTATCTCCGAGTACCTTGAATGCTTCCTCGGTGCTTTCAGCCTCAAGTATTCTGTCTAAAACATTTGCAGTGAGGAGCTTAGTCTCAAGGGCTCTTACGCGAGAAGAAACATAAAGAAAATCCATATCCCTTGCCATAAACACCATCACTCCTCAAAAAGAATTTTTGCTATATCGGTCTCAAGCTCTTCCCTCTGCAGTTTGATAATAGAGTCAAACGTACAGTTTATCTCCAAATCTTTTGATTTTAAAATAAATCCTCCCTGCATTGGGCGGGTTTCATCAGATAGCTTCAATTTCCCCAGTTTTCCTCTTTTGATTAATTCCTCATTGACTGAATGTAAAAAATTTGGAGATAATCTGGAAATACTGCTGTCAGACATGATTATTTCCTCTTCACCGCTGACAGCACCATCCAACAACAATTGTCTGATAAGCTTTTCATAGGCAGAATCGGACATGTTCTGTATCAGCTTCTGAGACTCATCAAATACCATGTCAATAATTTTTTGTTTCGCGTCTAAAAGGCGTTTGCGCTCTTCGAGTTCAGCCATTGAAATAATTTTACGCTTTTCTTCTTCAGCAAGCCTCTCTGCCTTACTCAATGCCTGTTCCTTTATTTCTTCACGTCTCTTTTCATAATCAAGCTTCAGTTTCTCAGTGCGGGCTTTAGCTTCTTCTAAAATTTTATTCTTTTTGTCCTGTGCCTCCTGAACAATCCTCTCCTTTATCCTCTCTAGGCCCTCCATAGTATTCACTCCCTTAAAGCTTGATGCCGAAGATCATGAGAATGGAGGCAAGCAGAGCCAGCACAGCATAAGTCTCAACCATAGCGGCATATGTGATACCTTTTGCAAGTTCCTCTGGGCGCTTTGCAATTATCCCGACACCAGCGGCCGCAGCCCTACCCTGTGCAATGGCGGAAAGAAGACCGACAAAGGCTATCGGCAGTGCCGCACCCAAAATCAAAAGCCCTTGATAAGATGAGATTGAAAGAAGATTTCCTCCAAGGAGACCGATTCTCTGCATGATTACAAACCCTGTTAAGAGCCCGTAAATGCCCTGGGTTCCAGGAAGAGCTTGCAAAATAAGGGTTTGACCAAATTTCCCCGGATCCTCTGTTACTACTCCTGCAGCACTTTCACCAACGATGCCGACACCTTTGGCAGAACCTATTCCGGGTAATAAAACTGCCAAAGCAGCTCCAAAAAGGGCATAAACTTGACCTAATGTCAGTTCCATTTATTATTCCTCCTCTGTCTTTTCAAACTTTTTTTTTTATTACATTACATTTTAATTACATCAGACATCATCAAAATCCACAAAAGTTGTCTTTATTCTAAGAGGGTCAAAAGCCCTTCCTCCACTATCGTAAAACTTTCCAAAAAACTCGATGTACTGCAGACGGCTACTGTGGACATAAGCACCTAGGACATTTATCAAGAGATTAAAAACATGCCCGCCAAACATGATTATTATCATCAGAATAACACCTATAGCATTTACGCCCACTAACTTCGCCATGGTGTTAATAACAGTTGCAATAACACCGGTCGCCAACCCAAGGGCCAATAACCTTGAATATGACAGCACGTCACTAAGATAACCTGTAACATCATAAAGGCTTAATAGCCCTGATGTAAATTTCTTGAAGATACCCTTCTGTGATCTACCCTGTGTTAAAAGCAGCCCTATTGCTCCTATAATCGCTACATATTTTGCAAGCGATTTTAGCTGTGGCAAAGCGAACATTATCAGCCCTGTCAGAAAAACTATCCACAGCCCCTGATCCATAAGGGCGTCAGATGTGCGGCCATCTCTGATGTTTTTATAAGCGTTAAGTATAAGCCCCGCGTAAATCTGAATTATCCCAAATGCAAAGCTTACTATTAAGACAGCCATGGGATCGTCTAGCGGATTTAACCAGAGAGGTTTCACTTTAATCAAGTCTCCAAACCATCCGCCGAATATGGCACCCCATATAAATGTAGATATACCCCCGAGAAATAAAAGTTGTACTAGCTTTTTGCCCATCCCCGCAAGCTTAAGCTTCCACAATGCTATACCCGTGAGTATTGACAAAACAAGCCCGTAACCAGCATCACTGAGCATCATCCCAAAAAACACGAAATAAAAGGGAGCCATGAAAACATTCGGATCAATTCCTTTTGGATTAGGTAAACTGTAAAGCTCTGTTATCATTTCAAAAGGTTGCACTATTTTGGGATTCGAAAGCAAAACGGGAATTTGTTCATCATCTCCCGGCTCAGTAAAGTCTATGCACACAGCTTTTATTGATTCAACAATTTTCTGTTCTGACCTGCTGCACATTCGGTTCGGGAACCCATGCTGTCAGGTAAAAGGTCTTAGCCGTCTGAACCATTTTTTCAATTCCCGCTTTTTTGTCCCTTTCAAGTAAATAATAATCATAAAGAACTTCAAATTTAAACCTAAAGTCGGCAAGTTCAGCAGATACCTTCTTGATTTGCTCTCTTTCTTTTTCAATATCTAACAGACGCTTCCTGTCCTTTTCTAAAATTTCCTTAGGCGTACCCTTAAGACCAGGAAAATCTTGTACATTCACCGAGTATTGTTTTATCACACTCTGCACTTCTTCCTTCTGTTCCTGAAGAAAAACGAAAAGCAGATATGCATCATCGCGGCTCTCACTGACATCCGCAATATAATATTGAATTTGGTTGTCAGAAAGGCCGTTTTTGAAATCCTCAAGTTCCTTTTTGGGAATAACCACAGGTAAAAATACAGTTTTTTCTGTATTTCCGAGCTGTTCTACCGGTATGTCCATCTCCTGCCATAATGTCATTAAATCCATGCGGCTTTCGAGTTTAGACTCTTCTGCTTTTAGGTGTGATATATTATGATCTAGGCTATGCAGATAATCAAGCTTTTCGTCCAGCAATTTTTCATCAGTCAACAGCTCTTCTAAGGCCCGTTTACTCACCTGGGGTTTACCGTACAAAAGTGGATTTTTAACTTGGACGTATGGTTTTAAAAAATCAATTCCAAATTTGAGACGGTTTAATTTTATGTCTAGTTCGGATAGTTCTTTCTCTATTGAAAATTTTATTTGTTCATCTTCAATTCCTTCTTCTACTTCATTTGATACCTGGATTATTTCTACATTGCCGGCTCTTTGTAAAAGACTGAGGATTTCATCCTGCTCTTTTCTCAGGCCCAGAAGGTGCATTTTTTTAATATCAACTATAGCCATGGGCCTTCACTATCCTCTCCTCAATGTGTTTAACCGCCGTTAATATCTTTTCGGCGGCGTTTTTCTTTAGAAGTTCAATTTTTTTGTCATACTCACTCCTCAAAATCGCTTTTTGTTCCTCCGCCTCGGCCCTAGCTTGTCGCACATGTCTTTCTACTTCTTGTTCACCATCTGACTTAGCATCTTTTAGCAATCTTTCAAACTCATTTTGGGCATCCAATACTATTTGCCTTGCTTCTTTTTCAGCCCCTTCCAGTATCTCTCTAGCTTTTCGTTCAGCGGCTTTAATCTCGTTAAGAGCTTCTTTCAATTTATCACCTCCCCAAACTGGTCAGAACACCTGTCCTACCTCTTGATTTATTTTTTCACAATCTACTTTTTTTTCAAGTCGTGTGAGAGAATTCGGATGATCCCAGAGATGCCTCCAATAACACCTAGAAGTAATCCTAAAATTAAAAAAAAGCTACCACTGGAAAACCTCTTGTCTAGATAGGCTCCAACATATACACCACCTACTATAGGTAGTGCTAAATTTAATCCGATTTGAGTTAATAAAACAAAATATTGAAAGCTTTTAATATGTTTCATGGATTTAATTATACAAGAATTCACAGATTTAATTATACAAGAGTTCATTGAATTAATTATATAAGATTATATCTGTAAATTCAAATATAAATAAACCATTATCCTCTGATTAGCAGCCGCCTTGTTAATTTTTTCTCAATTAGCTTGTGCATTCTTTCTCAATCTTTGTTAGCCAAGTTATACTGCTCTTGTCTCCGATTTCAATAATAAAGCTTGATTATATCTTGTAGTTCACTCAACCATCAAATAAATATTTTTGTATATCATGTTTCAATGAAAATGAACTAATGCTATCGTCGAAACCTTTTTTCCTTTTGCTCTTTTGTCGATTTTTTTGCTTACTTTTCTCTTTGTTTTACTTTTTTTTCTTCTTGCTTTTCCTTCTCTTTTATTTCTCTTTTCACGGCTTTTTCATTTTGTCTTACTTCCTTTTTTACGTCTCTTACCCGTTGTTGACTCTCCTTTTTCCTTTGTTTGACTTCGTCTTTTTCTTGCCTTTCATACTGTTTTATTTCTTCAAAATCATCTTTAACATTGTTATACCTTTTGTCTTTATTATTACTATCAGTTTTTTCTGGTCGGATAATCCGGCCTTTGACATCTTTTGGTGATAATGCATTCATTTGCTCAATTACATTTGAAATAGAGGTTTTTTTTATGTCGTCAAGTTTTACATCCGGTTTAACCTTTTTTAGCCTTTCATACAAAAAAAGCTTTCCCTGAGATACATTCATCTTATTGGCCTCTGAACGTTTTTGTGGAGTTGTCGTCTCTACAATAACAGTAACACTATTTGCAGTAATAATATTTTCTGTCTCTACAATCTCATCTTCACTTTTATTACCACTCCCTGCAATAATTGATTCCATCTGTGACTCGACTACATCCTTTAATTTGTTTTTTAAGTCTTGAGATTTTTCCTCTTGCTCACTTGATACAGTAAGGAATACAGTAGATGACTGCCAATCCATGTATGACCTTGATGCAATTTCCTGTAGTAACTCTTTTAGTGCATCTTCAATCCTCAGATTCTTAACGGTCAGTGCTGTGCTTACAATGTCGTCCCCATCCGTGTTCAAGCCCCTGATATCAATAACCCTCTCATACCTGTTAAGAGAAAGTTCAATGCTCGGGTTTATATCTAAAGTAACAAACGCCACTGGTCTGGAATAATCGTATATTGCAAAGCCTCCTAAACCGATGAGTATACAAATTATTACAGCCACACCAACTAGGTGATAATGATGAAAAGGGTTATCAAATGGTAAAATAGATTTTTGAGGCACATCTATTTCATCGCCCACGCTATGATCAGCATATCTATTGCAAACCTTTTTAAAATAACCATCCCTGGTAGCAATAATAACATACTTTTTGTGCATTTCTACAATTATGCCTTTCAACTAATTTACCTCCACTGAATATAATCTTTAATATGATTATAGTCCCCCGTCATTATCAATACAGCTGCTATAATATACTTTCGCCCTCTTTCCACTGTCTTACGGGGTATTTTAGTAGTCTTCGTAATTTTTTCAACAGGTAGATACTTTTTTTTCTTCATAATGCTTAAAATTTCAGGAGATGATATTATGAAATGAATAACATTCAAATATGCCTTTTTGGTGCTTGCATGTTTCGGAGAACTTTTTGCAACATCATGAAAGGATATTCCCCATTTGGTAAGCTCCTTTTTTATTTCTCCTAACTCAAATCTTCTCAATTTGCTAAGCTCTTGCTCTTTGTATTCCTTAATGGATGCTTCAGGGCATGGATCGGAATCTTCCTCATTTTGTTTTAACTGTTCTATATACGTAACAACACACTTGTTTTGGTGTTCTTTCCTGTAGTAATCGATAATGCGATTTTTTATTATTATTCGTGCAAAAGTTAAAAAGTTGCCTTTTGAAATATCATACTTTTTTATTGCTTCATGAAATGCCATTAGGCCTATACTTAATTCATCGTCTACACCATATTCAACAAACTTCCCTATATGCCGTTGGACAACCGAAGCAATAAACGGCTTATACTCCTCTATCATTTTTTCAATATTATTTGTGTCATTTTTTATGTTCATAACCCTGTCATTTAGATTTTCGCCTACCATGATTTAACTTCCCCCGCAAAGATGCATATACCTTGCTCTATTATTACACAAAATAAAAGGAATTTGCTCATAAAATTCTATATAGTGCCCGCAAATTCCTCTATGTAATTCCATAGTGTATATTATTGTAAAAAAGATGAGCTATATTTTACTACAAAAAATAATATGCACAATAGAGCAAAAATAACAGATAAATTTGAAAAATGACGAGCTGTTACGTTTTCTTAACCTAACATGCTTAAATTTTGTGGATTAAAAGTGCAAAACATCAAACAGATCAAGCTACAACCTGGTGAAGCTCATTTGTTATAGATGGTTGCAATTATTTAGTATAGATTTACATAGATAAATCGATAGGGATACCATGAAGAAAAATATCTTAGGAGATGTTCATATCGAAATGAGTGTCATGTCTAGAAAAAGTCAATGTCCTTTATTGTGCCGGGGTCATCTACTTCTATATATGCGATATCATCTTGATGTCTGCCGATTACCTCCCTCGCTCCTTTATCACCCGATACTTCTAATACTTCTGCTACGTATTTTGTAGACATTATTGGCGGATGTCCTTTCTTCCCATAATACACAGGTATGATAATGCCCTTTTTCAACTCACAAAAACAATCAATGAGAAGATCAACTGTATGGTGGCTTAAAAATGGCATATCGCCTAGAATAATTGCTACACCTTGCGCAGACTTAGGCAAATTATTAATACCACACCTCAGGCTTGAACTCATACCTGACGCGTAGTCCTTATTGTAAAAGGCCCTGACGTTATACTTTTTTGCAAGTCTCTCTGCAAAATCCCTTTCATGACCAGTCACAAGAATGATGTCAGTTAGCTTTGAGCTAATAGCTGTTTCAACAACCCATTCGAGCATCGGTTTATTATTGATAATTCTGGAAAGTTTGGCGCCACCTGCACGCCTACCCTCACCAGCGGCCATGATTATACCGCAAATGTTCATTTGCTCCCCTCCGGTAGTTTGTATTTGATATCTACTAAATTTAAAAAGATAACCTGGGCATGCATGTCCAACAGAGATAAAACTACATCAAACTTAGGTTATATATCAACAGTTTAAATTCGTTATTTGAGTTGTCTTTTGGCTAAATATCTAGAATATATATTACGGGATTCTTCTTTTTAATCGAAGTCAATATAACTCTATTGATTCTACCATATCTCCTCACATAAGCCCCTTCGGATTCTACCCGTTCCTTTACGGTTCTTGCAAGGGTTAGTGCGGCTGAAATCGCGGCATCATTATCCACTTTGTTCAAAACCAAAATCTTCGTTGTAGCTTTACCGCTGTTTTTAAAAAGCCCCTGATCATGAAGTGCTATTTGGGCCATTATCTCGACATCGATAACAGAACCGATAGGCCTGCCCGTTATATCTTCAATGTTCTCGGGGCGGTGTACATTTTTCCCGTCAAGGGGTTTTCCCATCGCGTCAATCCCCATCAAACCCAAGACTATTGATGTGCGTTTCGGGATAACGGGCTCATAAACAGCCGGGGCCTTCAAGGGCTTTTGCTTCGATCCGTCTGCTTCAACGAGTATAAAGTCAAATTTTTTCTGACCGTGTATCACATCCAGATATTCAGGCAAAACACCCGTGATTTTGCCGTCTGAGGTCTTGCCCCAGGCCCATGTTATAATACCATGTTCAATAAGTCCCGATTCACCTAGAATTCGTTCAATAGAGTCTTTCAACTATTAATTCCCCGCCATCCTGCGTTCTCAGGTATATTCATTTTAGTTGTTGTTGAAATGAGGACCTTTTTATCAGTTTCAGCCAATTCCTTTGCTAGGCTAAAGATAAAGGATGTCTTCCCCCCTGCGCCCACCAAAGAAATCATCTGAAAAGCTTTGACACAGATCGCATCTTTTAAAAGCATTTACGACATTCTCCCATGCCAAAAAGGGAGACTTACCGTCTCCCTTCTGTTAATCTTCATTCCGCTCCTGTTCCTTGGGAAGGAACAAATTTAACAATATTCCTATGATGGCTGCGAGGCCCATTCCACCTATTTGTATTCCCTTCCATAAATTTATTATAGCTCCACCGATTCCAATGACCAAAATTACACTAGCAATAAATAGATTTCTCGATTGTTTGAAATCGATCTGATTTTCTACAACCGTCCTAACACCGACGGCAGCTATCATTCCAAAAAGGACAATGGAAATTCCACCGATAACGGGATCGGGTATGGTCCTTATTGCTGCACCCAATTTTTGAATACATGAAAGTATTATGGCCATAACAGCCGCAATCCTCATTACCCGAGGGTTCCATACCTTTGTTAAAGCCAGCACACCTGTGTTTTCGGAATATGTCGTATTTGCAGGCCCTCCGAAGATACCTGCTATGGACGTGGCAATGCCGTCACCTATCAACGTCCTGTGAATCCCCGGGTTTTCAACAAAATCCTCCTCCACAGTAGCACCTACTGCCAACACATCACCGAAATGCTCCACCATCGAAGCAATGGCAACCGGTGCAATAAGCCCTATCGCAGCCACATCAAATACCGGCCAAGTAAAATCAGGTAGTGCAATCCATGCGGCTTCTCTGATCAGCGAAAAGTCGACAATGCCGAGTGCTAAAGAGACAACATATCCGACGATTATCCCCACGATTATCGGCAAAAGACGCAAAAACCCTTTCACATAAAGATTTACATATGCCACAACAGCAAGGACTACGAGTGCAATAACCCAATTCTTGCTCGCACTTTCGATGGCAGTAGGAGCCAAATTCAAACCTATCACCATAATTACCGGACCAGTCACTATTGGTGGCAATAATCGACGTATGAGATCAGCCCCAAGGAAATAAACGAGCAGTGCAATTATACAGTATATCAAACCGGCAACTATTATTCCACCCTGTGCAGCTGGAATACCCATATTTTTTACAACCAGAGCCACGGGTGCGATAAACGCAAAAGATGAGCCTAAAAAAATGGGAACTCGTCGTCCCGTCACCAAATGAAACCATAAAGTCCCTATACCAGCAGTAAACAGAGCGACACTAACGCTCAGCCCAGTTAAAATCGGAACTAATACTGTTGCTCCAAACATCGTGAAAGTATGCTGCAAACCCAAGATCAGAAATTGGCCAAAGGGCAAAACATCATCTGCCCGAATAGGTCCTCTCGTACTTGTTTTTGCAGCCGAACGGCTGCTAGACATGTAGTTTTCCCCCTATCATAATAGTATCACGAAAAAGCGACATTTTTTGCCTTAAATATACTAACTCAAATACAGATTAAAATCAAGCTTTCTTTTTAATTGTTATTTATCAAACTCATCCGGCCTATTGTGTACCATTCCCTTGAAAAACAAAAGAGATTCGGCTATTCGCCTCGAAGCAGAACCGTCTCCATACGGATTTACCGCAGTGGCCATTTTTAAATATTGAGACTCATCGTAAAACAGCATGGAGGCTTCTTCAAAAACCTTGTCTCGGTCGGTGCCTATAATTTTAACAGTCCCTGCTTTAACCGCTTCTGGCCTCTCTGTTTCCTTTCTAAGGACAAGGACAGGCTTGCCGAGTGAAGGGGCTTCTTCCTGTAGACCACCTGAGTCAGTCATTACAAAATAACATCTGGCCATTAAGTTATGCATCTCATCTGTCGCAATAGGGGAGAGTAGATACACTCGATCACAATCACCAAGAATATTAAATGCGACATCTATAACTTTAGGGTTCATATGTACAGGGTAAACTATAATTGCTTCAGGGTTATTTTTTACGAAATCACGTAGTCCCAGACATATATTTCTTAAGGGCTCGCCTAGGTTTTCCCTTCTGTGTGCAGTTACCAAAATAACCTTTTTCACATCATAATCTATTTCATTGAGTATTTTGGTGGAAAAGGTGTAATTATCTTTTACAGTCGTCTTAAGGGCATCGATTACGGTGTTTCCCGTTACAAAAATTAACTCCGGATCTATGCCTTCACTTAGAAGATTCTGCCGGGCGGTAAGCGTAGGTGCAAAATGCAGGTCTGCTAGAGAAGACGTCAATTTTCTGTTCATTTCCTCAGGGAAAGGCAACCATTTGTTAAACGTCCTGAGCCCTGCCTCAACATGTCCAACTGATATTTTCTTATAAAAAGCCGCCAACGCCCCTACAAATGTTGTCGTTGTATCCCCGTGAACCAAAACCACATCAGGCTTTGCTACTTCAAACACATTTTCTAGCCCATTTAAAGCCCTTGTCGTTATATCAAAAAGATTTTGTCCTTGGGTCATTATATCCAAATCATAATCTGGAACAATATTAAAAAGGCTCAACACCTGATCCAGCATCTGGCGATGTTGAGCTGTTACGGCAACCTGACAATATATTTGCTCCCTTTTTTTTAACTCCTCAACCAGAGGTGCCATTTTTATCGCTTCAGGGCGTGTCCCAAATACTGCCAATACTTTAATCTTGCTCAATTTTTAATTCCCCTTTTACATCACATCGGTTTTACATTCCATTGGTTGTTTTCTTTGTCTCATGTGTCTGATTTATATGTTTTACAGAAGCAATAAGAATACAAATAACCAAAGAAAGAGCTATAACAGCTTCTTTTAAACCCATTTTAGCAAGTATTATTGAACAAATGCCGAGTGCTAAACTAATGATATACATATATAACACAACCTGTTTTTGTGAAAGCCCTATATCTAAAAGTCGATGATGAAGATGCCCTTTATCTGCCTGCATTAAGGGCTTCCCATTTAAAAACCTTCTGAAAATCGCATATGCGGTATCACATATGGGCAATCCCAGTGCCAAAATGGGTACTATAAGTGCGATGGCCGTCGCACTTTTTACAGCGCCATGTACAGCAACGGCAGACAGCACAAAGCCCAAAAACATTGCACCCGTATCACCCATGAATATCTTGGCAGGATTATAATTATACGGCAAAAATCCTATCGCCGATCCGGCAAGCAGTGCGGTTAGAAGCGCTACATTGCCCTGGCCCAGAGTTAAATTTACGAGCATCATGGTAAAGGCAGCAATTGCTGAAATACCAGCTGCAAGGCCGTCTAAACCATCAATAAAGTTCAAGGTATTTGTAATTCCCACAACCCAGAAAATTGTTATCGGAATACTCCATTTGCCTAAAAAAAACATGCCACCAAACGGATTTGTAACCCATTCGATTTTAACGCCAAAAAATACAAGTATCCCAGCAGCTATAATTTGGCCTGCAAGTTTGACCTTGGCGGGGAGACAGTACATATCGTCAAGTATACCTACAAGTACTATAAAGGTCCCTCCTGCAAGTATCCCCTGGATGGAAGGATGAGCAATGGGCAAAGTTATTAAACCCGCAACGGTAAACGCCAAAAAAATGGCAAGCCCTCCCAGACAAGGCACAGGCTTTTTATGAACCCTTCGTAGATCGTGCGGGACATCAATAGCCCCTATTTTCCACGACAGCTTTATAACCCCTGGCGTAACCACATAGGATATGACCATCGCAATTATGAACCCATATATGTATAGAGGCACCTTAAACAGCTCCCTTTTTTTTGAGACTTTTCTTTCTGCTGGTCTCGTTTAATTTTATTTAAAATAATAGGGTTTGTCAATGCACTTGACTTTTTATTCATCTATCTTAACAACCTCTATCCACGGAGCCTCTTTAAACCAGTCGTAATCTACATTGTAATCTTTGGCAAAAACAACCCTCTTGATTCCTGAATTAATTATCACTTTGGAACATTCGGCACATGGCCTAGCAGTGACATAAATAGTGGCATCCTTTCGCTCCTCCGGGGAACATTCCATTATTGCGTTTATTTCTGCATGTATTGTTCTGATACAATGATTATTTCTTATAATGCATCCTACATCGTCGCAATGAGGCATTCCGGAAGGGCTTCCGTTATAACCAGTCCCCTTGATTCTATTGTCTTTTACAACAACAGCTCCTACCCTCAATCTCGGACATGTGCTCCTATCTTTCACTTTGAATGCGATGTCCAAAAAGTATTTATCCCAGTCTTTTCTCAATGGTATCCCCCCAAAATCTCTGCACGGATGATAACTTGCACTACTTTGTGCCAAAAAGCCTATCCCCAGCGTCCCCAAGCCCCGGGATTATATATCCGTGTGAATTTAATCTTTCATCAACGGAAGCCGTATATATTTCTATATCAGGATGCTTTTCTTGCATCGCCTCGATTCCCTCAGGTGCGGCTATCAGGCAGGCCAATTTTATGCTTGCAGCCCCTTTTCCCTTTAAGAAATCAGCAGCCATAATCGCTGAACCACCTGTCGCAAGCATAGGATCGAGCAGTATCAGCTCGCGTTCATCAACATCAGCAGGTAATTTACAATAATAACTAACCGGCTTCAATGTATCTGGATCTCTGTACAGGCCAATATGACCAACTTTTGCTGCAGGTATGAGTTTTAGCATCCCGTCGACCATTCCCAGACCAGCACGCAGTATTGCTACTATACCAAGTTTTTTACCTGAAATGGTTTTGACTTTCGCAGGGCATATAGGCGTCTTGACAACAATATCTTTGAGCGGTAAGTTTCGAGTAACTTCATACGCCATGAGCATCGAAACTTCTTCAACCAGGTCTCTAAAATCCTTAGCACCCGTAGTTTCATCTCTGATAAGCGCCAGCTTGTGTTGAATCAGGGGATGGTCCAAGACAAAAACCTTTTTCATAATATATTCTGCCTCCTGGAAATAATATAATTAAATAGGGAATTGTTTACAAAGCGACTCCACTTCCCTGCATAATTTCACCCTGACTTGCTCATCGTCCCCGCAGTCAAGTGCTTCATCAATCAGGTCTGCAATTTTTTTCATTTCCTGTTCCTTCATACCCCTGGAAGTCACTGCTGGAGTCCCCAAACGTATACCGCTAGCAATATTAGGCTTTTCAGGGTCATACGGGATAGTATTCTTGTTCACGGTAATACCCGCACCTTCAAGTAACTTTTCCGCCTTTTTTCCCGTCAGTCTTTTACTTCTCAGATCGACGAGTATGAGGTGATTATCCGTCCCCCCTGACACAATATCATATCCCTTTTTTGTCAGAGCATTCGAAAGTGCAATCGCATTTTTTACAACCTGTTCCTGGTATTGCTTAAATTCTTCTGTAGCCGCCTCTTTAAAACACACGGCCTTTGCCGCTATCACATGCATCAATGGACCGCCTTGGATGCCCGGGAATACAGCCTTGTCTATGGCCTTTGCATATTCTTCTCGACATAATATGAGCCCACCGCGCGGTCCCCTCAATGTCTTGTGGGTAGTCGTCGTGACAAAATCTGCAAAAGGCACCGGATTTGGGTGCAGGCCTGCTGCGACAAGCCCGGCGATGTGAGCCATGTCTACCATAAGGTATGCCCCTGTCTTTTTTGCGATCTGGGATAACCTCTGAAAATTTATAACCCTTGGATATGCACTTGCACCAGCTACAATCATCTTTGGTTTGTGCTGTGAAGCAAGAGCTTCAACTTTGTCATAGTCTAGCAATTTAGTCTCTTTAGACACGCCGTATGGAATAAAATTGAAATATTTCCCGGAAATATTTACCTTGCTTCCATGTGTTAAATGACCGCCGTGGGAAAGATCCATACCCAAAACCGTGTCTCCAATTTCGAGCATTGCAAAGTATACCGCAAAATTTGCCTGGCTGCCCGAATGGGGTTGTACATTTGCGTGTCCAGCACCAAATAAGTCTTTAGCCCTTTTTATGGCAAGTTCCTCAACAATGTCGACATATTCGCAGCCTCCGTAATAACGCCTTCCTGGATAACCCTCGGCGTATTTATTAGTAAGTAATGACCCCTGTGCCATCATTACCGCCTTACTGGTGAAGTTTTCAGAAGCAATCAGTTCGAGTCTGCTGCGCTGTCTAGTTGTCTCTTTTTCTATGGCCTCTGCTACCTCCGGATCGATAAGCTTTAAAAGTTCCAAAGTACAAACACCTCTTTATTAGTCTTTTATTCCAGCTGACCAACTTCGTAGTCAGTGATCTTTTTTAATCTCCTTTCATGCCTCCCATGGTCAAACTCACAATTAAGCCACTCCTCAACAATTGCAGCTGCAAGACCCTTCCCAATTACCCTGCCGCCCATTGTGAGCACATTGGCATCATTGTGTTTCCGAGACATTCTCGCCGAATATACATCATGGCATAAAGCCGCCCTTATACCTTTTACCTTGTTTGCAGCAATACATACACCAATGCCAGTTCCGCATATAATTATTCCACGCTCAAATTGGCCTTCTGCGACAGCTTTAGCGCATTTTATGGCTATATCAGGGTAATCAACGGAATCGGTAGAATATGTTCCCAAATCAGTGTAGTCAAAATTCCTTCTTTTTAACAAATCGATAATAGCATCTTTTAATTCATAACCACCATGGTCATTTGCGATAGCCACCCGCATGACTAATCCTCCTTAAGGTTCATATTCAATTTTTTTCCTTGTTAATTATATACTCAATGAATATTGTTGTCTAGTTTTTAAGCCTGTTCAGGACAGCATACAATTTATCTTTAATTTGATCTTTTACATTCCTGTAATCCTGCTCACTTCCTCCAAAGGGATCCTCGATATCCAGGTTTTTACAATCGTTTTGTTCACACGCAAATTCGCTGATCAAAAAAACTCTTCCCTTTAAGTCAGGATATTTTTTCAAAATGTAATCTTTATGGCTTTTAGTCATGGTCAGAATCAGGTCAGCTGACTTCAGCAATTCATAGGTCATTAGTCGGGCAATATGTGACGATATATCAACACCTTCATCCTTCATGACTTTTTTGGCATACAAAGATGCGGGATCACCGTCTATCGCCGCTATACCGCATGATTCTACCCGAAAGTCCTTTTGCTTCTCCTCTTGTTCCAACATTTTTTTAAACAACCCTTCTGCCATGCTACTCCTACAGGTATTTCCGGTACACACGAAAACTACTTTTCTCAAAATAAACCCACCTCTTATTTTGGATTAATCACATTGTAACCGGAGGCCTTGTACAGCCTGTTCATAACTGCAAGTCCCAACCCTTCTTTTTCAATGCTTTCCGACAAAATTACATCTACACCCATCCGGTCAAATTTCCTGAGAATAGAAAAAAGGTTGGACGAAATGGTAAGAGGAGCTGTCCTGTCACCTACGGACAAAACTTTGCCTTTATTATACTTATTACGGGTTTGAGATGTGGCCATTATGCCGACATTGTACCCTTGCTCTTTTTTTAACAGGGCAATTTTTTTAATAGTTTCTACTTGGAATTCAATAGGCCCTTCTATCACAGTAACTTGGGCTTTTGGGGCGTAATGTCTGTATTTTTGCCCCGGCGAGCGGGGTTGTTGACCGGGTTCAGCCCCAAAATCAAGTTCAACGGGTCCGAGTACCTCTTCAAGTTGTTCTCTCGTAATTCCTCCAGGCCTTAAAATTACTGGCACACCCTCAGTAAGGTCTAAAACTGTGGATTCAACGCCCAGCAGCGTTTTCCCTACATCGAAAATCAAGTCTACCCTTCCGGAAAGATCCTCTATCACGTCATCAGCACAGACAGGGCTCGGCCTGCCGGAAATGTTGGCACTTGGGGCCGCAATGGGAACACCCGATTCTTTTATCAGCATTAGTGCAACCGGATGATTCGGCATCCTGACAGCGACCGTATCAAGCCCGCCGGTCGTCCCTGACGGTACTCCCTTGTGTCTCTTGAATATAATTGAAAGAGGCCCAGGCCAAAATCTTTCAATTAAGATATGAGCCTTTTTCGGTACATCTTGTACAATTTGCCCCAATTCACTTTTCGATTGTACATGCACTATTAAGGGGTTGTCTTGGGGCCTTCCCTTTGCCTCATATATTTTCATCGCTGCGCTTTCATCGAGAGCATTTGCACCCAAACCGTAAACCGTTTCTGTCGGAAATACCACCAAGCCTCCACTTCTGATTATCTTCGCAGCAAATGCTATTTCATCATGACTCGGGCGCTCCTTGTCCACTTTTATTATTTGTGTTTTTTTCATACAATAACCTTCTTTTCGCTATTACAATATATTAAACAAAAAACGAATCACATCATTAACCTAATAATAAGCTCATTAAGATCTAAATTCTGTGAAATAAGAAGGTGTGCCTATATTATTCACCAATATAAAATAATACAGGCTCCGAAATTCTAACACTTTCAATAGCGAGCTCTAGAAAAACCGGCAAATATTCTCATCATGTCCTATCAGGTCTCATAATCCGTTACTCTTTAAGGTTGATCCTTAATACAACAGCAAACCAAAAATGGCCGCAATTGCTATGACGAGCAAAGGATTAAACTTTAATACGTACAAACTCAAAAATACTATCAAAGCCACATAAAAATCCTTCACCGTTGAAAATGAACCGCGTGCAACCGAATATGCTGCCTTGATTATGAGAGCTATTACTACAGGCCTGACCCCTTGAAAAAACGCTTCCACAATTGGGAGGCTGCGGTACTTTTTTATAAGCATGGCAATGATCAATATGATGATAAATGATGGGGCTGTCACCCCTACAGTAGCGGCTATAGAACCCAATACCCCGGAGATCTTGTGGCCTACAAAAGTAGCAGCATTAATCGCAATAGGACCGGGTGTAAGCTGGGAAATCGCTATAATGTCAAGAAATTCATTTACTGGAATCCACTTATGTATATTTACGATTTCCTTTTCTATTAGAGGTATCATTGCGTAGCCGCCACCAAAACTGAAAAAACCTATCTTGAAAAACGAGTAAAACAATGCCAAATAAACCACACTTAACTGCTCCTCTTCTTAAACAAATCACTCTTTCGAAGGAATACCCCTAATAACCCTGAAATAGAAACAATAATTACCGGGTGCAAATCATATATGACAAGAGCGACAAGAGCTACCAACGCAGTAATTAAGCCAGTTTTGGTCTTGAAAGCGGCTTTTCTCAAATTGAAGGCTGCGGCCAGGATCAAAACGACTATAGCTGGATATATGCCCTTAAAAGCTTTTTCTACGAAAATGTTTGATTTTATTCCCACATAAAAACTTGAAATTAAAAGTATAACTAAAAAGGATGGCAAAACGGTACCAAGGGTCGCAAGAAAGCTTCCAAAATGTCCTGCAAGTTTATACCCTATATATATAGATGAATTAATAGCTACAGCACCGGGAGCAGATTGGGTAATGGCTATTATGTCTAAAAAATCCTCCTCACTTACCCACCCTTGTTTGTCTACCATCTCCACCTTCATCATAGGTATCATCGCAAATCCTCCGCCTAAAGTAAAGGAACCAATTTTGAAAAAGGCCCAAAACATCAGCATGAGATCTTTTGGGCCTAACCTTCCTCTAACCGTCATTTTTAGCCTCCTTAGAAGTGCGATTATTCCATACAGCAGATACCACTCGGTCAAAACCTGCATAATCCTTGATCACTTGGATATCTGAAAATCCGGCATCCTTTAACATCCCATGTATTTTTACTGCCTGATCCCATCCTATCTCCAAAATAATGCTACCACTCGTTTTTAAAAACTTACCGGTCTCATTAATTATTTTTCTATAAAAGTCAAGCCCATCGTTTCCACCGTCAAGGGCTAATATCGGTTCCCTTTTTACATCTTGCTTCAAGTTTTTCAACTCCCGTGACGGAATATAGGGCGGATTAGATACAACCACGTCAAAACCTTTGATATTCTTAGCGTCAAACGGCCGCCATAAATCCCCACACATTAGAAAAACTCGATTTTCTACTTTGTGTCTAATAACGTTTTTTGCAGCAACAGATACTGCTAGCTTAGATAAATCGGAAGCAAAAACGTTTACACTTTTATTATAGTAAGCTACAGCAACAGCGATTGAGCCACAGCCACAGCATAAATCGGCAACACAAGGGTCGTCTTTATTTTTAATTACTTCAAGGGTTTTCTCGACTAAAAGCTCTGTCTCAGGCCGCGGGATCAAAATACCTTGCCTGATAAAAAACTCTAAGCCGTAAAACTCTTTCTTGCGAATTATATAGGCAACAGGAACATGTTTACATCTAACTTTGAGCAGTTTTTTATAATTTTTTTGTTGGATCTGATTCAATGTTGCTTTATGATTTATATAAAGACTTGTCCTGGTAGTTTTGAGCACATGACACAATATCAATTCTGAATCAAGTCTAGGTGATTTTATTCCAGCCGATGTCAGTTTTTTTTGCCCGTATAAAATGGCATCGATTATGGTCAATTTTGGTATCTCCTAACTCACATCACTTTTAGCCAATTTTCTTGATTGGTCTTCATGAATCAATGCATCGATAATTGTGTCCAGTTCACCGTTCAAAATGGCACTTAACTGGTGTAAAGTTAAACTTATTCTGTGGTCGGTCACCCTGCCTTGAGGGAAGTTATATGTGCGTATCCTTTCACTTCTATCACCGGAGCCGATCTGGCTCCTGCGGTTTTGTGCAATTTCTTTATCATGTTCTTCACGCATTTTCTCCAACAGCCTAGCTCTTAAAACTTTCATGGCCTTTTCCCTGTTTTGAAGTTGGGATCTCTCGTCTTGACATGTTACGACAATTCCAGTTGAAAGGTGCGTTATCCGGACAGCTGAATCAGTAGTGTTTACACCCTGGCCTCCGTGTCCCGAAGCCCTGAATATATCTATTCTTATGTCACTTGAGTTGATTTCTACATCAATTTCTTCAGCTTCAGGTAATACCGCAACTGTGGCAGCTGAGGTATGAATTCTACCCCCTGCCTCTGTCGTAGGTACCCTCTGCACTCTATGAACACCTGACTCATATTTTAAACGGCTGTACGCACCAGATCCGTTTATCTCAAATATTACTTCTTTAAAGCCCCCTAATTCTGTGGGGTTGGAATTTAATATCTCTACCTTCCAGCCTTTCGTTTCAGCATATTTACTGTACATCCTAAACAGGTCACCCGCAAAAAGAGCGGCTTCTTCCCCGCCTGTACCTGCTCTTATCTCGACAATAACGTCTTTTTCATCATTGGGATCTGTTGGGAGCAACAGTAGTTTTAATTTGTGCTCTAATTTGCTCTTTTTATCTTCAAGAATTTGAAGTTCGCTTTTAATCAGTTGTTCCAATTCCTCATCAGGGTTGTCATTCAAGAGTTCTCCGCTGTCATCTATCTCTTTTAGAACCTTTTTATATTCCCTATAATACGACACTATTTTGTCAAGGGAAGCATGTTCTTTTGTCAGTTTTCTCCATTCTCGCTGTCTTGATATGATCTCTGGGTTGCTTATTTTTTTAGTCAGTTCATCATATCTTTTTTCGACATCCTCCAACTTGTCAAGCATAATAATCACCTTTCCATATTCCCTAATAGCACAAATATATGAACTGATATCAACTTACACATTTTAAGGCCTCAATGGCAGTCTCTATTTGCATATCGTCGGGCTCACGAGTTGTCAGCATTTGAAGCCATATGCCCGGCACATTCAAAACTTTAATTAACGGAAATCGCTCACTGCCAGCAATCCTAATAAACTCATATGATATTCCGGCAACTAATGGTAACAAAAGTATTCTCGAAACGATTCTGGCGACGGGGCCAGGCCAGCCAAAAAGTGAAAAAAGCAAAATGCTTATAATCATGACAATCATTAAAAAACTGGTCCCACATCTAGGGTGTAGCGTTTTGTATTTCCTGACATTCTCCACTGTCAGCTTCTCGTTGTTTTCATAACAATGTACAGTCTTGTGTTCGGCACCGTGGTATTCAAATACCCTCCTAATATCCTTCATTCGTGATATTGTGAAAAGGTAAACCAAAAAAATAATAATTCTCACAAGGCCCTCGAGGAAATTGAGCCACAAAGGGTTTGTTATTGTTGAGCCTATTCCCTTCACTGCAACAGTCGGTATTATAATAAACAGCAGTACCGCAAACCCCAATGCAGAAACTATGGCAATTGTTATATCCTTTTTTGTCAATTGCTCTTCCTCTTCCCCGACGATTCCTGCCGAATATGAAAGCGCCTGTATACCGATGACCAACATTTCTATAAGTGATAGCATTCCTCTAATAATTGGTGCCTTTAAAATTTTATATTTATCAGAAAGAGACCAGTTTTCTTCTTTTTTGATAATTATTTGACTGCCTTTTCTTACAGCAATGGCAGTCATTTTAGGCCCCCTCATCATAACACCTTCAATGACGGCCTGCCCGCCAATATTAGGTTTAACCGGCTTCATCGGCTTCATCAGATATCCTCCTATTAATAAAGGCTAGAGAATTTCTCTAACCTTTAATACTACTCAGAATCATTTGTTTCTGAATCTTTTAGGCCGTATCTCTTTTTGAATCTCTCAACACGACCTCCAGTATCTACTAACTTCTGCTTACCAGAAAAGAAAGGATGGCACTTGGAACAAATCTCAACTCTTATCTCAGGTTTTGTAGACCCTGTTTCAAACGTATTTCCGCAAGCACACCTTACAGTTGCTTTATTAAAATACTTCGGATGAATTCCGTCCTTCATAATTTTCACCTCTTTTTCGTATAGTATCATCTATTTAATCGATAAGTTCCCTTAAAAACACGTTGTTATTATAGCACACGTTGATTTTTTGCACAAGAGTTAATCTGCAAGGATAATAAGGTCTATTTTTTAGTACGGCTGCCGTTTTCCTGCTTTTTTCCTAAAAAAATTTAAACTAACTTTGTTTGTGTTTTAATGTAGCCATTCTGTGAATGTCACCTTTGTATGTTCCGATAAAATGTCACTATGAACTAGGTGCATTACCATATATCTAAAAAATAACTAAATATGTTTAATGACAAGATAAATCCCATTATATATTTGGTGATTCATTTCCCGGGAAATAGACAATTTCTGTCATGTTACAATACCACCGGGACCTCTTTTCCACATTTTGTGCACTTTTTATTTTCCATAAAGATTTTTACCTTGCCTCCGCCTCTTTTTATTACAGCTTCTCTGCAATCAGGACAGAAAGTATTATTGCCCTCATCATCGATTATGTTTCCCGTGTATACATAATCCAAATAATTCATCGCGATTTTTCTCGCCCGCTTAACAGTATCGACTGGTGTAGGCTCAAT
This sequence comes from Tepidanaerobacteraceae bacterium, assembly GCA_050949725.1. Lineage (GTDB taxonomy): Bacteria > Bacillota > Thermosediminibacteria > Thermosediminibacterales > Tepidanaerobacteraceae > JBMNGH01. The sequence goes on from JBMNGH010000005.1 coordinate 85,426, forward strand.
GTCGAGCATATAGTTGGGATAATATCGCGTTAAATGGAGGGGTATTTCCCTATCGATTGATGAAATCCATTTGGAAATGGCTTCGATTTCGTCATCTTCGTCATTCCATCCGGGAATTAAGAGTGTTGTAATTTCTAGATGACATTTTTCTGAGGCCAATTCAACAGTTTGCTTTACGGGGGCCAGGCTGCCGGACGTCATTTTTCTGTAGAAATCTTCCGTGTTCGACTTAACGTCAATATTGATTGCATCTATGAACGGAAGAAGCCTGGTAAGGGGTTTTTCTTCTATAAAACCGTTTGTAACAAGTACGTTTTTTAAACCGTTTTGATGAGCCAGTCGCGCACATTCCTGTATAAATTCATACCAGATTGTGGGTTCATTGTAAGTATATGCAATTCCAATATTCTTATCTTTTCCCTTGGCATTTTTAATTATGTCTTCAGGGTTTACTTTTTGAATCGGTACCTCTGCAATCTGAGCAATCTGCCAGTTCTGACAAAACTTACACCTGAAATTGCAACCTATACTGCCGATTGAATATATATAACTACCAGGGTAAAAGTGGTACAAAGGTTTCTTTTCAATAGGGTCCATACCGGCTGAAGAAACACAGCCGTAATTCATTGAGTACAATCTCCCCCCGATATTCTTTCTGACCCTACACGCACCTGTCCTGTCAACATCTATTCGGCAGCGGTGAGGACAAAGGGTGCAATAGACTACCCCTGCATTATCTCTATTAGCTGCTTTTTCATAATACAATGCTTCTTTCATATCTATAGGGCACATGCAAATAAAACGATGTTACCCTAGCTCACCTTCCTTTAAATTATTGACCGTCAGTTAAGCTTCATGAATGTCGTATTACTCTAAACCTCTCGATTGAATAGCTTTCAAATCGGTCGATACCGGCTTTCCCGAGAGCAATACTTATTTGCTCATCCACAGTATTGACACCTTCCAGGTCTGGAAGCAGTAATCCGGTCTTGTATCCGCTTCTGACTATTACCCCATACTTTTCAGGATCGAGCTCTTTTTTTGAACTGACGGGTTCTGGTTTAGTAAGTATGTCTACTGAATAAGTAAGCAAAGGTAGTTCTTCCTCTCTTACCGGAGTAAACCTCGGATCTTCACAGCCCGCACTAATTGAATTACGACGTATTTCCTCTGCAACATTTTCTCTCGTAGGCATGATTGTGCCAATACAACCGCGGAGCTGCCCATGTTTTTTTATGGATACAAATACACCAGTCCTCTCTCTTAGCATCTCTTCAGGAAGGTCATCGGGTAAGCCAGGGATAATGCCGTGTTTTACATACCCCTCAAGGGTTTGACGTGCAAGTTTTACATAAGGATCTTCGCATTTTTCTGCTGCCTGTTCACTGTTTTTATCGCTGCTTTTGTCAAGCTGTTCAATCCTTCCTTTGGAACTTTCACAAGGAACAAATTTTGATACACAGTATCCCACTCCAAAGGGACCCTCATATGACAAAACATCGGATTTTACGTCAAATCCTTCAAGTGTGCCCATCATCATCCAAATAGACCGCAAACCGCATTCACCGGCTTTTTCAATAATATCCTGTTTTATAGAGGCAACTCCTTCAATATTGAATTCTCTCAGACACCTTACGAGTGTTTCATCAAAAATTTTACCTTCCGGACTATAGCCCGCCGGAGCTTCTTCAGTTAATCTATGCGACAGGTCACCACTTGCGATCACAACTACTCTCTTGTCCAATTTGTCAACTGCATCCCGTATCGCAGTGCCAAAGTCATAAAGATCCCTGTACGGAATCATCCCAAAAGCCATAGGGAGTAATTTGAAGTTACTCGTATATTGGCTAACGAAGTAAAGCGGAACCATCACACCCCAATCTAAGGTTTCTTTTATTCCATACATAGAAAGCCTTACATCGCTGGATTTAACCGCTGATAACCCTTTCAATGATGCTGTCTTTATAATTTTGTCTTTGAGTTGGTCATCCGGATCAAATTTCATACTTACTTCTCTTGCCCCAAAAGACGCAAAATTTCCTTTGAGCGGAAAGTCATATAAACATACTGCATCTTGAAGAATTGGACCGTGAGGAGAAATCACTATTACTGTATCGGGTTTAAGCTGCTTAATCTCCTTTCCAACATGTATGGCTGCTTTCACCGTATTCTTCACCTTATTTACTTCTTTGCCACCGACCTCTTCTAGCATAATGGGGGGATGAGGCATCAAATAACAGCTCACAATTCCCATTTTTAATACCTCCATAAAATCTACTCACACCAACGAGTTGCAATAAAGTTTGTCAACACGAGAAGGTTTTGAGGAGAGAAATTGGTAGAAAACCATCACCCTCTTACGATGCAAAAACCGAGACTTGCTGCAAGCATCGTTCCATGAATGTTTTAGGATTTCATAACCTTTCTTCTGTTTATTGTAACATATTAATAGAAAAAATAATAATTACAACATTTTTTCTACTTTTTCCTGGCTGCTATATCCGGTTCGACATGAACTATTGCTTTTGAGCCAATATTTGCCTCTTCTATGGTTTTTTCAACCTGAACTGAAATATCATGTGCTTTTATGAGCGACATCGATTGGTCAACTTGAATGTGAAGTGATATTACTTTTTGTGTACCATAATCATGGACGTTTATTTTGTGAATTCCTACTACACCAGGCACATCAAGGACATTTTCTTTTATATTCATCACGAAATCTTTTTCAGCCGCTTCACCTATCAATTTTGAAGCAGATTCCTTTGCTATCTTTATTCCTGTATATATTATCAAAGCAGACACTCCCATACCAAAAAGCGCATCAAGTTTGTAATAACCAAAACTCGAAGCAGTTATTGCCACAGCTACTAATAATGATGCAATTGCGTCAGTCCGGTGATGCCACGCATCAGCAATGAGGGCAGCTGCATTAATACGCAAGCCTAGTTCTGTTGAAAACCTTGCCATCCATTCTTTTAATAAGGCGCAAATAAGCATAATAAGGGCAACGTAATAATTCCCCCTAACTGTCGAATTGCCCAGAACCCGCTCATAAGAAGTTGATGCAAACTGTATTCCGACAATAATTAACATAATAGCTATCATTAGTGTCACCAAAAACTCCATGCGCCCGTGACCATAAGGATGTTTTTCGTCAGCCGGGGAACTTGCAATTTTAAAACCGAGTAGTACAACGAGTGATGTAACCACATCAGATGCTGTATGGGCAGCGTCTGCGAGGAGTGAAATGCTATTAAGCATAATCCCCAAAGTCACTTTTATACCAGCCATAATAATGTTAACGACTATACTGACAAATGCCTCTAAATACGCATATTTTTTTCTCATTTCTTGATTTTTTACATTTTCAGACAGTTGTTCGTCATGAACTATTTTTGAAAGAAGGTATTCAGTAATTTTATTAGTAAACCGGTCCATGTTTTCACCTAATTCAAAAATAACTTGTAGGCTGTGACCCCTACAAGTTATGTTTTCTATAAGAACATGGTTAATTTGCTGTCATTTGAAATGATAATAACATAAGACCAAGTTTAATGTCAATCAAATATTTTGCTCTAATTTTTTCTTCGCATTTTCCTTAACCTTTTTAACATGTTCTTCGGTAACTTTTCTTTCGAAACTCCTAAAACCGGAAAGTTCAAAACCATGCTTTTTTCCTATTCTGAGTATTTCATCTACCTGTTCAACGGCTAGTTCACGGCCAAGGCTGAAGCTCTCATATCGTCCTTCCAGTGCTAACATCATAGTCTCAGCCATGCAGGCATAAGATGTTTTGGGCGGAAAACCGAAATTAAAGTTGAAGTTTACATCTCCAGGCACCTGCACAACTCCACCTTCTATAACCAGCACATCGTCCCGACTTTCAGCCACTTCCTTTGAAACATCCCTAGGCCGCGCAACATCACAAATTATAGCACCCGGCTTTATATCATCTGCGTTTATTACAGAATTGATGCTACTCGTCACCGTTATTACAATGTCAGCATTTTTAAGTGCCGCCGGTATACTAGACGTAATCTTTACAGAGAGCCCTGTATCACTAAGTATTTTTTCGGCTAGTTTTTTCAGCTCATCTGTCTTTCTACCCACAATCGTCATAAACCTGCAGTCTCTTGCCATTATTTGGGCACATACCTTCCCAATGGAGCCTGTTGCACCGATTATTGCAACTTCCGAATTTTTTAAATCATGACCCATTATTTCTGCAGCCTTCTTCGTTCCTTCTATTGCTGTCGCAACTGTATAGCTATTGCCAGTTGTTACGGGTATATTCAGGTTTTTTGCTATCGTTATGCCTGCATCTCCTACTACCGAAGTAAATGCACCGAGGCCAATCAATTTAGCTCCTAGTTTTTCAGCCATCTTACCCGCTTTTATTATTTTATTCAGCACATATTTTTTTGGCAGCACAGACATCTGCTTAGTTGTAAGCATACAGCTAACAAACCAACCCTCGATTTCATTGAAGTTGCTTTTCACACCTGTTATATGGGAAACCTTTACCGGAGGAAATAATCTAATAATACCTTCAATCATTCCTTCAGGAAACTTCTTCATGAAACCAAATTTTCTAAAGACATCATTTATGTCTATCGGATGTATTATAAATGCGAAGTTATCCACGAACATCACCCCGTTTTTTATTTCCTATCACCGCAAAATTTCAATCCTCGGCGTAAACCCGAGCTTATCAAGTAACATATCGTAATCATTTGGTTTTAGAGACTTGTAGGGTTTATCAGCAAGAGATACCAGAATGCCCTCCATAACATTAGTTCCGAAAGACCTCCCATCCAGTTTCGGTGTTGTCGTAATCAGCATTTTTGCCCCTCTATCCTTTAACATCTCGACATCTTGTAGTGTAACAGTATTTGTTATAATGATTTTGTCTGGAATTTCTGGTGGCATATACCTTTTGATAAAATGGAAATCACCGGCTATTATATCTGCCTTATCGTAAAAACTTCGGAATTTGGTATGTGCCTTTTCCTGTTTTTGGCCGGTAGGATAAATCATACTAAATGGGAGGATACAAACGACAGGAGCAATTACTGTCGCTACTATGTAAAGACCTCTCAACGAAGGAATCGGAACTGGTACTCCTAGCGCAAAAGCAAGGTCACCCAAAACCAAATTACAGCCTGTCTCCTCCAATGCTTCAGCCATACCAAACCTATCCATGCCAGATACCAGGAGAACATTTTTGTCTTTAAAATCTATTACATTTTCGTCAATAAGATATTTTATCACTTTTCTTTCAAGGGTGTCCTTCAGACCAGAACCGTCGACAATCGGTGAAATCTTTGCTGCACGTGCAATTTTTGCCGCTTCTCTGAATGTGTATCTCTTGTTGCCAACACACATATAGAGGTCTATTCCACCCATGCCAAAAGCACTTACTTTTCCATCCATCTCCTTTACAATCTTTATTGCCTTATTGATATCGCCATCTGTACCAGTGCGCTCTATAATAAATCTTTCTCCTAAAATATCCATCTCAAGCTTATGATCCCTTTTTGATGACCCTATGCTTACACTTAGCACATGCTTCATGACCCTTCCTCCTTGATGCTTTTAATTACGGATCTTAAATTGTCCGGATCTACATATACATCGCTTGTTATGGGAGATTCGCCAATAACAATTGGTATTACTTCATTGTTTAAAAGCGCTCTGAAAAGTTTCAATCTCTGATCTGATCCAATCATTATTACAACATCATACTGCCTAGCTTTATAAATAAGCCCCATAACTTCGTTTAAAAGCTCAATCCCTGTTTTTTGAGATACAAAATCCCACCTCTCACGGTTGTTCATTATAAATGTAAACTCGACACCTTCATTTCTACAAACCTGTCTTAGTTGGTCTGTATTCTTAACGGGAAACGCAACCAGAGCCATTGTCTTGCCTTTCCTCACCTCTCCCAGGTTTTCCAGTCTTGATATAAAAGTCCTGTCTATGCCAAATCTTTTCGCAACTTCCGCCTGTGAATGACCTTGACGCCTCATACTAAGCATTTCTTCTATTGTATCAACAATTTTGAGCTTACTTATAAGTTTGTCACCTACCCTCACCAGGTCCATTAGACTCCTCCTTTGTGCACAGTTTTGTGCTCAATAATTATTTTATACCTTACAATAAAAAAAATCAAGAGAATTTAGTTCTTCTCTTGATTCGTGTTCATCTCCATCTTTAGAGCTGTTTCCAATGCTTTTTTGGCATCTTCTAGTGTCACATCAGGGCTTGCCTTTTTGCCTAATAAAACTGATGCGAGATCCGTAATCCCCTCTAAAACAGATGCCCTATAAACCTCCCACCTGTCTCTGTTCAACCTGTAAATCAGCTTGTAGCGCCCATCAGCGAAATATCCTTTTCCTCTTCCCTTTAAATTCCGTTCACTTTCACCAAATTTCTTAAGCTGCCGCATTTCTAAAACTGTATCAATACTACACAGGTAGCGCCTTGCTTCTTTTAGAAGGTCATCTGTCAAGTATTTCCCCATATCAGATGTCAACAATGCATCGATTTCCATTTCAATTGGAATCCACCCGTTCAATTGCACATAAGCCCGTTCAAAAACAGCATAAAAGTTTGTCTTTTCAAAAACCTCAGGTTTTGTAAAACCATGATAATAGCTCACTAAAGTACTGTTATGGACGGCGGTCCCGGCAACTCTGTCTATTAAATTATACCTGTCCCTATTTATCTTTATTGCCTGCACTGTTGAGGGTTGACCAATCAGCCATTGTACAAGGTCAATAAAATGGACACCGTGTTCGACCCAGATGCCTCCGCTCTTATTGGGATCCCAGAACCAATGATCTGCCGGCAGAGTGTCATCATGAGCATAGTTTTCAAGAAATACACGTTCTGGAAGTCCAAACACCTGCGTAGTAAAAAGGTTCTTTAAAATTAAATATAAGGGGTTGCGCCTCATGACAAAATCGACGGTTGCAACAACGCCTTTTTTTTGACTCAGCTGTATGAGTTCCTGCATTTGTTCTAACGTGATTGAGCCAGGCTTCTCGAAAAATACATGTTTCCCAGCTTCCATTGCTTTCTTTCCCAGCTGAGCATGAAGAAATGGAGGAGTTGCAATTATAACTATTTGAATGCTGCTGTCAGAAAAAATATCCTCTGCTCTATCATAAATATTTGAGATATTAAACGTTTCATCAGCCTCTAGTCTCATCTCTTGCCTTATATCTGCTGCAGCTACCACCTCAACTATTCGTGATCTTTCAAGTGATTTCAATATTATTTTAGAAAAACCGCCAAGCCCAATTATTCCTGCCTTTAATTTCATCATATACTTCTCCTTACATGCGTCTTTTGGTTGATTAATACTCCTCTTTAAATATGTTGTTCAATTTAGCGTAAATAATGTAACTGCAAAGGAATAAACGGGTATAAGCATTGCTTTAGTGCCAGGGGTCTTTAGGAAACCTGGTTATAATCTTCTTGAGCGTCCTCAGGTCTTCTGGAGCATCATCATGAAACATACCCTTTTTTAAACCTTCGAGCCTTCTTCTACCATATTGTGTACTTAGTTCCATCTCTTGTGTTATTCTCGAAATCGTCTTGTTTCTAGCCTTTTCAAGGGAATCTATGAGATTTTCACCGTCATACAACCGGTTTTTAAACTCTTCTGTTAGATAGTAAGAGGCCATATATGTCAGCGGATTACCGCAAATTCCGCTCCTTGTAATGCCGAAGACCTCAGGTAATTTTTTTGATATTCCGATTTCAATCGACCACTTGAGCTCTTCGGTTTCTCTCTCAATGCATGCCCTTAAAGTCTTAGGAGTGCACAGACCATAGTTGTTTAGACTTCTTATAATAGCGTGCTCAATCGTATGTGCCTTTTCAGGCTCAATCTCACCGCTAAATCTGCCGGCTATTGCAACATCTTGACCCGTTTCATATTCAAAACCGTATATGGTTATTTCAATATTTTTTCTGTCCAAGCCGAATGACGTATACCCACCTGTCGGATACCACCCGGCTCCGCAAATTGCTGGATATCCTGCTTCACGCAGTTCATCTATATCTATTTTTTCTAAACCTTTCGCCTTAAACATTCCATCTCTAAATATTACACTTTTTGCCTTACACCTTTCCCGTCCAACAACTTTTGCAAAAAGTGCCCTGCCTCCTTCATTTGTGATTTTATCTGTCCACAAATCCTCAATTCTAGAATGTACACCAACAGGATAAAAGGTTTCATCATCGGCAGAAATAGGGAAAACAAATACCTCCCCACCCACACCTATGTCTATTAGCATTTTAGAAAAAACCGGGTCAAGGAAAATACCTTGCAGGTTACCTCCATCCGGCTTTGGGAGTACTCCGTTGATAACAGGTATAGCAAATAAATTCAACAAAATATTCCTCCTTGGCGACAATATTTATTTTATAATGAATTTGGATAAAAAATAAAATTCCAATGTTTCTTTTATATCCTTAATACTGTCACTGTTCTGAATTACTCTTTTGACATTAGCGGAATGGGGCAAACCTTTCAAATACCACGCAAGGTGTTTGCGCATCTCTAATACACCCACACGCTCACCGTGGAAATCAAGTGCGCTGTCAATATGAGACATTATTATGCGTAATCTTTCTTCAATACTCGGCATAGGAATTTTTTCACCTGTCTTTAAATAATGTTTTATCTGTCTAAAAATCCACGGCCTTCCTAATGCCCCTCTCCCTATCATTATCCCATCACATTTCGTCTTATACAACATCATTTCAGCACTTTCAGGGTCGACTATATCTCCATTTCCCACAACAAATATTGATACTGCCTTCTTTATTTCTTTTATTATATCCCAATCCGCTTTTCCTGTATAAAAATCCTCTCTCGTTCTCCCATGTATTATGATGAGGTCTGCGCCGCTCTCCTCTGCCATTTTTGCAAATTGGACTGCGTTTATATTGCTATTATCCCATCCTTTTCGAATTTTTATAGTGACAGGTCTGCCGTCTGCTGCCTTAACAACACTTTTTATTATTTCCGATGAAAGTTGCGGTTGCTTCATCAAAGCACAACCATCGCCGTTTTTTACTATTTTAGGGGTCGGACAGCCCATATTAATATTTATAAAATCGAATGGAATAGGATGGATAATCTTTACGGCCTCTAAAAAAACATTCGGTTGGTTTCCAAAAAGCTGAACCCCTATAGGATGCTCTCGTTCATTGACAGAAAGCAGCTTTTTTGTCTTTTTATCACCGTAAAATATACCCCGCGTGCTTACCATTTCCGTAATTAAAATATCTGCCCCGAACTGTTTACACAGACATCTGAAAGGTTGATCCGTTATTCCGGCCATTGGTGCCAAAAATAAAGGCGGGCTATCTATTTTTTTAATTCTTTCTACGAACATTTGTGCCTCCAAAAGTTTGACATTAAGCAACGAGGGAAAACTTAAGGTTTTCCCTCGTTGTGATCTGTGTTTTTATTTTTTTCATATAATAGTCTTAAGCCATCAAGAGTAAGCATCATATCGACAGCATCGATTTGGCTTGTCTCACTGCAGATCAGTTGAGCAAGACCTCCAGTTGCAACTACAAATACCCGTTCACTGCCAATTTCTTTTTTAATTCTTCTTACAATTTCATCTACCATACCTACATAGCCGTAAAAAATCCCGGCCTGCATACTTGAACCTGTATTTTTCCCGATAATATTTTCTGTTTTTTTAACTTCTACTCTATAAAGCCTGGCAGCGTTCTTAAAAAGGGCTTCTGTAGAAATACCTATACCGGGGGCAATGGCGCCTCCGAGGTAATCCAACTTATCTGTTATGACATCAAAGGTCGTAGCAGTTCCAAAATCTACAATAATTACTGGACCACCGTATTTATGATACGCTGCAATTGCGTTTACTATTCGGTCAGCACCTACTTCCTTCGGGTTATCGTATTTTATGTTTATTCCAGTTTTTATACCAGGGCCAACTATCAAGGGCCTTATGGAGGTATATTTCAAAAGCATTTTTTCTAGAATTGGAGTAATTGTAGGCACTACAGAAGCAACAATTGCGCCCTCTAAATCGATCAGCTCTATACCTTGCTCCTTAAGCAAAAGTTTGAGTTTGATCCAGTATTCATCCTCAGTCTGCTCTTTGTATGTGGCTACCCTCCAAAATGCGACAAGTACTTCGTTATGAAATACCCCAAATACTATATTTGTGTTTCCCACATCTACAGCTAAAAACATGGGCTCACCTTCTGAACTTCTTGAGAGTTTTGCATATAACCAACGTAATTGCAACTGCCACAAAAACCTCCGGTAAACCGTGCGTGAGCGCAACGCCGAGTGCAACCGGTGCCGCAATATATCCTCTGAGCACTGCAAGACCCATTACACCTATAGTGTTCACTGCTGTGCCTAGGACAGCTGCAACTGCAACATTTTCTGTAATTCTATAAGAGACGTATGCTGCTAGCCCTATTAGTATTCTCGGCAATATTGCGATCAAAGGATCTTTGAATAAAGGGTTTGCTGCTTGTAGAAAGCTGTAAAGGCCGAATATAAGCCCCGTAAGGGTTCCAACTAACGGTCCTTCCAACAATCCTCCAATTATAACAGGTACATGCATAATGGTGGCATGCCCGGCCGCAGTAGGTACTGGAATGAAACCTAGCGGGGTAACGGCAAGCACCACAGTCGCTGCTCCCAGAAGACCGGTTACTGTAATTGTCCTCGTTTTCCATCTCCTGGAAGCTACTAACTCTGTTTTCATTTTTTCACCTCCGTTCCGGCTCCAATGGATGCCGGACGTTAAATTTTTTCACTTATATTTTATCAATCAAAAAACTAAAAATCAACATTTGTAAAAAAGAGAAAGGCCTTCAGTGAATACTGAAAGCCCTATTCCGGATCGTGCTAAAATCAAGAGGCTTAAGTTCCTTCAAGCGCTTTTTTTCTCAAATTAAGCAGCATCTTATCCAAATATTTTACAAACTCACAAACTGACTCGTCTTTTAAGCTATAAAAAACGAATTTGCCTTCCTGACGGCTTTTTAATATTCCGCTGTCCCTAAGTGTTTTTAAATGATTCGAAATATTGGCCTGTGAGCAACCGAGTTCTTTTACCAGTTCGCTCACTGTCTTTTCCTCTTCCATTAATGCCATTATGATCTTTAACCGAGTTTTATCTCCAAAACCCTGTAAAAACTGAACTTTATACTCCTGAAGGCTCTTAAAAATCAATGTTGGGCCCCCTTTTCTAAATCTTGAAAGCGCACAGATATCACATACATTATTTATTAGAAGAACTTATTTCATCCCACATCTTATCGGCAATTTCTCCCCATTTTTTTGAATATGGTTCAAGTTTTTCGGCAAATTCTGCCGGGGTTTCATCCACATTTTGCTGTGTAGGCATTGCTTTGCTCTCCTCGATTATATCTCTCAGCATTTTTGGGTTGTCAATTATGGGACATGGGCGCATTGGATTGCAGTTGAATGGCTGCCGCTTCTGGTACGCTTTCATCAAGGGCGATCCTAAAGCTTCTTTTAATGATACATCTTTTATGTTGCTAACGGCATAATGGACAAATGCACAAGGCTCAACATCCCCATGGGCGTTAATGTGTATATACCTTTTACCACCTGCAATACATCCGTTGGATGCAGCACCGTCATTCCAGAAGTCCATAAGGAAGATTGGCTTGGTTTTCCTAAATTTAAGTATATTCTTGTACATATAGGCCCTTTGTTCAGGAGTAGCCATCATCTCAAGATCGACATCCCTGCCTATCGGGATATAAGTAAAATACCATCCAAACGTTACACCTTTGTCGACAAGCATATCGACAAATTCTTCACTAGCCAGTTCCTCTGTGTTGTACCTGCAGTAGGTAGTGGAAACACCAAAAATAAGACCTGCTTCCCTCATCCTATCCATTGCGTCCATTACTTTTTTAAATACGCCTTTGCCACGGCGTTTGTCTGTGGCTTCTTCAAAACCTTCGATGCTGAAAGCCAATGTAATATTTCCTACACGCTTCATTTCTTTTACAAAATTTTCATCTACCAACGTACCATTTGTGAAAAGGTGGAAACATTGTGAGCCGTGTTTTTCGGCTAGCTTTATGACATCATCCTTTCTTACGGTTGGTTCGCCACCGGACATTATAATAAAATGTATTCCAAGCTCTTCCGCCTCAGTGCATACCCGATCGAGTGTCTCAAAGTCGAGTTCATCTTTCTGTTGGTAATCACCTGCCCAACAACCTGTGCAGCGTAAATTACACCTCTCTGTAGGATCTATTAAAATTGCCCAAGGTATAGAGTATCCAAGTTGTTTAGACAGTTCTAATTGCTTGGGAACACCAAGGATGCTTGAGTTCAGAAAGAAATTGATTGCAAACTTTTCCTTGACGTGCTGATCAGTCTCCGTTAATAACCTGTCAGTAAACTTGTACCAGTTTGACTCCTTGTCTTTCATGAAGTTTTTGATACCCTGGACAGTTGCCTTGTGGTGAGCCACCATAGGTATCTTCTCAACCCAGTCGATGATTTTTTCTAAATTGTTCGTAGGTTGCCTTACTAAAAACTTAAGTCCCTGTTCAATAACCTTTTCCCCTAGATAACTTCTCGCAAGATCCATACAAGAACCCCCTCATTTTCTCATATCGTTATATATTGATATGTCTATTTAATTATATATATTCCAGTATTGCTTGTCAACTTTATCGATGGTGAGGTCTTTTTTCTTAGTATGGCTACCATTTGGTGCTTTTTGACCTAATAAAATCTACTGTTTCACAAATTTTGTAGTTACAGATTATTCGTTATTAACTGATAGGCCAAGAATAATAGAAGATTATATAATGACCCTTACTAAACTTAAACTCAAGCTTATAGAAAAAAGATAGTATTCATTTTATGTAATACGCTTTCAGCTAACTAGACAATGTCATCTTTAAGTGCCTAATAAAAATGGAAAATGCTCCGTTTTTTTAGTAAATTTATCGTAAGATGAAGATAGATTATTTAGCGACTGAGTAAAATTTTCGCACCTGCTGATAAGAGTAATAATCCCAATAATTTCATCCAAGTAAATGACGATTTTTCGAGACCAAACAGGCCAAAATGATCAATGGCACAAGCAGAAAGCACCTGCCCGACAATAATCGAGGTTGTCGCTACTGCAGCACCCAATTTGGGGATGCTCAAAACCACACCAAATGTAATTATTACACCGATTACACCACCTAAATAATAATATAGTGGCACTGCCTTAAAGTTTTCGAAATTTCCTTTTCCAAAACCCAGCAAAAACAACAGAATCATTGTTAAGGCAGCTGAAAAGTGGACATAAAATGTGGCCTCGTAAAGGCCTATCGCTTTGCTTACAGCAGAGTTCATGGATCCTTGCACAGCCATGGCAATACCAGCTGCAACAGCCACTGCAAGAAAAAAAAGATCACCAGATAATATCAATAATATCACCTCATTATATGTTTCCCTCCAGACCTTCGTTAATATTCAGCAGAATACATAGTTACCCGGTGACCTTTATAGCAAAGGTCGGTCATTGGGACCCTGGAAGACACCGTGAGGATTATCTATAATCCTCTTAATACTTTCAGAGAGCAGCGCAATTCCATCTTCAATATCTCCGGTAGGAATCTGTGCAATGCTTAACCTAAAATTCTCTGAAGGTCTTTGGTCTGCATAAAACAAATCTCCAGGCATTAATGAAATACCAGCTTTTACTGCTTCTCTATAAACGTTAATCGAATAGTAGTCCCGAGGAAGCTGAATCCAGAAAAAGTGACCTCCTTTTGGGAAGCTGTTTTTTACAGATTCCGGCATATACTTTCTCAATGCCTGGTTAGTTTTTTCCCACTTTTTTCTAAAAATTTCCCGAAGTTTTTGAACATGGTCGGACCAAAAACCCTTTTCTAAGAACAACTCCATTGCCCTCTGCGAAAGGCCGGATGAGGATATATCTGATGAATACTTGGCAAGTGCAGTCTTGTTAAAGTGGCAGTGAGGAATCCATAAAAAGGCCATTCTGATACCGGGTAGAAAAGGTTTTGAAAAACTTTTAATGTAAAACACCTTCCCGGACTCGTCAAAGGACTTTAATAAAGTTGGTTTTTCATCATAGTAAAGATCACTTATGTGGTCATCTTCTATAACATAAAAATCGTATTCAATAGACAGAGCAATAAGCTCCTTCTTTTTTTCTTTACTATAAGAATAACCTGTAGGATTCTGAAAAACAGGCATTGTATAAAATATCTTTGGGGGATTCTTCTTTATGTTTTTCTTTAAATCATGAAAGTTTACCCCGTCTTCTTCCATTTTAATTTCTACAATTTCAGCATCCCTTGATTTAAAAGCATTGAGTGCTCCAGGGTATGTTGGGGCCTCCACATATACGACATCCCGATAGTTCAAAAATGCCTTCGCTAAAATGTCTATGCCTTGCTGTGCACCAGAAATTATCTGTAGTTCATCAAAAGGAACCGTTAATCCGTGCTCTGAATTCATAAATTTTATTATCGATTCACGAAGAGGTTGATAGCCACTGCTTTCCTGGTATTCAAGAGCCATCCCCCCATCCCGATCAAGGATCTCGTTGATGACTTGCTTAAAATGTTTAACTGGGAAATGCGTCGGAGAGATTGACGCACTTGCAAAATCGAATTTAATAGTTGTATTACCTTTGGCATGTGCCAGACCTAGTGTTTCTTGCGGAAAACCTGTTCTCTGATCGTGACCTCTTATTACCTCTTGTTCAGCTTCTTCACGGGAAGAGGTCACATATGTCCCACTGCCCACTCGTGATTCCACATACCCCATGGTCTCCAGTTTCTTGTAAGCATTTACAACAGTCACAGTATTTACATCAAAAAATGAAGCCATTTTTCTGATAGAGGGGAGTTTTTCTCCTGGTACTAAAGTCCCATCTTTGATAAGTCGTATTAAACCGTCGCAAATTTGAAAATAAAGCGGTTTATCCATTAAGCGGTCGATTTGTATCGATACATATTTATTCATAAGGCCCTCCATTAACAACATATTGTAGAATTGTATTGACAAACACTTGGCAAAATGGCATAATATTGTATGTATGTGAAAGCAGTCCCATACAAATTGTTTGTTAAATAAACAGCCACCGTGGTTGTTATATTGTACCGGTACATACATTATACCACATTTTCATTGTAGGAAAAATAAGGAGGAATTTTTTATGTCTAACAAAATTGATGAGAGACTAAAGGGTGGAGTGATCATGGATGTTACAACACCGGAACAAGCCAAAATAGCAGAACAGGCCGGAGCTGTTGCAGTAATGGCATTGGAACGCGTGCCTGCCGACATAAGAAAACAGGGCGGTGTAGCTCGCATGTCGGATCCTAGAATGGTAAAAGCAATAAAAAATGCTGTTTCCATTCCTGTCATGGCAAAGTGCAGGATCGGTCATTTTGTGGAAGCACAGATTCTTGATGCTTTAGGGATTGACTACATTGATGAAAGTGAGGTTTTAACACCGGCCGATGAGGCTTACCACATTGATAAAACCAAATTTAAGACACCATTTGTATGCGGAGCCAGAAACCTGGGAGAGGCGCTTAGGCGCATAGGAGAAGGTGCTTCGATGATCCGCACAAAAGGCGAGGCGGGCACAGGAAATGTTGTGGAGGCGGTAAAACACATTCGATCAGTTTTGGGCGAGATGCGGAAACTCGCAAGCATGCCGGAAGAGGAACTAATGAGCGTAGCCAAAGAAATAGGCGCACCTTTTGACTTGGTGAAATTTGTAGCCAAGGAAAAAAGACTTCCGGTTTTAAACTTCGCTGCAGGGGGCATCGCGACACCCGCTGACGCAGCCCTTTTGATGCAATTGGGTTGTGATGGAGTTTTCGTGGGATCAGGAATATTCAAATCATCTAATCCTGAAAAAATGGCAAAGGCAATCGTTGAAGCGACGACTCATTTTGGTGACCCTGATATACTTGCCAAAGTTTCAGAGAATCTGGGCGATGCAATGCAAAGTTTAGAAATAGATAAATTAGAAAACCGTTATGCTGAACGTGGTTGGTAGTACCCCAAAGTTCAAGAACATTACTGTATTTGTTGTTATGTTTTACCATAAGCAACTTTCCCGCACGGATTTGAATTCCCAACTAAACAGAGCCTCATTTGTAGCTAAAGACAAAACGAGGCTCTGTTTTAATTGCTATAAAACCAGATAATGTAATGTCACAAGAGAAAATATTTAATAAAAGCATTTGGGCATTGCTAAGAATTTTTTTCAATTCTCTTATGCACCGGCAAATACCTCCAAAAATTCCTCTTCATCTAGTTTCTCTTTTTCAAGTAACGCTTGGGCAACTTTATGAAGCTTGTTTATATTTTCGGTGAGAAGTGCCTTCGCTTTGTTGTAGCACTTATCGATAATGCCCTTTATTTCTTTATCAATAGAAGCCGCAACTTCTTCGCTGTAATTTCGACCTCTTGTAAGATCCCTGCCCAAAAAAACTTCTTCTTGTTTATGCCCAAGGGTCATGGGACCAAGGTTTTCACTCATCCCGAACTCCATGACCATACGGCGGACTATTTCCGTAGCCCTTTCAAGGTCATTTTGGGCACCTGTGCTGACCTCATTCAGGACAAGCTCTTCCGACACCCTGCCGCCTAAAAGATGTGCGACTTGCTCCAGCAACTCGGTTTTGCCCATAAAAAACCTATCTTCTTTAGGAAGTATCATGGTATACCCGCCCGCCCTGCCCCGCGGCACTATGGAGATCTCATGCACGGGATCCACAGTCGGTAAAAGTTGTGCAACAACGGCATGCCCGGCTTCATGGTATGCAACAAGCCGCCTTTCTCGATCTGTCATTATCCTGCTTTTTTTCTCAGGTCCTGCTATAACCCTTGTTATTGCCTCCTCAAGTTCAGCCATCTCGACTTTCTTTTTGTTTCTGCGGGCAGAAAGCAATGCAGCTTCATTTATCAGATTTTCAAGGTCCGCACCGGTAAAACCTGGCGTCCTGCGTGCTAGCACGGAAAGCCTGACCTCTTCATGTAAGGGCTTATTCCTAGCATGTACTTTTAAAATTTCCTCTCTGCCTTTTACATCCGGTCGGTCCACTACAACCTCTCTGTCAAACCTTCCGGGTCTTAAAAGAGCAGGGTCTAGGATGTCTGGCCTATTCGTTGCAGCAAGAATAATAATACCCTCATTAACTCCAAACCCATCCATTTCAACTAACAATTGGTTAAGTGTCTGTTCTCTTTCATCATGGCCGCCTCCAAGTCCTGCACCCCTTTGACGCCCTACGGCATCTATCTCATCGATAAAAACTATACAAGGTGAGTTCTTTTTTGCCTGTTCGAATAAATCTCTGACACGCGCTGCTCCAACACCCACGAACATTTCTACAAAATCAGACCCGCTTATGCTGAAAAATGGTACACCAGCCTCTCCTGCTACAGCTCTGGCGAGAAGGGTTTTGCCAGTACCCGGTGGGCCTATCAGCAAAACACCTTTAGGTATTCTTGCTCCGAGTTCTATAAATTTTTTAGGTTGCTTTAAAAATTCTACTACTTCTTCAAGTTCTTCTTTAGCTTCGTCCACACCTGCTACATCCTTAAATGTCACTCGCTTTTTATCTTCTGTGTGTAGCCTTGCCCGACTTCTGCCAAAAGACATAACTCGGTTTCCGCCTCCCTGGCTTTGCTGAATAAAGAAATACCATGCAGCTACGAATAAAAGAACAAGGAATAGAGAAGGAAGGAGCGACATCCACCAAGGAGTTGCCGGTTTTTCTTCTATATCAAGCGTCAACTCTCCTTTATCTACTCGCGGTTGAATTCTCTCAATAAAGGAAGGACCGACGATATTATTAACATAACTCGTAAAAGCCCTGCCATCCTTAAGTGTACCTGTTATATTGTTTTCTACCATTTTTATTTCCTTAACCTGGTTTTTTTCTATTAGCTGAATCAGTTCAGAGTAACTAATACGCACCTGAGTTACTTCCTGGTTGGAATACCACTGAACTAGAGATAGTATTAGTATAAATATCAGCAAATAGAAGCTTATGCTTCTAAAAAAGTTATTCAAATAAGTACTCCTCCCTTCTGGGTGTAAATTTCCTATGATATTCTATCACATAATAAAATTTTTTACAATTTGCGGATATAGAAGGTGCTCAAGATACCTATTTCTTGATAAGGCCACGTTATTTGCTTATAACATCCGATTTTAAGATACATACATAAGGAAGATTTCTGTATTTTTCGCCATAGTCTAGACCATAACCAACCACAAAACTATCAGGTATCTCAAAACCTAAATAATCCACTTTTAAATCGGTTTTTCGCCTGCTGGGCTTATCAAGAAGTGCACATATCTTAATACTGGCCGGTTTTCTGGATTTAAGAATGCTGCATATATAACTTAGGGTCAAGCCTGAATCTATTATATCTTCAACAATTAGTATATTTTTACCTTCTACTGTATAATCGAGATCCTTTAAAATTCTCACTACCCCTGATGACTCGGTTGAATTGCCATAACTGGAAACAGCCATAAAATCTACGGAAAGAGGTAGGTCGATACTCCTGATCAAGTCAGCCATAAAAATAACGGCGCCTTTTAGCACACCAATCAATAAAATATTTTCTTTGCCTTTGTAATCTTTTGTTATCTTTTTGCCTAGTTCTTGTACTTTAATCCTAATATCATCCCTTGATAGCAATATCTTTTCTATTTCTGGTAACATTTTATTCCTCCTGACCCATGTTCTTCATCTTTAATAAAAGGACGTTTTTCGTCTTTTCTGTTATTTTACATCTTTCATCTATTCGCATCCCACCCACCCAGACAATTTTTTCACTGTCTTCAACTATAGGGATCATTTTTCTTTGCCTTTTCGGAACTTTGTTATCTATGAAGAAATCTTGGAGTTTTTTATAATACATACACCCCAGAGGGACAAATTTATCTCCTGGACGACGATTTCTGACAGTCAAAGTTCCTTTTATTTTATCACAATCGAGCTGGGCTATCAACGGATTTGATTTAACTAATTTATAAGTATCCCGGGGTATTACACATGATCTTATCTCCACGTCGGTTTCTTTAATTAATAAATGCCCCATTAGAGGAAGAACATAGACGTAATCGCACACATCTTTATTCCTTCTTTTTAAATACAATACAAAATTTTCATAGTCCTTTTGGCCTAACACTCCTTTTGGAAGGTCAATTATATTGCCTGATTTCGCATTAAATATAAAGTCAATCAGACTTATCGTGTGCTTGTATTCGAAATCCTTTACATCACCTGTTAGATAATCAATAGCCTTCCTTATTATATGTCGCCTAACCGAAGGATGGATTTTCCTAAACTTAGTTATATTAATTGAGACTACACCCTTTGCGACTTTTACAGAATCGCTCCATGCTCGTTCAACAGCAAATTCAATATATTGGAGGTCATATCTGGCAATATCAGAGAGCCTCCTGAGTGAACCGCCCAGATTTGGACTATACTTCTCCTTTATCAGTGGAATCAGTTCAAGCCTTAATTTATTCCTGAAATAATCTGTTGTAAAGTTTGTCCTGTCAGTCCTGTATTTTATATTATTTTTATGCAAGTAGTTTTGTATTGCATCTCTAGGTACATCTATGATCGGCCTTATATATTTTCCCTGCACCGGGTTTATACCGACAAGCCCCTCAAGTCCAGCACCCCTTAGTATATTCATTAAAACAGTCTCTTCATTGTCGTTTCTGTTATGCCCTAAGGCTACCTTTTGAGCATTGTAATTCAAAACTGCTCTTTCAAAAAAATCATATCTTATTCTCCTTGCAGCATCTTCAGGGGATAAACCCGTTTTTTCAATAAATCCGGGAACGTTTACTCTATCACTGATAAATGTGAGCCCTTTCCTTGCACAAAATGATTGAACAAATAATGCATCACCTTGTGATTCTTCTCCTCGAAACATATGATCAAGATGGGCTACAAGCAGGTAAATCCCTAATTGTTCACGATATGTCAGAAACAGATGAAGTAGACACATGGAATCGGGTCCCCCTGAAACCGCTACAATCACCTTGTCACCTTTGTGTATCATTTTATGTTTATTAATTGTCTCATAAAATTTTTGTTGTATATCCACTACAACCTTACCTCTCCTATTAAACTCAAATAATTATCTTATGTGTTATTAATTAAGGATTTGGCTTCGAAGCAATATTATCAAAAAAATAGTGCTCCCACTAGATAATAAGGGTTTTTCAGGAAAATTTCAACTGTAGTATAGCGCAAATCAGTTTTGAAAAGTTATTCTATAAATTTGAATAAGCCGGCAATTGCCGGCATATTATTTATACAATAGTCCGTTTTATATTTATTCACGTATATCTGAACCTTATTCCGTTATGCATTCTTTTCGGAAATACGAATAGCCAGTACAGTAATATCATCATTACATGAACCTTTCGATTTTGCAACATCTAAAATCTCGTTGCATATGTCTTGAGGTTGTGAAGACTTTAAGTTTTTAATGATTTTTAAAAACATATCGTTACTATCTTTGGTTCCGTTCATTGCCTCAATTGCTCCATCAGATGTCATTATTATAATATCGCCTGGTTTAAGCTTTTTTTCTGCAATAGTATGCGATATGCTATTCAAAATGCCGACCGGTGGGCTATCACCCTCTACTGTAGATATACTATTGCCTCGTTTAATATAACTTGTAGGTGCGCCTGCCTTAATAAATTCAGCCCTGCCACTATAAGTATCTATTATGACTAAGTCCAATGTAGAGAAACTTTCATCTTGTGTAGACAGCATCATTGATAAGTTGACCATCTTTAAGGTAAACTCACTTCCAAAACCTGCCTTCAGCAACCGTTCCGTTACCTCAAGCGTCCTTTCGCTATGCTGTGATGCTTTATCTCCGACGCCCATTCCATCACTCAAAGCTACCATGTATTTTCCGTTGTTTAAGTCCATAAAAGTAAACTTATCACCTGAAACCTTCTGACCTGCCTTTGCCATACCACTTGCTCCCACACAAACCCCGAGTATGCCATAAGTTACCGCTTTTAACCTGCATTTGAGGCAGCCTGTCTTTAACGGACAGTCTATAATTTTTGTGTAAAATCTTCTCCCAAGTATTGTTGCAATTCCTTTTGGAATAACTGTCTCGCATTGTCTTTCTCCTATGCACGGCGGCTTCACAATACTTATCTCGCATCTGTTGTCATCAGAAGTCACAAAAACATTTTCAGGTCTCACACCGAGCTGTGACAAAACGGATAACAGCTTGTCATCTAAAGTCATGTCAAGTTCTTCACTAATTCCTGCTGCAAGTTCTTTAATCATTTCAGACGCCTTTTCAAAATACGCGTATATTAAATCCCTATTAAAATCTATTATTTTATCCAACCGCTTCTGCATAAGGTATATACTGCTTTTTTCTGACACAATTCTTTTTATATCTTCGACCCTTTTGCATCTCGATTTAAAAAGTTGAGGCATTGCCCTAAATAAATTTTTTTCAAAATCTTTGATAAGTACAAACAGTGACTTAACGGTTTTCCTGGTCTCCCTTTCCCAACATATTTTGTACATGCCACAGTTACAACATACTGTTTCTTGTATTTCCGCACAAACATCTTCAAAATACCTACGTGCATCCGCTCGATTGACGCCATCTAAAGGCTCCTTGAAAAAAGTTCCCATGTCACTAATGACTGATGCGATCTCGTATAAACGTTCTTCAGCAAGCTTTGGTATTACAACACCATCCTTTTGTTCCTGTAACACCTTCAGATTGTTTGCTAGTTTATTAAATAAATCCGCAGGTATTACCAAAAATATTCCAGATGAAAAGAGTACTACAGGTATATTTATAAGGGTCTCTCCAATCGAATTGATGTAAAAGTTATATATCAAATATCCTAAGGCAAACCCAGTGACAGTCCCGATCCTGCCCAGCCTTTTAAATGTTCCCGAAATTAACCCTGCAAAAGCCAGTATGGAGACAGACCATGGTGAAAAAGGGAAGGAATAACCCATAATACCTATAATAATTCCCGATATTGCTCCCGCACCTGGTCCCACCGAACTCGCCATTACAAGGACTGCCAATACGCCCAGGATATCTTTTAAATTGATTAAGGAAATCTGCAGTCCAGAAGTTAATGAAAGAATAACACCGGCCAGTATTGATACGCATATACATTTTTCGGCTCCCCCGAAATCTTTTGCACCCTTGAATATTTGAGGCAACCCAACAGGAATTATAAACATCATTAAACTGGCAATCGACGATTCCAT
The DNA here is from genome assembly GCA_050949725.1 of Tepidanaerobacteraceae bacterium. Lineage (GTDB taxonomy): Bacteria > Bacillota > Thermosediminibacteria > Thermosediminibacterales > Tepidanaerobacteraceae > JBMNGH01. The sequence goes on from JBMNGH010000005.1 coordinate 107,791, forward strand.
GGTCAGAAGAATTAGCTCATAAGGTGTAAGAGCTTCACTCAATAACAAAAAAACCAACCCGGCTGTAAAATTTGACAATAAAGCTAGAAAGCCTGCTAGATAACTCTTTGATTCAATCAGTTTCTTGAAAAACAAAAATACTAAGGTAAAAATCAATACTGCACCTAAATGCCGTAAAACAGTAAAGTTCCTAAGAGTCAAAAGGACGCCTATTAAAGTAAAAAGGCAGGCTGATACAAACTTTTTTCTGTACAACACAGACGCGGAGGTGTAAGCAAGACCAAAAGGATACAATCCATTGATAGAAGCCATTCCGAACAACAGTGCCAGCAAATTGAACCAAAACTGTTCGGATACTGAAACTTGTCTTTGCACAAATAAACCATTAATACTAGTTTCATGTTGTTTAGTTTCCCATGAATAATCCTTAGAAGCATTTGTCTTGTTGTAAATCAAATAATCCACCTACCCCGAGAAATTGGTAGGTTTTATTATATATGAGCCGGTACATAAAAAATGTCAATAGTGGGGACAAGTTGAGAAAATCGAACGACATCAAATCTCTTTTACTTTCATTTTGCGATTTATGCCACGGATTTTGACCTGTCTTTTCGAGAAATGAAATAAAAAAAATAAAAAATGCCCATAAAAATCAGTGAGCATTGGTGGTGACCCCGAGGGGACTCGAACCCCTGTTACCGCCGTGAAAGGGCGGTGTCTTAACCGCTTGACCACGGGGCCAGCAATTTCATTATTTTTAGAGTGGTAGCGGCGCAGGGATTTGAACCCCGGACACTGCGGGTATGAACCGCATGCTCTAGCCACCTGAGCTACGCCGCCCTATTGAAATGAGATTCGTTATGCGGGAAGTCTGATATGCGTTTAAACAGGATTTGCGATAAGCAAATTAATTCTATTCCCTCTTTACAGCATTTCTAAAATGGTGGCGGGGGCTGGATTTGAACCAGCGACCTCCGGGTTATGAGCCCGACGAGCTACCAGCTGCTCCACCCCGCGACATTGTATACTATCTCATCAACGAGACATATAGTATTTTATATCAAAAACGCATTTTCGTCAAGACCATCGATACAAACCGTTTGAGTCAAGTATAAGTAGGCAATTTTTTTGTCTTTCCTGAATCTATCTTATTCAAGAAGTTGCCATTTCCTTAGCCGCTGGGTCTAGTTTGGCTGGCGCCAAAAATGGCCAATAATACCTTCTCCATGTCAAGACAAACCCCAAGATTGGCTTTATAGCCAGCCTTGATATTGAGCATTGCATGTCGTTTCGACTGGCCAAGGGCAGACATTTACGGTCTCATTTATGTCAGTTACTTCCTTTCATGTATTAGGTTATTTTTGGGCAACATCAAGTAAGCCTACCTACTAGGGCTGTTTTAACGGTAGGTTAGTTCACAAAAATCCTGCATGTTAAATAAATTGCGGATAACTCGCCTTCCATTGGTCATCTTGCAATCGGAAAAAGGTATTTTTCCACGGTGTAATGGGTAAATCTCCTTTTTTATGGTCTTGTCTATGTTCTTTCGGGTGTTTTTGATGCTTTCTTCAAAGCGTTCTGTTAATCTATCCGATACTTGTCCTGATATAAGGGCGGCAATTTTATCCTTAAAGTTTTCTCCCATTTTAAGAGCAATGATTTTTGCTAGGTTAGTGGCTCCTTCCTCGCTCCAACTCTTGCCTCCTTTCATGCGTTTGGCAAATATGTCTACGTTCTTTTCCATGGTCCCAAGATTTCGGTATTCCAATCCTTCCGGTGGGTTGGAGATTTCCATTTCTATTCTGTCTTTGTAGCTGATTATGCCGTCTTGGTTGTTTTTTATGTAGCTTTCCAGGTCGTTAAGTTCCTTTATTCTATCGGCAAGACCGTTACATTTATATTTCAATTTTTCTATTTTGGTGTATGCTTTGCTTAACTCTCCGGCTTTTAGACATCTTTTGATATAGTATCTTGCTCTTTTATCTTTTACGTTTTTGACTATGTTTTTTGATAGATGGTATGGATCTAATTGAAATATGCCTGTTTCCGGCTCATGGGCGTATCTAATCCAGATTGCTCCATCACCGTTTAGTATCCTGTGTTTAATCTTATCAGTGTTGTATCTTGAGGCTATGGTGGCTTCTCTTAGGTCTTGGAAGTCTTCTGCTTGGTGAAAACCGGCAAAGACTGTTTTCCCTACTGTCATATATTCTTTGGAGGATGGGTATCGGGGCTTCCAGCCTTCATAGGATAGACCTATTTTTAGTTCCTTACGGCCTTTGCCTCTTTTGGGCCTACTTTTGCCTTGCATGGGTATCCAGAGGCCGTCTGATTCCTCGAAAAGTAATGATACTTCTCGGTCACCACACAGTTCATTGTTTCTATAGGCTTTGATGAGTTGAGCTTCTGCATCCCTTTGCCTTTGGCCTACGGCTTGGATGATATCCCATACTGCCTGGTGGCTTATGGTTTGGTTTGTTAGTTCTTTGATTGTTTGGGCTACTTGACGGTAGGATTTATGGCAGCTGAGCTCTATTATCTTTTCTACCAGATTAGGGGATATGGTGCCGATACTTTCAAAGCCAAGGGCTTCGTCAAGTAGGTAAATGTGCTGAACCTGGCCGTCTTCAGCAACTTTTTTGTAGATGTTTCTTCTGAATACCACTTCTCCCATAAGGGTTTTAATGGTGGTTGTTTTCTTGCCTTTATGTCTTAATTGGGTTTTGTCTCTTTTTTTTGATAGCTCTTCATCAGCCTGTTCCAGGAACTGCTGCATAAGATTTCTAGCAATTTCACAACCCAGTTTGAAAAATTCTTGCTCTATGTCCTTGAAGGTTAAGTCTTTTAAGGGTAAAATATTCATATCACGTCCCTCCTTGTTTGTTGGTCTTGTCTACTACAAACATACAGGAAAGACGTGATTATGGGAAGAGTTTTTTTTGGCTCTTCCCATTATTTTTTTGGAATTGCCTACGATAATTTTATCTAAGACCGTGTAGTTATTCTGTGATAATGTCGACTTGTTGATTATCTTGATAATATCTAGGTATGAATAACGAGGTGTATTATCTTTTATCTCAATAAATAAGTATACGTAGTTTTTCAACTAGGGTAATATAACTACTGTTAACTTCTATTCCATCCCAGTTTTTAATCTTATCATTCATCATTACCTAATACAGCTCATACACCTCATCAGACAAAGGCTTTAGCAGCGTATTCAGCCTTCTATATATACTGTAAGCTTTTTGGTAAACCTTTACATTATACGGGTTGGGGGTGTAAGTTTTATAGTCAGCGAGAAAATCATATATTTCATTCCAATCATGATAAACACAAACAGCCATACCCGCTAAAAACGCTACTCCTAAAGCGAAGTGGAAACGAATATTATGCTTTTAACCACCTCCAAAAATAGGATACAGTTCTAATATGCCTTTATCTTTTAGTATAACGTCTTGTGCAACTATCCTTGAATTTAATAATATTAAACCAACTTCCCCTGGAACAACTCCAAAGTTATTCAACAATTGCCTAACACTAGTGCCTTCAGACAATTTTATATAAACTTTTCCATCTTCCGTATTTGCATATTTTTGCAACCCGAACTTGAATATCACTTGTAACTCCATTACCATCTTGACATCCTTTTGTATCGTTATACTCGATTAATGTATTACATCCTTTATTTGAAAGTTTAAAAATCCTTGTCTATAGTCGCCAGACTACATAGCCATCTATTGCGTACAATGTTTTTTATTTTCGTCCCCATAAAACTTCTAGTTCATCACCTATGAAAATTGTGTGGTCGGGCAATACATAATATTATAGCAGCTGTCATCAATTAAATAAATTTGGTTTTTTTAACTCAAGGGCATCAGTCAAATCTGATGCCCTTTAATATTTTATAATTATTTAATTTCCACAGATGCTCCTACTTCAACAAGTTTCTCTTTAATTTGCTCTGCTTCTTCCTTAGATACCTTTTCCTTTACCGGTTTTGGAGCTGAGTCTACCAATTCCTTGGCTTCTTTCAACCCAAGAGCCGTAAGTTCTCTTACAACCTTGATTACCTTTATTTTCTGGTCTCCTGCAGCAGTCAGAACTACATCAAATTCCGTCTGCTCTGTTGCAGCTTCTGCGGCAGCACCTGCAGCAGGAGCAGCCGCAACAGCAACTGGGGCAGCAGCTGTTACACCAAATTTGTCTTGGAGCTCTTTTACGAGTTCCGAAAGTTCTATAACTGTCATATTTTCAATAGCAGAAATGATTTCTTCTTTTGTCATTTAAAGTTCCTCCTTAATATTTTTTGAAAAATAACTGATCCTAATTATGTTAGGATGCTTTCTTCTCCTGAATCGCTTGTAAGGTATAAACAAAGTCGCGTATTGGACCCTGCAGTACATTGACAATACCATAAAGAGGTGACTGAATGGAACCCACCACGTTTGCAAGCAGTTGCTCTTTGGCTGGCATTTTGGCATACTCTGCTACTAAATCTGCCGTTGCAACCTTACCTTCAACTACACCTGCCTTTATTTCAAGTTGTTTGTGCGTTTTAGCAAAATCGGCTAAAACTTTAGCCGGTGCTATCGGGTCATCGTAACTAAAGGCTATCGCCGTTGGGCCTTCAAGGAATTCATGGAGATTAAAATCAAAATCAGTCAAAGCAATTCGAATAAGCGTATTTTTAAATACTTTAAATTCAATGCCTTGCTCTCTCAAATTCCGTCTGAGCTGTGTAATATCAGCTACATTTAAGCCCCTGTAATCTGTTAAGATAGCTGCTTTTGCACGACTAAACTTATCTTTTATTTCCTCGACAGCTTTGATTTTTTCTTGTTTAACTGCCACTTTTTCACCTCCTTGAAAGTAATAAAAATATAAGCCTTCCTGCAGACAGAAAGGCTCTCTTATATCAAAATTAATACTGAAAAGTAATTGTTATTGATATAAACAACGCCTCGGTAGGAAATTAAGCGTACGCACCTACTGTCTGCAGCGGTTTTATATTAATATTTATTATTAAAATTAATGTAAAAGCTTTTGTGGATTAATCTTTATTCCTGGGCCCATTGAGCTGGATATAACCAAACTTCTAATATACTGCCCTTTTGCAGCGGCAGGTTTAGCTTTTATTATTGCATCCATCAGGGTTTTGAAGTTATCCATAAGCTTTTCATGTCCAAAAGACTTTTTTCCAATTGGAGCATGGACGATACCTGTTTTATCCACACGATATTCAATTTTACCTGCCTTTATTTCTTTTACAGCTTTACCTACTTCAAAAGTAACCGTACCAGCTTTAGGATTAGGCATGAGCCCCTTTGGACCTAAAATTCTTCCCAGCTTTCCAACAGCACCCATCATATCTGGAGTAGCAACAGCCACATCAAAATCAAGAAAACCACCTTCGATTTTGGCAACCATATCATCCGCTCCTGCAAAGTCAGCTCCTGCTTCTTCTGCTTCTTTTATTTTTTCTCCCTTTGCAAAAACGAGTACTTTTACTGTTTTTCCTGTGCCATGGGGGAGGGTGACAGTACCTCTTACCTGTTGGTCTGCATGCCTTGGGTCAACGCCCAGGCGCACAGCAACTTCGATTGTCTCATCAAATTTTTTTAATGCAGTCTTTTCGACTAGCTGTATAGCCTCCTCAGGATCATACTGTTTAGCCCTGTCAACAAGTTTTAATGATTCAAGATAACCTTTTCCACGTTTAGACATCTTCATAAAACCTCCTTGTGGTATTAGCGGAAAAATATCCTCCCACTTTAATCCTATTCTACTACTATTCCCATACTCCTCGCAGTGCCCTCTACCATTTTCATAGCTGCTTCCAAAGAATTGGCGTTTAGGTCAACCATTTTTAGTTCAGCTATTTCCTTGACATCTTTTTTTGTGACCTTCGCTATCTTATTTCTGTTGGGTTCACCTGAAGCCTTTTCAATCCCGGCTGCTTTTTTCAAAAGCACAGAAGCGGGTGGAGTTTTTAAGGCAAAAGAAAATGACCTGTCTTGGTATACCGTCAACTCAACGGGTATAATTAGACCCGCCTGGGAAGCAGTTTTTTCGTTAAATTCCTTACAAAAGCTCATAATATTTATTCCGGTCGGTCCAAGTGCCGGTCCTACCGGAGGAGCAGGCGTAGCTTTACCAGCAGGAATTTGAAGTTTAACAACAGATATTACTTTTTTAGCCATGTTTGCACCTCCTGCAACAATCACTTTATAATTTTTCTACTTGGTCGAATTCGAGTTCAATAGGTGTCTCTCTTCCGAACATTGAAATCAATACTTTCAATTTTCCTTTATCTTGATTAATCTCGACAACCCTGCCAACGAAATTTTCAAATGGGCCAGACATAACCTTGACATTTTGACTTAAAGCAATGTCTATTTTTGGTCTGGGCTCATCTATTCCCATTTGTCTCATTATGGTCTTGACTTCAGATTCCTGGAGCGGCACCGGTTTTGATCCGGCTCCCACAAACCCAGTAACCCCTGGGGTGTTTCTTACCACATACCAGGAATCGTCTGTAACTATCATTTCAACTAGAACATAACCGGGAAAAACTTTTCTCTGGGTAACCTTTTTCTTGCCATTTTTAATTTCCAGCTCTTCTTCCATTGGCACTAAAACTCTAAATATTTTATCTTGCATGCCCATAGATTCTACGCGTTTTTCCAGGTTAGCTTTTACTTTATTTTCATAGCCAGAATACGTATGAATCACATACCAATTCTTAGACATCCGTTCGGGACAAAGCCCAACCTCCTTCATCGGAGAATTAATGAGATCAGTTTATAAAATACAGAATCAGCAATCCAAATGATGACACTTACAATTAATACCGAGCCCAAAACTACTAATGTATATGTCGTAAGGTCGCTTTTACTCGGCCATGTAACCTTTTTAAGCTCTGCTCTTACTTCTCTTAAAAACTTGCCAGCTTTTTTCAGAAAGGCATCTCCTGCCATTTAAAAGCATCCCCCTTTATTTTGTCTCCTTGTGTAACGTATGCTTCTTACAGTGCTTGCAGTACTTATTCATTTCGAGCCGGTCAGGGTCATTTTTCTTATTTTTTTGGGTATAATAATTTCTCTGCTTACATTCTGTGCATGCCAACACAATATTGACCCTCATGTGCACACCTCCAGTATTACTTAACTCATATAAGTGCAAAAATCTATCAATTTTAAGTCACTTAAATTAATTTATCATAATTCGTTTTTAATGTCAATAAAAAGCATAAAATGAGGGGAATCTTCTGATTCCCCTTGTTTGCTATGCTAATCTTCAACTACCTCAGCAACCACACCGGCTCCCACTGTCCTGCCGCCTTCCCTTATGGCAAACCTCAGGCCCTGCTCTATGGCAATCGGCGAGATCAGCTTTATGTCCATTACTATGTTGTCTCCAGGCATTACCATCTCTGTCCCTTCCGGTAGTGTGATCACGCCTGTGACGTCTGTTGTCCTAAAGTAAAACTGCGGCCTGTATCCGTTGAAAAATGGGGTGTGTCTGCCTCCCTCTTCTTTCTTTAATACGTATACCTGACCTTTGAAGTGTGTGTGGGGGTTTATTGAGTTGGGCTTCGCTAATACCATGCCCCTCTCTACTTCGTCTCTGTCTACTCCGCGCAGCAGTGCTCCTATGTTGTCTCCCGCTACGGCCTGGTCAAGCAGTTTCCTGAACATCTCTACGCCTGTTACTACTGTCTTCCTCTTCTCGTCTCTTATCCCGATTATCTCTACTTCGTCCCCTACTTTTAGAGTGCCTCTTTCTACTCTGCCGGTGACTACTGTGCCCCGACCTGTTATTGTGAATACGTCCTCTACTGGCATCAGGAACGGCTTCTCGGTCTCACGCTGTGGCGTGGGAATGTAGCTGTCTACTGCTTCCATGAGTTCCCATATCTTTCCGCACCACTGGCAGTCTTTTTTGCCGCATCCGCACTCTAAGGCTTTTAGTGCTGAACCGGCTACTATCGGAATGTCGTCTCCCGGAAATTCATACGATGATAGAAGCTCTCTTACTTCCATCTCTACTAGTTCCAAGAGCTCCGGGTCGTCTACCATGTCTGTCTTGTTTAAAAATACTATGATGTAGGGCACGCCTACCTGTCTTGCCAAAAGTATGTGCTCTCTTGTCTGAGGCATTGGGCCATCGGCTGCTGATACTACTAGTATCGAACCGTCCATCTGGGCTGCACCTGTTATCATGTTCTTGACGTAGTCAGCATGCCCAGGACAGTCTACGTGGGCATAGTGCCTGTTCTCTGTCTCGTATTCTACGTGTGCTGTGGCTATCGTTATCCCACGCTCCCTCTCTTCCGGTGCCTTGTCTATGTGGTCGTATGATACAAAGTCTGATAGCCCCGCATCTGATAGTGTCTTCGTTATCGCTGCCGTCAGTGTAGTCTTGCCATGGTCTACATGACCTATTGTCCCTATGTTTACGTGGGGTTTTGTCCTCTCATATTTTTGCTTTGCCATATTGTTGATCCTCCTTGATTATGTAAAAATATGTGCAGCTTGTATAGAGCATGTCCCGTTATAAGTATATTATAACAAAATCTTTTGATTTTACAACTTATGGTCGATTTTGTTGCGAAAGCCTCCGGCTATTCTAAACAAATCTTTTGATTTTACAACTAAATATACATAAAAATGGAGCCCATGACCGGGATTGAACCGGTGACCTCCGCCTTACCAAGGCGACGCTCTGCCTACTGAGCTACATGGGCATGGTGGCGGGGGCTGGATTTGAACCAGCGACCTCCGGGTTATGAGCCCGACGAGCTACCAGACTGCTCCACCCCGCGATGTTAAAATGTAATACATGATTTAATATTACATAAACATTATAGTTTATTATATGCTTTATGTGATTATAGTGCTAGAGACAGATATTTATTGCCATTTGGAGCGGGAAACGGGATTCGAACCCGCGACATTCAGCTTGGAAGGCTGACGCTCTAGCCGGCTGAGCTATTCCCGCATATTGAGAATTTATTTAACTAATGTCGAAGTCGAAAAAAAAATTCTTACTTTTATGCTTGGAAGAAATCGTTTCTTTCTAACTTATGAACTTTTATGGTGGAGAGAGGTGGATTCGAACCACCGAAGGCATCGCCAGCAGATTTACAGTCTGCCCCCTTTGGCCAGCTCGGGAATCTCTCCAATTCCTTATTTATTATAAAAGGAAATAGTAATTAGGTCAATACTATTATTACTAATATAATTCTCTTATTTCTAGGTATTTTTCTAATTTACGCTTAACCCTTTGGAGGGCATTGTCTATAGATTTTACGTGTCTTTTTAAGTCCTTGGCTATTTCTTGATACGATTTTCCGCCAAGATATGACATCAATACCTGCCATTCTAATTTGCTTAGGATTTCCCCCATTTTACCCTCTATATCCTCAAATTCTTCTCTGCTTATTATAAGTTCTTCAGGATCAGATATCTTAGCTCCTGTAAGAATATCGAGTAACGTCCTGTCAGAATCTTCATCGTATATCGGTTTGTTTAAAGAGATATATGAGTTAAGAGGAATGTGTTTTTGACGTGTAGCCGTCTTAATCGCTGTAATTATCTGTCTCGTTATGCACAGTTCTGCGAAGGCTCTGAAAGAGGAAAGCTTGTCGGGATTGAAGTCGCGGATCGCCTTGTAAAGCCCTATCATACCTTCTTGTATTATGTCTTCTCTGTCAGCACCAATTAAAAAATAAGACCTGGCTTTAGATTTTACAAAGTTCTTGTATTTATTAATCAAAAAATCCAGGGCCTCAGGATCTCCGTTTACAGCCTCACAAACTACTTCTTCGTCCATCATATCGTCATAGCATGTATATTCTTCTTTTGGAAGACCGACATTCAATACAACCGCCCCCATTTAGTTTTAAAGCCCAAGAACTCCTATAATTATATCTCATGAACTTTATAGTAGTCAAGCTCCTGATACTCTCTATTTCAAACATTTCATCTGCTATTTGTATATTTTTCCAATATTTTCCTTATGTCTGGATCTATAATTTCCCCAAGTTTGTCGTTTTGTTTTATCATCATCTTTTCATCAGCCCTTCGCTTCAGAATCATCTGTTTGACCTCATTAAACAATTCCCGTGCCGAAATCCTAAATGCTCCTCTACCCATTATGATTTGCTGCTCCACCCAATCCGAAGTGGCTACACTTACTTTATATTCCCGGCCGATAACATCGACTACCTTCTCTATATAATTATCAGCCGTCTCACCTTCTTTGGTAAAGACCACTTCTATTCCGTTAATCTCTTCACAAGAACCATGATTACCTTTGACTTGATGTGCATCAAAAACTACTAGAACAGCTATACCTGTCTGGGCAGAGTAATCAGCCATAATATGAATCAGCTTATCTCTAGCCGTCTCCAAGCTGACGGCCATTGCCTCATTCAGTTCCTGCCACGAATTTATTATATTGTATCCATCAATAATTAAAAGCTCTTTGTCGAACTTTGTCATCTATTTAATCATCCTCTGTCTAAGTATCTCATATGACAAGATAGAGGTAGCAACAGCTGCATTTAAGGAATTTATACTTCCTTTCATTGGTATACTCACCACCATATCACACTTTTCTTTGACCAATTTCCCAAGTCCTTTATCTTCGCTACCTATAACGAGTGCAATAGGCCCTGTAAGATCGACTTTAAAACACGAATCACCTTTCATATCGGCACCAATAACCCAAAGACCTTTTTGTTTTAGCTCCTCCAGTGTAGTGGATATATTAGTTACCCTGGCCACTTTAACATAAGCAGCTGCTCCGGAAGACACTTTCATTACCGTTTCATTGACCGCACATGAACGATGCTTGGAGATAATTACACCATGAACCCCCATACATTCAGCAGTTCTCAAAATTCCGCCTAAATTTTGAGGATCGGATATTTGATTCAAGACGATGATAAAGGGATCTTCACCCAGTTTTTCTGCAGAAGATAGGATGTCATCAATTTCAACATAAGCTTTCAGGGCTGCTAATGCAATAACACCCTGGTGAGCCGGAGTTTTCGCCATAAAATGAAAAGTATCTGCATCAAGTTCTTTTACAGGTATACCTTCAGATTTAGCAGCTTTAATTATTTTTAAAAGTGCACTTTTATTTCTGCCTTTTTTAATGTAAATTATATTTACCATTTTCCCTGCTCGGACAGCTTCAAAAACAGCGTTTATTCCTTCAATTTGCATGTTTGTGTGTTTTTGTTTTCGCTTAATTGCCATCACTCCCGGAAACATATATAATATTGAGCAGAGGTTTGTACAAATAATATTTTAATTGTAAACAAATGTCAAGGAGGTTGAAGTATGAAAGTCACGATTATCGCTCATACCCCTGAACCCGAAAAAGTTGTGGCAGCCTCAGCCCGCCTTTGCTATTCAAAGACGAGCGCTTCAAACATTATGAATAATCTTACAAATGACAAGGCTAATGCTTTTTTGAAAAAGTTGACCCAAATGGGCCATATGTCTCCTACCGAACACATAAGCTTTACATTCGCTATAGACGGCGTAAGCCGGACACTTTTAGCTCAATTGACTAGACATCGAATAGCATCCTATTCGGTTCAAAGCCTGAGATATAACAATCCTTTCAAATCAGAAATATTATCAGGCAATAAAGACATTCAGGAAAAAAACCTTACTAAAGAAAATACATATTACATGGAAGGGCTAGTATATGCTAATAACTTGTGCAAAGATGAGCTATTCACTTGTGATACTCCGACAGAAAAATGCTCCATTACAGGAAAATCTCCTGAACAAATCAATAAAAATTACCTTACTTCATATTTACGCGGCATATACGATGCCTGCGGATGTTGTCATAAAAACAAAGAGCTCGTAGTTTCATTTCCTAAAAAAATAGAATCTGTAATTAAGCTGTTCTATAGTAATACTACGTTTGTAGAGGAGAAAATATTAATAAAAAAAGAAGAGGCTGAAGATTTCCTATTATTTATTTACGATAAGCTTGATTACATAAATTCATATTACAATCAAGAAAAGCTTCTTGAAATCTGCAAACAATCTACCAAGTTTTATAAAGTATTTTTGGGAAATGTGAAGGATTATATCGAAACAGTCTATTATTCAATGATGCCTGAAAGCATTGCTCAATATCCCGAAGCTATCTTGCCCTACATCAAAGGGCTTGAGTCTTGTAAAAACACTTACGTTAAATTAGTTAAACTAGGTATAGATCAAGAAGACGCTAGATATATACTGCCGATGTCGACACAGACCCGTGTGGTTATGACAATGAATGCAAGAAGCCTCCAAAACTTTTTTGCCCTCCGCTGTTGCAAACGCGCTCAAACTGAAATAAGAGAGCTGGCAAATCTAATGCTCGAAGAGGTAAAAAAAATAGCCCCTGCTATCTTTGAGCATGCAGGGCCTCCATGTGAATCTAACGGTATTTGCCCAGAAGGGGAGCTAAGTTGCGGTAAATACCCGACTTCATAAAAGCTCCCCCGATCTTATTAGTTCATATGAAGCAAGCAATATTTTATTAAGCCGGTCATTTTGGCCAGTAAGATAAAGGTACCCCAGTAATGCCTCGTAACCTGTGCTGTAATGATAATCCGTTATATCAGCAGTTTTGGGCACAGTGTTTACCTTTGCATTTCTCGCGGTTTTAAATACCGTTTTCTCTTTTTCGGTTAAATATCCCTCAATTTTCCTTATTATTTTTGCTTGTGACGAGGCCTTCACAAATTTAACACAATCATTGTGAAGGTCTTTGACTTTTTTTCCATTCCCTACAAGCTTTGTCCTCACAAATAAGTTGAATACAGCATCTCCTACAAAAGCGAGGGCAAGTGATGAAAGCGAATTTATATTATCTAAATTACAATCCAAAAGCCAAACCACCCCTATTCAATTCTTTTCCACCTTACACCAGTTGGTGTATCTTCAAGAATAATACCCTGAGCTTTTAACTCATCTCTGATCTTATCAGCCAGAGCAAAATTTTTAACCTTTCTGGCCGCCTCCCTTTCCTCAATTTTTTCTTCGATGTCTTCTTCAAGTAATTTTTTCGGCTTAAATTTTTCAAAAAACCCTAGAACTGCTCCAAGGTCTATGAGAGTGTTTTTTGTCAAAGTAATAGCTTGTTTAGGCAAGTTTTTGTCAATATTCAAATTGAACTGTCGCACTATATTAAAAAGGGCAGCTATAGCATCAGCGGTATTAAAGTCATCATCCATAGCCTCGATAAATTTTTGACGATTGGCTTTAAGCGTTGATAAATAAACTTCACAATCGTTGGTTTTAATGAAGTTATCAGATGAGATATCTTCAAGATATTCCATATTGTACAGCGCATTGTAAAATCGCTCAAGAGAACTTTTGGCCTGTTCCATAAGTTCTTCACTAAAATTGATAGGACTCCTGTAGTGCGAGGACAACATTAAAAATCTGACTACCTCAGGATTGTATTTTTTTAAAACATCCCTTACAGTAAAAAAATTGCCGAGGGATTTTGACATCTTTTGGTTACTTATATTTAAATATCCAACATGCATGAAAAACCTTGCGAAAGCTTTACCTGAGGCCGCCTCACTTTGTGCAATTTCATTTTCATGATGTGGAAATATGAGGTCAGGGCCGCCTCCGTGAATATCTATTGTTTCACCTAAATATTTCATAGCCATGACAGAACATTCGATATGCCATCCGGGTCTACCTTCTCCCCACGGGCTATCCCATGACGGTTCGTTCGGCTTTTTAGCCTTCCACAAGGCAAAATCAAGGGAATCTTTTTTGTTTTCTCCAGGTTCAACGCGTGCACCCGATTCTAATTCATCCAGATTTTGATGTGATAGTTTGCCATATTGTTTAAACTTTCGGGTTTCAAAGTATACGTTCCCATCAACATCATAAGCATACCCATTATCGACTAGTTTTCTTATGATGTCAATAATATCTTTAATATTTTCTGTTGCTCTAGGATGCACATCAGCCTTTTTTATGCCCAGAGATTCTGCATCTTGAAAATACTCTTTGATGAAACGGTCTCCAAGTTCCTTTACAGTAATTCCTTCTGCACTAGCCCTTTTAATCATTTTATCATCAATATCGGTAAAATTCTGTACAAATTTCACTTTATATCCCTTGAACTTTAAATAATTCCTTACCATGTCAAATGTTATAAACACACGCGCATTCCCAATATGAAAATAATCGTATACAGTAGGACCACACGTATAAATAGTAACCTGATTATCGTTCAGAGGAGCAAACTCCTCCTTGTTCCTGCTCAAGGTATTATAAATCCGCATCATTTAACTCCTCTCAGCTTGCAAAATATTTTAACCTGTTTTTTTGATCTGCAATTCATTCTCAAGATGAGATATTCTGGATTCAAGTTTCTCAATCTTTCTTTGAAGGTTTTTCATCATATCCGCAACTGGATCTGGCAACAAATGATGATTTAAATCCACCTTGGTAAAGTCGGCCTCCAGAAAATTAATTTTGTTCCTCACAACAGCCTTTCCTGGCACACCTACAACCGTAGAATTATCCGGAACATCTCTAAGAACAACGGCCCCTGCCCCAATTTTTGAATTTGTGCCGATTTTTACAGGCCCGAGGACTTTTGCTCCAGATCCCACGACAATATTGTCACCTAGCGTAGGATGCCTTTTTCCCTTTTCTTTCCCTGTTCCGCCAAGTGTAACACCTTGATAAAGAGTTACATTATCACCTATTTCAGCTGTCTCCCCTATTACGATACCCATTCCGTGGTCAATAAAAAACCCCTTGCCTATCTTTGCCGCCGGATGAATTTCAATCCCGGTTAAAAATCTATTTATTTGAGAAACTAGCCTTGCCAAAAGGAGTAGTTTATGATTATACAGCCAGTGTGCTAACCTGTGCATCAAAATTGAATGAAATCCCGGGTAACAAAGCACAACCTCCAAAATTCCCTTCGCCGCTGGGTCCCTTTCAAACACAACTTTGATGTCATCTTTTATTAAATCAAACATTTTCCCCCTCCTCATTCATTATATTTAATCAATTGCGTTAAAAAATTTAAGAGCCCTTCACCTCTTCAGAGGCGAAAGGCTCGCGGTTCCACTCTGTTTTAAAACTCAAGCATTTAACGGCCTAACTAACCGCAGAACCCCTAAAAAATATTCAGGGTTTGAGCTCAGGGGTGCAATTTCGGTCATCTTCCTTCCTTAAAACCGCTTTCAGCCGGTGACGGTTTCTCTCTTTAAGGGGTGTCGAGCCTACGAGCCCCATCAACGCTTCGATGATGATTTTAATTTATATTATAAGAAATACACGCTAAAGTCAAGACCCATTAATTCTTTTTTACTCAGTGCTTAAAATTTCCATCTTTACATTTACGATTCCGGCCTCAATCATCCCCAACTTTTGAGCAGCTGCTCGTGACACGTCCAAATGTCTTCCTTCAATATATGGCCCTCGATCATTAATTGTTACCACCGCACTTTTGCCGTTTTCCAAATTAGTAACGCGCATCAAAGTCCCGAGTTTAAGCTCTTTATGTGCTGCGGTCATAGCATTTTGGTCAAATATTTCTCCACTGGCTGTTACTTTACCATGAAACCCGGGGCCATACCATGAAGCCCTGCCAAAAAGACGCCTAGCTCTTCCTGCTCTTGAAGAAATCTGAACCTCTCTTTGAGAAAGTTCTACAGAATCAAAATTTGTCTCTGAATTATAATCATTATACTTAACTAAAACTTCCGTATTATTTTTAGATTTCGTTTCAGCGATTTCAACACCGTCATATTCGGGTTTTTCCTGTTGACTTATAACCATATTATTTCCACCTGGATTAATTTCAACTCCATCGTACTTTGGTTCTTTTTCGGTAATCTTCCAATTCACCTCAAGTTTTTTATCTGTATTATACTTTTCTATATTTTCTTCAACCAAAAACAAAGTATCATCGTTTTCTCCTCCCTTTAGCGCAACGAAGCAAAAGGCCAGCAAAAAAATCAGTACAAATACGGTAATTTTTCTGCCCAAAAAAAACACCTCCTTTCGCAAAAAAACAAAAAAAGTGAGGATAATTATAATCCTCACTTAAAGTATGTCCAAAAAAGGAAATAATATATTCAAATTTTTGGAATTACTTATTTGTCACTAAACATACCGCCTGTGCAGATATTCCCTCTCCTCTTCCTTCATATCCCATACCCTCAGTCGTAGTTGCCTTGACACTAATTTTGCTTATTTCTATATTGAGGCTTTTTGCGATGTTTTCTCTCATTTGTTCAATATAGGGCAAAAGCTTGGGCTGCTGTGCACTAATAACCGAATCTATGTTTACTATGCTAAAACCGCTTTTTTTAAGAAGTTTAGCAACTATTTCCATCAGCAATAAACTGCTGACTCCCTTATATTTACTGTCTGTATCGGGAAAATACATTCCGATATCACCAAGAGCGGCAGCACCTAACAATGCGTCGTTTATCGCATGTACAAGCACATCAGCATCAGAGTGACCCAAGAGCCCTTTATCATAAGGTATTTCAACACCGCCGATTATTAATTTTCTCCCTTCAATAAGTCTGTGTGCATCAAATCCGATCCCGACTCTCAAGGTTTACCTCCTAAAATCCCCGTAACCCATAGTAACAAACACTTCTGCAACTACAATATCTTCAGGGGTCGTTATTTTAATGTTCTCGTATGCCCCTTCAATAATTTTTACCGGCAATCCAATACGCTCAACCAGCACTGCGTCATCTGTTCCGTAATACCCATTTTTAAACGCTGTTTCATAAGCGTTCAAAATCAGCTGGTAATCAAAGGTCTGAGGAGTCTGCATTGCCCATAAAGTCTTTCTATCTGGAGTGTGTTTTATTTTTTCGTTTTCAACAATCTTTATCGTATCTTTCACAGGCACCGCAGCTCCTGCTGCCTTATACTCACAAGCTGCATCTATAGTTCTCTTAATAAGGTCCCTTTTAACGAAAGGCCTAACTCCATCGTGAATAACAACAATATCGGTTTGCGTGGAAAGGGCCCGCAAACCGTTGTATACAGAATCTTGTCGTTCATTCCCACCATTCACCAGGCGCGTTTTCATAAACTTATAGTTTTTTAATATATTTTGGGCATGAGTAAAATCAGCCTGGCCTACAACCAAAATAATTTCCTTAAACATATTAAAAGACTCAAAGGTGCTGAGGGTATAATATAAAATCGGGCGGCCTTTTATATTTAAAAATTGTTTACTAAAACCGATGTTCATCCTCTTACCCCTGCCGCCTGCTGCAATAACTGCACTTACCTGCATCAAATTCACCTCAGGGAATTAATGACTTTGGTTTTGCAAAGATCATACGCCCTGCTGCGGTCTGCAGAACGCTGGTCACCATAACGCCGATAGTCTCACCGATATGTTTTTTTCCACCATCAACAACTATCATTGTTCCATCATCAAGGTATGCAACACCCTGACCAGTCTCTTTTCCGTCTTTAATTACCTGCACCACCATCTCTTCACCGGGAAGCACGACGGGCTTTACTGCATTAGCCAGCTCATTTATATTAAGCACTTGTACACTCTGAAATTCTGCAACCTTATTTAGGTTAAAATCATTTGTAATAATTTTCCCATCTAGCCTCTGCGCAAGTTTAACTAGCTTGCTGTCAACCTCTGTAATATCTTCAAAATCACCGCCATAAATTTCGACATCGATACTCAACTCTTTTTGTATCTTGTTTAAAATATCAAGACCCCGCCTTCCACGGTTCCTCTTTAAGGCATCTGAAGAATCGGCAATATGCCTTAGTTCTTCTAGCACAAAAGATGGTATGACAAGGGTGCCTTCTATAAAACCGGTCTTGCAGATATCCGCTATTCGGCCGTCTATTATTACACTCGTATCAAGAATCTTTGGTTTTACCCAGTTGACTATAGTAGGTGAGGCATTTTTCTTATTTATTAAGCCTGAAATGGAAATGATTCCCGATAACTCTTCTTTCTTTTTAAGCGCAATACTTGCTCCCATATAACCCAAAACCATATTAGCGATAATGGGAAGATATCCGCCTATCCACGGTATACTGACAAAGGCTCTGATAAATAGATTAGCTACTAAGAGACCCATTATAAGTCCAAAAAAACCATATAAGATATCCCTCATCGGGGTTTTCTGAAGTCTGTTTTCCACCCATTCCTTAGATTTAGAAGCACCTTTTATAAATCCGGGGCTTAATATATAAAAAATTATTCCAAAAATCAGTGCAAATACAATCTTGATATTGTTCTGTAATGAAAAAGACAGATCAATAAAATTAAAAAGCCTATTTAAGTAAAATATGAGTGCACAAACTTGGTAGCCAATGGCTATTCCTATAATGGAAATTACTAGGCGTATTATTTTGTTTAACACAGTATCACCTCAATTCTTATAAAAATGTTATAAAAATGTTGCTACCTCTCGATACATTATATAATAAAACTTTAGTTAAATCCACTTTGATATTACAATATATGGAATAAAAAAATGCATTTTTATTTAAATGCATTTTCAACCAATTGAAGTGCTTTTGCCTCGTCTATACGCTTACTCAACACTATTTCACTAACAAGAATATGTTTGGCATTATCAAGCATTTTCCGCTCACCTGTAGAAAGGCCCTTTTCTTTATCTCTTATAGATAAATTTCTAACGACTTCTGCAATTTGAAATATATTTCCACTTTTAATCTTTTCCATGTTAGCTCTATAGCGCCTATTCCAATTTGGAGACATTTTGCTCTTGTCCCCACGCAGTATGTTAAAAACCTCATCGATTTCTTCTTCTCCGGCAATTTGCCGGACACCTATATCTTCGATATTTTTAATGGGAATCATTACTTTCATATCCCCTATTGGCATCCTCATAACATAGTACTTTTGTCTTTCCCCGAGAATTTCTTTTTCCTCTATCGCTTCAATAACACCCGCTCCGTGCATGGGGTATACTATTTTGTCACCGATATTGAACATCAAAGCTTCCTCCTTGATAACCCGTCTCAATAAAAAAATAACATATAAGTTCGTTTTTGTCAAGATAAATATATATTATACTACAACACAAATATCATGTCAATTTATTTTTTCGTGCGAGCTTTGTTTTGGGTATCCACCCCAAAGTCAGCATCTTCTGTTACTTGTTCATCAGAACAATATTTTTCCACCGGTTTACTTTAGATTCCACCTCACGGTGGATACCCTTGCTTAAGCTAATGGATGGTCGCTACCTATTCTCATGATTCTTTTACCATCAGTAAACGCAACATGCCCGGAAACATCTAACAAGCCCCTCTACGAACTATATAACCGCCAAGTTTCACCCCATGTCCAGGCGCAATATATGTAAACAGCCCCTTCGGCAGAAACTCAAATTTTGCTATATAAGACAGATTTTGTCTGGCACTGTCGAAATATATAGTAAGGGTGACAAATATATGAAATTTTTTATCATTGTGAATTACAAGACTAATGTATAAATAGGTTAAACTTGGCTCGACCATGTAAACTAATTTTTCAGCCTGTCGATAACTTGCTTATTCACAAGGTTAGGAGGAATGTCTCCTTTTAATCCTGCTATACAGTTTTGAGCCGCCATAACTGCCATTTTCGTCCTTGTGGCAATGCTGGCGCTCGCAATATGTGGCACTATTATGACATTATCCAGTTTCAAGAGAGGATTGTCTTTATTTGGTGGCTCAGGGTCCATCACATCAAGACCTGCACCAGCGATCTTATTATTTTTCAATGCATCAAAGAGCGCTTCCTCATCAACAACAGGTCCTCTGGCCGTATTTATCAATATAGCGGTTTCCTTCATAAGACCCAACGTATTTTCATTGATTAATTGCCTTGTCTCAGGTGTCAAGGGCACGTGAACACTTACAAAATCAGCTTCCTTTAAAAGTTGTTCCATTTCAACAAACCTCAGGCCCAGCTCGTTTTCGGCTTTTTCATTTCTTGTTAGGTCATAATACATTACATCCATATCAAAACCTTTTGCCCTTTTTGCTACAGCGTAACCTATCCTGCCCAAACCAACGAGACCAAGTTTCGCACCATATATATCCTGTCCTAGCATTAACATTGGTCCCCATGTTTTCCACCTACCGGATCTGACAAATCTATCGGCCTCTATAATCCTTCTGGCAGCAGCCATCAATAAAGTAAATGCTAAATCTGCCGTGGTATCTGTTAGGACACCCGGAGTGTTTGTAACCATAATTCCTCTTTTTGATGCTTCATCTAAATCAATGTTATCAAAACCAACTGCATAGTTGCTGACAATTTTAAGCTTTTTTGCTGTATCAAACAATTCTGTGTCTATTCTATCTGTGAGAAGCGCAACGAGTCCATCGACATTTTCCGATTCTTTTAATAATATTTCTCTCGGCGGCGGCAGCTCGTCCTCCCAAACTCTAACATCAGCCGCCTCTCTTAACATTTTTAACCCCTTTTCCGGGATTACTCTGGTTACGAAAACTTTTGGCTTCATTTTATAACCCTCCTTTTTTACTTATTTTTTATACAATTTATATACTCTGAAGCACAGTTATAAAAATACCCTGATTGCAAACTTGAGAATCGTTTTACTGTTTTAATAACCCGTATTTCTCTTTTGCCCTTTTTAGTATTTTAAGCCAACGGTCATTAAACAACAAAATTAGGATAACATTACATATAGCATGATTTATATCAAACTTCAGGCTTGCAATGCTCGATGCCAGGATTATTCTCCAGGTTATATCTTCTGCCTGGAAAAAGACTAAATACCAAAGATTCATCATCCAACCGTATAAAAACCCCCATATGGCCGCAAAAGTGCATAGCCCTGCTTTTGCCTTTAAAAAAGAATATTCTTTAAACATACCGGCTGTAAATCCCATTAATCCCCAAGATATCATTTGGAAAAGGGTCCAAGGGCCTTGGCCCAAAAAAATATTTGATACCAGTGCTGCAAAGTTGCCAACTAGGAACCCTACTTCTCTGCCAAAAGTTTTAGCTGTTATAATAATGATAAATGATGTTGGCTGCACGCTTGGCAGGGCAGCAAAAGGTATCCTTCCCACCGCTGCGATTGCTGATAGCATGGCTATTAGTACTATTTCCTCCGCATTTATAGTTTTTTTCTCAAAACGGATGTAAAATATTGTCATCGAGAGTAGTATTAACAAGATAATCATCAAATGGATGTAATCTTGCATGTCTTAAGCACATCCTCTAAAGTAATGGCGTTTGGTAGCATTTCTCTGACTGTTCTATTCACGGCTGTTGTGTAAAAGTAATTTTTGCTGAAAAAAATGCGTGGGCTGTCTTTACTTGCGATTTCCCCTCCAAAAAGAAGGGCACATGAAGTAGAAATCCTTGCGACAAATTCTATGTCATGTGACACTAGAATGAGGGTTGCGCCTGATTTCGTTAATGTTTTTAGTATTTCCCCAAACTCCAGTTTGAACGATGGATCCAAACCTTTTGTAGGCTCATCCATTAAAATTATTTTAGGAGCAGACAAGAGGACTGTGGTTATCGCAAGCTTTTGTTTTTCTCCTCCACTTAGATCATACGGATGTCTGCTTAACAGATTTTTAAGCCCGAAAAGGTTAACATAATCTTCTAACAGCTTCTCTACATGTTTAACTTTTGTTTTTAATGCATCGGCTCTTTTATACAATTCATCCTCTACTGTATCATTGATAAAATAAAGCATTGGGTTTTGTGCTAGGTACCCTATCTTTTGATACCTCTCTTCTTCTGCTATTCGAAATATTTCAGTTCCTTCCAAATATATCTTGCCTCTCTGAGGTTTTCTTAGGCCGGCAATCACTTGAAGCAGTGTGGACTTTCCCGTTCCATTCCCACCTAGGACGCTTATTAACTCTCCCTTAAACACATCAAGGGATAAATTGTTCAAAACATTCGGCGCATCTTTTTCATATCTAAAATCGATTCCTTTTATACTCAAGATAGGGCTTTTTTGGTTCCTCATCCGGTTTTTGTCATCGGTGATATGGATTTTTTTGTTATCTGTTCTACTAATAAAGCGAGATATAACGGTTTTTGCTTCTCTTACATCAAGCGGCATTTTATCTTGCTCTGTATTACCCGTAAAACAAGAATACATCTTTACAACTGTCGGAAGGAAATTAAGAAAATTATTATCCTCTGATTCTATAACTTGATGACTTACTTTTCTCGGACTACCGCAGTACTTTAACCGCCCTCTTTGCATTAACAATACCTTATCAGCCATAGGAAGAACGTCTTCAAGCCTGTGTTCGCTCATTATTATTGTCGTAGACAGCTCTCGGTTAAGCCTGTACAACATCTGTAAAAATTGTTTTGCAGCAACAGGGTCAAGTTGTGATGTCGGTTCGTCCAATAGCAATACTTTAGGTTGAAGTAACAACACTGAAGCAAGGTTTATTATTTGTTTTTCTCCACCCGAAAGTTCCAACACGGGTTTATACAGAATCTTTTCTAATCCAAAGAAATTGGCCATCTCTGCTAATCTCTTCTTCATTATTGATTTGGTGTATCCGATGTTTTCCATGGAAAAGGCCAATTCATGTATAACCGTATCCACAACTATCTGGTCTTCGGGATCTTGGAAAACCAATCCGATTTCCTTGACTGCTTGTCCTTTGGAAATGTTTTTTATAGGCTTTCCCTTGTAATAAATCTCTCCGCTCAATTCCCCTTCAGGGCTTATTTCCCTTTTCAGTTGGCTCAGCAGCGTAGTCTTCCCACAACCTGATGGACCACATATAACCACAAATTCCCCGTCTTCTATTGAAACATTAATGTTTGTCAACGCTTTCTGCTTAGCATTTGGGTAGGTAAAATTAAAATTATGTATATCTATTAACGCCATTTTAATTTTTCAGCCCCTTCGACTGCTATAGGAATTCCCAAATATGTGCAAAACGTTGCAAAAAATAACGCCGTGTTCACATCAAAGCTGATTTTTGAAATAACCGGATAGATTGTAAAATGCCAAATTCCCTTATACCAAAAATATAATAGGCTCCCAAAAGTCGAAACGAGAATGACCAAAACCAACCAGTCTCTGGGTCTCATTTTATAGTCAAAATAAGAAGTCCTGGATTTAAAAACTCCGTAACCGCGTGCCCTCATGGATTTACACGTTACTATTGCTTCTTCAAGAGACCATATAACTAATGTATTTAAAACCTGCATGCCGGCCGTTATTTTTTTTATTAAATGTCTTCCAGAAACATCGACCCCTCTTGTTTTTTGGACTAAGGCTAAATCTTTACTCCGTCTTATTAAGACAGGCACAAAGCGCATTGTCATCATGCAGGCCAATGCGGTTTTAGGAAATGTAGATGAAAAAAGATACAAAAATTTATTAGGTGTAATGACCATGTTGTACGAAACAAAACCAATTAGTATGGTTAGAAAAGACATCATCATAATTATTCCGTAAACGAATGCCTCAAGTGTAACCGGATTATCCAAAAAGTAAAAAAGGATTGTCTCACCCCTATGTGAGATAAGAGGATTCAAAACCACTATAAACAGGGCTATTAATAAATAATACCTAATCGATTTTTTCAGATTTTTCCCACCGTCTTGCATAAAGTTCAAGACTATTTGGGAACAGATTGCAAAAAACAAAAAAACCGGATGGTATACAATCGTTGCGAGAATTATGAGACCAATATAATAAAAAAAACAAGGCACGGGGTGAAGAGATGCAAAACCTTTATTCAACATCATCTCCCCCCAATATCCCCTGCTTCGGCGTTTACCTCTCCGCCTAAGTCCGTTGTATAAACCCATTCGATAACATCTTTATCTTTTACAGGATACGAGCCTGCACTTTTATTGTGGATTATACCATTGACCTTATAAACCCATCCACTGTTGGGGCCGTGGTCAAACTCGTATATATTATCTATTCCCTCAACATATGCCATGGATTTTGCCCCTCTGTAAGACATTTGAATTTTATTTTCTCTCGTAACTCTTTTCAATATAGCCAAAACGGTGTCCGACTCTTTTATTTCTATCTCAGTGGGCTCTAATATCATATCGTCTAAACCGACTATGGAAATTGTTAAACAGGGCGAGGCCTGAGCTTCGTCTCTTTTAAATTGTTCTGATTGTGATTCTTCGGTCTTAGTATTACTCGCTTCAACGCCTTTGGTTTCATTAACGCCTTCACCTACAACTCCTTTACTCCCATCGTTGCTTTTTTGCGTGTCCTCCCCGGGTTCATCAGAATTCCCTGCAGACCCCGTTATTGGATTTTCGTGTATTTTCAGGGCTATTTCACCTTGCCCTTTCGAATCGTCATGATTTTGATTTTCCGACTGCACTTTTTGACTCTTTGGCTGTGCTGGCTCAGTTGACTGGGATGTTGTGCCACATGCTGCAATCAAAATACAGGTAAAAATAACCAAATAGATTAGAGTTAGTTGTCTTTTAGCTTTACAAGGTTTCACAATACTTCTCCTTTCAATAAGGGAAGAGTATAGGTTGTCTTCTCAGTCAGCTATATCCTGTTCATATACCCTCACAACAACTGCTGCTGCCATCTCACGAGTCACATTTTGTTTAGGAAAGAAATAACCATTATCTCCAATCATAAGGCCGTTTTCCATGACAGCATAAATAGAAGGAACAGCCCAAACCGATGCCTCAATTATATCATTAACGCACACATCACTCGAAGCTTGGTAAGATAGGGCGCGCTGGAGCATTACGGCCATTTCCTCTCTGGTTATACAGTCACCAGGAAAAAATTTATCAACCGACTTTCCCAAAACAAACCCCTTTTTATAAGCAATCATGACATATCCGTAGTGCCAATTGCTCGGCTCAACATCTACAAACACCTGTTGTACTTCATCCAGCGGCTCTTCATCCAGCAACCTTACAAGAATTGTTGCAAACTCTGCCCGGGTCAGGTTTTGCTTCGGTTCAAATCTATCATGACCTTTGCCCTCCATCAACCCAAGAGCTTTGGCTTTAATTATATATTCCCTTGCCCACTCAGAAGCAAGTGCCATATCTACAAAATCTGATTGACCAGCTTTCTCTTCAGTCATATCAAATATCCATTGTTTTCCTTCTAAAAACCTCTGATAAGCCACAAGGGCAACCAGTACCTGTTCAGTCGCCATATCATCAGGCCCTTCTCCAATCAAATGGGCAAAACGGCCGTCCGGCTCTCTGAAAGACAGGAGCTTGGATATGAGATTGCCTTCCTTTACAAATCTGCTGTCATTTGCCGGATCAATCCCAAGTGCTGTAAGAGCTATTATGGTCTGAGAAATACTCTCACTATTGCTCTCTTCCCAGGAACAAAAACCTCCGTCAAGTGACTGGTTCTCCGATAAAAAAGTCACCGCTCTTTCAACAGCAGTTTTTACAGCGGAAATATCCCTATATCTTGAAAGGGCCTGTAGTGCCATAGCGGTAATGTCTATGTCACTAGTTTCACCTTTTACCAGGGAAAACCCTCCGTCATCATTTTGCTGGTCTATAATCCAGTTTACCAGCTTTTTCTTAGGCCAAAGTGCATCATTTGGCACGGGGTAGCCCGCAGAGTCTAAAGCAATCAGGGCAAAAATGGGGCCGTTGGTGCCCTGTAAAGTCATTTTATCATTATTGTATATTTTCTCTATTATGTTGTATCCGGATATATTTCTCGGATCTTTCTTCAAGGCTGTTGCTGCCAATGCGATTTTTCCGTAATCGGTCATCTTTCTGAAGTTACCCTCATTAACCCTAACGTATTCAACTAAATTTTCATAATATCTTTCATCTACGTTTATACCTGCGCGCAGCAAGCCGATGGCTTGCCATTCGGTCAAATCTTCTTTCTGGGCAATCGAATCCACGATTGATTCAATTGCAGTTGAAACCTCAAACTGATAATCTTCTATCACCTCCTCCTCTTCAAAAGCTTCACCCCCATAGCTGTTGCCAATATCATCACCTAAGTTGCTCGTATAAAACCACTCAATCAAATCGCCATTTTTCACAACTACACTATCTACACCCAGGGTGGGAAATTTGCCGTTAACGGAAAACATCCAGCCGCTACCTGGGCCTTTATCAAATTCGTTTTGCCCATCGATACCCGCTATATAGCCGTTTCTTATCTTATAATCAATCCCTTCAGCACTCAACACCCTTTCAGTCAAACTGAGTACAGTGTCACCTTTGTTTAACTTTACTTGTACCCGAGGTAATATGGTACCTTTATATCCCTTTACGCTGATATACGCTACATCCTCAGGCTTCGGTTCACCGGGCTCATCGTCATTAATGAGAATTTTTCTTGTCTCTCTTACTCCAGCTACATTCACTATACAGTTGTACTCTTTTCCCTTTTCCAAACGAGTAGTGAACACAGCCTCTCCACCGGAATCGGTTTCTTTTTGGTCTATATAATATTTTCTATGGGCATCTTCGATAACAATACTGACCGGTTTGTATTCTTGGCCTTTAACTATAATACAAACGCTGTCTCCATCAACCTCATAGTCTATATTAACCACATCTGAGGCTAAGGCAAAACAAGGCAAAAACAAAGCTATTATGAGGAAAAGCGATAAAAGCCTTTTTTTCATGCCTAACATCCCTCCGTTCTCGATAATTTAATATTTATACATTCCTTCCTCAACTGGCCTAAGTAAGTCTACAACTGTTTTACTTCTATCTCCAATGGATTTGACAATATGATGTCCTGGTTTTCAAAGCAATCCCACACAAAACATTTAATGATAAATTTACCTTTATCGGGGATTATAAATCCTGCTCCCAAATTCCTGCTCCTTTCAGGTTCAAAGATATCCTTCACAAAGGAGTAGTTTATCATTTGATCTGTATCATTGTCATAAAGTGCTACGATAAAAGTGGAAGGCTGTAGTGTTTCAGTATTGTTTTGCATTTTTATCTCTACTTGTGCTTCCCTTCCGTTCTTTATTTCCCCATTATCCACCCTTTCTATTGTAAAGACCGTTGGTTCTACAATAAGTTCCAAGGTGTCTCGTATTTGTTCATATCCTTCAACTTTAACCGTTATTGTTACATTACCTTCCTTCTTTGCCGTAACAAGCCCTTCATCATCAACCCCTGCAATTTCATCATTTGAACTTTCCCAGATAAGGGTTTGACCTGTGATCGGTTCCCCCCAGGCATCGTATACAACTGCTGTAAGTTTCAATTTATCCTTTTCATTAAGTCTTGTTGATGAAGGTTCTTGTATCTTTACTTGCTTCGGTTCATTCATATTGAACCGAAGCTCTCGGTACATGGATTTTCCCCTATACAAATCGGCTAAGGCTATGAATGCCTGTTCTGTAGCCATATCTACATCGGTGCCCCATTCAGATACATACTCAAAATGGTCGCCTGCTTTATAGGCGAGTAAAGCGTCCAGCATTGTGTTACCATTTTTTGTCCAATCTTCCGACAATGGATTTTCTCCGACAGAAACAAGCCCCTGAATAACCGTCGATATGGAATAGGGATTTTCTGCACCCCAAGATTCAAAACCGCCTGAATCTTTCTGATTTGCTTTAAGATAAGCAATACCTTCTGCTATGGCCCCATCAACACCTTGAATATCAGTGTGATTGCCCAATGCCATAATGCTCATTGCCGTTTCATCGACTCCGCCAAAGCCTCCGTCCTCTACTTGATAACCTAATAATGCTTCTACCGCTTTTTGTGTATTGTAATCACCGCCAGCCATATCAAGAGCCAATATACTAAATGCAAGTGTTGTTGGACCGTCATCCCACTCCCCAATTATAAATTTTCCATATTCATTTTGGGATTCTGCCAAAGCTGCCACATAGTCGCATCCGGCTTCGTCCCTCGGGTCTTTTCCCGAAGCAATAAGGCCCATTATGTTTCCTACATATGCCGAAGCACTGTCTGGACTCTCATATGCTTTATATCTCTGACTCATTATGGGCAAATCTCTAGCTAAATCATCACTTGTAAAATTATACCCCAATGCAACTCGGAATGTAAAATCATTGTCGTTATTTATGTAGTAATTTCTCAATGCGTTAATCGTTTCTCTAATCTCGTTTTGTTGTTCACTTTGTTCGCCTTTTGCTGGCAAAAGAACACCTGGCATGCATGTAATGCTAAGAACCAAAAATACAGCTAAAATGATACTAATAACTTTGATTTTCATAGCTTCCTCCTTAATATTCTGACAGTAATATTATTGACAGATAACCATACCTCCTATAAAATAGCTTGGTTAATGACTACTAGTTTTCGATACTAGTTGAATTTTAGGTTGATAAAGAATAATTCATATGTCAAACCTCCAAAAAAATAAGATTTTAAAAATAAATTTGCCCCTCTCCAAACAAAGAAGGGCAAACCATTACCTAACATCAGCTTCCCACATCTCTAAGTCGGAGACGATAAGAAAGATGTAAACGATCAGGTCTTCTGGCTCCCGGGTCATCTTTAGGCTAAACCCTTCCCACAAATTTTGCAGTGGGTATTCTCCGGTCTATCTCTAATACCGAATATTCCCCTTAGCCCTCATCAACCGGTTACAGCTGCGACTACAGCAAGGGATTTTCACCCTTTTCCCTAAATCACTTACAGTTACTCATATTCAATTGCAAACCAATTACTTATCAAAAATACCCCGCCCTTCAGCAAGGGCAGGGTATCTTAAACATTATACCTCATTTAAGTATACACGACTTTCCTTGGAAGGTGTATATATGAACTTCAGGATGGTACCCTGGCTGGTGGATAAGCTTTGCCCTTACAAGTAAACAAAAGTGGCATAAAAAGCTCTGCACCCACTTACAGTGGCCGGACCGCTCTGGATTCTCACCAGATTCCCCATATCTGAAGCCATTAATATGTTGTTTGACTTAATTATACTTCAATTAACTTAATGTGACAAGTGTAATCTTTTCTTTTCACCTATGTTAATATTTTATGATTTAATTACTTTTTTATACTACCAATAGCCAAAGATTAGTCTCTAAAAAACCCTTATTATCTTGGCTCCACCCTGCACTGGATAAATCATTAGGACAGGCCCGTTGAAGACAGCTTCAATCATGTCGCCCTCTTTTAAATCGTTGGCATCAAGCTCTTCATTTGTATACCCTTTAAATATCTGTGTGTCGCTTTCAATCGCTAATGTCGCTTTATCGTAAGATGAACCTTCCGCATTTTTGTCTTCTACAAAAATGCTTTTAACATTGTTGGCTTCATCCAAGGTGATTTTTGTTATCTCGCCTTTTATGTCCACGTTTTCTAGAGAGGAAATAAACCAGTTTTCATCATACTTTTTAACTGTTACATATTCTTTCTGCTTAAAGATTGCCTGTGTGGAGTCAGTATATACAAACTCTACTTCATATCTGTATGTTTCATCATTTATTTTAGGCAGTTCGGTAATCTCATAACTTTCAACCCATGGGCTGGAGGTCCCCGTAGACCAGCGGCCCTCTGAAAGTTCGGAATACTTTTCTTCCTTCAAGTTAGAGGACATGAGCGCATATTGCAATGCACCATTTCTTGTTTTAACACCTTCAGCCCAAAGCGATACAGCTGACTCGGCATCCTTTGGCGCCAAGGCCCGTTCAAGACCTTCAATTCTGCCTTCATCAGAAGTCTGTGTTTCGTGCCAAACTTTCACCGAATTTGCCTCATCATCCCAGTAAACATCAGCTCCCAAAGCTTCCGATATAGCCCTTATTGGCACAAGCACTCTGCCATCGATTATCTTAGGTGGAACATCTGTTGTCAATTCACTTCCGTTAAATATTAATTTTATCGGCCATGCTGCATAAACCGAACTGACAATAACTGCTGATAAAAATACTAATGTTGTTACTGCAATTAACTTTTTGCACATAAGCAATCTCTCCTCGACTTTTGATTAAATCTTTTATGAAATGTCGTGAATTAATAATTATATTACCTGAATCATACCTCCTTTCTTGTTTAGATGATCAATTCAAAGGCTTTTATTTATCATTTGGTAATATAGACGCAAAAACCCAATAATTGTTCCAAGTTCTTATATTTTTATTTGTTCGTTATCATAAATAAAAAATCATATCCAATGATTTAGGCTTATTAAACCATTTCTTAGTGTATGCCATAATTTTTGGTAAAATATCAATATCTGGAAGTATACCATCTTGTAAATAGTGTTTTACTTACAGAACTGGTTTAATCCTGTTTGACAAACATAACGATACTTGACTATAATATATTCATATTAGATTAGAAATAGTTTAGGGGGGAGTTAAGGTGAAAGACCTGATCTGTGATGAGTTTCAGGATACAGTAGCCAGCTGCCTCGTGCGGCACAGAAGTATTATAGATGTTATCACAAAGATTCAGGAAACCTCAGCTCGTATAAACCGCGCCGTTGCTAAATCTGTCACCGGTTGTGGATGCATGAAGATAAACGCAAAAAAACAGCAGATACCAGGGCAGATAAGCCTGCAGGAATTGAGCTCTTACATGGATACACACCTCAATGGAGAGATATGCGCCGATTGTAGAGGTATATTAGAACAAGAAATCGGCAACCATCTTTTTTATTTAGCCGCACTATGTAACCTGCTCGATTTAAATCTTTACGACATTATCATTACTGAAAATGAAAAACTATCGACCCTTGGAATTTATAATATGTCTTAGTCGAGTAGAAGGGGTGATTACCCCAGCACCCTCACATACCTTATCATTCGGTTCATTAGTTTGATGCTTTTGACATTAACATTATCTTTTATACATGCTTATAATAAACTAAGGTTTCACGATGATTATTAGTTATTGGATTTGCCTTTGGCTAGTGATTCCTACTACCAAGCCCACAGCGGACTTTCACCGCCAAGTTATCGCCCATGCCGGGCGCACCACAAAAGAGCAGCTTTTATAAAGCTGCTCTTTTGTGTGTAACGTTTATACAACAAGCTCATCTTTTTCTCTATATTCTTGGTATCTTTTATACGATAGTCTTACAAGAGATTTGTCCTGGCTGTATGTTATTTTTTCAAGGGCCTCATCGATGTTAAAAAAGCCCCCTTCAGAAAAGCCTTGCTCAGAATTCGGAATACAATTACCACTTATTGCCTCCATTAAAAACCACGTAATATGATTACATACCGGCCTCCGTCGTGTTAGTGAATAAAACTCATAGCACGTTTCTCCAACATATGATACAATCTTTGCGTTAACCCCGGCTTCAGTGTTAACCCTCTCAACAGCAACCTCTTGAGCAAGTTTTCCAGGTCGAATAACGCCTTTTGGAAGAACCCATTCTCCCTTTTCGTTTTTCAATACCAATACACTGTCTCCTTTAAATACAACCCCACCAGCACAAATCCTTGTCAGCATTAACCTGCCTCCCTCATAAAATACGTAAAAAATTTGACCTTAAATATGAGTTCGACATTTTGCGCAGAATTCCTCTTTTTAAGGATTTTCCCTGTTTTTTTTCAATACTGTCTTAAATGAAATAATCGTTGATTATGTTGGTTATTTCACAGATTGCCTTGACCATACTTGCCCTTTTTGAACAGTCAAGTTTACTTATATATTTCACCAAGGTCGACAAAAAAATGTTTCTAAATTTATTATATTCCAAGATGCCGTCTTGTGTTATTTTCACAATCACAACCCGTCTGTCTTTGGGTACGAAAGACCTTTCCACTAAACCCTTTTCTACCAATCTGTCAATCATTACGGTCAGGCTTCCATATGATGTATTGATTAAGTCCCCTAATTCAGTCATTTTACAGGGCCCGCTATTAAACAAAATATATAAAACTCGGTATTGAGCAATTGTCAAATCTAAACCGTGTTTTGTAAGATAAGACTTTTTGAGTATTGATTTCCTTAACCTGCCGAGAACATTTATCAAACTCTCTATGGATTCCGCAAGATGAAGATCTTTTTCCTTCATTAGGGCTAGCCCTCCCTTTGAGTACACCAATTTTTTCATGATAAGCATTCAACCGCATATTGGGCTTTGGCCTCAGTGTCTTACTTGTTGGTATCGTCTCCCTGAATCGTCTCTAAGACCTTAAACCTCTCTTGTATAATTGATTTATTCTTCCATCTACCGGAAAAGTAATATAATAGGCTAAATATTGCACTCAGAGTTGAGCTAATGGATATTGCTGCCCATATGCCGTTGCTGCCCAGTTGTGTGCTTCCAGACAAATAATAAGCAAGGGGTATCCTGATTCCCCAGAGTGATACTATCGATATGATCATTATCACAAACGTATCCCCTGCTCCTCTTATAACACCGTTTGAAACCCATAACATACTAAACGGAACATATGATAAACTGAGTATCCTCAGCATAGCTGTACCCTCTTGTAACAATGCCATTTCATCGGTAAACATTCTCAAAAGTTCCTGCGGAAAGAACCAGATTAAAATACTGGTAGTGATAGCTATAATTATGGCTATTAAGCTCGACCATTTCATCGTTTCAATTACTCTTTTAGTCTTACCAGCTCCTATATTTTGTGCTGTAAGTGAAGATGTAGCAAGTCCGATAGACATAAAAGGCATAAATGCAAAGGAATCTATTTTACTTGCTGCTCCCCAAGCTGCCACTATTGTTTCCCCAAACGTATTAGTTATAGACATAACAACGGTTGAACCCAAGGCTACTACTGTATGTTGTAATCCAGCTGGAAGGCCTATTTTGAAAATCTTGGAAGTCAAGTCCTTATCATATTTTAACTGACTGATTTTGATAGCCAGAAGGTGATTAGATCTGTTTAAATATCTCACGGCTAAATAAAAGGATATACCTTGTGCTACAATTGTAGCAAGAGCTGCACCGTTAACACCCATTCTGGGAATTGGACCCAATCCAAAAATAAATATAGGATCAAGTACAATATTAATTACTGTTGTATATAACAAGAACACCAGCGGAGTTTTTGAATCTCCCAGACCTCGTAAAACGGCGCTTAAGGTATTATAACCAAACACAAATATGAGACCTACAAAAGTAATGATTAAATAACCTGAAGCTGATTCCATGATCGCTTCCGGGGTATTCATCAAAATCAATATGGCCTTATGGAATACAATACCTAATACAGTTAAAACTCCAGCAGCTATGCTAAGCAATAACATTGAATTGTTAATCGTTTTTTTAACCATCGTTTCATTTTTAGCACCCTTATACTGGCCAACTAAAACAGTAGTCGCCATGCTTAATCCTATTATCAATGAAACAAGTATAAAAATAATTGGAAAGCTAACTGAAACAGCTGCTAATGAATTTGGACCCAGAAATTTACCTACCCACATGGTGTCAACTGCGTTGTAAAGAGACTGCAACAAATTACCAAGAAAAAGCGGGTACGAAAAATTGATTAAGTGCCTAGGAATGCTACCAGAAGTAAAATCGAGCATTTTAGCAGTTTTCACCCGCATTGGTCCACCTCCGAAAAATTGCTATAATTAAAAGCTTTATTAAAGCATTCGTTTTTATTAAATTTTGTATATTGATCTTTTCTACAATAGAAATATTTTAATCAAAAAATAATATTAAATTAAATGGCTCCTCGAGTAGGATTCGAACCTACGACCCTCCGGTTAACAGCCGGATGCTCTACCGCTGAGCTATCGAGGAACACATTCTTGTATATATTTAATAATTTCTCGGCAGTGACCTACTCTCCCAGGGGAGTTCCCCCAGTACCATCGGCGCTGGAGGGCTTAACCTTTGTGTTCGGCATGGGAACCGGTGTTTCCCCTCCGCCATTACCACCGAGAAATGTGTTGTGCGATGTATGTTGTTTGAGGTGGGATTTATTTTGATTTGCTTTAGGCTTTGCTTTTCTGTTTCCTTAATTCCCACTTCTGTCTTTTTATTTGCACCTTCAAAATTGCACAGTGAGTCGATAAGAAATATTTCTTAAGGTCAAGCCCTCGACCTATTAGTATCAGTCGGCTCAAGGCCTTACAACCCTTACACCTCTGACCTATCTACCGGGTGGTCTTCCCGGGGTCTTACCCCAGTG
This sequence comes from Tepidanaerobacteraceae bacterium, assembly GCA_050949725.1. GTDB lineage: Bacteria > Bacillota > Thermosediminibacteria > Thermosediminibacterales > Tepidanaerobacteraceae > JBMNGH01. The sequence goes on from JBMNGH010000005.1 coordinate 141,882, forward strand.
CTCAGCTCAATGTTCGTTCTGTGAACACTGAGTTGAGCACTGGATGGGATACCTTATCTTAGGGGGAGCTTCGCACTTAGATGCTTTCAGCGCTTATCTCTGCCGGACTTGGCTACTCAGCTGTGCCGTTGGCACGACAACTGATACACCATCGGTCCGTCCACCCCGGTCCTCTCGTACTAGGGGCAGCTCCCTTCAAGTATCCTACGCCCACGACGGATAGGGACCGAACTGTCTCACGACGTTCTGAACCCAGCTCGCGTGCCGCTTTAATGGGCGAACAGCCCAACCCTTGGAACCTACTTCGGCTCCAGGATGCGACGAGCCGACATCGAGGTGCCAAACCTCCCCGTCGATGTGGACTCTTGGGGGAGATCAGCCTGTTATCCCCAGGGTAGCTTTTATCCGTTGAGCGACGGCCCTTCCATTCAGTGCCGCCGGATCACTAAGCCCGTCTTTCGACCCTGCTCGACTTGTTGGTCTCGCAGTTAGGCTACCTTATGCCTTTACACTCGGTGCGCGATTCCCAACCGCGCTGAGGTAACCTTTGGGCGCCTCCGTTACTCTTTGGGAGGCGACCGCCCCAGTCAAACTGCCCACCTGACTATGTCCCTCAGCCGGCTTACGGCTTGAGGTTAGAATTTCAATACCAAAAGGGTGGTATCCCAAGGTCGGCTCCCCTGGCCCTGACGAGCCAGGTTCTCTGCCTCCCACCTATCCTGTACATCTGATACCGAAATCCAATATCAGGTTGCAGTAAAGCTCCATGGGGTCTTTCCGTCCTGTCGCGGGTAATGAGTATCTTCACTCATATTACAATTTCGCCGGGCCTCTCGTTAAGACAGCGCCCAAGTCGTTACGCCATTCGTGCGGGTCGGAACTTACCCGACAAGGAATTTCGCTACCTTAGGACCGTTATAGTTACGGCCGCCGTTCACTGGGGCTTCGGTTTATACCTTCGCTTGCGCTAAGCACTCCCCTTAACCTTCCAGCACCGGGCAGGCGTCAGCCCCTATACGTCGGATTTCTCCTTAGCAGAGACCTGTGTTTTTGCTAAACAGTCGCTTGGGCCGTTTTTCTGCGACCCTTTCGCCTTAGATTGTTATCTTAGGCTACTCGGGTACCCCTTCTCCCTAAGTTACGGGGTCAGTTTGCCGAGTTCCTTAACGAGAGTTCTCCCGTTCGCCTTAGGATTCTCTCCTCGCCTACCTGTGTCGGTTTGCAGTACGGGCACCTCGGGCCTCGCTAGAGGCTTTTCTTGGCAGTTTGGGGTCGGCTGCTTCGTTACTTTTGTTCACTCCCCATCACCCTTCAGCCATGGCCGAACGGATTTGCCTGTCCGGCTTGCCTTTGGGCTTGGACGCACTCTACCAACCGCGCGCTCAGCTTACCCTCCTGCGTCACCCCTTCGCTCAATCGGCCTTCGGTGGCACTGGAATTTCCACCAGTTGTCCATCGCCTACGCATTCTCTGCCTCGGCTTAGGCCCCGGCTTACCCTGAGCGGACGAGCCTTCCTCAGGAAACCTTAGGCTTTCGGCGGACAGGATTCTCACCTGTCTCTCGCTACTTATACCGACATTCTCACTTCCTTAAGGTCCACTTTCCCTCTCGGTTAGCTTCTGCCCTTAAGGAACGCTCCCCTACCCAATGTGAATTAACTTCACATTGCCGCAGCTTCGGTGTAAACCTTCAGCCCCGTTACATTTTAGGCGCAGTACCGCTCGACCAGTGAGCTTTTACGCACTCTTTAAATGTATGGCTGCTTCTAAGCCAACATCCTGGTTGTCTTCGTAATACAACATCCTTTACCACTTAGGTTTACTTGGGGACCTTAGCTGACGGTCTGGGCTGTTTCCCTCTCGACTATGGAGCTTATCCCCCATAGTCTGACTCCTAACTAACACTTGCCCGGCATTCGGAGTTTGATAGGGTTCGGTAACCTCTCGGCCCCTAGCCCATTCAGTGCTCTACCTCCGGGTAGCTCTTAGTTAAGGCTAGCCCTAAAGCTATTTCGGGGAGAACCAGCTATCTCCGTGTTCGATTGGCATTTCACCCCTACCCACAGCTCATCCCATGACTTTTCAACGTCAATTCGGTTCGGGCCTCCACGAAAGGTTAGTTCCGCTTCACCCTGGCCATGGGTAGATCACACGGTTTCGGGTCTACTGCACCAAACTTCGCGCCCTGTTAAGACTCGCTTTCGCTTCGGCTCCGGTGCTCTACACCTTAACCTCGCTTGATACAGTAACTCGTCGGTCCGTTCTACAAAAAGTACGAGGTCGCTTGCGCTCCCTCCGCTTGTAAACACACGGTTTCAGGTTCTCTTTCACTCCCCTCCCGGGGTGCTTTTCACCTTTCCCTCACGGTACTAGTTCGCTATCGGTCGTAAGTGGGTATTTAGCCTTGGGAGATGGTCCTCCCTGCTTCCCACGGGATTGGCGTGGCCCGTGGTACTCTGGATGTGTCTGCCGGCCTTACGGGTTTAGCATACAAGGCTGTCACTTCCTTTGGCCCCGCTTTCCAGCGGTGTTCTGCTACCCTCATGCTCGACTTGCCCTACCGTCGTCAGGCTTGACACTCCTCAACCCCATACATGCAACGGCAACGGCCTTACACATGCATGGTTTGGGCTCTTCCCTGTTCGCTCGCCGCTACTTGGGGAATCGATCTTTCTTTCTTTTCCTCGGGTTACTTAGATGTTTCAGTTCGCCCGGTTTGCTTCACATACCTATGTGTTCAGTATGTGATACCTCAGGTTCGCCTGAGGTGGGTTCCCCCATTCGGATATCCCCGGATCTTAGCTCGCTTGCAGCTCCCCGGGGCGTTTCGCCGCTGGCCGCGTCCTTCTTCGCCCCCTTACGCCTAGGCATCCACCGTGTGCCCTTCGTAGCTTGACCTTTTCTACTTGGCGAAATTGTTTCTTACTCTCACTGTGCAGTTTTCAAAGTGCAAATATCTAATGACATATTGTTGGTCAATGTTTGAAATAAATAATTTAGTTTTGGAATTAAACGGAATTTGCATAAGCAAATTCCTTGTGTTTTTAATGAAATAATTACTCATATATTGAGTTTTTCTTCAACTTTAGAGTAGTTATTAATTTATAACTAAACAGTGT
>JBMNGH010000005.1:147500-169633 GCA_050949725.1 Tepidanaerobacteraceae bacterium
TACATTGTCTTTGTGGTCCCTAAGACTTGTTGTGCCACATGTGCAATCAAGTCTTCGGTAAGATGCATCATGTCATTATAATCTGCATATGCTTGATACAGTTCAATCATGGTGAACTCCGGATTATGCTTAATTGATATACCTTCATTCCTGAAATCTTTACCTATTTCGTATACCCTTTCAAAACCGCCTACTATTAACCTCTTCAGGTACAATTCTGTCGCAATCCTTAAATACAGATCAATGTCAAGTGCGTTGTGGTGAGTAATAAATGGCCTGGCAGCTGCTCCTCCTGCTAGTGGTGATAGGACCGGTGTCTCAACTTCTAAGAAACCCTTCTCGTTTAAATAGCTTCTCATTGAGTTTATCATTTTGCTTCTGATAATAAATGTTTCCTTCACATCAGGATTCACAATCAGATCAAGGTATCTCTGTCTATACCTTATCTCAACATCTTTTAAACCATGCCATTTTTCCGGAAGCGGTTTCAAAGACTTAGCAAGCACAGTAATATCTGCTAAGAAAACGGATATCTCACCTTTGTGAGTCTTGAATACCTCACCTGCCACCCCTACAATATCACCAATGTCGAGCAACTTAAAAATTCTAAAAATTCGTTCATTTACATTGTCCTTCTTTATATAAATCTGTATCCTACCTTGCTGATCCTGCAAATCAAAAAAAGCTGCTTTCCCATGACCTCGTATTGCCATAACCCTTCCGGCTACCTTAACAGACTCGCCATTAAGCTGTTCGAATCCTTCCTTTATATCTTGTGAATTATGAGTGGTGCTGTACTTCTTGCCATATGGGTTTACATCCATTTGACGAAGCTCCTGCAGCTTCTTAAGGCGGGCTTGTATTATATCATTTACATCTGCATCGACTTTATCCATTTAGAAAACCTCCGTTTGATTATTTCATTATATCAATGATCTCATACCTTATTATTCCTGCAGGAACCTTAATCTCTACTACAGACCCTTTTTTCTCTCCTATCAATGCTTTTCCCACAGGTGATTCATTTGAAATTTTAAATTCCACCGGATTAGCCTCGGCGGAACCAACAATTGTATATTCTATTATATCACCTGTTTCGAGATCTTTTAACCTTATTTTTGAGCCTATACTCACCACTTCAGTGGAAATATCAACCTCATCAATAAGCTTAACATTCCTCAACTTATCTTCGAGTAAAGCAATCCTACCTTCTACAAATGCCTGTTCGTTTTTTGCTTCGTCATACTCAGAATTCTCACTGATATCCCCAAAAGCTATTGCCTGTTTGATTCTTGCAGCTATTTCTCTACGTTTTACACTTTTTAAAAATTCGAGTTCTTCCTCCAGTTTTTTTAAACCTGCCTGGGTGAGTACGACCTCTTTTCTAGCCATCAATTTTTCTCCCCTCTAAGTGTTTTGCCAAAATTGTGTATCCCTAATATATGCCGTTGGTTAAGTTCTTATTCAAGAAAAAATTGTATACAAGACTACCTCAAATCCAGAACAAGCACTAATGTATAGCCATCAGTGCTTGATAATCCTATTATTTACTTCTTGATATTATAATTCAGTGGTGCGGTTCTGTCAAGAATTTTCTCATTTTAGTGATAGTTATTCTGTGATAATGTCATATTGAATTTATTCTGATAAAATGTCAGGTATGAGGAAGGAAGTTTTTCAACATGACTCAAAAAGAAATAACTCGTCTTAGGGTTATCAATCAAACTATCGATAAGGTGATTTACCATCAGAGAAGCTGCTGAACTTATCAACCTCAGTGAACGCCAAGTGATTAGGTTAAAAAAAAGGGAGTGGTGGAAGAAGGGCCTGCGTTTCATTATTCATAAAAATCGAGGTCGTAAGCCAGCACATGCAATCCCTGATGACATTCAAAAACAAATCATCGATCTGAAAAATCTCAAAATATCAGGAAGCTAATTTCTCTCATTTCCAGGAGTTGCTTCAAGAATATGAAGGTATTTGTATTGGCTACTCCACTGTTTATCGGATATTAAGTCAGGCAGGATTGACTAGCCCAAAGAAGCATCGTAAGAAAAAGTTTTCATCACAGGCGAAAAAGAAAACCACAGGAAGGAATGCTTGTGCAGATAGATGCTTCTCCATTCCCTTGGATCATTGGAGGAGAGCGATTCTCGTTACATGGAGCTATCGATGATGCTACAGGCAAGATCCTCGCTCTGTTCTTTGCTAAGAATGAATGTCTTGAAGGATATTTTCAGATTATACGTCAAATTATCAATCTCTATGGAATTCCCATGAGTATTTATTGTGACTGTCACACCATCTTCTTATCCCCTAATTATGGTAAGTTGACTATAGATGAGCAATTGCAAGGTAAACAGGTAAATCTTACTCAATTTGGGAAAGCCATGAGCGAGTTAGGCAATTAGCGTAATCAAAGCAAAAACTCCTCAAGCCAAGGGGGCGCATTGAACGATTATGGGAAACTCTACAAAGCAGACTACCCGTTTGAGTTTAAGCTTCCGTGGAATTTAATACCATCGAAGCTGCTAATGATTTTTTGGCTCAGTTTATTTCTGCTTACAATGATAAATTTAGTGTTTGAACCTGAAAATCCTTTACCTGCCTTTAGGCCTCTTGATCCCGGTATTGCACTTGATTATGTCTTATGCGTTAAGGAAGAACGTACTGTTATTGAAGATGGCGCTTTTTCTTACAAGGGAAAGTATTATCAGCTTGTAACAGATGGCAAAAGGGAAATAATGCCTAAAACTAAAATCATGGTCTTGAGCAGCTCCAGAATAGGTATTAAGGCTTCATATGATGGTGTGATATATGATACTTTAGTTCTCGAAGAGCGCCCGAAAAAGAAGGCTTTAAAGCTTTCAAAAGAGCAATCACAAAAAGCGCACCCCTGTAAAGCCTGCTGCCGAGCATCCGTGGCGCAATGTGACAAAAAGGAAGCCCAATTTCGTGTATGAAGAAACTGACCGAGAAATCCTTGAAATGCTCAATCAGCTCTTTAATTCTACACGAGCATGGGCATAAGCAAAAGAAGAATTTCGTTGTTTTTATCATACCGCTTTTGATGAATATTATCAATGGCTTATTTTCACATGCTCTTTTTTTTCTCTGCCGTCAAGTCCTTGCAGAATGAGTTTGTCTTTTTTTGCTTTTTGCTTTTGATTGTCGTTTTAAAAAACAATATTTATATGTCAAAGGTGACATTTTCACTGAATAAAAAGTTATGCTTTTTAGGTGACATTTTCAAAGACTATTTGACAGAATTTTCTCATTTTAGTTGTAGTTATTCTGTGATAATGGCATGTTGAAATTATTCTTGTAAAATGTCACATATGGGAGAGGAGATTTTAATGAGACTCTAATTACAAGATATTTCGTTTTCTTACACTCATCATCGGTGAACAATCAATGTCTTTTTTCTCAAAAAGATTTGAAAACTGTTTTAAGCTCTGATAAAGTTAATTCCTTTAGTTTCTTATTGTTTTCAATGCAGTAAGAAACCATTTTCCCCACTACCTCATGTGCTTCTCTAAAAGGCATACCTTTTTATAACAAGATATTCAGCATAATCGGTTGCATCAGCAAAAACTGTTTTCAACCGCACTAAGCATGTTGTCTTTTTTTATTTGCATGCTGGAAATTAGGGGGGGAAGTATTTCAAGACATGTCTTAATTGTTTTTGCCGTATCAAAAAGCACTTCCTTATCTTCCTGCATATCCCTGTTATATGTAAGGGGTAATGCTTTCATAAGTGTGAGAATGGCCATCAGATTTCCGAACACCCTGCCGGATTTGCCGCGGAGCAACTCAGGTACATCCGGATTTTTTTTCTGCGGCATAATACTGCTTCCAGTTGCAAAAGCATCATCCAACTCAATAAACCCGAATTCCTCAGTGTTCCACAATACCAATTCTTCAGCAAGTCTTGACACATGAACCATTAAAATGCTACAACATGAAATAAACTCAATGACAAAATCCCGGTCACTTATTGCATCCATTGTGTTTTCATACACTTGTGAAAACCTTAGGAGCCGTCTCGTATATTCCTTATTTACCGGCAATGTTGTGCCTGCAAGTGCACACGCGCCTAAAGGCATTATATCAGCGCCTTTTTTTGCAGAGAGAAATCTAAATTTATCTCTCTCAAACATATGATAGTACGCCTTCAGATGATGAGAAAGTGTAACAGGCTGCGCCTTTTGTAGGTGGGTATAGCCAGGCATTATAGTCTCTTCGTGCTCTTTTGCCAATAGTAAGAGTGCTTCCTGTAATTTTATGATGAGTGGAATAACGCGGTCTATTTCAGCCTTGACATAAAGATGCATATCAAGGGCAATTTGGTCATTCCTACTTCTGGCAGAGTGTAGCTTTCCCGCAACAGAACCTATCTTTTGGGTTAGTCTGTTTTCTATGTGCATATGAATGTCTTCCAGTTCCTTGCAAAATTTAAACCTTCCATCTTCAATTTCGAGTTTTATTTCCGATAGGCCACAAATTAAGCTATCGGCTTCCTTCTTTGAAATAATTCCGTTCTCTGCAAGCATTTTTACATGTGCTATACTTCCCGCAATATCCTCTTGATAGAGCTGTTTATCTATATCAATAGATGAAGTAAAATCCTCTACTATTTTCTCTGTTTTCTTCCCAAATCGCCCGCCCCAAAGTTTTGAAGTCAACATAATCCCTCCGAAAATTTCTTACAATACACCAATCTCTACTTTAATCCATTTATCACTTTAATCCGTTTATCATCGAATTTACCTTTGTAGGCAACCCCCACAGTGTAATGAAGCCTTTCGCACTTGAATAATCAAAATTATCCTCTGAATCGCCGCCATAGGTTGCTAGATTTATGTTATACAAGGAATTATCGGACATTCTACCTACAATCGTTGCATTTCCTTTAATTAGTTTTACCCTGATATTTCCATTTACTACTTCCTGTGTTTTATCTATAAAGGCATCGAGTGCTTCTTTTAAAGGTGAAAACCAAAGCCCGTCGTAAAGCAGATCAGCATATTTTTGTTCAACAACCGTCTTGAATCGGAGCATATCCTTTGTCAAAACCAAGTCTTCCAAAGCTTTATGTGCTTTTATAAGTAACAGAGAAGCCGGACACTCATACACTTCTCTTGACTTTATTCCTATTAAACGGTTTTCGATATGATCTATTCGCCCGAATCCGTTCTGGCCGACAATTTTATTTAATTCTTGTATCATTTTAACTGGATGCATTTCCTCGCCGTTTATCGCAACTGGTATACCTTTTTTGAAGGTTATCTGTATGTATGTCGGTTCATCCGGTGCTTTTTCTGGAGCAACCGTCCACTCAAAGGCATCCTCAGGTGGTTCTGACCAAGGATTTTCAAGCATTCCGCATTCTATACACCTGCCCCACAAATTTGCATCAATGCTATACGGATTTTCCTTTTGAATAGGAACTGGGATATGATTTTTGATCGCATAGTCAATTTCATCTTCTCTCGACATCGGCCATTCACGAACAGGTGCGATAATTTGCAAATTAGGGGCTAGTGCTGTAACTGATACATCAAACCTCACCTGATCATTTCCTTTGCCGGTACAACCGTGAGCAACCGCAAATGCCCCCTCCTCTTTTGCAAGATCAACTAGCAACTTGGAGATCAGAGGCCGGGAAAGCGCTGCGCTTAATGGATATACCCCCTCGTAAAGGGCATTTGCCTTTAAGGCAGGAAAAACATAGTTTATTATGAAATCCTCTTTCGCATCTACCATGTGTGATTTTATTGCGCCTATCTTTGTCGCCTTATTTTTAATAAACTCTGTATCCTTTCCCTCTCCTACATCTGCACACAGGGCTATAACTTGACTGTCATATTTTTCTTTAAGCCATTTTATAGCAACAGAAGTATCTAATCCTCCCGAGTAAGCAAGTATGATTTTTTTCATTGATAGTCCTCCTTAATTACAAGTTAGCTGGATCATTTGATAATTAATAGACAAGTTTTATCCCATTATTAACGAAAGAATTGCCTTTTGAACGTGAAGTCTGTTTTCAGCCTCATCAAATACAACTGAATGAGGCCCCTCAATTACTTCATTTGTTATTTCTTCACCCCTGTGTGCCGGGAGGCAGTGCATAACCATGACGTCATCAGAAGCCACTTTGAGCAACTCATCATTGACCTGGTACCTTTTAAATACCTTTAACCTGTCGATTTGTTCGCTCTCATGCCCCATACTTGCCCAGACATCGGTATATACGATGTCGGCATCCTTTGCAGCTACAAATATGTCATCGGTTATCGTGATTTTGGCACCGGTTAACTTAGCACAAGAATTTGCCTTTTCCATAACGTCTTGCTGTGGCTGATAGCCTTTTGGAGAAGCAATGGCTATATCCATGCCCACTTTTGTGCACGCGAAGAGGAGGGAATTCGCCATATTATATTTCCCATCACCGATAAATGCCATTTTGAGGCCAGTCAGTTTGTTCTTTTTCTCATATACTGTAAACAGATCAGCCAAAGCCTGGCACGGGTGGACAATAGTCGGTTAACCCGTTTATAACAGGTATATCCGCATATTCTGAAAGCGCTTCCACATCTTTGTGGCTATATGCCCTAATCATGATAGCATCAAGATATCTTGATAGAACTCTGGCGGTATCAGAAACAGGTTCCCCTCTTCCCAACTGTAGATCCTGTTTGCTCAAAAAAAGACCATAGCCACCCAACTGCCATATTGCCACCTCAAAGGACACCCTGGTCCTTGTCGATGATTTTTCAAAAACGAGACCGAGTGTTTTTCCCTTAAGCGGCTTGTATTCAGCACCTAGATTTTTCATTGTCTTCAGTTTTTCAGTTACCTTGAATATTTCCGTTATTTCCTGTGGTGTGAGATCATATATACTCAAAAGGCTTTTTCCTTTCAAGCTGCTATTCTCAATATCGTGATATGGTTTAACGCCCATAATCTGTTCCCCCTACGGATTCTTTTTTTGTAATTATACATCTATATGTATAATTATGCAATAGTTTTATTAAAATTTTTTTGGGGAATTTTAAAGTATTTTTTTACAGTAATAAAATATAAAAAAAACAGCAATCTCACATCTTGTATCGAAAAAGCATATTTCTTAACAAGACTTGAGAAAGCTGTCTTTTTATTAGCAAAAATTATTTTGTCGAAATAAGATTTGCTTCATGTTCTTCATTATTGTAAAGATAAACCTTTTTTAATTATTTTCTAAGTATTTTTCTGCTTCAACAGCAGCTATAGCACCGTCCGCCACAGCTGTCACAACCTGTCTGAGGGTTTTTTCCCTTATATCTCCGGCTGCAAAAAGGCCTGGTACGTTTGTGGCCATTTTTTCATCAGTTATTATGTACCCCTTTTCGTTCAGTTTAACTAAATCCTTCACAGGCGCTGTCTTGGGGACATAACCAATTGCCACAAAAATGCCGTTAACGGGCACTGAGCTCAGCTCTCCAGTCTTAACATTTTTCACAACTACTTCTTCTACTGTTTCTTCACCTTTTATTTCTTCTACTACTGAATCCCAAATAAAGCTTATCTTGTCATTATTAAATGACCTTTCCTGGAGTATCTTAGTTGCTCTTAATTGGTCCCTTCTGTGAACAACCTTAACGCTGCTCGCAAATCTTGTAAGATATAACGCCTCTTCTATTGCAGTATCACCTCCGCCGATAACCATAATCGGCAGATCTGTATAAAAAGCGCCATCACATGTGGCACAATATGACACACCTCTGCCAACAAAATCGCCTTCACCTTTGACACCCATTTTTCGGGGTTCAGCACCCATTGCTAAAATTACGCTTTTTGCTTCAACAGTCTCTCCTTTTAGAGTGATAACAAAGGAATCATTCTTTTTTTGGAGCTTTTCGACTTCACCGTTAAGAAATTCAGCCCCAAACCTTTCGGCTTGTTCGTGCATGCCATCAGTGAGTTCAGAACCGCCTACTCCCTGCGAAAAACCGGGGTAGTTTTCTATAAGATGAGTAATTGCAGCTTGGCCGCCGGGATACATTTTTTCAATGACGATAGTGGAAAGTTTTGCCCTTGCAGCATAAATACCCGCCGAAAGACCTGCAGGTCCTGCTCCGATTATAGCGATATCGTAACTCATTTGAGTCCTCCTTTTTAAATTATGGTTTATTTTTAATATTTTACCACACAAACTATTATATTTAAATTGTTTTATTCGGTGATTTGGTATCTATAAATCAATACGCCTTTATCTTTGAGTTTCTTTACTCCTGCCTTGAGAATTACAACATTTTCACCGGAATCGAGTGAAATATTGGTTCCCTCAAGTTTTTCAATCTCTTCCTTTACTTTAATTACATTGTCAAGGTCAATAATTTCTTTCACGCCCCAGGCGTGGGCAAGTGCACTTGCGGGATCTCATGTATCACATAGCTTGGCTTTTCTCTCCTCTATTGAATACATTATACTCTTTATCAATGCTTTTTTTACATCTCCATCACTTGCAAATCCCATATGTCGAAACCTCCCAGTTAGTATTGTTTATTTTTCTCCCACTTTAAAACCAATTCCCTTGCTGCCTTTACCTCATCTATTCTCCTTACCGGTGTATTATGGGGGGCTGTTTTTAGTATTTCAGGATTTTCGTCGGCTTCCTCAGCAATTTTTATCATAGCCTCGATAAAATCATTTAAAGTCTCCAAACTTTCAGTTTCGGTCGGTTCTACCATTAAAGCTTGGTCTACAATCAATGGAAAGTAAATTGTCGGGGGATGGTACCCATAATCAAGTAATCGTTTCGCCACATCGAGGGTTGTGATATCGTTGCTGTTGTTTTTTAGACCGCCCAATACAAATTCATGTTTACACACTTGCTCTTTAGGTAAGTTATAGTACTTCTTTAACTTGTGCATCATATAATTTGCATTAAGGACAGCTTTTTCACTAGCTTCTCTTAGTCCTTTTCCTCCCATAGAGAGAATATATGCATAAGCCTTAACCATAACACCAAAATTACCATAAAAAGTTTTCACCTTTCCTATTGAATCCGGTCGGTCATAATCGAGATAATAGTAATCATCTTTTTTCTCAATTAAAGGTGAAGGTAAAAATCTTACAAGGAAATTTTTCACTCCAACAGGCCCGCTTCCTGGACCTCCACCGCCATGGGGTGTTGAAAAGGTTTTATGCAAGTTAAAATGCATTACATCAAAACCCATATCCCCGGGCCTCGAAATACCCATTATAGCATTCATATTAGCCCCATCATAATACAATAACCCTCCGGCATCATGGATTAAGTCTGCTATAGTATCTATATTTTTCTCAAAAAGTCCTAAAGTATTTGGGTTCGTTAACATCAAGCCAGCAATTTCATCATTTAGTTCTGATTTCAGGCTTTCGATATCAACAGTCCCATCGTCATACGACTTTATCTCTACTATATCAAACCCTGCAACGGCAGCACTTGAAGGATTCGTTCCATGGGCCGAATCTGGAACTATGATTTTCCTCCTCTTGTAATCCCCTCTACTGTCATGATATGCCTTTATTATCATAAGACCGGTAAGTTCTCCATGAGCACCTGCGGCAGGCTGTAAGGAAACCCTATGCATTCCTGAAATTTCTGCAAGCATCATATCTAAATCATACATTAATTTCAGGGCTCCTTGGGTAGTATCTTCAGGCTGATAAGGATGGATATCCTTAAAACCACTTAGATAAGCCATATCTTCATTGATTTTTGGGTTGTACTTCATTGTGCAGGACCCTAGAGGATAAAAACCGGTATCCACTCCAAAGTTTTTATTAGATAATTGAGTAAAATGCCTTACTATATCTACTTCACTAACTTCTGGCAAATCCACTTCTTCATCGCTTAAGAAACGCTCTGGGATTAACTCATTTAATTGACCTTCATTCACATCATTATCAGGGAGGCTGTACGCTTTTCTTCCTTTTTTAGATATTTCAAAAATTAATTTATCATAACCACTCACTGTATCACCTCCATAGCTTCCACAAGTCTGTCAATTTCATCCTTTGTCCTCTTCTCAGTCACACACAGAAGTATTCCATTTGATAATTCAGGGTAATTTTTTTCTAACTCATATCCGCCTAAAATATTTTGTTTCAATAGTTCTTCATTAACTATTGAGCTTTTAATGCCGCTCGTAATTGCGAATTCTTTGAAAAATGGCTTGCTAAACAGTGGCTTGAATTTCCCCTTTTTCACAAGCTGTCTTTGGGCATAATGGGCTTTTTGAGTCGATTGAACGGCCACTTCTTTTAAACCTTCTTTACCCATTGTTACTAAATAAATCGTTGCCATCAAGGCATTTAAGGCTTGGTTTGAGCAAATATTTGATGTTGCCTTATATCTCCGAATATGCTGCTCCCTTGCTTGAAGGGTCAAGACAAAGGCCCTTTTCCCATCAGCATCAATAGACTGGCCCACTATCCTTCCTGGCATTTTCCTTGTAAGTTTCTTAGTTACTGCCATAAATCCTAAATAGGGCCCTCCGTAATTTAAGCTGTTGCCTAACCCTTGGCCTTCACCTACCACAATATCTGCTCCTAATTCTCCTGGTTTTTTTAATATTCCTAATGATATTGGATCAACGTAATTAATAAGTAAAGCTTTGTTTTTATGGGTTATTTTTTCCACTTCCGATAAATCTTCAATAATGCCAAAAAAATTCGGGTTTTGAATTATTACCCCCGCTGTTTCGTTGTCTACAACTTTCTTTAACTTATCCACGTCAGTACTACCATCTGCCATGTCAACTTCTATTACTTCTACACCTTTTAATTTCATATAATTATTTAATACTTTTCTGGTTTCGGGATGAACAGTCTTAGATACAACAATTGACTTTCGCCTTGTATTCACTACTGCCATCACCGCACTCTCAGCACATGCTGTAGCGCCATCATATAAAGATGCATTACTAACATCCATGCCAGTAATATTTGAGAGCATTGTTTGATATTCGAATATATATTGCAGAGTTCCCTGACTTATTTCAGGTTGGTAAGGTGTATAAGCAGTATAAAACTCGGATCTTGATGCTAAATGTTTTACTATTGAAGGAATATAATGATCATACGCCCCAGCTCCTAAAAAACAAGTAAGTTCGTTGGTACTTTTATTCATCTTGCTTAAGGCTATCATATGTCTGGAAATTTCAATTTCTGAAAGAGCCTTATTAAGCTGGAGTTCTCTATTCAATCTCAGATGCTTAGGTATATCCTCAAATAATTCATCAATAGAATCTACCCCTATACTGTCAAGTAACTCTTTTTCATCTGCCTTTGTATGAGGTATATACTTGTGCATTATTTTTCCTCCTCACTACAAAATACCTCATATTCCTTTTCATCCATAAGTCCTTCCAATTCGCTTTCGTCAGACATTTTTATGCAGATAATCCAGCTTCCGTAAGGGTCTTCGTTTACAAGCTCAGGACTATCCTCAAGCTCTTCATTTATTTCCAACACTTTCCCTGATACGGGCATATAAATATCAGATGCGGCTTTTACAGATTCGATTACACCAAAAGCTTCTCCTTTTTCAAATTCATCATCAATTTCCGGGAGCTCCACAAAAACGATTTCCCCTAAAGCCTTTTGTGCATAATCTGTTATCCCAATATACGCTTTACCTTCTTCAACTTTTAGCCATTCATGATCTTTTGTGTAATATAAACCTTTAATTATTTCCATTATCTTTTCCTCCCTTTTTTTATTTTTTATACTTTTTGTTATAAAACTTTTTGTTTATGACTTTTGCTTCTAATATCCGCTTTCTTACCTTGATAAATAAGGTGGTTCCAATATCACCATACTCGCTGTCCACTAATGCCAAACCGATGTTTTTCTTAAGTGACGGAGAATAGTAGCCAGTCGTTACAAACCCAATATTTTCTCCTTCTGACAAGACTTCATAACCATGTCTTGGCACACCTTTATCAACCATTTCAAAACCAACTAATTTTCTTTTTAGACCTTCGATTTTTTGCTTTTCTAAAGCTTCTTTTCCAATGAAATTCGGTTTACTTAATTTGACAAAGAAACCCAGCCCAGCCTCTAAAGGGGTGATTTCTTCTGAAAGCTCATTTCCGTAAAGCGGCAAACCAACTTCAAACCTTAAAGTGTCCCTAGCACCAAGACCAACAGGTCTTATACCTTCGTCTTGCCCGGCTTCCATTAATTTTTCCCAAACTAATTCCGCATCTTTATGAGCCAAATATATTTCAAATCCATCTTCACCTGTATACCCTGTGCGGGAAATTAAACAATTAGCCCCCGCAATATTTACATTTCTTTTACAGTAATAAAATCCAATTTCCGAAAGGTCAGTAACAGTTAACTTTTGTAGTATTCCTTCGCTTTTTGGGCCTTGTAAAGCAATTTGTGAAAAATCGTCGGATACATTTCTTACCACTACGTCATATGCTCCAATGTTTTGAATTATCCATTTATAATCTTTTTCTGTATTGCCGGCATTTACTACAAGGAAAAAGTGATCATCCTTAAACTTGTATACTAACAAGTCGTCAATAACTCCTCCATCAGGGTCACACATAAAAGTATACGCGATTTGGTTATCCCTTAAAAAGTTAATATCGTTTGTAAACAAATATTGCAGAAAATTCTCTGCCTCATTTCCTTTTATTTCTATCTCGCCCATATGGGATACGTCAAAAAGCCCTGCCTGATTCCTTACTGCCTCATGTTCTGCTAATATACCTTCAAATTCGACAGGTAGAGCCCATCCAGCATAATTAACTATCTTACCTCCGTATTTTTGATGGATATTGTATAAAGAAGTTTTTCTAGGCTCGCTCATTTTCATTCCCTCCTCAAAAGTTTATTATTGCTAAAGGCATTTAATAATATTCAAATAATTCGCAGTATAATAAAAGGATATAATGACAAAACAAAGTCAGTATATCCCTCACTCTGTTAATTTGCCTGAGAGTTTCTACATTAATAATGTATTTCTCCTTCGGCTCCGATTCATCGGTCTCTTCAGAGTCCCATCAAACAACGATCCTCTTTGCCTGAAAGTTTCTATAAGAAGATGGGATCCACTTATATTGCTTCTTCGGCCACCTTAAAAAGATGTCTCTCGTTGTCATCATTTGGTTTTAATTCTTTCAATATTTGTTTTATTTATATTACAATAATTTCTAACATTAGGCAAGTATTGATTTATTTAACCATCCATTAGGTCAAATATATTATTGATACAACGAGGGATTTTGTAAAACTAGTTGAATAAACAAAAAAATAGACCTCATTTTCTAAGTTTACTCATCCATGCAAGGATAGGTTGAGGTCTATTTTTCTGCGTACGGCCGCCGCTTTCCTGCTTTTTGACACAAGATAAATCATATACTACTACTCACAATTCTAGATTTTGTAAAAATTTTTAAAATACTTTTTTGATTTTATAACCGGCATTTTGCAACTCGGAAATTATCAGTTCAATATGTTTATGGTTATTCGTTTCAACTGTCACTTCCAATTGAACCTCGGTCAATCTGTTTAACGCTTTTAATTGGTTGTGATCCAATTTGATTACATTTGCATTTAAGTCGGCAAGGATTTTGGACACTTTCATTAACTCTCCGGGCTTATCCGGAAGATCAACCGAAAAACACAAGATACGACCTCGGGTGTAAAGGCCTTGATTGATCATGGACGATATTGTTAAAACGTCTATATTACCTCCACTTACTAAACACACAGTTTTTTTGTTCTCTTTTATATTTATCTTTTTTAAACCAGCGAGAGACAACACGCCAGCACTTTCGCCTATCATCTTATGTCGTTCTAAAAGCAACAAAAAGGCTTCCATGATTTCAAAGTCAGTTACCGTTACAATATCATCCACATAATCTTTTATGATAGAAAAGGTTATTTCTCCAGGCTTTTTTACGGCAACTCCTTCTGCAATGGTGCTAACATTTTTCAAATTAAACAGCTTATTATACTTGAGAGACTTTTCCATGGCATTTGCACCTTCAGGCTCTACCCCTACTATTTTAACGTTTGGATTCAAAGACTTTACTGCCATGGCAATTCCGCTGATCAGACCGCCACCACCAACCGGGACTATAATACAATCTACATCCTGTAGCTCTTCTAAAATTTCCAGGCCAATGGTCCCTTGGCCCTCGATTACATCCAAATCGTTAAACGCATGGACGAATACATAACCGTGTTCTTTTTGCAGTTTGCATGCCTCTTCATATGACTCATCATAACAGTCCCCTGCTAACACTACTTTAGCTCCTAAGTTTTTTGTGGCCTCTATTTTGATAAGGGGTGTTGTTTTAGGCATTACAATCGTTGCTTCGATCCCTAGTTTTTGTGCCGCAAAGGCAACACCTTGTGCGTGATTCCCCGCAGAAGAACAGATAAGTCCCCTATTACGTTCTTCAAGGGATAATTTGCTGATCTTATTGTAGGCTCCTCGAATTTTAAAGGCACCTGTAATTTGAAGGTTTTCCGGTTTAATATACACTTCCATTCCATTTTCTTGACTAAAAACTGAACTAAAAATCAATTTTGTTGGCTTTAATATTTGGCTGAGGCGTTTTTTTGCTTCTGTAAAGTTTAGACCTCCTGCGACTTTTCTAATTTTATGTGCTGGTTCATTGTTTGTATATGACATATACTCCCTCCTATAACCATACTTCATCTAATACAATAAAATATAATGATAATAAAAAAAACCCGTCCCAAAAGTCAATACTTTCAGGGACGAGCTTGCCCGCGGTACCACCCTAATTGCGCTCATTTCACAATGGAAATGACCGCCTCTTCTTCAGTTCTAACAAACCTAAGTCAGTAACGAGACTAAACGGCACCTTTTACTCTATCTTTATATATTTCAAAGATGCTGCTCTGGAGGGATCTGTATTTATGCAAAGTATCGGTTTACACCACCCACCGACTCTCTATAACTTTTTATGCATAAAATACCCTTCTCCATCATAGCAGTTAATTTTTTTTATATTGATAAATAAACTACCATACTTAAATATTTTTGTCAATAATAAAATTCCCTAATAGGAATTGTTGTTTATTCGCTTGTATTTTAAAAGGTTCCACGGATGAGAAGCCGGTTGCTATTCACGCCAAATTTAGGGCTGTTCAATCTGATTTGCAAGCGATGTGTTTATGGCTTTCAATGTTTACAGGTTTATTTGGGTTGCTCTCTTTTTTTTAGACAGTTATTGTGGCCTAAGGGGTTTGTTTTCACACTAACCGTGCCTTGTTTGGCCTTGTTTGGATGGCCGGTGGCTCAGAGCTTAAACAATTCCTCAGCATTTTTATGTAGTATTAATTCCCGCTGTTCATCAGTAGCATTTATGGTGTTAACTATTTCCACTGCCTTTTCGATATTTCCTATCTGGTGTGGATAGTCGCTTCCCACAAGCAGTCGCTTGTCACCCATATAACTTAAGGCGAACTCCACTGCTTTTTGTTCAAACGAAACACAGTCAATATAGACATCTTTTATATAATCTGAAGGTTTTTTCTGTATGTTCTTCAGCTCAGGAAATGCCTTATGGCACCTATCCAACCTTTCAGAAAGATAAGGTAAGCATCCACCAAGATGTGCAGCAATTAGTTTAAGGCATGGAACTTTATCTAATATTCCACTAAAGATTAATCTTGAAACAACTAATGTCGTATCAAAAGTAAAACCTAAAGAGGCTACCAACCTATAATCTATAAAGTTGTCGGAAGGTGTTGGAGTAGTGGGATGTATAAACAAAGGCACATCTAGTTCTTGTGCTGTTTCATATAGGCAGAGGAATGATGGGTCATCAAGGTTTTTGCCTTCCACATTTGTGAAAATTGTCCCACCTACAAGCCCTAATTCTTTTACTGCTCTTTCAAGTTCTTTTGCCGATTCTTCCGGATCCTGCAGTGGGAGGGCAGCTAAACCATAAAAACGCCCAGGATATTCAGCAGAAATTCGCGCAAAGTCATCGTTTGATATCTTGGCCAGATATATCCCTTTGTCCCGTTCTTCAATATGTACTCCTGGTGTAGTAAGTGATAGGATCTGTGTTTCCATCCCCACTTTATCTAATAATTCCAGACGATATTTTATATCTCTATGCCCCGGAACAATGATGTTGTAGTCACCTTCGTAAGCTAAAATATAATTATTGTTATTGTCCTCTGTAAGTTTTGCAACATACTTACCTTTTATTAGCTCTTCTAAATATGCCGGTGGGTAAAAATGGTTGTGGACATCAATAGCTTTTGCATTATTCATCTCGTTTACTCTCCTTTATCTTAAATACTGCAAAGCCTGTGTAGGCAAATATGATCGAGAAAATCGGAACAGTCCAATTTAGAAACGCATATGGTGCAAATGAGAGCACAGGAACATCCAGTATGCCATATACATATAGCCCTGCGGCGCTCCAGGGGATCAGAACCGCGCCGATTGTTCCTGCATCTTCTAGAGTCCTTGACAAGACTCTCGGTTCAATCTTTCTCTCGGCAAAAGCATCCCTAAAGGTTCTGCCAGGCAATATAATCGCCAACATTGAGTTGCCGGACACGAGAAGTATAGCATAGCTTGAAACTAAAACAGAGAAAATAAGTGAACCTGCACTTTTGACTTTTTTGAGAAGTGTATTGATTATAACCGTTAGTATACCTGTTCTTTCTAGGATACCACCTAATGCTGTGGCTAATAGAACCATTGAAATTATTCCCATCATACTGTTAAGGCCACCTCTGGAAAGAAGGACATCAACAGCAGCTACTCCGGTATTACTCACAAATCCATTAATTGACGTGCTGACTATAGCAGAAAATTCGACACCCTGTGATAACATTGCCCAAAACATGCTAAATATTACTGTTGTGGAAAGAGCAGGAATAGCGGGTATTCGCCTTACAGACATAAGAATTACCAATACCGGTGGAACTAATGCCAATAAGGAAATATTGAATGAGCTGCTTAATGTATTCAAAATGAAGCTTACCGTGTCAGTACTTACACTGCCGTTAGTACCTCTAAAGCCCAAAAAAGTATATAGTATAATGGAAACGATTGTCGCCGGAATAGTCGTATATAGCATTGAGCCAATATGTTCAAATAATTCTGCTCCGGCCATGGCCGGGGCGACGTTAGTAGTATCTGAAAGAGGAGACATTTTATCTCCAAAGTATGCACCCGATACAATCGCTCCGGCCACTATCGGGAGCGGTATATTCAAGCCTTGGCCAATCCCGATCAGTGCTAATCCCATAGTGCCGATTGTCCCCCAGGATGTACCTGTAGCCAAAGATACTATACAACAGAGTATAAAAGTTGCCGGCAAGAATAGCTGTGGGGTAAGTATCTGAAGGCCGTAGTAGATCATTACAGGCACTGTCCCGCCGATAATCCAGATGCCGATCATCAGACCCACCAACATGAGTATCATTATACAGGGCAAGGCATTGGCAATTCCTTGAATCATTCCGGTTTGCAAATCTGGCCAGCCATATCCTAAATATAAACCAAATAGGCCGGCAATAAATGAACCTGCAACAAGCGGAGCAGTTAACCCTGTATTTAGTTTAAGACCAATAATAATAACCAAAAATATTATGGTTAGTGCTGTTAGAGCTTCCCAAAACTTCGGAGCCCTAGATTCTCTTGTGATTTCTTTTTCTGCTACGGCATTTATTTGTTTGGCAATAGTTTTCATATTAACCCCTCCAATCAGTATTTGTCCTACAAATCACTACCATCCTACAATTGCTGTTTATTTAAATTTAGATCACCTCAATCCTAGTTGAATTTTGGCAGGGGTTTAGACAAAATAAAAGGCATCCTCGCAGGAATGCCTTTGTATAGACTATTCAATAGTATTAAAAGTATTAAAATATTAATTGAAATACTTATTTTTATTTGTATAGTCTACCGTCCTGCCCAACCTACAATTATAATTTTATTATCTATTCAGTGAGATGTCAATATATCGGGGATTTTTCCTGATATCATTTTTTTTACAGTGACTTTAAGCCCTGATCTCCTGCCGCAGAAAAAGCGTGTACGTTATTCCAAAGATGAGCAGTGTACCTGCTATAAGGCCGGTGATATGAGGCCAAATTAACAATAGGCTTTGCCCCAGTGGCAAAAAACCACTAATTGCACCATAAACCTGTTCTAAAAATACCGGTCCCAAAGTCCTTACACTCGGCGACAGCAGGGTTACCGCTGCCTCACTGTAAAGAGTAGAAGGGGACAGCCTACTTAATCCCTGGGATACCTTGACGTTGTACAGTTGGATCTGGGCATCGGCATTTTTAGTTAAGGGAAAAAGGACATCTGCCACCATACCTGCAAGTATAGGAACAAAAATTGAGAAAAACAGCCACAAAGAGATCCCACATAGAGCCGATGTTGCTGTCTGACGAAAGATTAGAGAAAACAGCATTGCTAATGCCAACCAAAAAGCCATATATACAATGCTTAGTGCAAGATATAAAAGTAGTCTTATTACTTCTTCACCGGTGGGTGGAACGCCTGTTATAATAATACCCATCCCCGCTACAAAAAAGCCTAGAGCCAATGTCATTAAGACAAGTACAAAAAGTCTTGCAAGAAACTTGCCGTTTATGACATCGTCACGATATATAGGCTGGGCTAAAAGTCTAGTCATCGTTCCGCTGTTTTGCTCACCATTTATAGCATCAAAGCCCATAGAAAGCCCTACTAATGGCCCAAGTAGTGAAAGGAACCATGTAAAAGACGGAAGGGAAGAACCGGC
Source organism: Tepidanaerobacteraceae bacterium (assembly GCA_050949725.1). GTDB lineage: Bacteria > Bacillota > Thermosediminibacteria > Thermosediminibacterales > Tepidanaerobacteraceae > JBMNGH01. The sequence continues at coordinate 166,304 of JBMNGH010000005.1, forward strand.
AGTCGTGAAAAGCCTGATCAAAATAAAATTCGCTACAGCATCTTCAGTTGCAGCCCTTATGCTAGAGGCGGCTGAGTAAAAAGAGACTATACCTGTAAGAGCTATCAACGCAAACAGGATAAAAAATCTAGTACTTGAAAGTTGGTCGGAAAGCTCTTTTATAAATACTGTAATCATTTTGTTAGTGCCTCGTGTGTAAACTGTTTCCGCTTTACAAACTTTAGCTTTTTTTACTAATATTTCTTTAATCTTAGTTAGACTAGGCAACTTAGACATTTTCCTTCACCTCCACTACTTGGAAATAACGGGTGTAAATGTCGTCTAAATCAGAGCTTCGACTCCTCAAATGATAAATGTTTACATCCCTTGTAACTAAAACCTTAACAATTTTCGGAGCAATTTCCTGGTCTTCACCTTTAATAAGTATCACATCTTCATGAATTTCTATGGAGCTTACACCTTTAACAGCTTTTACTGCGTCAGTTGGAAATTCATTTATGTTACTAACTTTAAGCTCTATTACTTGTTCACTTCCAATCTCCTTTGCCAAATCAGAAATACTGCCTACAGCGACCAACCTGCCTTTTACGAAAATTCCCACTCTGTCACAAATTGCCTGAACCTGATGGAGAAGATGTGATGATATTACAATAGTCTTCTCCTCTTTTTTGCCTAGTTGCAAAATAATATCTAACAATTCTTTAGTTCCCTCGGGATCAAGGCCTAGTGTAGGTTCATCCAAAAATACAACTTCCGGGTCCTTCAAGAGCACATCTGCAATGCCTAGTCGCTGACGCATTCCTCGGGAATATTCACGAACTTTTCTATTTGATGCATCCTTAAGTCCCACCTTCACCAGCAGATTTTCAATTTTATTTTTAGCTTTATCCAGAGATAAACCATTTAACTTTGCAGTGTAAAACAGATTTTCCATACCGGTCATGTCAGTGTAAAATCCCATGTTGTCAGGCATATACCCAACTATATTCTTTACCTCAAGGGGCTGGTGTACAGGATCCAAATCAGCTATGCTAATACTGCCTGATGTTGGTTCTGATAGCCCCATAAGCATTAAAATGGTGGTAGTTTTTCCTGCACCGTTAGGACCTAAAAGACCGAAAACCTCACCTTTTTTCACCGTAAGATTTAAGTTGTCTACGGCGGTAATTGAACCATATTTCTTTGTTAGTTCTTCAGTTTTAATAATTATATAATCACTCATGGTTATCGCCGCCCATACTTATTGAAGGTCTTTACTGCCCAATAAACTACCCCAGCTATTATCAATACTCCTACTATACCCCACAAAGTAGATGTGTGGACAGTTGCGCGGATTTCAGATTCATCTGCGGTTTCTCTTGTGGAAGCCCTGATGCTCACTACATAATCACCGGCAATAGCCTTGCCATCAGGAGTAACGAAAGCAGTGATTTGCTGTTTTTCGCCACTTTTTAGCCGCTCAATGCTTTTAGGTTCGAAAGTGACTGCCCATCCCTGTGGAGCAGAAGCCGAAAAATTAACAGCCTGCAAATCAGCACTGCCGGTGTTTTCCAGTTCGAGTGTTAGGGCTCCTTTCTTTCCGGCAGTTAAATCTAGATTTAAACGACCTGAAGGTGTAGAAAGTTTAAGGCTATAGGTGCCCGAAATGACAACCTTCAAGTCTGCTTTAGCTGCCTCACTGCCATATACAGCTGCAGCTGTTATGGTGTATTCTCCAGCTTTGACACCATTTGGAGGCTTTACTGTAATATCTAAATCTTGGGATTTGCCAGGTTCTAAGCTCAAGCTGGTTATTTGGTTATCCTGATAAGCTGGTTTAAAAGATACCTGCCAACCGTCCGGTGCATTAGATCCCAGGCTGTAAAAGCGCTCACGACCACTATTGTTATAAAGTGTTCCTCTAAAACTGAAAGTTGCCGTATCAGGCCCGGTTAGTGATGGATACTGCACCTCCATTTTGTCGGCACCGCTAGCATCTGCATCGATTTTGACATTTAAGGAAAGCTTAGCACTACCGTTGCTGCCGGAAGCCACCACCGCCAAATTATAGCTGCCGTTTTTCGCAGCAGATGGAATTTGAACCCTGAGCTCTGCCTCCGCTTCACGGTCCGATGGGACAAATACTCTATGAATTTTATTGCCATTACCGAAAATCTCTGCAGTCCATTCAGAAGGTACTGAAGTGACTTCAATGTCTACAAACCCCGTCCCGTTTACTGTTAATGGAAATGTAACACTGCTTCCGGGTTGGGCAGAAATTCCGGGATAATCAGTTGAAATACTTAAAGAGCCCGCACCATAAGTAATACCTAATGAAAGTGATAAAAAAAGCAATGACAGCACTACTAACCTTCCTGCTTTTTTTAAGCTTGGATGGCTAAACTTTAATAACCTTGACAAAATTTCATCACCTTCCCTTAATAATTTTGTGCTAAGTCTATTAAAATATTTTAAAATATAATTTTGAAAAAAATGTGAGGTTTTTGTTAGGAAAAATAGCCTCAAACATGTTAGGTGTTTCTTGTAAAACTAGAATTACCGGTAATTGCAAACATGAATTCCCTGAAGTTGCAAAGTAAAATTCCCTGTTAAAAAGCTCCAAACTCGACACGTTCAAAAAAAATATCGAAACCACCTACACATACAAATTATACTGCATTCCGAGGGATTACAACTGCGTCCGGATTTAATAATTTATACATTCTTATATGCTTTTTTACACAACAAAAAACCGCCGAAGGGAATGAACCCCCTGACGGTTGGGTAACTCGTAAACAAACTTTGTAAGTTTGAACAAACTCGAGTGTAAATAAACACTTGCGATAAGCAAACTTCGTAATTGTAAACAAACTCGAATGTAAATAAACAATAAGCGCCGGTTGGATGACCATCCCTGACCATCCCTGACGCTTTGAAATTTTGAGTGAATGTTTAAGTTGTAGAAGATATTTTTTACCTCTTTGAGAATTGAGGCGCACGCCTTGCCTTTTTTAGGCCGTATTTCTTGCGCTCTTTCATCCTGGGGTCACGGGTCAACATTCCTTCTTTCTTGAGCACCTGCCTATAGTCTTCATCGATCTTCAAAAGTGCCCTTGCTATTCCGTGTCGGACAGCACCTGCCTGGCCAGTAAAACCGCCGCCCTTTACTTGTGCTACGACATCTACCTTGTTAAGTGTATTTGTATGGAGTAAAGGTGTCTTTACCTCAACTTTGAGGGTTTCCAGCCCAAAATATTCATCAAGTGGTTTTTTATTTATGGTTATTTCGCCCTTGCCGGGAGAAACCCAAACTTTTGCAACAGATGTCTTTCTCCTTCCTGTAGCAAGTAC